>JAIXQA010000018.1 GCA_027485915.1 Alphaproteobacteria bacterium | reverse complement strand
CCGCCCTCGACCGCATGGCCCGCGAAGTGGCTGCGATCGAAAGCGTCAACCGTGAAGAAGCCATCAAGAAATTGACCGGAACTTTGGCAACACGCGCCGCTTAAGCCTGTTTCCTCATCGAAGAATAATGTATCCCGGTTGGCCCTGCCAGCCGGGATTGTTTGTTTGCTTTGCGCTTTTGGCCATTTTGCGATGATGTGGCCCGGTCCAAGGGCCTGCTTTTCTTCTAGACCCATTTTGGTGGAAACCCTGTTTCACCAAAATGGATCATTGAGGATGGTCGCGACATCTGGGTCGTCAAGTGTCCGTTTTCTGAGAAAACGGATCGCGTCGCGACGCAGCAAAGGTGCGCACTTGACTACGCAGATGTCGCAGAAACAATTTCGTTAGCGGTTTGGTGGACCAAAGGGATCACCAAAACCGCTTCCAGACAAAAAACTATCCAAAAACTGTCGTCCCCGCCGGAACGAAGTGGAGAGCGGGGAACTCGTAGGACTTTGCGGCAGGAGGTCCCCGCTTGGCTGCGTCCTCGGAGATGACATCTTTGCGCTCAAGCACTCCTTCACCCCCAATCTATCCACCCCCAAAGCTGCGGCGGTTAGGATCGGCCCAAAGTCGCTTGGTTAGCGCGCAGAAACCAGCCACCCTACTTTCATGCGGGCCACTTCTTGATCGCTTTCATTGCTCAATGTCACATCGACTTGAAACCGGACTTTCCCGTCCGCTGCCAGACGGGCCACCAGGTCAGGGCCTGGTTCGCTGGTTTTCGCTCTCGCGGTGATCGTACCCTTGGCGATTTTAACATAGTCAATCGACGCATCGGTGGCGATGGGGCGAAGCTGCAGCAATTGTTCGACGAACGCTCCACTCATAGCCGCGCCCGACGCGGCTTCGCCCAAGGTGAACAAGGCCCCTGCATGCAGGCTTGCGATATGATTATTGACTTCGGGACGCTGTTCCAGACTGGCCGTAGCCTCACCCGCGCCAATGTCGAGAAGCGTGACTCCCGTGGTGATGGCAAAGGGTACGGCACCCGCCAAATGGCTTTTGATCATCTCATACATGGCTTTGACTCCAAAATGTATCCAGTGGATACATTTTGAGCGCGTCGGCTGTCAAGGCGGTTGTCAGGCGCGCTTGCTGGCTTAAAGATGGCCTGATCATGCCCAAGCCCGACTCGGATCAGCCTTATCACCACGGTGCCCTAAAGGAGGCAGCACTTGCGGCCGTGGTGGCGCGTCTGCGTCGTGGCGAGGATGAATTGCCAACCGTGCGGGAGCTGGCTGCCGAACTCGGCGTAAGCCACAGGGCCCTTTATCGCTATTTCGCCGATAAGGATGCGCTGAAACAGGCAGTCGCGGGCGAGGGGTTTGCGCTATTGGCAGAGCGTATTCCAAGAGGGGGTGCGTTAACCGCTCTGTCGCTCATTGAGGGCTTTTTGCGCTTTGCTTTTGACGAAACCAGCCTCTACCGCCTGATGTTTTCTCTTCGGGCAGCAGCTTTATTGGCCGAACCCGTTCCGGGCCAACAGGTTCGCCGTGTAATTGCCTTAGCCATGCAAGCCTTTGATGATGGGGCAGAGGAGGAGGCGATACGTAATCGCGTCTTCACGGCATGGGGCTTAGCACATGGGCTGTTTGACCTGTGGCGTGCGGGTGCCTTGCGCGCCGCGACGCCCGAATTGGCCCATGAATTCATTCGCGCCCGTATTTTGGAGAGTGGTTTGGTGGATTGAGGCGGTACCCCCACGATGTCATCCCCGCCGAAGCGTTAGCTGCGAGCGGGGACCTTCGTGGGACTTTGCGGCACAAGATCCCCGATTGGCTGCGCCATCGGGGACGACAGAGGGCAAAGTTCCCTTTCCGCTTGCATTATGATCACAATATGATATCATATTGATAGTGAGAAGAGGAGTTTGAGATGTCTCGAACCGAAATTAATCGCACTGAAGAGCGTCCAACATTGTCTATGCCTGGCGTGCCAATGTTTCTCGCCTTTGTGCTCGCAATCATTGTGTCGATTTATCTAATCGTGTCTGGCGATGAGGATGCCAATTTGGCCCTCGCGTCGATGATGATTGGCCTGAGTGTCTTTGGTCTTTGCGGCTTTTATTCCATTCAACCCAATGAAGCGGTGGCAATTTTGTTGTTTGGTGCCTATCGGGGGACGGATCGTGCGACGGGTTTGCGCTGGGTTTGGCCTTGGTTGACGCGCAAGAAAATCTCCATGCGTGTCCGAAACGTGACGTCCGACAAGTTAAAAGTGAATGACAAGGACGGCAATCCGATTGAAATCGCCGCCAATGTGGTCTGGCGCGTGCAGGATTCGGCGCAGGCTTTGTTCGATGTCGATGATTATGAGCGCTTTAGCCGGATTGAAATTGATACCGCGCTGCGCGATATCGCCGCCCATTATTCCTATGACCATGCTGCTGAGGGCGAGCTGACTTTGCGCGGCCACGCCGAAGATGTTGCGACCTTGTTGGGGCAGCGTTTGAACCAGCGCTTGGCAGTTGGCGGGATGGCGGTTGACGAAGCCCGCATCTCGCACTTGGCCTATGCCACTGAAATTGCGGGTGCCATGTTGAAGCGCCAGCAAGCCCAAGCCATATTGGCCGCCCGACAACTCATCGTCATGGGGGCCGTCGGCATGGTGGAAAGCGCGCTGGAGCAATTGTCAGTCCGTGGCGTGGTGACCCTGGACGAGGAACGCAAAGCCCAGATGGTCTCAAACCTCTTGGTCGTCTTATGTGCCGACCGCGAAGCCCAACCGGTCGTCAATACTGGCACGCTCTATTAGGGCAGGGTGAGACATGGCCGCCAAGCCCCGCAAACCGTTTCTATTGCGCATCAGCCCGCAGGTGCTGAGCGCGGTAGAGCGGCTGGCGGCTGCCGAGTTCCGCTCGGCCAATGTGCAAGTCGAAGTGCTGCTGCGTGAGGCCTTAGCCAAGCGCGGCATTGCCATTAAACCTGAGGAAAAGCCGGAAGATCAGGACTAGTTCACCACTATTTTACAAAAATGACGTAGGCGTCACTTTACGACGCTGCGAAATTTTGTTAGGTGGAGCCTATGACAGAAACTCTCCTCTCCCGTATCGGTTACGACTTTGGTGCAGCAGCACGTGGCATCAGCCGCTTGTTGAACAATAAAGAAGACACCAAAGCCGTTTTTGAAATCATGCGTGCGCTATCTGGCCGTTCGATCCCGAATGGCTATGCGCGCTTGCTTCGCTCGCAAGAAGGCGGTCGCATTGCCTATGACCGGGTGGAGTTGCAGCCCATTTTGGATGACCACGAAACTTTGGCCAAACTTCCCGAAGGCAGTGTGGGCCGCGCTTATCTCGCTTTTGTGCAGGGGCGCAAAATTTCGGCGGAAGGTTTGGCCGAGGAAAGCCGCGCGACGGGCGATGAAATCGACTCGCTGCATCCCTATGCGTGGTATGGCCGGCGGATGCGCGACGTGCATGACTTATGGCACGTGCTCAGCGGCTATCAGACAGACGCTTTGGGCGAGGCGTGTGTTGTCTCGTTTTCCTTCCCGCAGACGCGGTCTTTGGGCTTTGCCTTGATTGGCTTTGCTGCCGCGCGTGAGTTGCAACGCCTCTTGCCAGGTCGGCCTGTGTTCAAGGCGGTGTGGCAGGCTTATCAAAATGGTCGCAAGGCGGCTTGGTTGCCGGTGCAGCATTATGAGCGGCTGTTGGCAGAGCCTTTGGATGCGGCACGCAAGCGCCTGAACATCGCGCCACCAACCTATTATCTGGAAATTCCCGCCAGTGAACGCGATGGCGTTCCAGCGAACTTAAAAGGTGCACCCGTGGTCGCCTAAAGCGCGGCCACTGGCGCTTTTCCTTTAGGCGACCCGCACGCGGTGGGCGGCTTCTGGCAAGTCTGCCCCAAAGCAGCGCTGGTAGAATTCCGCCACGGTCGGGCGCTCAAGCTCGTCACATTTATTCAAGAAGGTCAGGCGGAATGCGAGGCCCACGTCTTCAAAGATGTCGGCGTTCTGCGCCCAAGTGATCACAGTCCGCGGGCTCATGACGGTTGAAATATCGCCATTCATAAAGGCATTGCGGGTCATATCGGCAACCCGCACCATCTTGCCCAATTCCGCACGCTTAGCAGGATCGGTCTCGCCCAGCTTAGCGGCCACAATATCAGTCTCCACATCATGATCGAGATAATTGAGCGTGGTGACAATCGACCAACGGTCCATCTGGCCTTGGTTGATTTGCTGGGTGCCGTGATAAAGGCCCGTGGTATCGCCCAGACCAATCGTATTGGTGGTGGCGAACAGGCGGAAAGCTGGGTGCGGCTTTATGACTTTGTTTTGGTCCAACAAGGTCAAACGGCCCGAGGCTTCCAACACGCGCTGGATCACGAACATCACATCGGGTCGGCCGGCATCATATTCGTCAAACACCAAGGCGACGTTGCGCTGCAGCGCCCAAGGCAGAATGCCTTCACGGAATTCGGTGATCTGCTTGCCGTCCTTCAGGACGATAGCGTCCTTGCCAACCAGATCGATCCGGCTGACATGGCTGTCGAGATTGACGCGCACCAAAGGCCAATTCAGGCGGGCGGCGACTTGCTCAATATGAGTCGACTTGCCGGTGCCGTGATAGCCTTGGATCATCACCCGACGATTATGGGCAAAGCCCGCTAGAATGGCGCGGGTCGTTTGGGGATCAAACTTATAGGTCGGATCCAATTCAGGGACATACTCATTGGCTTGGCTGAATGCCGGAACATGCATGTGTGACGGGAAGCCAAAAACTTCTTCAACCGAAACGGTCGTATCAGGCATGGCGGCAATCAATGTATCAGTCATGTGGGTATCAAGTCCTCTTAGGGTCTTGTTTGAGGATCAGACGCGCGGCGTCAAGCGTGCATTTCTGTTCGAACTGCTGACATGGTGCGTTGTGACATTTTTGCGAGGGCTTTTGGCAGAGTTCGTGGACTTACAAAAATGCTCGTCATTCCCGCCGAAGCGTCAGCGGAGACCGGGGACCTCAAGGGATTTGGCGGCACAAGATCCCCGATTGGCTTCTCTATTGGGGATAGAGCGACTATTTTTTTATGCCCGGCGGGCAGTCTTCAGCACCTTATAGGCCTTGACCACCGCATTGAGGCGGGTTTCTGCACTTCTATCCCCACCATTTGAATCTGGGTGATATTGTCGAACCAAGGCGGCATAGGTGCTGCGGACTTTTGCGCGGTCGGCATGTGCATCGAGGCCCAGGGTGTCGAGCGCCTTGAGGACCGGGGCAGTTGGGCGCATATCTGGGCCATCCGGCGCAGCCCGACCGGCTGCACGACGGCTTGCTAGAGGGTCTCTTGGATCCTCGCCTGATGCCGCCTTCTTATAGACGTGGGCATCAGGTGAATTGGCGCTGGCACGGAATGTCCAAGTCGGGCGCCCGCCATGCGCGGCCGCTTCGCGATGCGCGCGGGCATCCTCTTCGGTCATGCCTTCAAAGAAGTTCCAGTTCTTATTATAAAGGGCTGCGTGCTTCGCACAAAAATGCCAGATCTCGCCAGGATTATCGCGGCTCTTGGGCGCACGATTGGTCGCTTCTGCCCCGCATCCATCGTGCTCGCACATTTGGACATCGGGGTTTACTTTGACAACCGGTGGCTTTCGCACCCGAATGTCCACAAATTTAGGGCGGTAGGAGAATGAATCTGTCATGAGGGGCCTAATATGCGTTTGACTGCCGCTACAGACAAGGACGAATGACCGATGGGACCCGTGCAAATACAGATGCGAAAAAAGCTGACCGAGGCCTTTACGCCCTTAGTACTTGAAATTTTGGACGAAAGTGCCAGCCACACCGGTCATGCCGGTGCCGCTGTTCATGCCGCCAAACAAGGCGGGGCTGCGACAGGTGTGGGTGAGACCCATTTCCGCGTCACCATCGTCAGTGCCGCTTTTGCCGGCTTAAGCCGTGTCGCCCGGCAGCGTGCCATTTATCAGGTTTTGGCCGAAGAGCTTGCGGGGCCTGTCCATGCTTTGGCACTGAAAGCCGATCCGCCAGCTTGAGGGCTTAGTCGGCGCGGTCACGGGCTTCAAAAACGGGCTCTGGCTTGATGAAGGGCGCAGTTTCATCCTCATCCTCGGAGTTCACACCTTTATCTGCTGCGGGCAGGACACGGGATAAGATCAGGAGTCCCAGAATAGCCGAGATAACTGAGCCCGCATAAACGCCAAGCCGCGTTGGTGTGGCAAGGGCAGGGTCCTTGAAGGCAAGCGCCCCGATAAACAGGCTCATGGTAAAGCCAATACCGGCAACACAAGCTACACCCACCATTTGCGGGAAGGTGCCTGGAAGCCTGGCACGCATCAGCTTGGCCGCAGCAAAGCCACTCAGAGCAATGCCAATTGGTTTGCCAAATACCAAGCCTAGACCCGCTCCAAGTGTCACAGGATGAGTCAGATATTTCTCGGCCCCCGCCAAATCGACCCCCGCATTGGCAAAGGCAAAGACTGGCATAATGCCATATAAGACCCATGGTCTGAAATCATGCTCCGCCTCGTGAAGGGGCGATTTATCGTGGCGGTCGCGCATGGGCACGCAGGCAGCGACCAAAACCCCGGCAATCGTGCCACTGACGCCGCTTTGATGCATGAAGACCCAAAGCACGACGCCGACCAGCACATAGAGGCCAATAGTGCGCACCTTGAATCGATTCATCGCAATCAATACACCCAGCACGACGCCAGCTTGCACCAGATAACTGACATGCAAAGTCTCGGTATAGAAGAAGGCCACGATCACGATCGCGCCCAAATCATCCACGACTGCAACCGCCAGCAAAAATGCTTTCAGGGCTGGGGGGACGCGATTGCCCAATAAAGACAAAACGCCCAAGGCAAAGGCGATGTCAGTGGCCGCTGGAATGGCCCAGCCATGGCCAAAGCCTGCAGGTCCTGCGAAGAATAAAAAGATCAAAGCTGGGACGGCCATGCCACCTGCCGCACTTACGATGGGCAAAATAGCAGCGGCGGGATTGGATAATTGGCCTTCCAACAATTCCCGCTTAAGCTCTAGGCCAACAAAAAAGAAGAAAATCGCCATTAGACCATTTTTGATCCAGTAGGAGAGCTTCATCTCGATCCCGCCCTCGGTGGGGCCAACGGTCACTTGGGTGTCGAGGATGGCGTGATAGAGGCTAGCCAAGGGGGAGTTGACGACAATCATCGCCGCAAGCGCGGTAGCCACCAAAAGAGTACCGGGCAGGGCTTCTTGTGGCACCAGATCGATCTTTTGTTTGGAGGAGGATGCACCCGTCATGATGAACTTTCATTTTTCTTCCGTCGCTTGCTTGTGTAGCCATGAATGGGAGAGGAATAAAGCAATCAAACCTGCCGTATTTGCGGTTTAGAGTGATCAATCACATCCGATTGACGGGTTTCACTTGCGGCTTCTTATTGCGCCAAAGCCTGCGGGGCGTTACGTTTAGGCCATGTTTCAAGCGCAGCCACCCTTTCCTGTTCCGCTCAAACGGACCGTGGCGCTGGTTGGCCTCATGGGCGCGGGCAAGTCGTCGGTTGGGCGACGTCTTGCGGCGCACTTAAATGTCCCTTTCAAGGATGCCGATGACGAAATCGTCATCGCCGCAGGTCGGCCGATCGCCGATATCTTCGCAGAACGCGGCGAGGATGAGTTTCGCGCTGGCGAGCGTCGCGTGATCGCCCGCATCTTGGAAGAGCCGCCCCATATTTTGGCGACGGGCGGTGGGGCCTTTATGAACCCTGTTACGCGCGTGATGTTGCGGCAACGGGCTACCACGGTTTGGCTACGTGCGGATTTGGAGACTTTGGTCAAGCGCGTATCCCGCCGCGATGATCGCCCCTTGTTGCGCGCAGGCGACCCACGCGAAATCATGGAAAAATTGATGGAATTACGTTACCCCACTTATGCTGAGGCAGACATTGTCGTGGAGTCCCGAGAGGGCCCGCACCATATTACCGTCGATGCTGTCATCGCTGCGCTTCGAGCACATGGCGATTTGGAGAAGGTGGCGTGACGCAAACCATTCAAGTGGCCCTGGATCAGAGGTCCTATGTTGTCGATATCGGACAAGGCCTCTTATCTCAGGCTGGTCGGCTTATCCGCCCGTTCATGAAGCGACCCCGTGCAGCCATCATCGCGGACAGAACCGCTTGGGCCCTCCATGGCCAGCCTTTTTCAAACAGTCTAACCGAGGCCGAAATTCAGTGGGACTTGATCGAGATTGCCCCAGGTGAGGGCAGCAAAAGCTTTGCCAGCCTTGAGCAGGTCACTGAAGCGCTTCTACAGCTGAACTTGGAGCGCTCAGACTTGATTATCGCCTTTGGCGGTGGGGTGACGGGGGATTTGACTGGCTTTGCCGCTGGCATCACCAAGCGCGGCATCGATTTTGTTCAAGTGCCGACCACTTTACTGGCCCAAGTTGACTCCTCGGTTGGTGGCAAAACGGCCATTAATGCAAGTGCAGGCAAAAATCTGATCGGTGTCTTCTGGCAGCCACGCTATGTACTGGCCGATTTATCCACATTGGCTACCTTGCCTGTGCGCGATTTGCGCGCTGGGTGGGCTGAGATTTTGAAGATTGGCCTGCTTGGCGACCGGGACTTCTTCGACTGGTGCTTAACGCATGCGCCAACGGCACTGGCGGGCAATGTTGAGCATTTGGCTTATGCCATTGGTCAATCCGTTCAAGCCAAGGCTCGTATTGTCGCGGAAGATGAGCGCGAAGCCGGGGTTCGGGCACTCCTCAATTTGGGTCATACCTTTGGCCATGCTTTTGAAGCCCTTGTTGGCTTTGATGAGAGCGTGTTGCGCCATGGTGAAGCAGTCGCCTGTGGCATGGCGATGGCCTTCCGCTTCTCGCACGCCCAGGGTCTTTGCTCGGCGGAGGATGTCGATTTAGTTGAACAAGCCTTGATGGCAGCCGGGCTGGCTCATTTGCCGAGTCTTTTGCCCGGTGGCCCGTGGCAACCAGACGCTTTGTTTGAAGCCATGAGCCACGATAAGAAGAATGAGAATGGGGCCCTAACCCTCATTTTGACGCGCGGCATTGGCGCGGCCTTTGTACAAAAGGGCGTTGATGCAGCAGCAGTTAGTACCTTTTTGAAAGAGGATGTTCGAAAATGACGATGGACCCCACGGTCATCGTAACCGCGATTTTGGTCGCTGTTTTGATAGCTTTGTCAGCTTTTTACTCTGCAGCGGAGACGTCGATCACTTCGTCATCGCGCGCCCGAATGTTCCAACTTGAGAAGGAAGGTGATCGGGGCGCTGCGCGCGTCAATCGCCTGATTCAGAACCCAGATCGATTGATCGGATCGCTGCTTTTGGGCAATAATTTCCTCAACACCTTGGCCGGTGCGCTGACAACAGCGCTGCTTGTTCAATTGTTTGGCCAAGCGCCGACTACTATTGCCATTGCAACGGCCTTGGTGACCGCAATTGTATTAATTTTCGCAGAAGTCATGCCGAAGACTTTCGCGTTTTCGTACCCTGAGGCGACAGCCCGCTGGGTGTCGTTACCGGTGCAATGGTCAGTGACCTTGCTTAGCCCAATTGTGACGGCTGTTCGCTGGATCGTGCGGGCGACACTCCAGATCTTTGGCGTCAAGCTTGACCGCGTCACCGACGAAGATGCCACGATGGAAGAAATTCGCGGCGCGATTGAGTTGGGCAAGCACGAAGGCAGCGTTGAGAAATCCGACCGCGACCGGGTTGCGGGCGTGCTAGACTTAGAAGAGCTCGACGTTTCCGACGTCATGATCCACCGCAAGAATATGAAAACGATCGACGTGGAATTGCCATCGCGAGAAATCGTCATGCAAGTGCTTCAGACCCAGCACTCGCGCCTGCCGCTTTACCAGGGCGATCAGGAAAACATTGTTGGCATTTTGCACGCTAAAGATTTGCTGCAGGCCATAGCCGATGCCCAAGGCGATTTGGATGCGATCGATCTGAAGGCCATCATTCGCCAACCTTGGTTTGTGCCGGACACGACAACTTTGAAAGAGCAATTGGAAGAATTCTTAAAGCGCCGCAGCCATGTCGCCTGTGTGGTTGACGAATATGGTGCGCTGCAGGGCCTTGTGACCTTGGAAGACATTCTGGAAGAAATTGTCGGCGACATCGTGGATGAACATGACATTGCCATCCAAGGTGTACGGCCCCAGCCGGACGGCTCGGTCAATGTGGATGGTGCCGTGCCTATTCGCGACCTCAATCGCGCAATGGACTGGGATTTGCCCGACGAAGAGGCTGTAACCATCGCGGGCCTTGTCATCCATGAGGCCCAAGCCATTCCAGACCCCGGCCAAAGGTTTGCCTTTCATGGCTATCGCTTCCAAATCCTGCGCAAGCATCGCAACCAGATTTTGGCAATTCGCATCACACCAGAAGTGGCCAGCGACAAAGATGAGGCCGGACGAAAATAGCGCAAATAAAAAGGCCGTAAGCTTTCGCTTACGGCCTTTCGATTTGACTTTAGAAGTCGTTCTTAGAAGGTGCGCTTCAACTGAACGACGCCCTTGCCTTCGTAAAGGTCGTTGTTGTCAACATCGGTGTCGGTGTAGAACAAGTCTACTGCCCAACCGCCTTCAGTCGCAGCTGTCAGACCGACTTTCCAGTTGGTGTAGTCTGGCAATACCGTGTTGGTTTCAGCGTTTACGCTACCAACCGATGCGCTAGCCGACAACGCGAAAGGACCAACTTTTGCGCCTGGGATTGGAGCCGACACGGCTGCTTCATAATACCAATAGGAAGGGCCGTTCTTGCCATATTCTGGCGAATAGAAAACCGAACCGGTCAAAGACACGCCAGACTCGCTGGTGACGGTACCGGCTACCTTGCCTTCATAGATCAGGAGGCTGCTCTCTTCGGGATAGGTGTAGGCCAAGACGCCGATGTCTAAAGTGACAGGTCCAACTTGTGGCTTGTAGCCAGCATAGAAGTCGACTTCCAAGCTAGCTTTGGTGCCGAAATCCACGTTTGACAACCAAGTGCCGACATAGAAAGAACCGGCCGATACATCCACGCCGCCAAATACTTGGCCGTTGTCTTCGAGGTTTTGGTTCACACCGCGGAATTGATAGCTAGAAGCCACACCAACGTTCACCGAGGTGGTGGTTTCTTGAGCGGAAGCGACGGCGGGAGCGCCGCAGACCAAGGCTGTAGCCAAAAGGAGTGCTTTAAGTTTCATTTTAGTCCCCTGTGGAAGCCGCGGAAGGTGCGACCCCTTGTAATTTACATTCGCCTTTTTGGCGAAGTTCGAGCTTCGCCGCTATGACATCAGCGCAACACTTGGTTTGCAATCGCACTGAACGTCCGGCGGACGCGATTAACCGCGCCATGCTGCATCTTTAATCATAAAACATCAAAAAATGACTAATAAGCGGGCTAACGCTTATGTCGGTGCACGGATGCTAGCGCCGAGGTGGAGTCCGGCATCGACCAAGAGGGTCTCACCTGTGATGTGGCGCGATGCCGTGGCGCAAAAAAACGCGACCGTATCAGCAATGTCGTCGGGACCGGAAGCCACTTGCAGAGGGACTTGTTTTTTGACGTTTTCTCGGATTTTGGAGGTGGTTTCTTCGCCAAAAGCATCGGTAAACCAGCGTGTATCTATAAAGCCCGGGCAGACGGCATTGACCCGAATCGCTGGTGCTAATGCGCGTGCCAAGGATTTGGTCATAGTATTGAGCGCGCCCTTAGTCGCGGCATAAGCCACTGATGAGCCAATCCCGATTACCCCTGCAATCGAGGAAATCATGACAACAGAACTCGCCATTTGGGTTTTATTATAAGCTGCCAGCAATAGAGGCTTTGCAGCCCGCACCATCATGAAAGGCCCCACGGTGTTGACTTGATAAAGATGGAGAAAGTCATCCGCCTCCAGCGCATCCATGTCCGCGTGATTTGGCGCGTGCTTGGTGGTACCGGCATTATTGACCAGAATATCGACCTGTCCCCAATCCTCGGCCGCGGCAGCAATCTTGCGGCAGTCTTCATCCGCAGCAACATTGCCCTGCACGACCCGGACATCTGTCGCGCCTGCCGCTAAACAAGCTTGCGCAGTTGCCTCACATTCGGCTTGGCTTTTCGAATAATTCAGAATGATCCGGGCCCCTGTGGCCGATAGTTTCAGAGCCGTAGACGCGCCTAAGCCAGTGGCAGAGCCCGTAATGATCGCAACTTTTCCATCAAAGCTTGCCATGGTCTAAAATCCCTTTGCTTCAGCAAGTGCCGATCGATACTCGTCTTCAAGCCGGTCGACCAGGTCCTTCACAGGTAAGGTGTCATGGATCGCACCAACGCCTTGCCCGGCAGACCAAATGGTCGACCAAGCTTTGCCGGCATTGAGTTCTTCGCCCATGTCAACATGGCTCTTGGGCTCCATCGTTACTGGATCAAGACCATTCTGCAGGAGCGATGGGATCAGGAAATTGGCCGGGATGCCGCTGATCTTCGGCGTATAGACGATATCGGCAGCCTCGCTGTCTTCAATCATCTGCTTATAATCATCTTGCCCGCGGCTTTCATCGGTCGCGATAAAGCGCGTGCCCATATAAGCCAGATCGGCGCCTAACATGCGGGCAGTCGCCACATGGCGACCGGTCGACATGACTCCCGAAAGGGCAAGGCAAGTTTCAGGGAAGGCTGCGCGCAATTCTGTGACAAGCGCGAAAGGCGATAAGGTGCCTGCATGACCACCGGCCCCGGCACAAACCGGAATCAAGCCGTCAACACCTGCCTCCATCGCCTTCTCGGCATGCTTCATATTGGTGACGTCGTGAAACACGAGGCCGCCACCTTCATGAATGGCTTGCACTACGTCCTTGACCGCGCCGAGTGATGTGATCGCGAGCGGGATTTTTTTGTCACTCGAAATCTTAACGTCCGCTGCTAAGCGCGGATTGGTTTTGTGCACGATCAAATTCACGCCAAATGGCGCATCTTGTGGCGTTAAGGCGGCTTGGATGAGATCAAGCCACTCGGCATACCCTTCGCTGGTGCGCTGATTAAGGGCAGGGAAGGTTCCCAAGATGCCAGACTTGCAGCAGGCCGTCACCAATTCTGGCCCAGATACTAAAAACATGGGTGCTGCCACGATAGGCAGGCGCAAGCGCCCCTGAAGTGCTGTTGGTAAGGCCATTGGCGCTGCTCCCCTATTTGCTTTTGCTTGGCGAAAGTCTTGGCCAAGCGCTTGGGGAAGGTCAAGCCTGAAACGCGCGCGGACTTTGTTTGAAAGCTAGCGCTGGGACTTTCGGGCTTGGGCGGCCTTGTCTTCTTCTTCTGTGGGAATAAAGCCCTTGCCATTTTGCGAGCGGTCAAGCTTGTCCAACTCTTTCAACATATCTGCGCTGGTCGCTGTTTCGAGGAAGCGGTTGGCCATATCGGTCAATTGGCCGACGGGCAGGGTGGCCTTCACATTCAATTTGATGGGTACGCCCGACAAGATCTGCGGATTTGCCCCAATCAAGACCACGCCGAGGGTCAAATCCCCAGTGATCCGGCCATCTACTGTGATCACATCAATCTCGTACTCAATCCCGTTTAGGGCTTGGGCAGCAATCTCGGCTTTTGTGGGCGGCTTTGGGGCAAACCATCGTTTGTACCACGGCACCTTTTTTGGCGGGGCGTTGGGGTCGGAGCTTGGCACTGGGCCGGTATAGCGGATTTTGCCACCGCCATCGCGCGCCTGAAGTCTCCCGCCAACAATCTCAACGCTGCCATTGCGAACTTCGACTGGGAAAACGCCCGAGACTTTTCCATCAATCTGCAGGTTCGGAATTTTAGTCAGGCCCAAGAACTTTGCGAGATCGACATCTTCGACATCAACAGCAAAGGATTGGTCTCCGTCTCGGAAGGTCCAACTGGCCGGACGAACGGACAATTTACCGTCGGCAAAGGGCCAACTCGCATCTTTCAATTCAAGCGTATTGTCGCCGGGTAAGGCGAAAACGACATTGACGTCTTCAATGGGCAGGCCTGGATCAAATTGAGCAACCGTAAAGCCTTGCTCGCCCGCCGAGCGCACCTTTAACAAGTCATCAAGCGAAAAATCACCGGTCAGATTGGTGACGGGCCCAAGCATCGTGAGGAAGTCGAGATTGGCTGTCGACAGTTTGGCATCTGACACCGTTGCCTGATTGGGACCCCACGCCATCGAAGCTGAGCCCGAAACGTCACCGACCACGTCCAAAATCACCCCTTGAAGCGCTGGCACTAGGTCGTCAGCATCCAGGGGACGGCTCGATTCTCTAACAGCGCCAGAGGAATCCTTTGGCATTTGACCAAACGCGATCGTCTCTGCGAGGGCGTCGAGGCGACCAAGGCCTGTCTCTGCATTATGGTTCAAGATCGCGCGCGCTAAAAACGCGCCTGATTCCGCGAGGCTGATGTCGCTTTGGATATCGATTTGACTGCCGTTAATCGTGCCCTCTCCGGTCAGGGACAGCATACCAAACCTTGGTGGGCGTGGCACTTTTTCCCCCTTTTCATCCGGTGCTGGGAAAAAGGTCGGAACATCGCGCACCAAGAGGTTTTCAAATGCAACGCTGCCCACAAGGCCCGTACGGCGCGCCTGTAAGTCTGTGGTCGCGGTGCCGGAAATCTCAACCGGCAGACCTTTAGCCCGCAAGCCCGCCAGTTGTCCGCGTAAAGTCATACCGCCGATGTCAGGGGTGAGGCGCAGGGAAGAATCTTGCGCATTAAGTTCAGCATAGCCACCGTCGGGCAACTTGAAACTATAACCGAGTTCTTTGGAGGTCAGATCCAAAAGCCAGCCACCAGTCCCAGAAGGCCTAAAATCGCCACGCACCGCACCCAACCGCAGTGATCGGCCCTCCTCTAGCGCCCCCAGTCGCAATTCCAACGGCTCGAAACGGGCATCGGCAAAGATGAGGGTGTCTGAAACTGACAGATTGGCAAAGCGCCCCAAGCGATCTGGGCAAAAGCTGGTCTTGACCGGCCCAACGCTGGCATCTCCTGGAAAGCGACCCTGTTCAGCCGAGGCCGCCAAACAAGTGTCACCCCGGATTAATATGCCGCGCCCGTCATCGTTCGGAATCGCTTGCAGAGGGCCTGTCACCCGCAACCCTTGAATATGGCTTTCGCCAGAGGTGAACGAGGAGGCTGTCGCATTCAAAGTGGTTGCGGCCTGCCAAGCTGGGGTTAGACCTTGAGCCGAGCGGAAGCGGATCGGTGCGTCGGCGCGCAGCATGTCAACATGGCTGTCGTCATAGGCAACGGTTTCTGCCTCCATGACCAAGGTACCGCTTGCTTCCATCGTCTGACCCGTTCCCCGTGCGAGAATGGGCATTGTGAAGTTGCCGGCGCGTATACCAAGGCTTTGGGCGGATAGGCGGCTAACGGAGCCAGCCAATGTTAGATTTGCGTCCCAAGTGCCCAATTGGCTTAAGGCAAATTGGCCGCTGGCCGGAGCCTTCTGGGTAATTGCAGCCAATCTTCCCAGACGTGCCCGGCCCTTTAGCCGTCCTGCCAAGTTAAGCACATTTAGGTCCGTGGAGCGGAACCCGTCGGCAGCCATTTGGCCATCCATATCGACAGTCCAGACCGATTGGCTGCGCATTGCCTTGGCGTCCAAACTTAAGCGGCCTTGACGCGCACCAGCACCATTCTTCCCAAATCCCTCAACAGGCCCTGCAAGCGAAATCAGCAGGGTTTGACCATTGCCGCGAATTTGACCGGTTAGGCGCGCTCGGCCTGCGCCGAGCCCAAGACCTGCTGCACCGGGCTTAGCAGCCACTTCTACTGTACCCCGGCCCGAACCGACAGGAACTTCACCGCTTTTTGCCGCTAAGGAGATGTCGCCCACTTGGCCCGAAACCAAGAAGCCAGAAAAATTTCCTGAAATAGGAACATTTTTGAGGGCGAGGTTTCGCGCTGACAGTGACCAGCCTTTTGGTGTCCAACTAAAATCCTCTAAGCGCCCCTGACCTCTGCCAGCATTGGGGGCTTGGACGGTCAGATCACCGGCTCCAAAAGCCTCCAAAACGGTCGGTTGTGCCGTTGACAAATCAAAGCGCACAAAGGGCGGTCGCTTCCCATCCGGAGTAAAGCGCAATTTGGGGCCGGAACTGAGCGAAATGTCGGATGGCTCAGCCAAGCGCAACTCAGCTTGCTTTGGTCCATAGAAAAAAGCGATACCAACTTTGCCAGAAACGGGATCGGCCGATTGGGCCTTGGGTTGGACTAGATTTGCCCAGGCCACTTGGGTTTGCCCTTCCCAATTTGCCTCGGGTGCGTGGCGTAAGTCCTTCAGCACGGCTTGCGTAAAGCCTGTAATCTCCGCTTTATTGGCCTGCCACCCTATGGATGACGCTGTGAGCAGTTTCGTGCCGCTCCCCTTCACATCGAAGCGGGTTAGGCCGGTCTGGGTGCGTGCCGTTGAAAAGTCCACGCCAACAGTTTGGAGGTTGCCTTGCGGCGCTGTGACAGTTTTCGCTTCTAGTCGACCAATTAAAGAGCCAAAACCAGTTTCGGACCAAGGACGGCTGCCACTCGCTTGATGCTGCCATTGCCCAGTGCCGCCTTGTAAATTGACGCCCAGTGCCGACAGGCTGCCAAGGCGAGCTTTCTGCGCGCTCAGTGCGATCGTGCGGGTCTCGACCCGCGTACCGCCTTTCCCGTCTAGCACCACAAGGCCCTGAGCCTCGCCAGATAGTCGGTCAAGCTGCATGTCGCCCCAGCGATAGCTCTGCCCATCAGGCATAAGCGCTAAGCCAATCTGTGTTGGGCTGGATGGACCATCTTCGCCGCTTCGTGCGGGCATCAGCGCAAGACCCAATGCCAACGGTCTGACGGACTGTTGGACTGATAATTCCTTCGGCGGTGTCAGGAGCACTTGTGCGCGCCAACCTACAAGGTCACCTCCAGTCGCTTGAATGCGAGCCGAACCTCTTCCGACGGCGCTGTCGAAGCTCAGTAAGGCATCGCGCAGGACCACATCGGCTAGCTGCACTTGGCTAGGCTTGTCTGACGGGATCAAAAAGGGCTTGAGGGCACCAAAGTCTGGCTCGCCCGATTTGGTGACGCCGATGTGAAGCTTGGCCCCGTCGGCTTCAAGACGCTCGATCACCAAGCGCCCACTGCCAATATCCACATGCCAGCGCAAAGTGGCTGTTGGTAAAAGAAGGGTTGGATTGTCAGCTGGACCTAAACGCAGATCCTTAATGGTGGCCTGATTCACTGATAATTTTGTGAAAGAGATTCCACCTTCGATTCCGCGCTCACGAAGAAGTGATTGAACCCCTGATTCTGCCAGATCTGTTCGCCAAATCCAGCCGAGACTCGCTGCAGAGGCGAGTCCGAAGAGTCCGAGGCCCCAAAGACGCGAAGTTCGGCGCAGATAAGTTTTGCGACTCAAATGGTTAACATTGTTAACACCTGAAGTCTCGGTCTCAGATTCGAGGTCATCGTGAGGCGGGACTCGGTCATTCATACAAGCTCTATACCTTGCTCTGGCCGGTTTCTCGACCCCCTTATCATAGACGCTCAAACCTGTACCAAACTGCGATCAAAAGTGACCAAAAAGAGGCAAATGCAGGTGGAAAATTTGACCCCGACTGAGCCGAGGGGTTGCTCTATGCTGAAACTTGTGTATTTCAGGCAACACAATAAGAAAAAAAACTGCAAAAATATGGTTAAATGGGGCGGGGATCACACCCGAACTTAATCTGTGAAGGGTACGATTCGTACTCGTAACGGCTAAAGGGGTTAGCTTTTGAGACACACGACCAAACGTCGCGCTGCCTTCAATCTCGCAGTCAAGCTTAGCTTGGGATGTGCGATCGGCTTTATGGCCTCTGCAGGAAACATCCACACCGCATTCGCCCAAAGTGCCAATCTCGAGCATATGGCGTTTGCCGCTGGGACTGGTCAATCAGATCGCCAAACGATTTCGATCCGGGCTGGTGAAACCCTCGAACAAGCTTTGATCCGGGCTGGTGCCATGCGCGACGATGTGGCGAGCGCGGTTCGTTCTTTAGCCCGCAGCCTTGATCCGCGCGATGTTCGCCGCGATGACAAAGTAACCGTCTTCATGCAGCCCGGTGCTGGTGGTAATCGTTTGGCCGGGTTCAATTTGGCCAGCGGAGCTGAGCGTTCTGTTACGGTAACGCGCGGCATCGACAATGTGTTCCGTGCCCGTGAGATGACCACCAATATGCAGCGTAAGACCCTGCGTATCGCTGGCGTTATCGGTCAAAACGGCTTGGTGAATGCAGTGCGCGAATTGGGCGCACCAGATCGGGCCGCCGATTCAATTGCGCAAGCTTTTGCTTACGACGTCGACTTCGAGCGCGAAGTAGGCCCAGGTACAGAGTTTGAATTGATGTACGATCGTGTGTCCGACTTGCGTGGCCAAGTTGTGCGCGAAGGCGAACCTGTTTTCGCGCGCATGACGACCGCCGGCGGTCGTACCATACAATTATACCGATTCCAGCCTCCAGGTTCGGGCTCGTCTGATTGGTACGATGCTGCTGGTCGTTCTGCCCGCAAATTCCTGATGCGGACGCCCATCAACGGTGCCCGTCTAACATCTGGATTCGGCGGACGCGTCCACCCTGTATTGGGCTATACCAAAATGCACGAAGGCGTGGACTTCGGTGCGCCAATCGGTACGCCTATTCTAGCGGCTGGGGACGGTGTTGTAACTCGCGTAAGTGCAATGGGTGGCTATGGTAATGTCGTGGATATCCAGCATGACGGTACGTGGTCGACACGCTACGGCCATATCTCCCGCTTTGCGCCTGGCTTGCGTCCCGGCGACCGCGTGAAGCAAGGCGATGTCATCGCTTTTGTGGGCAATACGGGTCGCTCGACTGGCCCACATCTGCATTATGAAGTTCGTCGCAATGGCCAGGCAATCAATCCGCTTGGCGTAGGGGTCCCAACAGGCCAAGCTTTGCAGGCTGACCAATTGGCTCGCTTTAATGCCTTCCGTGCCCGCATCGATTCCATGCGCCGCGAAGCGATTGGTTCGACCTCGATTGCACAATCAGGCGCCGGCACGACCCGCATTACAAACTAAAAGTCTCCGTGTTGAGCACTTCAAGCGCGCCCCGGTTAATTCTGGGGCGTTTTCTTGTTGTCCTGAAACATGAACCGCTGTGCATCGTGAAGTTCATGGGGGGTTCACATCTGGATTGTCATGCTATGACTGTCTTACGGGATAGGCCCGTGCTGATAAGGATGGCCCCATGCGTCACAGTCTTCTTGCGATAAGCGCCGTTGGGTTGGTTGGCATTGCCGGTTGCACGCCAACAGTTCGCCTGCAGGTGCCTGACAAGCCGATCGAGATCAATCTGAATATCAATATGAAGATTGAACAGACTGTGCGGGTTAAATTGGAGCGTGAGCTCGACAAGGCAGCACAGGCCAATCCTGGCATATTCTAAGCCCCTGACACAGGCGCACCACAAGACAGGTCGCGCTTTAGGAGAGTGATGGACATGAAACGCACGATTTTCACCGCCATATTGGTAGCAGGCGCGCTCATCGCGACTTCTGCCGTGGCCATCGACAATAATGGCCCGGTCGATAAGGCGATGGCGCAGGGCGTTATTGGCGAGCAGGCTGACGGCTATTTAGGTTTTGTGCGCCCGCCAACGGCTGCCCAAGCTGATCTACAGCGGCGGATCAATGAGATTAATATTCGTCGCCGCGGCGTATTTAATGACGCGGCGAAAGCGAACGGCGAAACCGAAGATCGCGTCGCTTTGCTGTCGGCCTTGCGTCAAATCACCAAGACCCCGAATGGCGAATATTTCCAAGACACCACCAAGACCTGGTGTATGAAAACGCCAGACTCGCAAGTCATGCAAACAGAGAATGACGTTGTCGTCATTCGCTGTGCGCCAGCGACAAAGGCAAACTAACACCTTGACCGGAAGTCTGCCCCCTGAAGTACCTAAGGCACGCGTCGAACGCTTGTCGGGCGGGGCGTGGCTGATCATTGTGTTTCTTGTATTGCTGCTAATCGCCAGTCTAGCTGGCTTTGTGTCGCTCTTCTTGATTGGCCGGTTCCCTGTGATTTCCATGCATGGCTGGATCGCGATGGGTTTGGGCACGGTTTTGTCGCTGGCGTTAGGCTTTGGCCTCATGTGGTTGAGTTTCTACTCCTCGCGCCACGGCTACGATGATCGTGCCGATCCAGGCCGCAAGCGGTCGGATCTAAAGTAAGGGCTGTGGAGGCCTAGAGATGGGCCTTGCACAAGCGCTGTAAACTAGGCCATTCTGCTTGGATGCGTCGCCCCCATGAGAAGGCGACCCGTCAGGGAGTGCCACATGTCAGCCGCCACCAGCTTTGAGACCATTACGCTCGAGATTGCAGATAAAGTCGCTGTGATCACCCTCAATCGTCCGGACAAGATGAATGCCTTTACTGGGCAGATGATGCTGGACATGGTTGCTGCCTTTGATTTGACCGACGCCAATGATGATGTCGGCGCGGTGATTGTCACCGGGGCGGGGCGTGCGTTTTGTGCGGGCGCTGACTTGTCTGCAGGGGCCAAGACCTTTGATTATGATAATCGCTCAGACCGACCCGATAAAGCCGGGCTCGCCGATCTTGAGCGGATCCGTGACAGCGGTGGCCGAATGACTCTCCGTATGTTTGAGAGCCTTAAGCCCGTTATCGGTGCTATCAATGGGGCTGGCGTTGGTATTGGGGCCACCATGCAATTGCCTATGGATATTCGGATTGCCTCAACGACGGCCCGGTTTGGCTTTGTCTTTGCCCGCCGCGGCATTGTTCCCGAGGCCTGTTCCAGCTGGTTCTTGCCGCGCCTTGTCGGCATTTCTCAGGCGCTAGACTGGTGTATGTCGGGTCGCGTGTTTGGCGCAGAAGAAGCCCTTGCAGCAGGGCTTGTGAAGTCTTTGCACGCGCCTGAAGATCTTTTGCCAGCAGCCCATGCGATTGCGCGCGAGATTGTTGACAATACGGCGCCGGTATCTGTCGCGCTGACCCGACAAATGCTGTGGCGGATGCTCGGGGCAGATCACCCGATGCAGGCTCATAAGATCGATAGCCGTGGGGTTTATTCGCGCGGGCAAACCATAGATGCGCGCGAAGGAGTCATGAGTTTTCTTGAAAAGCGGCCACCCGCTTATGCAAACAAGGTTTCAACCGATATGCCTGACTTTTTTCCTTGGTGGGACGACGTTCCATTTCAGTGAGTCTTGGCATTACTTTGAACACAAGGTGTAAACTGGATTTTAATGTTCCTCGGCCACTTTGCGGGGCATTGTGAGGACAAAATGGCCGACGGAACCCTATCGGAGTTCGATATAGACAGCTTCGACATCGAAGAAGGGGGGCAAACAAGGACGCGCGCCATGCTGACGCGGCGTCTGCAAGACGTTGTGGGTCTGCCTGGTTCTCGGATTACCCCACAAGAACGCCACATCGCTGCCGATTTGCTGATTGAAGTTTTGCGTGAAAGCGATCTTGGAACGCGCATAAGGTGTGCAGAGCGTATGGCCTTGCTGGTAGACACACCGGCAATCTTATTGCGCTTTTTGGCAAAAGACGCGTTGCAAGTTGCGATCCCGCTCTTGGAAGTGTGCGACGGCTTTAACGACTCCGATCTGATCGCGACGGCCCTCTCGCCGACCGCGACAACCACGCACCGGGTCATGATTGCAAAGCGCAAAGTTGTCTCCGAGGCGGTTACCGATATTTTGGTCAATATGGGCGAAGTCGAAGTCATTCAGGCACTTTTGCGCAATGAAGGCAGTACGTTTGCGCATCCAGCTATCGAGCAGGCTACCGCTCTGTCCAAGCAGGAGCTCAGCCTCGTGCCTTTGTTGGTCAAACGCCCAGAATTGAAGCCGTCTCAGGGTCTGACGATGTTCTGGTGGGCGGATGCAGACGATCGCCGCCGTATTTTGCAGCGCTTTGCGGTTGAACGCTTGACTCTTCTCGATGCCGCGCAAGACATCTTTGCCCGTGCCGCAGGCGATGGCTGGCGCGATCCCTTGGTTCGAAAGACCCTGCAATTCATTGAGCGTCGCCAACGCAACCGCGACGCGGCAGCGCGCAGCCCTTACGGCAGCTTAGAAGGCGCAATCGAAGCCCTCGACCACCAGTTGCCGTCGCGAGAGCTGTTTGTGGAAGTCTCCTTCTTGGCGGGCATCAAGCCAATGTGCGGCGCGCAGATTTTGTCCGACGGCGGCGGCGAATCAATCGCCGTTCTCTGTAAGGCGACAGGCCTTAAGCGAAAGCATTTCCGGCAATTATGGAAAGGTTTGCGCCGACCGATGGCCGATGACCAGGATTTAACCGATCCTTGGGGCCGGTCCGTGCTCGTTTATGACACAATTTCCACCAATAAAGCACAAACGGTCCTGCGTTATTGGAACTGGGCGCTGACATCTGCAATGTCGCCGACACTCGCGGCTAAACTCGAAGAAGGCGACGAGGAATTACTATATTCGGTCGCTGCACGTTCTTCAAACCTAGTTTTTGGCAATACCCCTTAAGGTTACCTTAGTTGTCGGTACCCGTCGGTATGGAAAGTCTACCATTTTTCTAAATAAACTTAGAAATCGAGTTTTTCCACCCGTGGGGGATTTCTCAATATGACGGAATTGTAATAACACTTTGTTAGCCGTAACCAAATAGTACTTTGAGTATAGAGCATTCAATTGGGAAAGTTTGAATATCATTTTTCATGATCGCAAACAAATTTTGGTTTTATCAATTAAGTCAATCTAGAACTACCGTGGGTATCGACGCATTTTCCATGGTTTGAGTGCTTGCATTTACATCGGTAAGATGAAAGAACTCAGGTGTAGAGGTTTTCTCACCTCAAACAGAAAACAAAATGCCTTAAGTCATGATGGGGTGGCGCGCCTCCTCTCTGCGCTAACTATCCTGGCTTGAGATTATTTAAGGTAAGTCTTTAGAGGCGATCGTCTCTAATCTCTGGGGAACTAAGTAATGTCGGAAAAAACAGATGCCAGCTTGATTGAGATGACGGTTGAAATCGTTGCAGCTTACGTGGCTGGCAATGAGCTTCCCTCATCGGAATTGCCTGGTCTGATCACGACGGTCTATGCGTCGTTGAAAAATACCCATGAAGGGGCACCAGTTCTCGAGTCCAAGGAATTGGTTCCCGCGGTGCCAACTAAAAAGTCGGTCTTCCCAGACCACATCGTGTGCTTAGAGGACGGCAAGAAGTTCAAATCGCTTAAGCGGCACTTGCGTTCCTCATATGATATGTCCCCAGATGAGTATCGCGCCAAATGGGGGCTGCCTGCAGATTATCCGATGGTTGCGCCAAATTATGCTGCCGCTCGCTCAGAATTGGCCAAGAAAATCGGCCTAGGTCGCGGTCGCCGTTAACTATTAAGAGATCGTTTCGCTGCCGAAACAAGTATTCGCAGTGAAAAGATGAAAATATTCTCTTGCTATACATAAAGACTCTTGCGCGATTCGGTGCAAATCACTGATACTAATCTCAACAGGGGGTTAATATCGGTGTCAATGTTCCGAGCTCAATTGCTGCTGGAAGAACAGCGTCGTTTGTTCGACGTCTGGAACAGCGCAGCTGGCTGCTCGCCGATGCCGACGCGTGAGAGTTTTCAACCCCGCGCTTTTGGGCCGCTTTTGCCCTTCATTTCCCTCATTGAAACCAAGGCCCTCGAAGGCCCACGCGTGCGCGTGGCAGGCAGTGCACTTCGCGATGTGTTTGGCGACGATCCGCGCTTGTGTTTGGTCCAGCCTGACCTGCCAGGTTCGGTAGAGACGATTCAGCGGGTCGTCCGCGAGAGAAAGCCCTCTTGCGGCGTTGCCCCAGCAGAAGTCGGTGTGCATGGCCACTCGGTGCGGTTCTGGATGCGCTTGCCTTTAGGGCAGGATGAGGAAGTGGAAGCCGTGATTGGCCTCGATATCGCGCTATCTGGTGCCCGTGCACCAAACTGGGCGCTTCAGCGCATGTTGACTGCCTAAGTCAGCTTTCAAGCGGCCTCGTTGGCAGCTTTGAAATAGGCAAGGCCTGTCCAAATCGACATTAAAGCGCCCAATACCAAAATCGCAAAGCCTGTCAGTCCGAGTTGAGAAATGCCGGTGGCAAGCCCGGCGAGCAGTACGCCCATCCCACCCATGATGACCGCGGTCTTTGATTTCGCCGCAAAGGTCGGCGACAGGGAAATGCCTTTCAGGCTGGCTTGAGCCCTTAACCGTGTAACCAAACTGTCGCGGACTGGTATGGCCAGCAAGAAGAAAAGGCCGAAAGCGACATAGACGGCAATTCCAAAAGTCCCAACAAGCACGTCCGTATGTTGAATTGTCGGCGTGATCCCGCCTACCCATAACGCAAACAGGGTAATGCCCACCAAAATCTTATCGCCCCAAAGGTCGAGCTTGCCGCCGAGTTCGCTTTTGGCATCGAGTTTGCGAGCTAAAAATCCGTCCAACCAATCGGTCAAAGCCGAGAAGACAAAAAGTCCAAAAGCCCATTCAAGCTCGCGATTGGCTACGCCTTTGGCGAGGCCAGCCCAGATCAAATAGCCGATCAGAGGCGCGAGTGCCAATCTGCTGATCGAGACCGCATTGGGGAGCCACTTCATCCTTAGGTCCTTTGAAAATAAGCTTGGATTCGAGCTGCCAGCTCTTCATTGACGCCGGGCACTTCCATCAATTCTGTGAGACTAGCGCGCGCAACCCCGCGTGCGGAGCCAAAACGCGCCAGAATGGCCTTCTTCCGCATTGGGCCAACGCCCGCGATCTCGTCCAACGGGTTTTTTGAAATTGCGATAGAACGTTTCTGGCGGTGCGCCCCTATCGCAAAGCGGTGAGCCTCATCGCGCAAGCGCTGTAGATAATAAAGGACTGGGTCCTTGGGTTCCAAGCGGAAGGGTGCCCGGCCCGGAACGTGAAAGAATTCCCGTCCGGCATCACGGTCCACACCTTTGGCAATGGAGATCAAGGTAATGTCCTCTTCGAGGCCTAATTCCTTGGCTACTTCCACCACGACTGCCAATTGCTGCTCGCCGCCATCGATCAACACAATGTCGGGCCAAGCTGTATCTTGCTGGCGGTTTTTACGTCCGCTCTCATCGATCAGATTGCCTTCCATGTCGACACTGGGCGGCATATCTTCGGGCTCTGGCTGGATCAGGCGGGCGAAGCGACGGGTGAAGACTTCGCGCATCATGGCAAAATCATCGCCGCCTTTGGCATCCTTGATGGTCCACTTGCGATACTGGTTCTTCTCAAATCCATCAGGCCCAGCCACGATCATCGCGCCCACTGCGTGGCTGCCTTGGATGTGCGAATTGTCATAGACTTCAATCCGCTGCGGGGTGGCGGCTAAGCCAAACACATCAGCAACCCCATCCAGCAATTTTGTCTGGGTGCTGCTCTCGGCCATTTTACGCGTGAGGGCTTCCCGCGCATTAGACGTTGCATGGGCGACCGTGTCGCGCTTTTCGCCTCGTTGGGGGCAGCGGATCTCAACTTTCATATCCATCCGTAGGCTCAAGGCCTCTGCCAGCAAGGCTTCCTCAGGCAGGGGATGGCTGGTGAGGATCAGGCTGGGTGCGGGTTTATCGTCATAAAATTGCGCCATAAAGGCATCAAGGATTTCGGCCTCGGAAGTATCTTTCTCGTGCTTTGGGAAATAGGCGCGATTGCCCCAGTTTTGGCCAGCCCGGAAGAAGAAGACTTGAATACAACTCATCCCGCCATTGAGGGCCACCCCAAACACATCAGCTTCTTGGAAGCTTTGCGGATTGATGCCTTGAACGGCACGAATGCTCGCCAGTGCCTTAATCCGGTCGCGCAAACGGGCTGCGCGTTCAAAGTCTAATGCTTCAGCGGCTTCATGCATATCATTGGCGAGGCGCTTTTGCAGATCGACCGACTTGCCGCGCAAAAAGGCCGTCGCTTCATCGACCAATTCTCCATAATCGGCTTCGGTGATGAGCCCAACGCAAGGCGCAGAGCAGCGCTTGATCTGATGCAGCATGCAGGGACGTGAGCGCCCGTTATAAACGCTATCGGTGCAGGACCGCAGCAGGAAGGCTTTCTGCAAGGTGGTTAGACTTGCGTTGACGGCCCAAGCGCTCGCAAAAGGGCCGAAATAATCCACGTTTTTGGCGCGCGCGCCGCGATGCTTGGCAATCTGTGGCGCGGCATGATCGCGACGGATGGAAATGTATGGAAAGGACTTATCATCTCGCATCAGGATGTTGAAGCGGGGCCTTAGGCGCTTGATCAGATTGGCTTCGAGGAGAAGTGCCTCTGTCTCGGTCGCGGTCACCACAAATTCCATGGCGCGCGTTAGGTCGATCATGCGCGCGATACGATTGGAATGGCCAAGACCACGGGCATAGGAAGTCACCCGATTTTTCAGGTTTTTGGCTTTGCCGACATAAAGGACTTCGCCATCCACGCCGATCATCCGATAGACACCGGGCTTGCCGGGCAAGCGCCGCAAATGATCGCGAATGACCTCAACCCCCTGCAGCACACCCTTTACCGGGGTGGCTTCACCCGGCAGGTCAGCTAGATCGGGCAGGGGGGTTGAATCGGCCTTAGACATGGTCTGACTGAGGTGCACGCGACAGCGCCAGAAGGCAAGGCCCCTTGGCTTTAGGGCTTTGCTTTTGTGGCGGGCACCGGTGCCGGCGGGGGCGCGGCAGGTGCGGTAAATGTAACTGGGACCACGCTCATACCCAATTTGGCCGAGGCTGCGACCAGTTCACGGCTGTAAGACACGTAAATAATCGACTGATTAGGCACATCGACAATCCTGCGCAGCGCAATGCTTTTAAAGAACAGGCTAGAGCCTTTGGAGAAGACTTCAGCATTCTTCGGCAAAGTCGCCAAAGTGCTTGCATCGATTGGGCTTGTTTGATGACAATCAATGGCGGTGTTGGAAGGGTTCTCAAACCAATTGCCCTTGCCCAGTCGGTCCAGCAAGCTGCGGTCGAACGAGCCGAAATAGCAGGTGACTTGCGGCAATTGAGGATCGCGCAAAGCGGTCACTTTGATCTCATTGCCGGTCAAGTCATTGGTGAAGCCGCCAACTTGATCGTCCTTAGCGCCGCAGCCAGCGGCAAACAGGGGCAGGCTAACCGCCAGAGCGAGCCCAATCCGGCGAATATTTGGGCGATCTTGTCGCATATCATGCTCCTCTAAAGGCCAAGCCAAACGGCTCTATCTTTCGATCTATGTGGGGAGGCGTGGTGCAATTGTCATCAGCATGCACTTAAGTTTGCTGTGGCTAAGACAACTCAAGGAATATTTGGCTGCAATCATCCGGCAAGTCGCATGATTTTCCCTTGCGTTGCCGCTTCTGTCGTTGAATACCTGCATCAAACGCCCACAGAGGCGGCACATAATCCCTTCAGGGAGAGGAAACATAAATGCCATTTCCAGCCATGTCGGTTGCACAAGCTCATGCCATTCTAACAGGCCCCGGCGGGCCGCTCGAAATCGAGACCAAGACCATACGTGGTCAAGACCTTCGCGTTTATAAAGTCGGGCCCCAAAATCTGCGCGATATTTTTGAGATTGGTCGCTCGCATGGTGAACTTGAGTTTCTGATTTATGGCCATGAGCGGATTACCTATCGTGCCCACGCCAATGCGGCTGCCAAGCTTGCCCATATTCTGAAGGATACCTACGGCGTCCAAAAGGGCGACCGGGTTGCCCTTGTGATGCGCAATTTACCTGAATGGCCGGTCGTATTTTGGGCGAGCGTCATTATTGGGGCGATGATCTGTCCGCTGAATGCGTGGTGGACGGCAGATGAGCTGGAATATGGCTTGCGCGATTCAGGCTCGGTTTTGGCCATTGTCGATGTAGAACGCGCGGACCGGATCGCTGAAAAACTGCCGAATATCCCGAACTTAAAGGCTTTGATTGTGACGCGTGGTGGCGATGATAAGCCAGCTGGTGCCATCGCTTTAGAAGATTTAATTGGTGAAACTGTTTCGTGGGCAAGCTTGCCAGAAACTGCGCCACCTGATGTCGCCCTCGACCCGGAAGACCTCTGCACCCTGTTTTACACCTCCGGCACCACTGGTGCGCCAAAAGGCGCTTATGGCACGCACCGCAACGTCATCACCAATTTGATGAATATGATGGTCAACACTGCCCGCCAATTTTTACGACGGGGCGAGACACCACCTGCGCCAGATCCAACCCTGCCGAAGAAGGCGACCCTGCTGGCGATTCCCTTTTTCCACGTCACGGGCTGTCATGCCGTTTTGGTTCCTTCGGTGGCGCAAGGCGTGAAGATCGTCATGATGCATCGCTGGGATGCACTCAAGGGCATCGAGTTGATCGAAAAAGAAAAGATCAACAGCTTTGGCGGCGTGCCAGCGATTGCTTGGCAAGTGATTGAGCATCCGCAATTGAAAGAGTTTGATACCTCGACGGTGGAAAGCGTTTCGTACGGCGGGGCACCCTCATCGGCAGAATTGGTCCGCAAAATTGTCGAGACCTTCCCGAAAGTATCGCCCGGCCAAGGTTATGGACTGACTGAGACTTCTGCCGCCGTCACCAATATCGGGTCGGAAGACTATGAGTTACGGCCCTTATCCTGCGGCCCAGCCCACCCAATCAATGATGTGCGAGTGGTTGATGCCAATGGCGAAGATGTAGCTGTCGGAGAAGTAGGTGAGCTGTGGATCCGTGGCCCTAACGTCATTGTGGGCTACTGGAATAAGCCTGACGCAACTGAAGCAGCCTTTGGTGGTGGCTGGTTTAAGTCCGGCGATCTGGTCAGAATGGACGAGGAAGGCTTCATCTTCATTGTCGACCGCGCCAAGGATATGATCATTCGCGGCGGCGAGAACGTCTATTGCTCTGAGATTGAGGACATTCTCTACAAGCACCCCGACATTTCCGATGCAGCGATTATTGGCGTGCCGCATAAGGTTTTAGGTGAAGAAGTGGGTGCCGTGGTAACGGTGCCACCGAGTTCGACGCTGACGGCAGAAGAACTCAAGCGTTGGGTCGGCGCGTCACTCGCCAGCTTCAAGGTTCCAGCCCATGTGCGCATTATGAATGAGCCCTTATTGCGCAATGCCAATGGCAAAATCCTGAAACGGGAGCTTAAAGCTCTGTTTGAATAGGAGCGGATGATGACAGATCGCGGACGTGTTTTAGGTTTGGGCGGGGTTTTTATCAAAAGCCACGACCCGGACCGCTTGAAGGCTTGGTACCGCGATGTGCTGGGCTTTGCGCTCGACGATTATGGCGTTAATTTTTCGCTTGCGGGCCAGGAAGGTTACCAGATTTGGAGCCCGTTTAAGGCGGACACGACTTATTTTGCGCCATCAACACGGGATGTGATGCTGAACTTCCGCGTCGATGACTTGGATGCCCTTATTGTCAGGATTTTGGCTGCAGGTGGTCAGATGCAGGGGGATGTCCAAGAAGAGCCCTATGGCAAGTTTGCTTGGTTGGTCGATCCCGACGGGACGAAAATCGAATTGTGGCAGCAAACCGGTGACTTTGAGTGACAACTAACCCGCAGCCTGCAGTCGCTGGGATGACAGGTGTCATTTTCAGCCCTATCTGCGCAGCATGACTGAGATTAGCCTCGCCTCCCATCCTTTGGTGCGACATCCTGATGCACAAGCTGTGCTTGGCGCCCTTAATGCGTCAAAGTCGGACTGCGCGCGCTTGGTTGGCGGGTGCGTTCGCGATGCAGTTCTGGGCAAACTGGCGCATGACATTGATATTGCGACCCAGCTAGAGCCCGAAGCTGTCATGGCAGCCCTGAAAGCAGCCGGGATCAAAGTGGTGCCGACGGGTTTGGCCCATGGTACCGTCACCGCTATTCCCGCTGGCAAGCCTGTCGAGGTTACGAGCTTGCGCACCGATGTCGCCACCGATGGCCGCCATGCCGAAGTGGCCTTTACCGAAGATTGGTTGGCCGATGCCCAGCGGCGTGATCTGACGATGAATGCGCTCTATTGCGACGCGCAAGGCCGTGTCTTTGATCCAATCGGCACAGGCATTGACGATGCTAAAGCTGGCCGCGTCCGCTTTGTTGGGGAAGCAGAAACTCGCGTTACCGAAGACTATTTACGCATATTGCGCTTCTTCCGCTTTCACGCATTTTACGGCAAAGGCCCACTAGACCCTGTCGCCTTGGCAGCCTGTGCCACCCATCGAGCCGGTATGGCGAAGCTATCGGTTGAACGGGTGTGGATGGAGTTGAAGCGTTTGTTAGCAGCACCAGACCCACGCTTGGTGTTGGCCGCCATGGCCGAGACAGGCGTTTTGGCGGCAATTCTGCCCGAAGCCACAGACCTAAACGTGCTTGAGTATTTGGTCGATATTGAAAATAGCCTGTTTTTGGAGCCTGAGCCTTTACAGCGTCTCATGGCGCTTTTGCCCCGCGATCCAACCCGCGCAGCAGGTTTGGTTAGCCGCCTCAAATTGTCGAGTGCCGAGGGAGATCGGTTATTGGCGTGGGCCGGTGATCAGACGAAGATCCAATCTTATTTGTCGGCCCGGGAAGTCCGCCGAGCCCTTTATTGGATGGGAGCGCCGCTCTATCTTGATCGCGTTCGCTTGGCATGGGCACACGACCCTGAACCACGACGCACCAGCCAATGGCGCGCGATGATTGCGTTATCAAGCGGCTTTGTCGCCCCGCGCTTTCCCATCACGGGCGAGCAGGTGTTGGCAGCCGGCGCGAGGCCCGGGCCTGCTATCGGACAAATCTTGCGGGAGCTTGAACATTGGTGGGTCGAAAATGACTTTACCGAAGACGAAATGGGCTTGGTCGAGCGCTTGAAAGCTTTGGTGCAAGCCCTCGGGTGAGGTTCATCGTGCCAGGCGCGCCTCGAGCCCGGCTTTGACCCTTGGCCATTCTTCCCGCAGGATTGAGAACCACGCAGTGTCTCGCCAATGACCGTCCGGCAAGAGCAGGTGGCGACGGAAGATTCCTTCAAAGGACGCACCAAGCTTTAGGATCGCAGCGCGTGATCGGCTATTGCGGGCGTCCGTTTTGAGTTCCACCCGTTCTGCACCACAGGCAAAAGCGTTGTCCAATAGTGCAAATTTACAGGCAGGATTGACCTGTGTGCCATGCGCGTCAGCCACATACCAAGTACCCCCAATTTCCACGCCCTTATGCTCTGGTCGGATCGCCAAATAGCAAGTTTGGCCCAGAACCCGCCCATCAAGCCCGCGGACTGTGTGGAAGATCCACCGATCAGCCGCTTGCTCTTCTAGCATCCAATTAAAATTCCGATCCCATTTGTTGGTCGCCATATCGCGCGGCCAATAACGGAACAAAGCGGGGTCGGAAGCGGCGCTGCGCAGCGCCTCGCGGTCGGCGTTAACCAAAGGGGCCAGCGCGACATCGTGTAGGTGAGTGGTAACAGCCGTCAGTTTCATGGCCTGCTGTTTATGCCGCAGTTTTATCCGCTTCAAGCCTCATGCTTTCGATTGCCACCCCGTCAGCACGCGGCTAGGTTAGGTGGAAGGTAGAAGAACACGAAACAGGGAGCACGACATGATTTTCGAACATTCAGACGTAACCAAACATTGGATTGGCCGAGTTGAAGCCTTTATGGAGGAACATATCATTCCCGCCATTCCGATTTATCAGCAACAGGATGCTGAGGGTGAGCGTTGGAAAGTGATCCCCATTGTTGAAGATCTCAAAGTCAAAGCAAAAGCTGCTGGCCTTTGGAACATGTTCATGCCGCCAAGCCATGGCGCAGCCCATGTCGACGACACGTTTGAATTTGAGGGCCCAGGTCTGTCAAACGTAACCTATTCGGCCATTGCTGAGATTTTGGGCCGCGTTGGTTTTGCGTCCGAAGTGTTTAATTGCTCAGCGCCTGACACCGGCAATATGGAAGTGCTGATGCGCTACGGCACATTGGCGCAAAAGGAAAAGTGGCTGCGGCCATTGATGAACGGGGAAATCCGCTCGGCTTTCTTGATGACTGAACCAGCCGTGGCTTCCTCTGACGCCACCAACATCCAAACCTCCATCGTGCGCGAGGGCGATGAATATGTGATCAATGGCACCAAGTGGTGGAGTTCTGGCGTGGGTGATCCACGCTGCAAAGTGGCCATCGTGATGGGCAAGACCGATCCGAGCGCCAAATCCTATACGCAACAGAGCCAAATCTTGATGCCGTTGGACGCCAAAGGTGTGACCTTGGTCCGCCCACTGCATGTGTTTGGTTATGATGATGCGCCGCATGGCCACTTTGAAGTGAAGATGGAAAATGTGCGTGTGCCAGCCGAAAACTTGATCTTGCGCGAAGGTGCAGGCTTTGAGATCGCCCAAGGGCGGCTTGGCCCAGGCCGCATCCACCATTGCATGCGCACCATTGGCGTGGCCGAAATGGCGCTTGAAAAAATGTGTCAACGCCTCACAACACGCGTTGCTTTTGGCAAGACGGTTGCCGAGCATTCAATCTGGGAGCAGCGGATCGCGCGTGCCCGGATCGACATCGAAATGACCCGTCTATTGTGCCTCAAGGCGGCTTATATGATGGATACAGTTGGCAATAAGGTTGCCCGTGCTGAAATCGCGATGATTAAAGTTCAAGCGCCAAACATGGCCCTCCAGATTATAGACGATGCGATTCAGGCCCATGGCGGCGGCGGTGTCAGCCAAGACTTTGGCTTGGCGTCTGCCTATGCGCATCAGCGTACCTTGCGCTTAGCGGATGGTCCAGATGAGGTGCATAATCGCACGATTGCACGCCTTGAGCTCGGTCGCCATGCAGGCGGTGCCATGAAGGCAAAAGCGGAAGCCGAAGCTGCCTTGCACGTGCCGGGCATTCGCTAAAGTCTGGTCAAGGACCAATAAAAAAATGGCCCGGGCGCAAGCGTCCGGGCCAAGTTTGTGAATGGGCTTTTCTTCGGGCTCTTCTCTAGCGGAAGAGTGAAAGCGCGGACTGACTGGAGCTATTGGCAATCGAGAGCGCTTGAATGCCCAATTGTTGCTTTGTCTGCAGGGCCTGCAGCTTTGCGCTTTCTTTGCTCAAGTCGGCATCAGTGATGGCCCCGATCCCCCTAGTCAATGCGTCGGATAATTTGCCAATAAAGGTGCGGTGAACTTCAAAACGTTTCGCACCTGCCCCCCAAGTCGCGAGCTGCGTGCCCAAATTGGTAATCGAGTCATTGACGAGGCCTAGGGCAGTTCCGGCGTTTCCCGTTGAGGTCAGGTCAGAGGTCGCTGTGACGGTGACAAAGGTGCCGCCCAAACTCAAATTAGCACCGGCGACAGTGATGCTATTGCCTCCAGACGAGTCCCCTAGCGAGATCGCAGATGCCGGCGTCGCACCAATCATATTGGTTCCGTCAAAAGACGCGTTAGCAATCACATTGGTTATTTGGTCGCGCAGCTGAATGAAGTCAGCATTAAGAGCAGCTTGTGAGGCGGCCGAAAGGCCCGGCTGAGTTGCCGCCAAGGCCTTGCCCTTCATTTCATTGAGCAATTCCACGATGCTTTCGCCAGCAGCAATTGCGGTGTCGAGAATTGCGCCTGCTCGCTCGTTTGATTCACGAACCCGACCATAGGCACCTACGTCGGACGTCATTTTGTTGGCAATGGTCCAGATAGCACCATTATCCGTTGCATTAGCAACTTTCTTTCCAGTTGAGATGGCGTTTTGCGTCGCCATTAAGTCACGATTAGTGCTTGCCAGATTTTGGATAGCCGCCATGGCTCCAGCATTGGTATTGACGCTGATCATTTTTGATCCCCTTGCTTTTTGCATATGCGGTGCCTTTTGGCACCTTGTCATTTTGACAGAATCGATATTACCCATGGGTTATGAATCATTAGTTACCCATGGTAATAAAATGCAGAGATCCCCATATTTTTGTCTGAAATTCGCCCATTAGAAGAAAAAGGCTCGGAGGGATTATCCCCGCCGAGCCTTTTAATTATTGATTTTTAAGTCTATTTATCGAAACAAACTCAAGGCCGATTGGGCGCTTGAGTTGGCAATCGAAAGCGCTTGGAGACCTAATTGCTGCTTTACCTGCAGCGCTTGCAATTTGGCGCTCTCCTTCGCCATGTCGGCATCGACCAATGAACCAATACCGCTCGTTAGCGAGTCTTGGAGCTTGCCGACAAAGTTACGATGGACCTCGAGGCGCTTCGCACCTGCACCCCAAGTTGCCAATTGTGACCCAAGCGCCGTGATTGAATTGTTCACAGCCGTAAGGGCCGTTGCGGCATTTGCCGCCGTATCAAGCGCGGAAGTCGTTGCAACTGACACGATCGTCCCGCCCAAGTTCAGGTTTGCCCCAGCGATTGTGAGGCTATTGCCCCCATCTGCATCGCCGAGGGAAATGGCACTATCGGGCGTCGCGCGGACGATATTGGTTCCATCAAAGCTTGCATTGGCGACGACCGTTGTGATTTGATCGCGCAATTGTGCGAAGTCAGCTGCCAGCGCGGCTTGTGACCCCGTCGAGAGCCCTGTCTGGGTGGCCGCCAAAGCTTTGGACTTCATCTCATTGAGCAATTCCATAATGCTCTCGCCTGCGGCAATCCCGGTATCGAGAATGGCGCGGGCACGATCGTTGGACTCCCGAACTCGGGTATAGGATTGCACATCATTTGACATCTTGTTTGCGATCACCCAGACGGCACCATTGTCGCGAACATTGGCGACTTTTTTGCCTGTAGAGATTGCCGATTGTGTTTGCTGCAGCTCTGAGCTGGTTCGATTTAGGTTTTGGATCGCCGCCATCGAACCAGTATTCGTGTTAATACTGATCATTGTGATCTCCTTGCATTTAGCAATTGGACTGACTTTTAGTCATGCTTTGATTGAACCTAGGCACCCTGGCCCGGCTCTTAGGAAACTTCGCTTAGTCCATGGGTGCGCATAGCCGCCCCCATGCACGCCGACATGGGTCAGCATGGTGAAACTCTCGAAGGCACGCATACAAAGAGATGGTTTGGTCAGCCGGGGCTGACATGGCTAGGTCTAGCACACGTTAAAGGGGCAGGATGGCAATCCCTCACGTCTGTGACGCAACCTGGTGGCGTATCTGCAGCGTCGAAACTGCTGCAGTCGTTGGCGTTAAGCCGTCCGAAGCATGAGTTCTTCAATCATTGAATGATCTTTCATCATCAGTGGACACCATTCAGGTGTTTGGTCGGAATAACCTATGATGACATTACCATTGGGTTACCAATAAAGAGTCCGAAAAATCGAAAAAATTTTATTTAAATTTGGGCAATATCCAATTCGGCCAAGTTGCTGGCAAACGTGGTCGTATATCTCTAAACGCGGATATCGATTACGCGCCCCGGTCGTGCGAGGCTACTAGTTGCCGAAGTTTCTTCCGCCCGATTAGAAGGTGTTGAATTGCTGACGGAAACCGGGCGCTCTGCGCTGTTAGTGGTTGCAAGATCGCGGGGTAGGGTAGAGCGCTGATTGGCAGCACTTAAGAGGGCGGCAAAGGCCTTACGGGCCTCGCTGGCCTCCGCAGAAGGGCGCGCGGCATTGGAAGGCTGACCAAGGGTGGGCGGAAAAAGGGGCGGATCAACTTTCATGAGTAGAGGGCTAATCTGCGTTGCGTTAATGATTTACAAATAAGTTTCGCGAGGCCGCCTGCCATCCAAACGGGGGTCAGGGGCTTGAATTACGCGCCGCGAGTTGTGCCAATTCCCCGGCCACCTTCGGTGTGATTTCGCCTTGATGTCGTGCCAAGACAATTCCCTCGGCGCTGATGACATAGGTTTCTGGTACTCCGCCAAGGCCCAATTGCACCCCGGCTGACCCTTGCCGGTCAATACCAGTTTGCGCATAGGGATCACCGAGTTCATCCAGGTAAGCTTGGGTTTTGCTTGGATCATCGCGGTAAGCGAGCCCAATTACAACGAAGCGCTTATCCTTGGCCATTTGCAACAGGATCGGGTGCTCAACCCGGCAAGGCGCGCACCAGGACGCGAACACATTTACGATGACGGCGCGCCCCTTGTAGCTGGCAAGATCTAGCGTCTTGCCGTCCATAGCTGGCAAGACGATCGGCGGTACGGGCTTACCGATTAGGGCGCTAGTATGGCGGTCTACCCGTTGGCCAAATATGGCCCAAATAAACAGTCCGGCTAGGCCCAAGAACAGGGCTAGTGGCAGAAAGGCCATCAAGCGATTGGATTGAGGCGGTGTGCTCATGGACTTGTGCCCGCATCCTTTTCCTGACGCAAAGCTTCTAAGCGGGTTTTTTGGTTTCGGCCTGTCACAATAGCCCTCAGGATTAGCCCTGCAATCACAGCGACGCTGAGGCCCCAAGCGCCAAACACAAAGCCAGCATAGCCACCCATGGCCAAGAACTCAGACAGCGAAGCAAACTGCGGTGTCATGACTGCAACCTCGCCTCGATCGCGTCAGCAGAGCGCTTCCAAATCTCTGCGCGCATGCCCGCCAAAGTCAGGGCAGCAAAAATCAAAAGATATGCCACGCCCATGACAAGCAATGGGTATAGGAGGGTTGGGTCAAGGCTTGGGCCACCCTCGCGAATAATGGAGGCTTTCTGGTGCAGAGTGTTCCACCATTCGACCGAGAAGCGGATGATCGGAATATTGATCGTGCCAACCAAACAAAGGATGGCAGCCGCTTTGGAGGCCTTACTGGTTTCATCCAAGGCACTGCGCAGCGCCATATAGCCCAAATAGAGGAAAAAGAGCACAAGAACGGAGGTAAGACGACCATCCCACTCCCACCATGTGCCCCAAGTTGGGCGGCCCCAGATCGACCCAGTAGCCAGGCATAGCGCGGTAAAGGCTGCCCCAATGGGCGCCATCACTTTCGCGGCAATGTCGCCCAGCGCATGGCCCCACACTAAGAAAGAAACGCTACCAATCGCCATACCAGTATAGGCACCAACGGCAATCCAAGCGGATGGTACATGAATATACATGATGCGCGCGGTCTCGCCTTGCTGATAGTCGGCTGGCGCATAAAGCATCGACCAAACCACGCCAATAGCGGTAACAATCACAGCCAATACGACCGCAAGCGGCAGCAGCCAATTGCTGAGACCAAGAAAGCGCTGTGGGTTTGCGAAGCCAGAAATCATGAGTCCTCAGTTAGAACGCAGATGCCATCAGGTCCAGCGTTTGGCCTTGATCAGACGCAGCACAAAGCTGCTAGCACGGGGTCAGGGGCCCGCCTGCAACAGCATCGGGGTTGGGGTTGTCAACAAGGTCCAGAATTTGGCCGGAACTTCAAAGGCCCAAGTCTCGGTTTGGGAAGCCAACCGGTCGCCTTCGTCTGGACTTGCGGCCCGTCGCGTATCGATGCGGATCTTCACCCAGAACCGACTTTCAGCTTCATAGCCATCGAGCGCGATCACCAGGCCTGATTTTAGGGTTGTCTCATGGCTAAAAGTCACGGTTCCAATCAGCCGCTGTGCCCGTCGAGCGTCTCGGAAGTCTAGGTGTCCAAGCAAAAGGGCGACGTCGGTAATGATGGAGTTGGCTTTCCCACCAACAGGCGCAAATCCACCGTCGGGACGGCGGACAATATCGAGTGGGCTTTGGCCCGGACGGGTCAGGCTTATTGTCGCGATCCGTTCGGGTGCGAACTCAAATCTGGGTAGGGCCAGCCAGTCACGCGGATTAGTTAAGCTTGGCCAATCGACTGAATTGACTTCGAAGCGTGCGCGATCACCCGCAATCTGCGCCAATGTCTGTTCGCCCCGCTTTGCCAGAATTAGCGTGGCGAGGGGGCTTCGGTCGTCGGTCTCCACACTCAACCAAATTCCGTCGCCACCTTTGCGGGGATCAATTTCGCTAGCGGCCAAATCTTGTTCGGCCGGCAAGGGCAGGACACGGACATAGCGCAGGTCTGTTAGTGCTTTGATGAGGCGGCGTAGCGGCTCGTCAGCAACTTTGTAGGAGTCCGCTAAAGGCATCACCCAAGACCCGGATCGTTTCGCTAGTTCAAATTGGCTGGTTGGTCCAAGGATTCTGATCCAGCTGGCTTTAGACACCTCTCTGGAAAGGTTCGGGAAAACCTTACCCGATCTGGGCTGCCTCAACCGGTCACCGGGCTGGCGTGCCAAGGCGAATATGCTGAGACCGAGACCCGCCACACAGGCCCCGCCCAAGCGGATCAGGATATCACGTCGTTTCATGTCGCCAGTGGTCAGCTGCCGCTTGGTCATGGCGCGAACCGCTTCTGCTGGCGACGCCTACGAAACTGTATAAACAGCCCAATCAGCACGATCAGCGCGGGAACCACAATGCCGGGGATAACCATCAGGCGGGTCTTCACGCGCGCCACACCGCTTCGCACGCCCTCTTGGACCTCCCTCAGCCGGGTGCGGGCCTCTTGCACTTCCTCGTGTACTTGGGCGAATTCATGATCGGCGACATCGGAAGTGACAAGGCCTTTGGCTGCTTCCTTGGCCTCGATTTCTTTCAAGCGGGTTTCAGCCAGCAGGAGACGGCTTTCCAAGGCCTGCTCTTCTTCAAGCACGCGAGATTGTGCCGATTGCCGCAGCTCTTCCACCTCCACCAAATTGCGCGGACGTGGCGTGCGGGAGCGTAGCTCTATTAGCTGTGTATTGCCAGCAAGATAATCCACACTATTGAGGATCAAGCGCGCATTGTCGGCCACAGCGCCGGTGTCATCAACATAAAGGCTATCTGCTAACAAATCGACGTCGCCAAAGACCAGAATTTGGCCAAGATTAACGGCCGCCTTGATTGCAGCTGTATCCGAACTTCTGGGATCCCCGTTTGGAAAGGCGGTAGTCCATTTGCCCTCTACTTTAGCCGCCAAGACTTGGCGCTGGCCGGAGCTTTGCCAATCTAGCTCAATATCTTGAGGGCTTATGCCAGATAGAGCGCGCTTGGCTTCAAGCCGCATGGTGTCGGGCGAAGAAGTAAGGAGTGGCGTGAAGCTGGTCCCTGTCTGACCAAGTGACACGACCTCGCCCGGCGTTGCCAAATGCACGCCTTGGCTGAGGCTGCGCGTAACAGCTTGATCCTGACTGAGGCCGCTGACCGGGACTTGGAAAATCAGGGGCTGTGGGGCAATCGCCGCGCGCCCTGACAGACCCGTTTGCACCGGAAGAGCGCGCGCGCGATCGGCAATGACATCACCTTGCACGCTAAATCCCCACGCTTGCACCAAACGTCCCAATGCCTGCGTCCCCTGTTGCTGGCCCCCACCCCCATCGCGGGCGATGGTTGAAGCGGGGTCTAGCATCAGCAAAAGTTTGCCTCCGCTCAAGACATATTGGTCCAACACAAATTGCTGCGCTTCGGTCAGGGGCTCAGGCTGGGCAATAATCAGTACATCTGTGCCGGTCGGGATTGTCTGAAAGTCTGAGCGTAAGAACGAAAAGTCTGTCTCCTGCATCAAGAGCGCTGCAATTTGCGCCACTGGACGTAAGCCACCGTGCTCGGGGCCAGAGGCGAATAGCCACGGCAGGCTGGTCAACAGCGCAACACGCGTTGGCCTTGACCCCTTCAGTTTGACCACCGCACGGGTCATTTGAAACTCAAGACTGGCTGCGTCAGCGGGATCTAGCAGCGGTATCACGACGTTGCGGCCATAGGGGCTTTTTAGCACCACGCCCAAAAAGGCTGCGGCATCATCTGGACGAGGCCCAGGAATTGGCGTTAGACCGGCGTTTATTGCTTCCTCTTCACGGGCCGAAAACGGTTTGGTGTCCAAAATCCTCAATCGGATATGGCCGTTAGAATCGCGCGCATAGACCGAGAGTAAGTCAGAAACACGCTGAGTAAAGCCACGCATGACTGGGTCTTCGGTCAAAGCCTCGCGGGAGAGATAAAGGCGCAGTTCTATGGGTTGTCGGAGATCAGCCAGCACAGACTTCGTGCCCGGTGAAAGCGTGTAGGTCTGGTCCTCCGTCGTATCCAGACGCAAATTGGCCAGCCAGTTTTGGCTAATCACTTGGCTACACACGAATAAGATCAACAGCAGAATTGCGGCAAGGCGGGTGAAGAGAGGCCGGCTCATGCTTGGCCCCCGCGTTTGTTGTCGACCCAAAGGCCTGTCAAACATAAACCCAACGCCATGACGGCGAGAAAATAACTTAAGCCGCGGGCTTCAATAACGCCCCGTTCAAAGCCAGCAAAAGCATCCAGCATCGAGAGGGAGGTAAGTGTCTCTGTCAGAGGTAAGGGCAAAAAGGCTGCCAAAGTGCTGCTCACCAAAGGCAAACCTGCCGCAGTTGCAAGGAAGCTTACGCCCAAGGCTAGGACAAAGCTCAAGACCTGACTGCGGCTCGCCGCTGACGCTGCCATGCCGATTGCCAAATAGGCCCCGGACAACAGGCATGAGCCCACATAGGCGGTCAAAGTTGCACCGTGATCGACCGGGCCAAGCAGGCTAAGCCCCAGCCAAAGCGGTGTGGTCAAAATCAGCATGAGACAAGCCAAGGTCCAAGCGGCCATGAATTTTGCCACAACCAACGCCGAAGTTGGCACGGGCAGGGCCAACAAGGTTTCCAAGGTCCCCGTGCGCGCCTCATCACTCCACGCCCGCATGCTGAGCGCTGGCATCAAGATGACAAATAGCCATGGATGAAATTGAAAAAAGGCGATCAGTTCGGCACGCCCGGATTCAAACAAGCCACCGACTTGAAACGCCAATAGAATGGAGGCTGAGACAAAGCTTGCAACAAAGATGTAGGCTAATGGATTGCCCGCATCCTGACGCAACTCGCGCAGGTATAACGCGCAAAAGCCACTCCAAAACGCAGTCATGAGGGGCCATCCCCGGATTGGGCTGGCATGGAAGTCAAGCGATGAAAGACTTCATCTAAGCGGCCTTCGGGGTCTTGGGCGGCAAACTCTCTTGGGCTTTGATCTGCGCGTACCTGACCCTCCGCAATCAAAATCAGGCGATTGCAGAGCGTGGCGATTTCGTCCAATTGATGGGTCGAGATCAGAATGATCCGACCGGGAGACAAGTCCCGGATCAATGCCCGCGTCACCCGCTTTTGATTGGGGTCAAGGCCATCGCTTGGCTCATCTAGGATCAGGACAGGCGGGTCGTGAGCGAGCGCACCGGCCAAGGCTACCCGCCGCCGATAGCCTTTCGACAGGCCTTCAATCCCGCGCTCCAGCACATCGTGAATCTGGGTTTGCTCGGCGGCCTTTAAGATCAGTTCCTGCCGCTGTTTGTGTGCCACCCGCCGCGCGGACAAAAGAAAGTCCAAATAGGTGCGCGGGGTCATATCGTCGTATAAAGGCGCATGTTCGGGCAAATAGCCCATGATGGCTTGGGCGGCCTTTCGGTTCGACCATACATCATGGCCCATCACCTCAACACGGCCTTGATCGGGCTCCAAGGTGCCCGCAATCATCCTCATCGTCGTGGTTTTTCCAGCGCCATTGGGGCCAATGAAACCAACCACTTCGCCGGGCAGAACTTCAAAGCTGATCGCGCTCGCCGCCCTTTGGCCTGCATAGGTCTTTGTGAGGCCGTCAAGTTTCAGCATGCTGGCGAAAAGTCCCTGAGTTGCTGGGGCTTTCTAGCTCCGAGAAACGGGCAGGGGAAGGGCAGGCCGCACGTAAGTGGGTTGCGCTCGCGACGGGTTAGTTGCGCGTAGGCTTCGCAGGGCGCGACTTACGCGCCTTTGGCCGCTGGCGCGGCTGGACCTCCGCATCGAGTAAGACAGCTATGGGCAGCGCCCCAGCCTCCGTCGAGGCTGGCGCTTGGCGAACACCACCGCTAGCTGGTTCAACCGTCTCGAAAAAGCCGCCCTTGGCTGGCAAAGCATCGGCGGATCGAGTGATGCGTACCTTTCGCTGCCGCTCTTTACGCGCCTCTGCCTTCACCTGCGGCGCGGTGACGCCGTCAGCGCGATAAGTGGAGACAGTCTGGGCGTGGCCGGTCGAGGCAAAGCCCAATGCGATCAGTGTTCCAAGGTAGGCCGCGTGTTTGATCATGGCCTTAGAGGAGCAATTCTTGCGCCAAACTGAACCTTTTAGAGACCGCGAGCTGCGGCGAGTTCTGCAAGACTAGCAAGTGGGCGCGCGCCATAATGAGAAATGACTTCGCCCGCAGCCAGAGAGCCTAGTTTTCCGCATACCTCAAGTTCGCGACCGCTGGCCAAGCCAAAAAGCACGCCCGCCGCATATAGGTCACCGGCTCCGGTGGTGTCGACTACTTGGGCGACTTGATCCGCCGCGACGGTTACGACTTCATCGCCACGAGCTAGAACCGACCCTTTTTCCGAGCGGGTTAGCGCTACCAGATGGCAATCCTTTCGGGCTTTGTCCAAGGCGCTATCAAAGTCCGGCGCATCATAAAGCGCGATGATTTCGGCCTCGTTGGCAAACAAAATATCGATGTGATTGGCAACCAAATGCCGGAAAGCAGCCTTGTGACGGTCGACGCAGAATAGATCTGACAAGGTCAGTGCCACCTTATTGCCTGCTGTATGAGCGATTTCAGAGGCCTTTACAAAGGCCGCTTTGGCTTCTTCGGCGTCAAACAAATATCCTTCAAGAAAGACGATTTGGGCTGAGGCTAGCTTCGCAGGGTCTAAGTCTTCAGCTGTCAATAGGGGCGAACAGCCAAGGAAGGTGCTCATGGAGCGCTGACCATCTGGCGTTACATTGATCAAGCAGCGTGCTGTTGAAGGACCGTTAGAATGGGGTGGTGTATCATAGGCGACCCCGCCGGCATTCATGTCATGGCGGAACACTTTGCCCAAGATGTCATCAGCAACCTTACCAATATAGGCCCCCTGGCCACCCAGCGAGGCAATGCCGGCTAAGGTGTTGGCCGCCGAGCCACCTGAGCTTTCCTGACCCGGCGCCATGGTCGAATAGAGGCGCTCAACAGCTGGCTCGTCAAAGATGAGGGTCATCGCGCCTTTGGCAATCTGATGTTCTGCTAGGAATTCGTCCGTTGCAGGTGCAATCACGTCAACAATCGCATTACCTACACCGCAAACATCAAATCGGGTCGTCATCTTTTTGGGCTCCTTGCCGCAAGCAATTTAGTGCGGGCTTGCTCTAGACGTTTGCGCGCGATGCGGCTAGCGGCTTGGACATGAAACCAATCGCACTCCTCGTCACCCATGATTATTATCCCAGCCGCCCGGATCGGGCCGAACCCGACTATGCGCACAAACAGCTGGTGCTTCTACAGGAGGCCTTTGCGCCGTCGGGAGTGACGATTGAGCCTGTGTTTTGGCAAGATGACGGTACGGACTGGTCCCGCTTTTCAGCTGTTCTGCCGCTTTTGGCGTGGAATTATCCGCAAGCAACAGACACTTTCCTACAGCGTATCATTGAGATTGAGGCTTCCGACGCGCGTTTGCTGAATGATGGTGCGGTCATTCGCGCCAATATGGACAAAGGCTATTTGGCAGAGCTTGAGCGTCGCGGTGCACCGGTACCGCCGACCTTGGCAATAGATGCCTGCAGTTCCGACGTGATTCTGGCGAGCTTTGATCAACTTCAGACCGAGGAAATCATTATCAAGCCGCGCATTGGTGCTGGCGCGTGGCGGCAAGCCCGTTTGAAGCGCGGGGAGCCCGTACCCAATGCGGAACTATTGCCTCCGGCAGCCGCCTTGATTCAGCCCTTTCTGCCTGCTGTGACCGAAGAAGGCGAATTGTCGCTGCTCTACTTCGGAGGGCGGTTTTCCCATGCCCTCATCAAGCGGCCTAAGGCAGGCGATTATCGCACACAGGGTCAGCATGGCGCGGTCGAGACTGGGATTGATGCACCCAAAGGTGCGCTGGAAGCAGCCGAAGCGGTGCTCGCAAAGGCCGATGGTACGCCGCTAACCTATGCCCGTGTTGACCTCGTGCGCGGGTCGGACGGCAATTGGCTGTTGATGGAGTTAGAGTTGATTGAGCCTTGGCTCTATCTGGCGCTCGACCGTCAAGGCGGCAAGCATGGTGCCAATCTCTTTGCCCAAGCCGTGCTGGAGCAGCTCTAAGCGTCAGTCATTTTGGATCATGCGGATCAGCGACCCATTGGGGTCGATAAGATAGGCGATCGTTAAGCCAGAGGCTTCCTTTTGCGGGGGATGCACGCGCGGCATGCCAAATGGGGCCTGTGGAATTCCGGACTCGACGCAAGCCTGATACAGGCCCTGCAAGTCATCGACGCGCAAACAACTGCCGAATGACGACGTCGTGGGGTCCAAGTCTGGATAGGGAAAAAATTCCAGCTGTAGGCTGCCACGCGATAGAATCATCCAACCAGGCGAGACGTAATCTTCAATAAAGCCAAGCTTTTGATAAAAGGCCGACGTTGCCATCATGTCGATCGCCGGCAAATTGGGTGTGGCAAGATCGGTCATGCATTGGCCCTCAAGCTTTCACCGCGCAGCAGTCTCGGCAAGTCGCCAACTGCGCCGCCAGCGTGGCTGGCAAAGAATCGACGTGCTGGGCCGATTGCGTCGACAATCCCAAGGCCCAGGGTGCGTAAGGCGCGAACAGGTGCAATGTCATTCGAAAACAGCCTGACGAAGGCATCGCAGGAGATGGCCAGAGTCATAGTATCGGTCCGCCGCCATTGGGCATAGCGCTCCAGCACCGCCAGATCGCCCAAATCTTGGCCCAGTCCTCGGGCTTCGACCAAAACTTCGGCCAGAGCGGCGACATCTTTCAGGCCGAGATTTAGGCCTTGGCCCGCAATTGGATGGATGCCATGCGCGGCATCACCTGCCAATGCGACGCGTGGCTTTGCCCATGTCGCCGCAAGCTCCATCGACAAGGGATAAGACCAAACAGGGGCATCAAGCTTGACGGTGCCAAGAAAATCGCCAAAGCGGCGCGCCAATTCTCGCTCTAAATCTGCGCGGCCCAAGGCCAGAAGCGCTTTGGCGCGACTTGTCTTCTCAGACCAGACGATATTCGCGCGATTATGCATCAATGGCAGGATGGCGAATGGTCCCGTCGGCAAGAAATATTCGTGCGCGACGCCGTCATGGCTGTGCTCCATTGCGACTGTGGTCACTATTCCCGTTTGATCATAGGACCAGCCATAGGTGCGAATGCCAGCCTTTTTGCGGACAAAAGACCCGCGACCCTCGGCACCAACAATGACCGGTGCCGACAAGACTTTGCCTGACTTCAAGCGCGCCATGACTTGGCCCGTCCCGATTTGCAAATCTTCAATCTCGTCAGGAGCAAAGCGCATGATGCTGGGTCTTGTGGCGGCCTCTTTATCCAGCGCTAAGCGGATCCGTCGGTTTTCAATCATCCAGCCTAAGGGCTCATCGCCACGACCGGTCTCACGATGGTCAAAATGCAAAGTGAGGGAGGCGGGGCCACCCTTCCGCGACGGGCTGCCAACCCGTCCGTCCGAGACTAAAATCTGCTCAATTGGCTGGACTTCGCCAATATGGCGGGCCACGCCCAAGCTCTGCATCATACGATAGGTCGCAAATCCCATCGCCGTGGCGCGCCCGTCAAAGGTTTCCTCTAACAGGTCCGGTGCGGGCAGGCGGTCGATGACCGCGACTTTTAGGCCGCCTTGGTCGAGGGCCAAGGCCAGGGTCAGGCCAACCAAGCCACCGCCAGAAATCAAGACATCGAAACAATGGGGAGCTTGGGCCATCAGGCAGTCTCAGCAAAGAAATTGGTGGCGTCGGCAATCAGGGCCTTGGCTGCGGCTTCGACAATCTTGCCACCTTGCTCTGGCGTTGACTGGGTTGGGTCAGAACCAATGCGGCCGTCGGCAAAGCGGCGGCGATAGTCTGCGGCATCCCGTATCGGGCCATTTGGTGCAATTTTCGGCTCCAATACCAGCTTCGCGAGGTCTGCACGCTCCGGATAGGCCCAATAGGTGACGGCCACCTCTGACGCCGTCCCGTGCGAGCCATGGCCAACCGGATACATGTCGAGGCAAAGCCGCTCTATCCCGGGCAATTCCCACCAATTCTTCAACATGTGGGCAAAAGGCGCTTCCTCACCGCGCAGCGAATAAGTCGCATAGGTTTCAGCAAAGGCCGCTTGGATGGTCGCAACATTGCCGCCATGGCCATTGACCCAGTAAAGGCGGTCAAAGCCCGCGCGTGTCAGGCTTGCCGTCCAGTCGACAATGGTTGCAATCATGGTGGAGGGCCGCAAGGTCATCGAGCCCGGAAAGCCCATATGGTGTTGGGCCATGCCGATCGAGAAAGGTGGGGCGAGAAGAATATCCGCCTGCTTTTCGGCCTCCCGCGCGATGATATCGGGGCATAAGGCGTCGGTGCCAATCAAACCTGTTGGGCCATGCTGCTCATGGCTGCCAATCGGAATAATGATCCCACGCTTTCCTGCTTTCAACCGCTGATCAATTTCGGGCCATGTAGCTAAAGACAAGAACATCTAGGCTTCCTTTGGACAATCGGAGGGAGAGAAACGCTGTTAGAAAGGTTGTAGTGCGGTCTTTTGGTTTTGTCAGCTAAGCTGACAGGGCTTGACCCAAGTGGTGGCCAGACAGCCAAGCCGATTCCACCCGTGGCCCAGATAACCAATCACCACACGCACCAATGCCTTGATCCTCATCATAAACATACCCCGGGCCATGGTGGGTTTCGACCCGAGCATAGCGCCAGCGGTGGGCTGATTGGACCAGAGGCTGCGGCAAAGGCCCACAAATTTGTGCCAAGGCCTTCAAAAGTGCGTCGGCAATCTCATCGGCACTTTCTTCCAAATGCGCGGTCGACCACTCGGCGCGGCCATGTACAACATAGGTCACGGGCCCCGTCCGTCCGGGCTTATTCATACTTGAAGAGATAACATCTAGCACCGGATGGGCCTCAAAGCGCGCCATGTCCCACGCTAGCGCGAGAGGTTCCTCAAAGGCAAAAAGGCCTGCCCAGCAGGGCAGGGAGCGTATGGCTTCGGCTTGTTCCCCGATCGCTGGCGTATGGGCAGCCAAAAGATCGCTGACCTGTTCGGCCGGTACGGCACAGACGATTTGGTCATACGGGCCCAAAATCTCGCCTGCTTCAACTTGCAGGTGCCACGCGCCTTTTCGGCCAGACAGGGTGCTGACCCGCTTACCCCAAGAAGGATTCAAACCTGCGGCAAGGCCACGCACAATGCCATTCATCCCTGGCGTGCCGACATAGCGGGGCTCGTCTCCCAAGGCGTCTGGTTCGCCTGCTTCGCCAAAGCGCACAAACTTGCCGCGCCAAAGGCCGACCGCGCCCTGTGCCTCCAGTCGCGCAATTGTCTTTTGAAAGTCAGGGTCCCGCTCTGTGAAGAATTGCGCGCCATGGTCGAAAAAAGCTTGGCCCAAGGGGGTATCAACCCGGCGGGTCGACATACGGCCACCTGGACCACGGCCCTTGTCAAACAAGGCGACCTGATGGCCCGCGGCAGCCAGCGCGTTCGCGCACGCTAATCCACTGATCCCCGCACCGATGATGGCAAAACTGGCCACGCCTAAGTCCTTTTTTTGTGGGCCATGGGCCCCAAGTTCACCACATTGGAATTAGCGCAGAAAGGATCAGCGCACAGGAAATTGCGCAGGCCGTTTTTCCATAAAGGCAGCAAAGCCTTCCTTGAAATCTTCGCCTGTAAAGCTTGCGCCAAACAATGCGCGGCTGGCCTCTGCATCGTCACAGCCGCCGCGCAACATCGCCAAAATCTGCTTCTGCGCCCGGATTGAATAGACCGAAGCCGCGCTGATTCTGGCGGCATAATCCGCCGCGACGGTCTCCAATTCGGCCGCTGTCACCAAGCGGTCGATCAAGCCAGAAGATAAGGCCTCTGCGCTATCGAGCAGGCGGCCTGTGAATAAAATGTCCTTTGCCTTAGAGAGGCCAACAGCTTGAATGAGACGTCGCGTATCGCCAGCGCCGTAAACAAGGCCGAGTTTGGCTGGCGTCACGCCATAGCGGCTACCTTCTACACCAATCCGCAGGTCGCACGCTAAGGCAATACCACAACCGCCGCCGACGCAGGGCCCTTCGATCAAAGCAATCACGGGCTTTGGGCAATCTTCCAGCGCCTTCATAGATCCTTGAATTTTTTCATCATTTAAAAGCGCTGCTTCGGCCGTCGCATAAACTTCTGGCATTTCGGAGATATCAGCACCCGCTGCAAACACGCCGCCTGCACCCCGAACAAAGAGGAGCTTGATCTCTGGATCAGCGACAGCTTCGGCCACACACGCAGGGATCGCCGCCCACATGGCCACCGAAAGTGCATTGCGCTTATCAGGTCGGTTGATCCACAAAGTGGCGGCGTGATTATCGTGGCGCTGCAGAAGGATGAGGTTTTCCACGGGAAGGCCTTGTCAGAAGTATAGGATATATCATTTACTGGCGCAGCTTAGACGTCTTTGGTCTGCTTAAAAAGGGATTCTGCATTATGGATACTATTCGAACCGGCATGCCGCTTCTGGCCCGTCACGAAGGCGAATGGGTCGGCGAATATATCCATGTCGATGCCAATAATGTCGAGTTAGATCGTCACGCTTCGCACCTGCAATGCAAATTCCAAGATGACGCGACCTATCCTTATTATCAGATCAATACCTATACGTGGCCCGATGGCCGGCGGGAGGAAATCCATTTCCCCGCAACTTATAAGGATAAACAGATTTGGTGGGATACAGAGCGTATTTTTGGCCGGGCTTGGGAAATTGATGACAAGACCGTGGTGCTGACATGGACCCGCAAAGACAGCCCAGGCACCTATCTCTATGAGATGATCCAATTATCCGATGACGGCAATGATCGCGGACGCACGTGGCACTGGTTTGAGGATGATAAGCTGGTTAAGCGCACTTGCATCAAAGAGCGGCGTGTGAAGTAAGTCTCTTTCTTTGCTTGCCCGCTTTCAGGAGACTTCATGGGCCTCTATGACGTCCTAGTTTATGTCCATGTCTTGGCTTTTGTCTTCTGGCTAGGTGGCGATCTCGGTGTTGCGATCTTGGGCTCGGCCTTTCGCAATCGGACAAAGCCATTGGCAACGCGGCTTGAGCTTTTGAGGCTATTGGGCGTGGTTGATATGGGACCGCGCACGGCTTGGGTCATTATGGTTCCCTTGTCTATCACGCTGGTGGATGTGGCGGGCTATTGGGATGTACCCGATTGGGGCTTATGGCTCGCTTGGCTGGTGGGCGTAGTCTGGATGGGTCTGACTTGGGCGATCCATTTTCTGACTGGAAGGCCGATTGTGCCCCGACTGAAGCAGATTGAATTTTGGTTGAAGCTCGCGATTACAGCTTTCTACACCAGCATTGGCATAACCTCGCTTCTGGGCTGGGGGCCATTGATCGAAAGCTGGCTCAGTCAGAAGGCTTTGGTTTTTGCAGTCATTTTTGCAGCAGCCATTATGATTGATGTCGCGGGCCGACCTGTTGGCCCACTCTTGCTCGCGGTAATTGAAAAGGGCTCGAGTGATGCGACAGAAATCCCGCTGCGTCGTGCCATGGATCGCGCCCGCTTGTGGGTCTGGCTAACCTATGCTTTGCTGCTTTTCATTGGCTTTTTGGGAACTGTGAAGCCGACCTAAGTGCCAATTTTGCCTGCAGGTGCGTGCCACATGTCTTTTCAAGCCTATCTGGACACGATCCACAAAAAGACGGGCCTTACCCCGACAGACCTTCGCCGCCTGGCCGAAGAGCAAGGCTGGACTGAAGCTGGGAACCTTTCGCCCAGCACCAAAGCGGGTGCGGTGGTCGCTTGGCTCAAAGAGCATTATGATTTGGGTCATGGTCATTCCATGGCGGTTTTTGCGCTTCTCAAGGGCGTCAAGAAAGAAGGAGATGCCTAAATGACGGACGCCCGTACCTTGAAGATCACCCGGCACTTAAAAGCTTCGCGCATGAAGGTTTGGCGTTGTTGGTCCGAAGCTACCCTGCTGCAACAATGGTATTGCCCCAAGCCGTGGTATGTATCGGTGGCCGAGATCGACGTGCGCCCCGGAGGGAGCAGCTATATTGTCATGAATGGTCCAGCGGGAGAAGAAAATCCCATGCACGGCCAATATCTGGAAGTGGTTGAGGGCTATAAGCAAACCTTTACCGACGCCTATATCGGCGACTGGATACCTGGCAACAATGCCCCCTTTATGACCGGCTATGTGGTTCTGGAGGATGCCCCAGATGGCGGCACCCTCATGGAATGGGGGGCGCGCCACTGGAGCGAAGAAACCAAGGTCCAGCACGAAGCCATGGGCTTTGAAGCCGGCTGGAATGCCGCCGCCGATCAATTAGATGCCCTTGCGCAGCGCCTTTAGACCCGCACAATCCCTTCCCGGATTAGGCTGCGGGCGGTGTCGGTGATGGAGGTTCGGACGTCGCGTGGCTGCCAGCCCAGAAGGGTTTTGGCTTTGCTATGGTCGGCCATCCGCATCTTGTCGAGTTCAAAGGCAACACCTCTGATCACAGGGTCGAATCTGGCGATGATGCGCACCAGCCAACTGGGAAGACGACCAACAGGTGCTTTGCGCGCTTGAGTGCCCAAATCCTCGCGCAATACACGTGCGACATCTTCTACCCAATACCAATCGCACGCCGCCATAAAGCGTTCGCCAGCTGCCTTTTCATGGGTCATGGCGCGGATATGCAGGTCTGCTACGTCGCGCACATCGACCAAAGAGAAGCCTAAACGTGGGCAAGCAGGGAAGTCGCCATTCAATAGTTTTTGCACCAAGAGGATTGAGGTGGAGAAGTCAGGTCCAAGAATTGGTCCTAAGACGGCCCCCGGATTGACCGTGGAAAGCTCCATTGTGCCGCCCTCGGTCTTCATAAAGTCCCATGCAGCGCGCTCTGCAATGGTCTTGGACCGGATATAGGCACCGGTGTCGGGGCTGGTTTCATCGGTCCAATCCACTTCGGAATAGGGCGTTGTGCGTGGCGGCTCGTGGCCATAGGCTATCGCAGCCATCGAGGAGGTCAGCACGACCCGTTTTACCCCCGCATCGCGGGCAAACCGCAGCGCGCGTAAGGCCCCTTCACGGGCGGGTCCAATCAATTCATTCTCGTCCTTTGGCATCACCGCCGGGAAGGGGGAGGCGACATGTTGGACATAATCCACCCCTTCAACCGCTTCAGCCCAGCCATCATCACGCGTCAAATCTGCCGCAAAGAAAGTCAGTTGATCCAGATTGGGGGTGAGTTTCTTCAGGGCCTCACGCACCTGTGGCTCTCGGCCAAGATTGCGTATGGTCGTGCGAACTTGATAGCCCGCTTCCAAAAGCTGGGCGATGATAAAGCCGCCAATATAGCCCGATCCGCCCGTAACCAGCACCAAGCCCTTGCTCGCCATCTTCTATTCCTTCATTGTACAAATTGACATTATGACGATCTGACAATATTATCATCAAATGTCAATATGTTTGGATGGCGATCCTCGCCGCGACAAGATTCTTCATGCGGCACTGGCTGTCTTTGCGCGCTATGGCTTCAAGCGTGCCTCAATGGAGGATGTCGCGGGCGAAGCGGGCATTTCGCGGCCCGCGCTCTATCAGTCCTATGAGAATAAGGCGGCTATCTTTGCGGCTTTGGCTGTCGCGCTCGGGCAAGCCAGTTGCGATGCCGCTGAAGCCGCGTGGCCAGCGTCCCTGCCATTTCACGAAGGACTAGCGGCCGCTGGCCTTGCTTTGCATGGGCTGAGTTGGCAAGCAATCCATACCTCACCCCATGGGGCAGAGTTGATGGCCACCAACTCTGCCTTGGTGGGAGATGTCGTTGCAGCCATCGACAGTCGGATGAAGGCCTTGGTAGAGGCCCGCTTGACCAATCTGGTTGCGCCAAGCGTCCAAGCCATCCAAGCACGTGCCATAACGGCAGCACTTCAAGGTTTAAAGGGGCAGGCGACCAGCTATGAGGATTTGGCCGCCCTAATTACCCAATTTGCCCGCCTGATTGGCGCAGGGTTACCGGTTCAGACTCCCGCCTAACGGAAGCAGGCATTGCCTTCCCAGCGAAAGCTTTCCACCGTTTTATCACTCGCTACCACAAATCGGCGAATGCAGTTTTGATTAACCGTGTAAACAGGTGAAGAATTCAAAACGGGCACGGATTCGGTATATTGAACGGTGCGCACATTGCCTGCGGCATCGGTCTCGGTTCTAAAGCGCGTCACTTCCCGAAAACTGGTATAGCTTTCGCCGCCTTGGGTGCTGGTGCGCTTTTGTTCATACTGCAACACATCGCGGCCATCGGTCAGCTTATAGGATGATTGCGGCGGTCCAAAAGCCAGCACCAATTCATCGGCTGATTTGCCGACAAAACGTTGTACCATCTGGTCTTCATAGGCTTTTGCCCGCTCTTCAAACGGGATGGTCTCGCAAGCTGCGGTGAAGGCTAGTAGCCCGCACGCCAGCATGATCTGTAAAGGCTTCATCGCCTGTCTCCTGCTACGTTGCGTCCCTCTTCTCGGTCGAATAGGTCGCTTGGCCACTCGGGCCAAGCTTTCGGACCTAATCGACCAATTTCTGCATAAGGTAGGTAGCCACCAGAGCCCGCTGCTTGGCGCTCTCTACCAAGTTTGCCGCTGCCGAGTGTCCGCCATCGATATTTTCGTAATAAAGGAAGGGCATGCCCAGACTTTCCATCTTAGCAGCATATTTACGCGCATGACCTGGATGGACGCGGTCGTCCTTGGTTGATGTTAGGAAAAAGGCCTCTGGGAAAGGGCTGCGCTTTACCAAATTCTGATATGGGCTGAATTTTTCCAACCAAGGCCGCTCGGCCGGTACATCAGGGTCACCATATTCGTCCACCCAAGACGCCCCAGCTAAAAGCTTGTGATAGCGCAGCATGTCGAGGAGCGGCACCTGGCAGACGACCGCTTGGAACAGTTCGGGCCGTTGGGTCATCATCACGCCCATAAGGAGGCCGCCATTCGAACCGCCTTGAATGCCCAACCGGCGCGGAGATGTGATTTTACGCGCAATTAGGTCTTCAGCAACGCCAATGAAGTCATCATAGATTACTTGGCGTTTGCCCTTCAAGCCTGCGGTATGCCACGCAGGGCCAAACTCCCCGCCACCGCGAATATTGGCCAGCACATAAACCCCGCCACGCTCATTCCATAATTTGCCATTCATCGCCGAATAATTGGGCAAGAGCGACACTTCAAAGCCGCCATAGCCATAGAGCAAGGTAGGATTGCTACCATCCAAGACCAAACCCTTTTTCGCGATCACGAAGTACGGGATTTTGGTTCCGTCTTTAGAGGTCGCTTCATACTGATTTACTTCTAAATTTGACGCATCAAAGCGTGCCGCTTGGGCTTGAACCGTCACAGGTTTGTCGCTCGGCTTGGCCGCAAATAGGATCGACGGTGGCGTAATGAAGTCATTGTAAGAGAAGAAGGCTTCTTCTTGGCGAATGCCTGCATCCACAACCGAAGCCACACCATTGACGGGCAAGGCGACCGGCTTGAACGACCAAGCGCCTTTCCCATTTTGGGTATAATAGCGTACCGCACTCTTCACATTTGTTGAAAGCGTGAGATAGAGGCCGGTTTTCGCCATAGACACATCTTGCAAGGCTTCGCGGGGGCCGGGCGCATAGATGGTCGTGGTTGGGATCGCACCGGTCTTGGCCTTCAAGGCGGCCAAAGGCGCTGTAACTAACGAGCCTGCAGCAATCGCCTTTTTGGCACCACGCGGCGTCCAATCCTCTTGCAGGGTCACATAGACCATTCCCGCGCGGAGGCCTTGGAGACTGTGCTTGCTGGGCAGATCCAGCTTGGCAACTTTACCATCGGCTTCAAGATAATAGGTCTCTGTCGTGAAGAAGGTGGGCGCGCGGTTGATGAAGTGATGATAGCGGGTGCCGTCATCGACGCGGAAAGCACCGACCGCAACGTCCTTTTCCGTGCCGCGATAGACTTCAACGGCATCTTCCAGCTTCTGACCGCGCTTTAGACGTTTCACGATATAGGCATAGCCGCTTTCGGTCATGGTGCCCGGGCCCCAGTCTGTAGAGACAAGCAAGGTATCCTTATCGACCCAAACGGCACCCGATTTCGCCTCAGGCAGTTGGAAACCACCCTCTACGAAGGACCGAGTTTTCGCGTCCCATTCACGTTTGGTATCAGCATCCTTGCCGCCATTGGATAGGTCGAGGAGCAGGCGGGTATTCCAGATGTCATGTGGGTCGAGTGGGTTACTGCCTTGGTAGACCCAGTTCTTGCCTTCATCTTTAGCCAACTGATCAATGTCTAGCACGGTTTCCCACACTGGGCTGCCCAAGCGCCAAGCAGTAAAGTCCGCCCGCCGCCAAATGCCGCGCACATGATTGGTGTCCTGCCAGAAATTACTGACATAGCCGCCAGCATATGAGCCAAAGGTCAAGCGGTCTTTGGCGCGAATGATATTGAGGGCATCTTCTTCAAGCTTCGCGTAGCGGGGGTCTTCCGTGAGCTTGGGCAGAGAGCGTGTGTTCTGCCCGCGTACCCACGCCAGCGCCTTTTCGCCTTCAACTTCCTCCAGCCACAAAAAGGGATCATCGCTCACCGCATCAGCGGCAGATTGGGCAAGGGCGGATGTGTTCAACGTCAAAAATCCCAAAGCTGTGGTCGAAATGGCGGCCAAAAGGTTACGGCGGTTCATAGGATCCCCTTTATCTTGTGGGTATCACAAATAACCATTTCTGCCTGAGGTCAAGACGCAGAATTGTTACCAGATTTTTAGACTTTATCTTTGGGCTCTTCGAGCAGCGGCTTGCCGTCCGCATCGGTGAAATATTTGGCCAAAAGGGCAAAGTTCACAATCCAGAAAATCATGTTGATCGCCATATCGCCCCACGTATTATAGGTTACCCAAGTCGCCAAAGGCTGGGTGCGCCATACCGCTTCATTGATGATGGCAAGGGCGACGTACATGAGGCCCGCACGCAGGGCGAGGCCGTGCCAAACGGGTTCTGGCATATGTAGGGCCCCTGAAAACAAGGCCTTCAAAACATTGCGCTTAAACAAGACCGACCCCAGCAGAATGAGGCCAATCAGGCTATAGACCAATGTCGGGCGCATCTTGATGAAAATGTCATTCTTGAGCCACAGTGCTAAACCCGAGAAAACCCCGATCATGACAAAGGTAAATAGGCCCATCGGGCTGACGGTGCGTTCTTTCCAATAGGAAAAGGCAAAGCCCGCAATGGCCGCTGGAATAAACAATAGGGTAGCAAACAACACGGCCTGATCGCCACTGATCGCGCGCGCAAATTCCGGCACGCCATGCTTTTCTGCGTGCTGATAGGTCATGAAGAAAACGACAGCGGGGCCTAAATCACTGACCAAACGTACCCAGCTAGCGCCACCCTTTGGTGCCGGAGGCGACGCCGGTGCCGGTTCTTGCGTGCTCATGTCTTACTTCCTAGCCAATCGGGCAGCGTTTCCATCCCGAACATTTCTTCATAAGTCTGCCGTGGCCGCACCACTTGCCATTGATCGCCACTGACCATGACTTCGGCCGCTAATGGTCTCGAATTATAGGTTGAAGCCATGGCAAAGCCATACGCGCCGGTACTCATAAAGGCTAACAACTCACCCGCCGCAATGGCTGGCATCGGGCGCTGCTCAGCAAAGGTATCGCCCGTCTCACAGACGGGGCCAACGACATCAAGCGGGGCCAGATTGTCGTGATCATCGGCTTTTTTAACCGGCAGCATCTGGTGATAGGCTTCATAGAGGGCAGGGCGGATCAGATCATTCATGGCCGCATCTACGACCAAAAAGGTCTTGCCGCCATTGTCTTTCGTGACGATGGCGCGGGAGACAAGCACGCCTGCATTGGCGGCGATCATGCGACCGGGCTCAAACTCCAGCTCCACGTCCAAATGCCCCACGACGCGCTGTACCATCACGCCATAGGCAGCAAGGTCTGGCCCCTTGACGGTCTCATCATAGGTGGCCGCCAGCCCACCACCCAGATCAAGGCGGGTGACTTTCAGGCCGCTCGCCCGCAACCGCAAGACGCAATCGGCGAGCTTCTGATAGGCCTTTTCCATCGGGGCAAAATCAATGATCTGGCTGCCAATGTGAACCGACAGCCCCACAGGCTCGACCCCTGCGAGGCTATTGGCATGGGCATATAGCTCTTCGGCCAAATCAAAGCTGACGCCAAATTTGTTGTCGGCCTTGCCGGTGGTGATTTTGGCATGCCCACCTGCGCCGACATCGGGGTTCACACGGATGCAGACTTGCTGAACCTTGCCTAAGCTCTGGGCTAAGGTTGCGATCCGATCGAGTTCACTGGCGCTCTCAATATTGATCTGCCGCACGCCTACGGAAATGGCATATGCCAGCTCTTGGTCGGTCTTGCCGACGCCAGCAAACACAATGCCGTCAGGTGGTACCCCGGCATTGAGCGCGCGGCGAATTTCGCCTTCCGAGACTGTGTCGGCTCCAGCACCCAAGGCTGCCAAAGTCGCGATCACCGCACGATTGGTGTTTGCTTTCACCGCATAGCAGATATGGACGGGCAAATCGCCCATCGCGGCTTTGAAGACACGATAATGGTGCTCTAAAGTCGCGCGGGAATAAATGTAAACTGGGGTACCAACAGCTTCAGCAATATCTGCCAGAGGTACGTCCTCGGCGTAAAGCGCGCCATCGCGATAATCAAAAAAGCGCATGGCAGGCCTATTGTGGCGAGGGGGTGGGGGATGTGGTCTCGGCCTTTTCAGCCTCTTCGGCCGCCTTTTTCGCCTTTTCTTCTGCCGCTTTCTTCGCTTGCTCAGCTTCATAGGCAGCTCGGTCTTTGCCCCACATGGGTGGCGCAGTCTCCAGCGGGCCGCTAATTCCACAAGCACTCGTCAGGCTGAGCGCGGCACAAGCTAGAGCAAAGCGGATTTTCATGGGCATTATCTTTGCAAACAAAATTGGGGAAGAGCGAGAACTATAGAGTGAAACGGCCCAGCAATCAAAGCCGATCACGCATCCAATTGAAGCGCTTGGCGCAGGCGCTTTACCTGCTCCAACACCCGCTTGGGTGCCGTGCCCCCGTAAGAATCCCGCGCCGCAACCGAAGCTTCCACCGACAAGAGGGCGATCACGGAAGCATCAATGCGCGGCTCGATTGTCTGGAAGGTCGCCAGCGGCACTTCGCACAGTTCGGCAATGCCTGCGGCTTCAGCGGCTTTCACCACAGCCCCTGTGACATGATGAGCCTCGCGGAAGGGCATGTTGAGGACGCGCACCAGCCAATCGGCCAAGTCGGTCGCGGTGGAATAGCCATAGGTGGCGGCCTGCCGCATCGCATCGCGATTAAAGGTCACGCTTTGCATCATGCCCGCCATAGAGCCGACACTCAACATAAAAGCATCAAAGGATTCAAAGGTCATGGCCTTATCATCCTGCAAATCCTTGGCATAGGTGAGCGGCAAGGCTTTGACGATCATCATCAGGCATTGGGCGTTAGAGGCAATGCGCGCAGCCTTAGCGCGCACGAGTTCTGCCGCATCGGGGTTACGCTTCTGCGGCATGATCGAAGACCCAGTCGACCAAGAGTCAGACAAGCGCGCGAACCGGAAATGCGACGAGGTCCACAAGACAATCTCCTCGGCCAAGCGCGATAAATGCACCGCACTGATCGAAAGTGCATTGAGCGCTTCCATCGCAAAATCCCGGCTCGCCACCCCGTCAAGCGAATTGGCCATCGGCCGGTCAAAACCAAGCGCCTCAGCCGTCTGATCGCGATCAATCGGATAGGGTGTCCCCGCCAGAGCGGCAGAGCCTAAGGGCGATTCATTGCCATGGCTGAGCGCACTGGCCAGTCGCGCGCGGTCGCGTTGATACATCTCGACATAGGCCAGAAGATGGTGGCCAAGGGTGACAGGTTGGGCAGTCTGCAGATGGGTAAAGCCCGGCATAATCCAATCGGCATGGGCTTCGGCTTGAAGCACCAAAACGCGCATAAGGCCCAAGAGCGCCTCATCAGCCTCACCCAGGGCCCGACGCACCCACAGGCGAAAGTCGGTCGCCACTTGGTCATTGCGCGACCGACCAGTATGGAGCCGCTTACCGGCATCGCCAATCCGCTCCGTCAAGCGTGCTTCGATATTGAGGTGGATGTCTTCCAGATCGATGGAGAAAGGGAACTTGCCTGCCGTAATCTCATCGCCAATTTCGTCCAAGCCCGCTTGTATCGCTTGGCCATCTTCCTGCGTAAGGATGCCCGTGGTGGTCAACATTGCAGCATGGGCCTTTGACCCGGCGATGTCCTCACGCCACATACGTTGATCAATATCGATGGAGGCGTTGATCGCCTTCATGGTTTCATCGGGACTGGCTGCAAAGCGACCGCCCCACATTTGCTGGCCTTTGGCGGAAGCGGGCGGATTAGAAGAATCTGAGGACGACATGAGTGAAGAGCAACCTGTGCGCGATGGACCTATGACGACGGAAAAACCCAAACGGGCGCAATGGGCGCTGCTTGGAGCTTTGTTGATTGGGATTATCCTTTACGGAGTTTATCGGGTGGTGCCAATCTCCCCAAGTGGGAAGGATTTTGCTGCATTTGCTGCTGGCCCGTTGAAGGGGCTTGAGATCACCAAAGACCCTATACCCCAGCCGCCCAACAGCTTTGCAGGCCCAGACGGTGCGCCCACCCAACTCAGCGCCTTTCATGGCAAGGTCGTCTTGGTCAATTTGTGGGCGACATGGTGTGCGCCCTGCGTCACCGAAATGCCGACTTTGGCAGCCCTGCAGCAAGGCATGGGCGACAAGGACTTTAAGGTCGTCGCCATCAGCGTCGATAAGGCCAATGAAGCTGAAGCGGCCAAGAAAGAATTGGCCGAACTGAGCCAAGGCAGCCTGACCTTCTATCACGATCCCAAAATGGCTATTGTCTATCCTCTCAAGGCACGCGGCTTCCCAACCTCCATCCTCTATGACCGGGAAGGCAAAGAACTCGCCCGCCTCGCAGGCGAAGCTGATTGGAACAGCCCCGAAGCACGGGCGCTGATACAGGCGGCGATGGCGCAGTAGGGGGAGAGCCCCTCTCCCTCTGGGAGAGGGGTTGGGGTGAGGGCTTTAGCTAACAATAATTTAGTGCTGACAGCCGACCCTAAATCACTAAACACAATGAGTTTTTGGCCCGTAAACCCTCACCCCCGACCCTTCTCCCAAGAGGAGAGGGGAGTTCCTGACACACCCATCAATCAACGTGCAAACGAACCGCCGCCGCCGCGGCGACTGGCGCAAAGGCCAAAGCTGCCAGCACCAAAGCGCACAAAAACAGAAACGGCTGGCTTAGAAAATCCCCGCCGGTGGCAAGGGCGGCTGCCGCACTCGCGCCGAAAATCACACTGGGTGCATAGAGGGGTAGGACGACGAGGGCGACCAAGAGGCCCCCGCGTCGGACGCTGGCCCCCAAAGCTGCGCCAATCGCACCGATCAGGAAGAGGCCTAGACTGCCCACCGCCAATTGTAGACACAGTGGCAAAATCACCGCAGGCTCGACCCGCACCAGAAGGGCAGCAATCGGGCTAATGACCAACAAGGGCACAGCCGTCGCCAACCATTGGCCCAAAATCTTGCACAATACCTGCAAACTAGGGGGCACTGGGCTGAGTAGCATCTGGTCGAGCGTCCCGTCTTCTAAATCGGCTTGAAACAATCGCTCAAGACTAACCAGACTGGCCAAGGTCAGGGCCAACCACAAATAGCCCGGGCCTATCTTGCCCAAAGTGTCAGGCGCCGGGCCCAAGGCGAAGGGGGCCACCATGACAGAGCCCGCAAAGAAGCTGGCCGATAAGAGGGCACCGCCGCCTGCGCCCCAGCCAAGGCGAACTTCGCGGGTGAGTATAGCCAGACAGGCGCGCGCCAAACTCATGCGGCCACCCCGCTCTCGACGGTGCCGAGATTGAGCACGCGGGCACTGACACCGGGTAGGGGGTCGTGCACTGCTGCCAATATGATCCCGCCTTGCTTGGCATGCTGATCGAGCAAGGTGCCCAATAAGGCGCGGCCTTCTTGATCCAAGGGTGAAGCAGGCTCGTCCAACAGCCAAATGGCGCGATCTTCTAACAACAAGCGGGCAAGCGCGGCGCGTTTGCGTTGGCCAGCAGATAAGACCCCACCTTGCAAATCGGCTTGTTTGGTAAGGCCGACGCGGGCCAAGGTATCTCTAACGCGCTCTCGATTGGCACCGCACAGATCGGCCCAAAAGCAAAGCTGGTCGATCAGCTTTTCGCCCGCCTTGATCGGATCTTGATGACCTAAGAAAGACAGAACTTCTCCAGCCTCTTCAATCTGTGCGCCTTGGGTGCGCGACAGGGTGATGCGGCCCGCGGCAGCGGTGTGAAAGCCTGCGATCGCGCGCAAAAGTGTGGTTTTGCCGCTGCCGTTTGGGCCTTGCAGGGCGATGATATCGCCCGGCGCGCAGGTCAGATCAAAACCTGTCACCAAGCGGCGAAAGCCGCGCTGCAAGTCAAGGCCCGCGATCTGCAGCCGCACATCATGTTGGTGTGGGCGCGCGCCCGTCACCGAGACGCCATCCCAGCGCGCTTTAAAACAAACACGGCTTCTTCAGATAACCAATTGAGCAAGCTGGAAGTGCCGATAGACGGCGCACTGGCTTTTCCGGCTGCAATCCGGGTGACGGATTCCAGTTCAAAGCCCGATTGTTTGGCTAAGTCGTCGAAATCCAAAAGCGTGCAGAGATGCAAATTCTCGGTCTCGTGCCAGGAATCGGGCAGCCCCTGCGTCACAGGCATGCGGCCATTGAAAAGGAGCGACAGCCTCACTTGCCAAAAGCCGAAATTGGGCAGTGACACGACGGCCTTGGCCCCGATACGGTGCATTTGCTTCAACACCATTTCAGGTTTGCGGGTTGCTTGAATGGTGCGTGAGAGCACAACAATGTCAAAGGAATCATCGGGATAAAGCGCAAGATCAAGGTCTGCGTCGCCTTGCACCACCGATAGGCCTTTGGCCACACAGGCATTCACGCCGGCTTGGCTTAACTCCATACCGCGCACAATGGCATTGCGCTCTTGCTTCAAGCGATGCAGCAATACCCCATCGCTACAGCCAACATCAAGCACGCGTGCGCCCTGTGGTACGGCATTGATGATGATCTCGTGATCGGCGCGGGTTGAGGCGGCGTTCTTCATTACAAGCCCTGATCTGCGGCGCTAGCAGCCAAAAAGCCCGCCATCGCTTCATGGAATTGAGGCTCATCCAGCAGGAAAGCATCATGGCCCTTGTCAGTTTCCACTTCAAAGGCGGAAACTTCCACGCCCGCTCCGATCATCGCGCGCGTGATGTGTCGACTGTCAGCCGGGGGATAGTGCCAATCCGATGAGAAGGACACGACACAGGCCCGACCTTTGAAGGCGGTAAAGGCATCGCTCAAGCGTCCATTAAAGCCTGCTGCCAAGTCGAAATAGTCCATGGCGCGGGTGATATAGAGATAGGAATTGGCGTCAAACCGGTCGACAAAGCGGCTGCCCTGATAGCGCAAATAGCTCTCAATTTGGAAATCTGCGTCAAAGCCAAACGCGACTTCATTGCGGTCTTGCAACCTGCGGCCGAATTTACGGTGGAGAGCAGCGTCAGACAAATAGGTGATGTGCGCGGCCATGCGCGCCACCGAAAGACCCTTTACGGGCCTGGTGCCCTTGGCCTGATAAGCCCCGCCTTGCCAGTCAGGGTCTGCCATCACGGCTTGGCGGCCTACTTCGTGGAAGGCAATGTTCTGGGCTGAGTGACGCGCCGCTGAAGCAATTGGCATGGCCGCGCCCACCCGCTCTGGCCGACTGGCAATCCATTCCAGCACCTGCATGCCACCCATCGAGCCGCCAATCACCGCAAATAAGCGCTCGATCCCCAAATGATCGACCAAGGCGGCCTGTGCGCGCACCATGTCGGCAATCGTGATGACGGGGAAGGACAGACCGTAGGGCTGACCGTCAGGTCCGATGGAAGCAGGACCCGATGTACCCATACAGCCGCCTAGAACGTTCGAGCAGACAACAAAATAGCGGTCTGTATCGATGATTTGGCCCGGCCCAACCAAATTCGCCCACCAAGCCGGTTGGCCCGTCACGGGGTTAGGACCGGCAACAAATTGATCGCCTGTCAAAGCATGACAAATGAGCACAGCATTGGACTTAGCCGCGTTCAACTCACCCCAGGTCTCATAGCCGATTTCCAATGGCGACAGAACAGCGCCGCTGTCTAACGGCAAGCCAATGTCCAAGCGAAGAATTTGCAAAGCGGAAGTCATGATGACAAGCCGATAGACGGACTTTAAGGAATGGTCGAGGGGCCTCGCACTTTTGATCCAGTCAGTGCAAGGTGGACTGAGAAGAGTTTTAGGGAGATACGGCCATGAGCGTCAATCAATTCGTGCTGGAAATGGGGCGTCAATCGTTCCGCGATATGCAGCTCACCGCCCAAACACTGGATGATCTGGCGGAAGGCGAAGCCTTGTTGTCCATTTCGCGTTTCTCCCTGACAGCCAATAATGTGACTTACGCTATGTTTGGCGATGGGATGAAGTATTGGAATTTTTTCCCGGCTAGCAGCGCCAGCCTCGGCCGCGTGCCGGTTTGGGGTTTTGCAGAGGTGATTGCATCTAAAGCTCTAGGGGTTGTGGTGGGCACCCGTGTTTATGGCTATTTCCCAATTGCCAACACGCTAAAGGTTCAGCCCGTCAAAGTCAGCGCTTCGGGCTTCCGCGACGGAGCGGCCCATCGTCAGGAAATGGCTGCCGCTTATAATCACTACACCGTGGTTCAACCTCAGGACGCTGAAACTGAGGGCCGTGTCGCGCTTTTGAAGCCTCTATTTATGACAGGCTTTTTGCTCGACGATTGGATCGCCGACGAGCGCCATTGGGACAGCGCCTATGTGATCTCCTCGAGTGCGTCGAGTAAGACGGCCTTGTCGATGAATGCCTGCCTGAAACGGCGCGGCGGCGTGAAGCTGATTGGCCTAACTTCGGCTCGGTCTAAGGCCTTTGTGGAAGCTACCGGCTATTACGACCTTGTCGTGACCTATGACCAATTAGCCGACTTGCCGCTGGAAGCCTCCGTTTATGTGGATTTTGCTGGTGATCCTGCGGTGACATCGGGCGTGCACCATAAATTGGGCGACCTCCTGAAGCAGTCCATCATTGTCGGTGGGGCGCATTGGGATGCTGAACGGTCTGCTGCGCCTGCCGCATTGCCCGGTCCGAAACCACAATTCTTCTTTGCCCCTGCTCATATGGCGCGTTTGAGTGCGGCTTGGGGTGGGGCAGAGTTTAACCGGGCGGTCGATGCGGCCTTCGACCGGTTTGCCCATGAGTCGCGGGCGTGGCTGGACGTCGTCGAAGCAGAAGGCTTTGAGGCTGCTCAATCGGCATGGAAGCGACTGTTAGATAATGAGGTTTCGGCCAAAGAAGGCCTTGTCATTGTCCTGTAACAATCACAACCTGCTGTTTGAGCTTTGCCGTTTAAGGACGCCCCGATGATCAAAGACTTTCCGCTCGACTTTGCCCGCTTTAAGAAAATCTGGAAGCCCAACCAATGCTTGGCTTTGCCTGGAGGCTATCAGGCTGAACAGGCACCCGACTTGGTGTCTGGCGTGTTTCAAGCCAGCGTCAGCCAAGTGCGCGAGGCTTGGTTAGAGATCGCGCGTAGCCAATCGCGCGTGTCCGACATCCGCGAAGAAGAAGGCCAGATTGAAGCGGTTCAGCGCACTTCCGTGGTTGGCTTTCCAGATTGGATTACAGCTTTGCCGGTTGATTTGGGGGAAGGCAAAGCTTCCATTTGCGTGTTTTCTCGCTCCAAATATGGGATTCGCGACATGGGCGTGAATGAAAAGCGCGTTCGTCTATGGCTGTCGCTTTTGGCGCAAAAACTGCCAGCGGCGGGCTAAGCGAGCGGTGAGAAAATTAGCTTTGACAATTCTGCGCTGGATCGGCCTCGTCTCATTGGCGTGCATTTTGGCGTGGACAGGAACGGGGTTAGCCATGGCAGCTGGGGGCTGGAAAAACCCGCCACGCGGTGTGTTCATTGAGGTCGATGGCCGCAAGCAAAGATTGGTTTGCGAAGGAGAGGCCCGGCCCGGAGAGCCGACAATCATCTTCGAATCAGGGGCTTATTCGGCCGCAGCCGATTGGGGCTATCTTCAGCCGCAGGTGGCCAAAACCAGCCGGACTTGTTCTTATGATCGGGCTGGCATGGGCTGGTCAGAGCCGTCAAAAGCACCGCGTGACCCCGGTACTATGGCGGGCGAGCTAAAGGCCTTATTGACCGCCGCTGGCGAGAAGGGCCCCTATGTTTTGGTTGGCCACTCCATGGCAGGTTTGTTGACGCGCGCTTACATCAGTCAAAATCCGCAAGACGTAGTTGGCCTAGTCTTGATTGATGCAGCCGATCCCAGCGCGATTTCCATCCCAGAAGCCCAAGTGTGGATCCAGCGGTATCAGAGGCTTGCCCGCATTGGGGCTGGCTTCGCCCAATTTGGTCTCGTGAAGCCCTTAGCCCCCTTTTACGCCAATCGTATCGGCTTAAGCGGCATCCCATTGAAGGAAAAGCGCCGCATGTTTGGCGCGCCATCTCACATGCGGGCGTCTGCGGCAGAAATCTCTGCGACGATTGATGGTGCCCAAGCCGCCATAGCAGCAGATCCCTTTCTGGAGGCTATCCCAGTTGCCACTATCTCGGCGGGGCCCGTGTCGCCGGGGCGCGATGCGTGGAAGGAAGCCCAAGCGCGCGCGGCGCGCCTATCAAAACGCGGTTCGTCCATCAATATCGAGGCGGCGAACCACACAACCATCCTTGGCCCTATTTATGGACAGGCGGTGTTGGATGCGATTGCTCGGGTCAAACGCGATGCGGTTGCGGATATGAGCAAATCAGCGGATCGACCATAGGTGTGTTTCTCGCAGTAACTTTCGGGAAACATGTAGCCACTGGTAAGGCGATCTTAACCCCGAACTGGCTAAGTTTGCGGCTGATTTTGAGGAATGTGACGCGTGCCTGTCAAACAGAGGACACCACAACGGCTAGATTTGTCCTTGTTGTCGATCCTAGTGGTCGACGATCAGCCATTCTTTCGCGTTCTATTGACCGAGATTTTGCGCAATTTAGGGGTGCGCAGCGTGTCGGTTGCGGTGGATGGCGAAGATGGGCTGGACGCTTTTGATTCAGTTCGCCCAGACGTCCTCATCACCGATTGGATGATGCCCAATATCGACGGTATCGAGCTCACGCGCCGAGTACGCGCGTCCGAAGACAACACGCTTAAAGTTACACCCATCATTCTGGTGACGGCCAATAATCGCAAGAGCCAGATTGAGTTTGCGCGCAATTCAGGCGTGGATGAATTCATCCTAAAGCCTGTTTCGGTGAAATCGGTTTGTGACCGCTTGCGCGAAGTGATTGAGCGCCCGCGTAACTTTATTGATGATCCCGGCTATTCTGGCCCATGTCGTCGCCGTCGGGCCGAACCAAGCTTTAAAGGTCCATATCGCCGCTTTGACGATCCGTTGGAGATCGAGTCCGAAGAAGAAATGATTGAGTCGATGCGCTCGATCATGAACCTAGCTGTAGCAAGAATTGGCTTGCTTCTTAATGCTTTGCGTGATGGCCGCACCGATGTCATGGTGCAATTGCTGCGTGCCGTTGGCGAAGTTCACTCCATCGCAGACGAGATCCAAGATTTTCATGTCTCGCGCGTTGCGCAATTGCTGCGCACCTATTTGACCCGCTCGAGCGGCCCTGAGACCGTACGACCCGATGTCATTCAAACGCATTTGAACGCGATTGATGTGCTGTTCAAAACGCCCAATCTTCAGACCCGCATGCGCGACCAAGTTGTGAGCGGTCTGGAAGAGGTCGTCGCAAAAGTCGGTGTTGGCTAAGGGTTGGATCAGCCTCAAGGCACGATCACTGCTTTGCCAACCAATTGGCGCGCCAGCATCAAATCAAACGCTGCGCGTACATCATTTAAGCTAAAGTGTGCCCCGACATAGGGCTTCAAGCTGCCACTGGCCACCAGATCATAGATAGCCTTTGCATTTTCCCGCCCGCGTTCTGGAAACTGGCGACCATATTCACCAGCGCGAACACCCATGACGGAAAAGCCCTTAATCAAGGGCATATTGACCGAGACTGTCGGTATGCGCCCACTCGTGAAGCCAATGACCAACAGGCGGCCATCAAAGGCCATACAGCGGACACTTTCATCAAAAACATCGCCGCCGACGGGATCAAACACCACATCGGCACCACCTCCGCCCGAAATTGCTTTCACAGCTTCTCGAAAGCCATCTTGGACCAGCAAAGTGTGTTCAACGCCTAATGCTTTGAGGGTTGCTAATTTGGTGGCAGACGCAGAGGTCGCGATGACTTGCGCGCCCAAATGCAGGCCCAATTGAACCGCCGCTAGCCCGACACCCCCGGCCGCGCCATGCACCAGAAGTGTCTCGCCTGCTTGTAAGTTGGCGCGGCGAACCAAAGCGACATAAGCGGTTAGATAAGCTGCTTGATAGGCTGCCGCTTCGTCCCAATTCAGATTGGGTGGTTTTTTCTGGATTGCAGCAGCCGACAATATTGCAAATTCAGCAAAGCCACCCAGCCGGGCTCCACCAACGACGTCATCGCCGACGGCCCAATCAGTTACGCCGGCCCCAAGGGCGACGATCTCGCCGGCACAATCCAGACCGGGCACGAAGGGGGGCTCTGGTTTGAATTGATATCTGCCTTGGCACATCAAGATATCGGGGAAATTGACGCTTGCGGCCCTCAGTTTGATCAAGACTTCGCCAGCACCTGGCTCTGGCACGGCGATGTCTGCCAAGCCCGTACCTGATAGATCATCGCTAATGGCATGGCACACAAACGCGCGCATCAGCCACCCATGGCGCGATAGGCACGCGCCGCAACGGCCGCAATTTCCCGGCAGGCACGATCCGCCGCAGGTACCGCCCCCGTATAAGCGGTAAAGCCATGGGCGAGGCTGTCATAGCATTGAAAATGCACTTTAACTTCTGCGGCTTCCAGCGCCTCGGCATAGGCTTGGCCTTGGTCGCGCAACGGATCGTGACCCGCCGTAATCACAATCGCCGGGGCAAGGCCAACAAGACTTGGGGCGAGGGCGGGGGAGACACGAAGCGCCTCGCCCAAATTTGGATTGGGCAAATAATTGGCCATAAACCACGCCATAATGTCAGCTGTCAGCGGATAGGCATCTGCGCAGGACTGCATTGACCCGCCGGTCTCGAGAATTGTGGTGGCGGGATAGATCAGGAGTTGCAAGAAGGGCTGTGGCAGCGCACGTCTTTGCATTTCTTGGGCAAGGATCGCACTGAAATTGCCGCCCATGGAATCGCCGCCAACGGCCGCTACACCCGCAGGTGCCCCAAATTCTTGAGCATGGTTGCGCGCCCACAAATAGGAATCGATGGCGTCATCCAAGCCTGCTGGCCATTTGTGTTCTGGCGCAAGACGATAGTCGACCGAGAGCACGGGGCAGCCAATCGTCTTGGCAAGGATCGAACAAAACGCATGGCACGTCTCAAGACTGCCAACCACGCCACCGCCAAAATGATAAAAGACAAACAAGGGGGCGAGTGGGTTTTGGTTGGACGGGCGATAGCTGCGGGCCTTAATCGTGCGGCCATCGAGCTCAAGCTCACGGTCTTGGCAGCTCACCCCGGGTTCCAGTGGTCCGCCAAACAATTGGGTCAAAATCTCAGTGCCCTGCCGGGCAAATTCTGTGGTCAGTTCTGGTGGCGCGCCGCGCTTGGTTATGCTGTGGGCAATGAATTGAAAGCGGGCATCCAGAGTCCTGCCATCGCGCACGACGGGCTTGCCGCCTGCCATCGATACAAGGATTGGGTCGGGCAGTTTCAGAAGCAAATTTAGAATGGTTTTTTGAAGGCTCATACTTGCATCTCGCTCTGTACGCGTTGTGATCCGCCCAGCACAAAATAGGCTGCAAACCGGGCTGCGGCATCAATATCCTTGATCCTGCCACGCAACAGGCGGTCGCCAATTTCTTGGGCGATACCGACACAGGACGCGGTTAGAAGTTCGGGGTCGACATGGTTTAGTTTAAACTCAGCGGCGAAGGCGATGATGTCGCCCTTCAATTCGTCAAACAAAGCCAAGCTTTCGGGCGTGTCAAAGCGGACGCGGGTCCATTCTGGCATGGCTGCAATTTCGCGATCAACCGATTGATCGTTCATAAGAAAATTGAAGTAAGCCTCAAAGGCTGTGATCATAAAGGCTTGAAAATCTTGGCCCGCGCTTTCCCGCGCCGCCCGCAGGAGCGGCTTGAAGCGCGCTACACCATCATCATGCAGTGCGTGGAAAACTTCTTCCTTGGACTTGAAATAATTGTAAAAAGTGCCGGAGGCGAGCTCGGTGCGGCGAATGATGTCGCGCACGGTGGTGCCTTCATAGCCCAATTCAGCAAAAATCTGCCGACCCGCTTCCAAGATTGCAGCCCGATTGGCCAGCTTGGTTTGTTCACGCTTACCAGCTTGGTTGCCTTCGAGGCTTTCCGCCCTATCCTTCTCAGTGGAAACAGAAGTGGATTTCATGGCTCTCAGCACCTGCACCGGGATAGACCTCTGTTATTGGGGGTACCAAATACACCTAGTTGCAACAGCTTGGCGAAAAGCTGACAGCGCGTCAACATCGTATCGGGGTGGCAACTGTTATCGGTCAAAGGCCAAATGCACATGAGCCAAGTGCGCCGCGAAAGCATAGGGCAGCCACGTGTGACCGTTTGGTTTGACGGCGGCTGCCCGCTGTGTCGCGCTGAAATTGCATTGTACCAACGTCTTGACCAAAGGGCAGGTCGGGTCGTCTTTGTGGACCTTGCCGGAGACGGTACTTGTCCGATTGACCGGGCCGACATGCTGGCCCGCTTCCATGCGCAAGAGGCGGGCGGGCCGTTGATTTCGGGCGCGAAAGCCTTTGCAGCTATGTGGAAACAAGTCACCCCGTTTCAGCCCTTGGGCTATCTGGCGCAAGTGCCGATCAGTCTGCCGTTTCTAGATTGGCTCTATGGCCAGTTCTTGAAAGTGCGCCCGCGCCTGCAAACCTTGATGGTGGCCCGTGAAAAACACTAAGGGCAAAGTCGTTGCCAAAGCCAATCTGCCCGATAAGCCGTGTAAGGCCTGCGGCAGACCCTTTTCATGGCGCAAAAAATGGGCGCGAGATTGGGATCAGGTGCTTTATTGCAGCGATAAGTGTCGCGCAGGCGCTAAAGCTTAGCGCGCGCCCTGGCGCTGAACCAACCACACACCGAACAACAAGATCGCTAAAGCGGCAAAGGTCGTTGCGGGCAAAGCCTCGCCAAAGGCCAGTGCGCCCACGAGGATCGACCAAAAGGGTGCGAGATTGCCGACATTGGACATGAAGACGGGGCCTACGCGGCGGATCGTCAGCACATAGACGAGGTTGGCAACACCGGTCGATAACACGCCAAGGCCTAAAATGGCCAAGATATGGCGGACTTCCAGATGCACCCCGCCTGCGGGCCAAGCTTGGATCGCCAAGGGCAAAGACAAGAGCGCGGCCACCAGCACAAAGCCACAGCTCATGGCTACCGGATGCAGGTTCGGATTGACCATGCGCACCATGACGCTGGTGGAGCCATAAAGAACGGCTGCGACAAGCAAGAGAAGTTGGGAGACAACCGGCGTCGCGCCAATTCCATGGTCTGACAGAGCAGGGGCAAACAACAGGCATACGCCTAAAAAGCCGACACCAACCCCTATTGCGCGCTTCACGTTCAAGCGTTCACTCGGCACCAGAAAATGGCAGAGAATGGCGACGGTCAGGGGGGCTGCAGCGATATAAATCGCCGCCAAAGCCGATGGTACCGTCTTTTGTGCAATAGAGATTAACAAAAAGGGCAGAAGCGTGCCGGTCGCCCCAATGAGGGTCAGCACACCCCACGTTTTGTAGTCGTCTAAACGGGGCAAGCGCGCCCGCATGCCGATACAGCCAAGGCCTAAAACAAATGCGCCAATGCACAGCCTACAGGCCACCAGAACCGCTGGCGGCAAAACTTCCACGCCAATATGGGTGCCTGCATAGGCAGAGCCCCACAAAATGACCAAAGTGGCCAAAAGGCTCCAATCAAGTAGGCCGGGGCGGGAAGGGCTGTTAGGTGACGACACAGGCAGGGGCGTGCCACGCCCCGCGCAGGTGCGCAAGGCCTGTCCTCACTCTGACCGGCTTCTCTTAAGCAGGATTGGCCTTGTCCCACGCCATGACGGCGCGCGCATCCCTGGGGGTGATGTCGGGGAAGCCTGGCAAAGCGGTTGTAGGGTCAAAGAACTTCCAGCTGCGGGCGCATTTGATGCCGGGGGCGCGTTCGAACACGACGGCCACGCCCGCCACATCTTCGAGGCGGAAGGCTTCCGCAGGCCCCTCGCCATTGCGAAGCTCTAGCCCCGAGGTGATGCACAATTCGGCCAAATCCTCGTGCCCGATGGCACCACGAATGGCGTCATTGGTGACATAGACGACTGGGGCTGCCTCAAGCGAGGAGCCAATCGTCTTTTCCCGACGCTGAACTTCCAAAGCACCCGTGACGACCCGACGCAAGTCGCGCAAATGGCCCATGCGGGTGGCCAAAGCCGTATCCTGCCATTCTGCTGGATCATCTTGCAGGGAACGCATATGGATCGACTCGGCGTCGGGGAAACGCGTGCCCCAAGCTTCTTCGGTAGTGAAGGGCAGGATGGGGGCAAGCCACAACAGCATGCGCTCAAACAATAAGTCTAAAACTGTCTGGCTGGCGCGGCGGCGTAGGCTGTCTAACTCGTCGCAATATAGCGCATCCTTGCGCACATCGACATAAAGGGCTGAGACATCGAGATTGGCAAAGTCTGACACGGCAGACAAAGCCCGCTTGAAGTCATAATCCAACCAAGCCGCGCGCACTTCTTGGCCGACCTCATAGGCGCGTCCCAACAGCCATTTTTCCAACACAGGCATGTCGGCATAAGCGACAGCCTTGTCGGGGCCAAAGTCCTTCAAGCTTGCCAGCATATAGCGCAGCGTATTGCGCAGTTTGCGGTAGGTTTCACTCGCTTGGTCCAGAATGGTTTTGCCCAAGGCAAGCTCATTGGTGTAGTCTGCCGCGGCAAATAATAGGCGCAGGATTTCCATGCCGTTTTGGCGCAGCACATCTTCCAGCTCAATCCCATTGCCTAAGCTCTTGGACATTTTGCGGCCTTGCTCGTCCACAATCATGCCATGGGTGCGGACGGCTTTGTAAGGCGCTTTGCCGCGGGTCGAGCAGCTCTCGAGAAGCGAGGATTGGAACCAGCCACGGTGCTGGTCTGAGCCTTCGAGATAGAGGTCGGCTTGGGTATCTTCGCCATAGCGCTTGCGCGTGACAAAGGCATGGGTACAGCCGGAGTCAAACCAAACGTCGAGAATGTCCTCCACCTTCTCATATTCGGCCGGATTATAGGCATCGCCCAAGAAGAAACTGGCTTCATTGGTGAACCAAGCATCCGCCCCGCCGGTGCGCATAGCGGCCAAGATCCGCGCATTAACGGCGTCATCCTGCAGAATGGTCGCGGTTTCTTTGTGGACGAACATGACCAAAGGCACGCCCCAGGCGCGCTGGCGGCTGATCAACCAGTCTGGCCGTTCACTGACCATGGCGGTGATGCGGTTAGAGCCTGCTTCATTGCCCCAATCGGTCGCGGCAATCTCGGCCATCGCCACATCGCGCAACGTCTTGCCACCCAGATGGGCGACGGGCTTGTCCATGGCGATGAACCATTGCGGGGTATTGCGATAGATCAAAGGCGCTTTAGAACGCCATGAGTGAGGATATTGGTGGGTGAGGCGGCCGCGCGCCAATAGGCCGCCCGCTTCGATTAAGGCTGCGATGACCGCGCCATTGGCGGGGCCTTCTTTACCGGCCTTTTTGCCTTCAAGCTCCAGAACCGCCAAGCCCTCAAAGCCCGGCGCTTCCTTGGTATAGCGGCCATCGGCATCCACGGTGAAGGGGATATCGGCTTGGGGCAGGCCAGATTTCATCCAAACCAGATAATCGTCCGTCCCGTGGCTGGGCGCTGTATGCACAAAGCCTGTACCGGCTTCATCGGTCACATGGTCGCCCGAGAGGAGGGGCACATCAAAGTCATAGCCCTTGCCACGCAAGGGATGGGCGCACAGTGCCGTCGACGGATCAAAGTCTGCGACGCGCTTGGCAGACGCAATCTTGGCCGCGCCAAAGACATCATCCTTCAGCTTATCGGCCACAACGAGGCGGTCACCCGGGGCTGCCCAAGGTTCGAAGGCGAGATCGGCCTCCATGGCTTCGACTTCATAGATGCCATAGGCAATGTCGGGCGAATAGCTGACGGCGCGATTGCCCGGAATGGTCCAAGGAGTGGTGGTCCAGATGATCAAGCTCGCACCCGTTGCCGGGCCTGAGAGGATCTGAAACTTCACCCAAATGGTCGGGCTGACCTTTTCTTGATACTCAACTTCGGCTTCAGCCAGCGAGGTGCGCTCCACCGGGCTCCACATTACAGGCTTGGACCCACGGAACACGAGGCCGGTTTTGACGACTTTCAAAAATTCTTCCGCGATGGTCGCCTCGGCCTCATAATCCATTGTCAGATAAGGATTGGCGAAATTGGCCATCAGACCCATACGCTGGCGCTCACCACTTTGGATGTCGACCCATTTTTGCGCATAGACGCGGCAGGCGGCACGGAACTCCGCAGCGGGCACTTCGTCCTTCTTGCGGCCCTTGGCGCGAAACTCTTCTTCGACTTTCCACTCAATCGGCAGACCATGGCAATCCCAGCCGGGTACAAAGTCTGCGTCAAAGCCCAGAACCTGCCGGGATCGGCAGACAAAGTCTTTCAAGCTGTTGTTCAGCGAGTGCCCGATATGCGAGTTGCCGTTCGCGTAGGGAGGGCCGTCATGATAGACAAAGCGCGTGCGCCCTGCGCTGGCTTTGCGCTGACGGCCATAAAGGTCTTCTGCCTGCCATTTTGCGACAAATTGCGGCTCCTTTTGCGGCAGGCCTGCACGCATGGGGAAGGGGGTGTCGGGCAGGAAGATGGTGGGGCGATAGTCGCGTGGTTCTGTGGTCATCGGTCCGGTCTTTAGCTAGGCGCGCTGCGCGATCTTGCGGCAGGCGTGTCATGACTTGATTTTGTGGCGATGTCTTCCCGGCACGCGGAATCGAAGTCAGCGGCGTGCCGGGCTGATAATTCGAAACAGGGCAAAAAGGGCGTGGACGATGCTCATATTGGGCCTCATAGCCCAGTTAAGCGCCCTTGTTAAGGCAAGCCTGTCATACGACTGGCAGTTGCGTGCTATTGGCCAGAATGACCGTGACCTTCTTGCGGCCTTTAAACTTCCCATCTTTCAAAAAGCGCGCCCAGGGCCCTGTGTGGCCCTCTTGGGGTGTATAGCGTCCGGCGACCACCAAACAGCCCTCCGAGGAAAAGCGGTCATAGGGCTCCAGCAAAGGTGTTTCCGCACAATGAATATTATCGTCCGTGGTCGTGGAGACACTCGCCCCTTGCATGCCTGTTGGGGTTGTGGCGCGGAGTACTTTCAACGAACCTGCGCCACCGCCAGGCCCATTTTGGCGCAGGGCCCCGATGATCGAAAAGGGGAAGCCATATTTTTTATAATTGGAATGCGAGCCGGGCACATAATCAAACACGCCCGGTAACAGCATATTGGCCGCCTGCACGCCTAAAGCTGAGGATATGATCGCGGTGCGATTAGGTACGGTTGAAGCTGCATAGGTCGATAATTGCTTCGTTTCGGGGTCCCAGACCCCAATCGTGCAGCAGAAATTCAAATGGTCTGGCGGGACGACGGTCAGGCGGTGGCCGGATGCGAATGGATTGGTTGGCCGATCCGAAACAGCCCCACGAATGGCAAAGACAACAGGCCCGGGGGCTATCTCTCGCTCACCCACGACAGCCCGTAGCACGGCGTCTGTAATGTCGACGCCGGTGCCGGCCCGCGCGCCAAAACCTGGCTCACTCAAAGGGCGAACGGCCAGCCATTTGTCTGGCGTGACAACTTCCGCCAATTTTTGCTTGCGCCACTCTAGGCCTGTTCCCCGTGCAATTGCATCGTCTGGGCTTTCACGCACGGTCGGGTCTTTGACTAAACCCTCGCGAATAGAGGATTTAGCTGGGCCGCCTTTGATGATTTCAGGCTTGCTTGGGGTCGGTGCCGGTTCGGGCGCAGGCGGGGTAGGCGGAGCTGGCTGTGGCGTCATATCCACAGGCGCTTTCCGGCGGGAAAACCAAGTCCAAATGCCCAAGCCAGCCGCCAAACCAAGGCCTGTACCGCCCAAAATCATCCAGCGCCGGTTCATCGTGACTGTCCCTCTGGGGTCATCCTAAGCCTCTTGCGTCCTTTGACCTCTTTACCCGTTTTGCCGAACCAAGCGATCTGAATTCATAGCTAAGTTTGTCCGGTTTGGGATCCAGCAATTGATCTAACTTCTGCTCTAGGCCTATTTGTGGCAAGGGTCGAGCCGCATCTAGCACCCTTGCATTTCGCCACCGCTAGGGCAGTATGTAGTAAAACAACAGGCACCTGGGGTGGCGTGCTAAATGCTGAAGAATCGGTGGAAAATAATCCTGCGCGCGTGTGCCTGCATGGCGAGCGCTTTGTTTGTCAGCACCTTGGCATTTGCCCAATCACCGCGCCCCGCACAACAAAAGGAACGCCCGAAAGTGTCTGAACCCATCTCCTTCGCAAATCCCCATGATCTTGCGCTCGCGCCCAAGCTCGCCGCACGTGAAGCCGATTGGCGTATTGGGCCAGTGGTGTATCAGGTAATAGTGGACCGTTTTGCGCCCTCGCGGGATCTAGAAGCCAAGCGCGCGCTCTATGCGGCACCTCGAACCCTGCATCCTTGGTCGAGCCTACCCAAACGCGGAAAACTTTTGCCCGAACAGGGGCTTTGGACCCACGAGCTTGATTTCTGGGGTGGCGATCTCGACAGTCTGGCCAGCAAACTCGACTATATTAAAGCCCTCGATGTCGACGTCCTCTATTTGGGGCCGATCCACGACGCTTTCACCAATCACAAATATGACGCCAATGATTATTTCACGGTCTCGCCAGAATATGGCACACGCGAAGACGTCAAGAAGCTCGCGGCTAGCCTACATGACAAGGGCATGCGCCTTGTCCTTGATGGTGTATTGAACCACATGGGGCGCAATTCGCCGCAATTTCAAGATGCCTTGAAAAACCCCAAAAGCCCTTACCGGGATTGGTATTTCATCGGCCCCGAGTATAAAATGGGCTATCGCGGCTGGTGGGATATTGCCAATCTGCCCGATGTGAAATGGGAAACCCCTGCCGTTCAAGCCCGTCTCTATGGCGACTCAGATTCGGTCATCCAGAGTTGGTTGCGCGATGGCGTGGATGGCTGGCGGCTCGATGTGGCCTATGACATTGGCTTTAAATTCTTGGGCGACGCCACCAAGGCCGCCCATCGGGCAAAGCCCGGCTCACTCATGCTGGGTGAAATTTATAATTATCCAGAACAATGGCTGGGTCCGATGGATGGGATGTTAAACATCACCGCGGGCGAAGTGATTTATGAATTGGTCGATGGCAAGGTTTCAGGTCGCCAAGCCGCCTCTATTCTGGAACGTATGGTCGAAGACAGCGACTATGAAGGCTTGTTGCGGTCTTGGATCGTGCTGGACAATCATGATCGGGCACGCTTGGTCAATCGCTTGCCAGATGTGGCTAATCGCCGGATGGCACAAGTCCTTCAATTCACGCTGCCGGGCTCGCCGAACCTATATTACGGCGTTGAAGTGGGCCTTGAAGGGGCAGATGACCCCATGAACCGCGCGCCGATGGATTGGTCAAAAGCCAATGACAGTCACCCAGAATTTGTTTGGCTGCGCCAATTGACGCGCTTACGCAGAGAAATGCGTTCCCTACGTATTGGTGAGTTCCGTCGCCTCGACGCTGAAACGCTGCTGGCCTTTACCCGTTATACCGACAAAGTAGGTGAATTGGCGGTGGTGCTGGTCAATCCAACCGATGCGCCAGTCTCGGAATTCCTCTCGGTGCGCGATTCAAAATTGATGAATAATGAGGCTCTAAAGGACGTCTTCACCGGCTATCAGACCCGTATGCGTGCCGGCCTCATCCGCGTTGAAGTCCCCGCCAACACGGCGATGGTTCTGCGGCCAGTCCTGCAAGACCCAGCTAAGGAGTATACCGCTTATAAGCGGGTGCAATAGGGGCAGGGTTTCACACGCTTCGGGCGATGTCAGGCCGGACGGCGTGAGCCGAGCCGGGATCTTTTGCCGCAACGTCCGGCGGGGATGGCGGCGGTTTTGAAGAGCTATTTTGTCTGGAAGCGGTTTTGGTGATCCCTTTGGTCCACCAAACCGCTAATGAAATTGTTCTGGCGACCTCGATCATCCATTTTGGTGAAACAGGGTTTCCACCAAAATGGGTCTAGACGGAAAAATCCTCAAGCAATGTCATCCCCGATGGCGTCAGCCAATCGGGGATCTCCTGCCGCAAAATCTCACGAGGCCCCCGCTTTCCGGCGGGGAT
>JAIXQA010000067.1 GCA_027485915.1 Alphaproteobacteria bacterium | reverse complement strand
GGTCGCAAAGTGAATTATGGCGATGCAACACGGGTCGATCTGTTGCGTCTAGCAGGTGCGGCTGAAGCCAAACTCTTGATCGTCGCCATTGATAATGACGAGAAGGCGCTTGAACTTGTCGAGACGGCGCGTGAAGCCTTCCCCAATCTGAAAATCTTGGCCCGCGCAATTGATCGCCGTCACGCCTATCAATTGATGGCGGCCAAAGTAGATGGGTTAGAGCGCGAGACCTTTGCCTCTGCTGTGCGTCTGGGGGTGAAGTCGCTTCAGGTAATGGGCAAGCCCGCCTTTGCGGCAGAGCGTGCTGGCATGATCTTCACACGCTATGACGAGCGGGCCTTGGTGGACATGTTTGAAGATTGGCAGCGGGTTGAGTTTGCCGACTACCAGCGCATTGTCCGCGACCGAACTGCGCTGGAAGAGGAACTTCTGAAGCGTGACATGATCGCCTTGGTCGGCAAAAGCGACGGCGATGAATGGGGTGAAGAAACCTTAGAACGTGAGGCGTTTGAGCGGAATCTAGCAGGTAAAGCAAAGTCTGATTGATCCAAGGCTCTGTCCGGCCTAAAGACGCGGGGCTGTCAGGGCTCTGACGGCTTACATAGGGACCGCTTTACTCATGCATGTTACATTAGACTCCATCCGTGCGGCTGCCGCGCGAATTGAAGGCCGCATCATTCGCACACCTTTACTGATGTCGAAGACGCTGTCGGATATTACCGGCGCAGAAGTCTGGGTGAAGTTTGAAAACTTTCAATTCACGGCGGCCTTTAAAGAGCGTGGCGCACTCAACAAGCTATTGCTGCTCACCGAAGCCGAGCGTCGCAACGGCGTTATCGCGATGTCAGCTGGTAACCATGCGCAGGGCGTTGCTTATCATGCCTCGCGCCTTAATATTCCCGCGACCATTGTCATGCCGCTTGGCACACCGTTCACAAAGGTGGAGCATACGCGCAAGCATGGCGCGCGCGTCGTACTGCATGGCGACAATTTGTCGGAAGCCACAACCTTTGCCTATCAACTCAAGGATCGCGAAGGCCTGACTTTTGTCCATCCTTATGACGATGCGGATGTGATCTCAGGGCAAGGCACCATCGGCATCGAAATGCTCGAAGATGCGCCACAGCTCGAAACTCTGATTGTGCCTATTGGCGGGGGTGGCTTGATTGGCGGGATCGCAGTTGCAGCCCGTGCGATGAAGAATGACATTGAAGTCGTCGGCGTGCAGACGCGCATGTTCCCCTCTATGCATGCTGAATTGGCAGGCAAGGAGCCCGGGCCCTTGTGTGGCGGTCAAACCATTGCTGAAGGTATTGCGGTGAAGCAGGCCGGCCGCTTGGGCTTTGAGATTGCCAAGGAATTGGTCCGTGACGTTCTGATTGTGGATGAGGATGATTTGGAGCAAGCCATCACCTTGTTCTGCAACGTTGAAAAGACGGTTGCCGAAGGGGCGGGGGCTGCTGGTCTCGCTGCCCTGTTGGCACATCCACAACGCTTTAGCGGTAAGAAAGTCGGGATCGTGCTGTGTGGCGGCAACATCGATTCACGGCTATTGGCTTCTGTTCTGACGCGGGCCTTGGTGCGCGAAAAGCGGATCGTCAGCCTTCGGATCATCGGCGATGATCGTCCGGGCCTATTGGCGGTCGTGTCAAAAGTCATTGGCGATTTGGGCGGCAATATTCTCGAAGTTGCCCATAATCGTCTCGCTTTGGATGTGCCAGCCAAAGGCGCGGAATTTGATATTCTCATGGAAACGCGCGATTCGCGACATACCCAAGAAATCATTGATGCATTGGTTGCCGCTGGCTATCCGCCACGCACAATCTGACGCCAAACACCCCAAAGGATTGCTCTCATGGCTCTGCCGATCCTCACAATAGGCAACAAGAATTACTCCAGTTGGTCGATGCGACCTTGGCTTGCGTTGAAATGGGCTGGACTTGCCTTTGAGGAGCGGATCATTCCTTTGGGGCCGCGCGGTATGGGCCCAAATCCCGATATCGTCGCGGTCAGCCCATCCGGCACGGTGCCAGTTTTGGAATTGCCGGATGGTGAAAGGATTTGGGACACGTTGTCGATTTGCGAATGGGCCCATGAGCAAGCCCCAGACGCAGGGCTTTGGCCTAAGGACACAATTGCCCGTGCGCTTGCCCGCTCGGCTGTTTGCGAGATGCACTCTGGCTTTGCCGCTGTGCGCCAGACATTTCCGATGAACTTGCGTCGGGTAAAGGTCGGTCATGAATGGTCCGACACCGTTCAATACCAAGTCCAGCGCATTGATGACCTGTTGTGCGGCCTAAAGGCGCGGTTTGGCGCAGCAGACAGCCCTTTCATCATGGGCCATCGTTCGATCGTGGACGCCTTCTACGCCCCGGTTGCAACCCGTTTCCGAACCTATCAAGTGCCTGTCTCGGCTGAGCTGCAGGCCTGGTGCGAAGCGATTTTCCAAGATCCGGATTTCGCCGCTTGGGATCAGGTCGCCAAGCTTGAAACTTGGACCATCGCTGAAACAGATGCGGCTTAGTGGGCCGTGGCGCAACCGATTGCCGCGGGCCTGCGTATCACGGGTATGATCCAACGCCGCACCCTCCTTTTCTCCGCCCCTTTTGCCCTATTGTCGGCTTGCTCCAAAGCTGAAGCCGTCGCGACCAATAGTGACTTGGGAACAGCCGCCTCACCTGCCGTTACTGCTTTGGCCCCCAACGCTAATGAAGTCGTCTGGTTTCAGCTTAAAGGCACGGTTCGTACTAGCGAGGCCGTTGCCGATGTTCGTGCTGCGACTTTGTACCGTGCCATGGTGCGGCGGGCTGCCAATTCAGAAAGCGGCGAAACAAAATTCTTCGATCTTTGGCAAAGTGCAGGGCAGCCAGCTGTCGCGGGGCCTTCTGCCACACGCAAATTGCGGTCGCTGCAAGATGGCGCAAACGGCTTCTGGGTGGAGCGGGAATTTATGCATCCCGCTTTGGCCAAAGGTGTGGAGTCGTCCCGCTTAGCCCGCGCTGGTGCTGCTGTCTTGGCGCTGAGCGGCAAGCAAGTCTGGCTCTTGACGGGCGGAATGGGTGCCGCACCAGCCCTGACCGCTGATCAAGCTACGCAGTTGAATGCGTGGCGCTCGAGCCTCGGTCTCAAGCCGACATAGCAGCAATTGCATCGGCGATTGCGACGGTTTGTTCCGCCATATCGCGATGCAAAAGCTCGGTCATTTTTCCATCGACTTTCAACACCCCCTTGCCCGCATTGGCGGGGTCTAGGAAGGCTGCAATCACAGCCCGCGCATGAGCGACTTCGGCCTCTGCAGGCGCAAAAATACGGTTGCAGATTTCAATCTGGCTCGGATGGATCAGGGTCTTGCCGTCAAAGCCAAACTCTAGCCCCTGCCAACAAATGGCTTCAAAGCCTTCGCTATTGGCGATATCATTATAAACCCCATCAATCACCGCAAGCCCATAAAGGCGTGCCGCGGTGACACTGGCCGAAAGCGCAAAGTGGAAGGGCGCACGATCTGCAGTCTGACGGGCGCGGGTTTCTTTTGCCAGATCATTGGTACCCATCACAAAGGCGGCCAAGCGCGTCGTGGCACTGGAAGCGGCAATTGAGGCTATCTCTAGGATTGCGCGGGGCGTCTCAATCATCGCCCAAAGGCTCATGGCCGGGGCGGCACTTAAGGCATCCATGGCTTCGCTGGCGGCGCGCACTTCGTCGGCAGAGGAGATTTTAGGGAACAAAATCCCATCGGGTCTTGCGGCGACAGCAGCTTCTAAATCCTGGGCGCCCCAAGGGGAGGTCAGGCTATTGACGCGGATAATCACTTCCCGCTTGCCATACCCGCCTGCTTTCACGATTGCGGCCACCGAGGCGCGCGCTTCGTCCTTGGAATCGGGCGCAACCGCATCTTCCAGATCAAGGATGACCGCGTCAGCTGGTAAGCTCTTGGCTTTCTCCAGAGCCTTAGCATTAGCACCGGGCATATAAAGCACACTACGACGGGGACGGGCCTGGGGAGCGGTCATGGGAAGCCTTTCAAGTGAGGTTTGACTTCTTCTAGCCACAAGCAGGGCGGTGGCGTAAAGAGCAGGCCATGCCTTTGGTGCTGATTCTTGGTTCACATGTCGCGGGAAGCCGGGTGGGTGGCACCTTGGCGAGCCTCGCCTTGGCGCAGTCACCGATGAAGATTGACCCGGTCCATGTTCCGACAACGCTTCTGGGCCGACATCCAGGTTGGGGGCCGCCGGGTGGGGGTGCGGTTAGCGCAGGCTTGTTCACAGGCATGTTGGAGGGTATCGCCGCCAATGGTTTGTTTGCCGCGGTCGATGGCGTTCTTACCGATTATTTTGCCAGCGCCGAGCAGGTTCAGATCGCTGCCCGTGCGATTGATGCCGTGAAGACCGCTAACCCTCGCGCCATCATTATGGTTGATCCCGTTTTGGGCGATGCGCCAGGCGGACTCTATGTCGGGCAGGGGGTTGCCGATGCGCTGGCCGAACATCTGATCCCGCGTGCGGATTATCTCACGCCCAATCTGTGGGAGCTGGGCTATCTGACCAAAACAGATCCACGAGACCTGAAGCAAATTCATCGTGCCGCCACGGCTTTGGGCCGACCGTCTTTGATTTCTTCCGTGGAGCGGGACGGCGAGATTGGGGGCATGTTGGTTGATGGAGCACGTGCTTGGCTCGCCAGCCATTCCAAATCAGCCAATCCGCCCAAAGGCACGGGCGACCTGATGGCAACAATGCTGCTTGCCCATTTGATAGACGGCCAAACAGCACCGCAGGCCATGGCTTTAGCGCTGGCGGGCGTGTCTTACACCATTGATCGGGCCCAAGAATGGGGTGCGCAGGAACTACCAATTGTCGCTGCAGGCTATGAAGCGTGGCGGGCTGAGCCCTTGGTCTTGACCCAACTGAGCTGAAGGGTCCAAATGCGGCCATGACTGATCTGGTTTCGCCTTATGTTGCGCCGGGCTTTGAGCCTGTTTTAGATGCTTTCAACTTGAACTTCGAAGAAGGCCTTGAACTCGGGGCAGGCTTCTGCGCCATCTTGGAGGGTGAAGTTGTTGTCGATTTGGTCGGTGGCCATATGGACCGCGCCAAGACCCAAAGCTGGACGCGCGAAACCTTGGTGCCGGTTTATTCCACCACCAAGCCGATCGCCGCGATGGTCATTGCCCGCCTGCAAGATCAAGGCCTGTTGAACTTTGATGATCCGATTGGTTGGTTATGGCCAGAGTTCACCGAACATGGCAAGGAAGTGACGTTGGCGCAGGCCTTGTCGCATCAGGCAGGGGTTCCCGGTTTCCCTGACCCAATCGACCCAGACCTTTGGCTTAATCCACCTGCATTGGCGGAAGCTTTGGCCCATGTCGCACCGATGTGGGAGCCGACGACGGCAAGTGGCTATCACCCGCTTACCTACGGCTATATCGCGGGCGAACTGGCCCAGCGGGCGCACGGCACCAGCCTTGGCACGCAGTTGCGGATCGATGTGTGTGAGCCGCTCGACATTGATTTCTGGATCGGCCTGCCAGAAATATATCACGGCCGCTGTGCGGAAATGAGCCGTCCGAAGGCGATGGCGGAATTGGGCGAAGTCTCTGAGGCCCGTCGTGTTGCTTTTATGACGCCTTGGGCCTCACCCAATCGGGGAGGTGCTGCATGGCGTCTCGCTGAAATTCCCTCTGCTAATGGGCATGGAACGGCGCGTGCGGTCGCCACGCTTTATGGCGTCTTCGCCAATGACGGAAAAATTGGCAACCACCAAATCATCTCACCCGAGACGATGGCAGACTTTACTAAGCCCCGCATACGTGGGCAAGATTTGGTCTTGCCGTATGAAATCGAATGGGCGGCGGGCGTCATGCGCAATTCCAATTTGCGCTATGGCAGCAATCCAGAAACCCTTGGCCATTCTGGCTGGGGTGGCTCTGGCGGTTTTGGCGATCCAGCCAAGCGCTTATCGGCGGCTTACGTCATGAACAAGCAAACCCCAGCGCTATTGGGCGATGAACGCGCCGGACGCCTAATCCAAGCGCTCTACCGCTGTGTGGATGCGCGCAAAGCCTGAAGCTTAGCTTCGGCTTCAAGCCGCGCTTGCGGATCGCCCACATGTAGCCAAGGCCCGTCGAGCACGAGGCCATAAAGGCGACCTTTCGGACTCCATTCATCAAACCATGTACGGGCGAGGGAGCGTTTGGTCGCAGTCTTGCCTGCAAACTTTGCCTTGGTCGTGATTTGTACCCCGGCATAGGCAAAAGGCGCGCTTAGCGCTTCGCCCCGACGCGTCAGCCTGCCCGCGTCATCCATGAAGAAGTCACCCGGTCCATCAAAGCCGAGAGCTTCATCTAGGCGTGCTAGCAGAAGCAAGCCATCCATTTGCTCAGGATTAAACGCTTCGGCCATCCGCTTGATCGCGGTTCCATCTAGCCAGATCGCGTCTGCATTGCAGGTCAATAATGGCCCGTCGGGAAAGTGGTGCAGCGCATGAACAAGCCCGCCTTCGGTTTCCAGCGGCTCGGGCAAAGCGTCTTCACGCGAAAAGATCAGCTTCGGCAGGCCGGCGCTGCGCGGGGCGAGATGAGCCACCAGTTTATTGGCAAAATGAAAGCTATTGACCACTGCTGTGCTCACACCGGCTTCAGCGAGGCGGTCAAGCATATGGTCGACTAAGCAACGGCCATCGACGTCGACTAATGCTTTTGGACGGTCATCGGTAAGGGGTCGCATGCGCGTGCCAAGGCCTGCGGCAAACACCATGGCGTGGGTGGGCATCGCGCTCATCCGGCTTGTGCCTGCCGAAATGCCTCCAGCGGAACATAACGCTCTACCCAGCTTTGCATGGCTTTCAAGCGGGGTTGGGTCAGCACTTGGGCAAGATGTCCGGCCTCGCGTGGCATGAACTGGCGATATCGCTGCTTGCCATCGCGGCCAACCAGACGGGAGAAAATACCCAAAATGCGCAGCGCATTGATCGCGCCTTGGATGGCCAGCTCTTCATCAAAGAGTGCGCGCTCAGACCCCGTCGCATCTAGATAGGCGCGAATGGTCGCTTCGTAGGCTTCCGCGCTCACATCACGTCGGGCATCATGCAGCAACATGGCGAAGTCCCAAGCGCGATAGCCATGTACGGCATCTTGGAAATCGAGCAGGCCTACGCGCCCAATGCCCGCCCGCTCTGGCAGCCACAATATGTTCTCGGCATGATAGTCGCGCAAGGTGAATGCGCGTGGATGGGTCAGGATCTCGCCAATCAAGGTGTCACGAATGTCTGCCCACTCAGCACGAGCGTCGGGGCTAAATCCATCAAGACCTAAAAAGCGCGGCGTCCAATCTACAAACAGATTAGCATTTTCGCGCAAAGCAATCGCGTCAAAATCGAGGATCGGCCAAGGGCCCATGGGTGAAGGCAGGGTCGGTGGGATTGGTGTCTGATGCAAAGCAGCCAAAGCCTCACCGGCAACATGATAGAGCTCAACTTCACTGGCGCGGCCTTCGGCAATGACCCGTGCATAGAGATCATCACCCAAATCCTCGACGACCGCGACGCCAACAGGCGCATTCACCGCCAATGTGTTGGGGGCAGAAAAGCCGTGATTGCGCAAATGTGTGCCAACGGCGACAAAGGCCTCCACACGCGATGCAGCTAGTCGCGACAACGCATTCCAGCCCAAAGCCTTGCGCGTCTCTTCATCCGCTCCCGGTGGACAAGGCCCATCTTCATTGCCCGGTGGGGCCTTCATGAGAATGGCGGTGCGGCCCTCGTAGCTTAGGCGCTCATAGGAACGAGTTGACGCGTCTTGGTCAAATTTCTGCCGATCTGCTTGGCCAAAGCCTGCGGCATGCAAAGCCGAGGCGATTGCCGCCTCAAAGCGGGTGGCCTCAAGCGTGGAAGTGTTAGAAGTCATTCAGGCGAGATTTCCAAGTCGTTGTCGGTGAGGCCGACATTTGGGCGCGGCGGTGGTCACCCAAAAAGGTGATGTGAATGTCGAGGCGTTGGGGTGAGAGATGCGGCCCCGCTTTATCTGGCCATTCAACCAAGCTGATGACCTCGTCAAGCTCTTCCCAGCCCAATTCCCAGACATCTTCGGGGTTTTCGAGGCGATAAAGGTCGAAATGCAGCAGTTCCGGTGCGTCTGGCTGATCGTTTGGGTCTGGCTGATAGCGCTGCACCAAAGTGAACGTTGGGCTAGGGACTTCGGTGTCATGGTCGAGGAAGGCAGAAATCAACCCCCGTGCAAGCGAGGTTTTTCCAGCCCCTAAATCGCCCCGCAGCGCCAAGCAATCGCCAGCGCGGACCACTTTGGCCAAGCGCGCGCCAAGTTCGCGCGTATCGCGGTCGGTCGCAAGGTCGAGGGAAAGCAACAGGTCCATCATCAATTTGTCGTTAGAAGAGGTTGGCCGCGCGGTCAAAACTACTCGCTGTTGAAAGCAAGCTAGACTAGGTTTGTTCGCATGTTTTCTTGGCCCAGCCTCCTTCTCCTCGCAAGCCCTGCTGCGGCTTTACCTCCAGATACAATCGTCAGTGCACGGGCAAGCCAATCTGAAACCTCTTCTGAGGTGATCCTAGTTCGGGCGGAGCGTCTCCCACCTGATCGTTCGATGCCGGCGCAGATCAGTCTGGGTCAAGCAGCGCTTGGGTCCAGTTTTGGCTTACGCTTGGACGAAGCCTTACGTGTGGCACCCGGCGCAGGTCTCTTTAGGCGCACCTCGAGCGGGCCTGCCAATGCGACGATTCAAGGCCTCTCCTTGCGGCCGATCGCACCGAACGGGGCGGGGCGTGCGTTGGTCAGCCTTGATGGTGTGCCGCAGAATGATCCTTTCGGCAGTTGGGTGTTTTGGGTAAGGCATGATCCTTTTTTTTTGGAGCGCGTTGATGTGCGCCGTGGCGCGTCAGGTGCGGGCTTTGGCCCCCTCGCGTTGACGGGAACTCTGGATTTGGTCGAGGCCCGCGGCGGACCGGCCCAGATACGGTTATCGGCGGGTGGCCAAGGCGGGAAGCAAGTAGTGGCACGCGGGGCTGTGGCCGCAGGCAGCGGCACGATCACCGCTTTAGCTTCCTACGAGACGAATGATGGTCTCATCCCAGTGCGTCGGAATCAACGCGGCCTCGTCGATCTGTCGGCCGATTTTGCGACCTCAACCCTGACTCTGGTTAGCGAGATTCCGGCCCCGAACGGTTCATGGTCGTTCCGCGCTTCTGGATTTGAAGAAGAGAAGGGGGCGGGAACCCTTGGCGGCCGCAGCGCAGCGCGAGGGGCAGATATAAGTGGGGCTCGAAAGTGGGCGGGTGATTGGGGTCAATCGCGGCTTATCCTATTTGCGCAATCACGCGATTTCTCCAACCAGACTGTTTCTGTCGCGGCAGATCGCGGGAGCGTGACCCCGGCGTTGGATCAGTTTGAAACGCCGGTTTCAGCCCTCGGTGGGTCCCTCATTTTTGCCCCAGATGGGGTGCGGTGGAGCCCAAGGTGGAGCTTGGATTGGCGCCAAAGCGAAGGCGAAACGCGTGAGCTGTTCCGATTTATCGGCACCGGCTTTACCCGCACGCGGGTCGCAGGCGGTCAGCAAGCATTGTTAGGGCTTGGCCTTGATCTTCCGCGAGCCTTGTTGTCCGCAGACGAACAATTAGGCCTAGATGCAACCTTGCGCGTGGATCATTGGGCCCATAATCGCGCCAAGCGCCTGGAGGCGGACCGGGCAACGGGCGCGGTGACGCTTTCAGAAGCACCTTCTGACAAAGAGGGCTATGTCGCGACAGGTCGCGTCTCACTTTTTGCTATGGGCGGGCAGGCGCGCATCAGCTTGTTTCGAACCTTCCGCCCGCCCAGTCTGAATGAGCTGCATCGTCCCTTTAGGGTCGGCAATGACGTAACCGAAGCCAACGCCAATCTTGTGCCGGAAGTGCTCGAAGGATTGGACGTCGACCTGAAAGCAAATTGGCAGGGGCTTGGCGGGGACTGGGCGGGCAGCCTGACCTTTTATGCGAACAAGCTCAAGGACCCGATCACCAATGTGACCATTGGGGTTGGTCCCGGTGTATTGCCGCGCGTCGGTTTTTTGCCGGCGGGCGGCACCCTGCGTCAGCGACTGAATGCTGGGGAAGTTCAGGCCAAAGGCTTAGAAGCCGGATTGACTTGGGTAGCGGCTGGAAGCGGCACGCAGCCGGAGGTCGAGATACGCTTGTCTTTGGTCGATGCCGAAGTCGACGGAGGGCGATTGCTTCCCGCGCTAACAGGTTTGCGGCCGGCCCAATCAGCGCCATGGGCAAGCTATCTAGGGTTCACACTGCCGCTTCAGGCGGGGCCAAAGTTAAAGGTCGCGCTTCGCGGTGAAGGCACGCGTTTTGAGGACGATCTCAATAGCCGCAAGCTCAAGGCCTATCAGGCTTTAGATTTGCGCGCGTCTTGGTCGCCAAAACTGGATCTGGACTTCTATATCGCCGGCGAAAACGTCACAGGCGCTCGGATTGCGACGGCTATTTCAGGGGCAGGGATCCAGTCAGAAACCGCTACCCCTCTTTGGCGCGTAGGCGTGACGATTACGCGATAAGGGTGGCTTTCACTTCATCGATGATTTTGTTTTCAATCGCCCCTAGACCATCGATTTCACACCGCACTCTATCCCCCGAAAACAAATAAACAGGTGGCTTGCGGGCGATGCCAACCCCTGCTGGCGTGCCAGTGAAAATGATGTCTCCGGGCAGCAGGGTGAAGGCCGTACTCAAATGAGCAATCATCTGCGGGACCTTGAAGATGAGGTCGGCCACGCAACCGTCCTGCATTAATTGACCATTGACGTAGCACCGCAGGCGCAACTGATCCAAGTCTGCGATTTCGTCGGCAGTCACCAAGACCGGGCCGAACGGGGCATGGGTGTTAAACCCTTTGCCCATGATCATCGTAGGCGTGGCCTTTTGCCAATCGCGCACCGAGTAATCACATCCCACACAATAGCCGGCGATGACCTCATGGGCGCGTTCAACGGGTACATGGCGAGCCTCTGCGCCGATAACAACGACAAGCTCGACCTCAAAGTCGAGCATATCTGAAACACAGGGCTTTTCTACCTCGCCATATGGCCCATTCACGGCCGTGATTTGTTTCATAAACCATGTTTGGATTGCAGGCGGTTCTCGACCCGTTTCTGCTGCATGATCGGCATAGTTTAGGCCAATCCCAAAGATGCGCGGGGGATTGGGCACGGGGGCTAGGAACTCAATCTTGTCCAGTGGCACTTCTTCCACAATCGCGCGACCGGTTGCAGGGCCGCGAAGTGCCGATACTACGCCTAATCCATCACCAGAGGCTGCCAAAATCTGCGCCACTTTGCCTTCAATTTGCGCGATCCGTCGTGCTCCATTGTACATAATTGTAGCAAGTTTCATGCGCTTAACATCCTCAGGGTTCGGTGAAGCACCAAGTTGTGACGATTTGGCAACAGCACACAATTGTGACTTGAGATTGCAGTATTTCACCCTCGACCCCTACGTCAACCGTGCGTATAGGCGATGTAAGCTTCGCCAGCTTTGCGCTGCGTAACTTCCGAGTGGAGTTGGCGAAATCAACAGCCCTGAAACATCAGGCTGAAAACAACCATTCTCTGGGAGAGAAAAATGAATTTTGAACGATTGGGCCGTCGTGGCCTTTTGTTGGCGGCCTGCGCGACCTCCGTCTTTGCTGCACCTGCTTTTGCTCAAGAACAAGCGACGACTGCGCAAGACGACCAGCCAGTTGAAGAAATTATTGTTACCGCGACCCGTCGTGAAACTGCCCTCCAAAACGTCGCTGTTGCTGTGACCGCTATTGGTGCTCAGGCCATTGAGTCCGCTGGCGTGAAAGACATTCGCGACCTGACCCAATTGGCCCCATCTCTGCAAGTTCCAGTGTCGGAAAATTCTGGTTCGGTGACCGCGCGTATTCGTGGCGTTGGGACCCAAGGGTCGAACCCTGGTCTTGAATCATCGGTTGGCGTCGTAATCGACGGTGTATTCCGCGCCCGCAACAGCGTTGCATTCGGTGATTTGGGCGAAATTCGCGCGATCGAAGTTCTGCGTGGCCCACAGGGCACCTTGTTTGGCCGCAACACCTCCGCCGGTTTGATCAACGTCACGACCAAAAAGCCAAGCTTCGAATTTGGCACTTCGGGTGATGCGACCTTTGGCAATTACGGCCTGGGTGGGATTGGCCTTGGCCTTACGGGGCCCCTCATCGAAGACAAGTTAGCTGGCCGCCTTTATGTGACCGCACGTGCGCGTGACGGCTATATGAACGTGAATAATGGCACCGCTCGCACGGATTCCAACGACTCCAATTATTACGCGATCCGGGGTCAATTGCTTTACACCCCAAGCGAAACCTTCGATGCGCGCTTGATCGTTGATCAAGCTTCACGCGCTGAAGCCTGCTGCGCCGCGGCCGTTTGGACCAAGGATGTTCGCGTTCCTTCAACCACGGATATTTTGAACAAGATCTCGCCAAACGCACTCCAAACAGGTCGCAACCTCGATAGCTATCTAGCAAGTGCCAACCGTACCTATGATCAAGACATCGAAGACGCTGGTATCAGTCTCGAAATGAACTGGGATGTTGGTTTCGGTAAGCTGACCTCGCTGACTGCACAGCGTAACTGGAAACGTACGGCAGGGGCTGACTCTGACTATAGCGGCGCAGACGTTGTCTATAGCTTGAAATCAGAAGGCGCAGGCGCTGAGTTTGACAATTTTACCCAAGAATTCCGCTATGCAGGTTCGTTGGGTAAGTTGGATTGGTTGGTTGGTACCATCTACTCCAAAGAGACTATTAATTCCCACGTTCGTTTCCGCACTGGCAATGATTACCAAGCCTATATCGGCGGTCTTTTGGGGCCCGCATTGGCATTGGTAAGCCCCGCTTTGGCGGTAAACCCGCTGAACCCAGCCGTTACCAACACACAATTGGCAGGTGTGGTTTCGACTTGGCAGTCTGTTTTGGGCGTGACGCCAGCCAATATCGGCACCTTAGCACCAGGTGGCGGTCAGTTTGACGACTATGAGCAAAATGCGGAATCGATCGCGCTATTCACCCACAATATCTATCAATTCAACGACGACTTTAGCGTGACCTTGGGTCTGCGTTACACGTCTGAAGAGAAGAAGTTCCAAGCCAGCTATAAGACACAAGGCAACACGGCCTGTACCGCGCTTGAGAACCGCTTGGGTCTTGATGCAGCCCGCAACGCGGGTGCCTTGTCGGCGGTTGTGGGTGCCATCTGTGCACCTTGGATGCGTTCCGCCCTCGATGGTATGGATCACCGCCAAGAGAAGTCGGAAAAAGAATGGTCTGGCATCGTCTCCGCAGCTTATCGGTTCGCGCCAAACATCAATTCTTATGCCTCCTACTCGCGCGGCTATAAGGCGGGTGGCTTCAATTTGGACCGTGCCTTCTCTGACCTACAGAATAATGTGGTCACCTCCATCATCTCGCCAGGCGTCGGTAACCGCACCGTACGTCAGCCAAACACCTCGTTTGCACCGGAGACAGTGGATGCCTACGAAGTTGGCTTGAAGACTCAGTGGTTCAACCGCGCCTTGACCGCAAACTTTGCTGCTTACCACCAGACTTTTGAGAACTTCCAGCTGAATACTTTCACTGGTATTTCGTTCGTTGTGACCTCGGTTCCTGAAGTGGTCTCGCAAGGGGTTGAATTCGATTATGTGTTGCGCACACCAATCGAAGGACTGTCCATCACCGGTGGCGCGGCTTACTCGTTTACCGAATATACCAAGAATCTAGGTTCGGCTTCGCAAGCGAACACCTTCTTGGGCCAAAACCCCAACCTCTATTGGTTGCCGGGTGGCCAGCTGACAAGCTCGCCAGTATGGACTTATGGTTCTGCGTTCAATTACGAACGTTCGATCTTCTCAGATAAGGCCACATTCAAAGCCTATACCGACTTCCGTACCATCACGGATACGATCACAGGCTCGAACCTCGACCCACGCAAAACCCAACCCGGTTATACTCTGATCAACGCCCGTTTGGCTTTGAGCACGGCTGATGACCGTTGGACAGTTGAATTGTGGGGCCGGAACCTGACGGACGAGCGTTACGCCCAGATTACCTTCGACTCGCCGCTGCAAGGCGACGCGCCTGCTCTGACCAACCAACCCGCTTTGGGTGGCTTTGCGCCACGTGTTGTCAACAGCCAGATCAATGCGTTCGTGGGTGAGCCTCGTACCTATGGTCTGACCCTGCGTTGGAACTACTAAGTTCTAACGCTATGCTAAATTAAGCGGAGGGGCGCGGCATAAGCTGCGCCCCTTTTGTTTGGTGAGGCTGTGGGAGAGGTATGCAACCAATCTCGCATACGATGCGTATAGGTCCCTATGATCCAGCTTAAGCCCTTCACCGCCCTCGTTGTTTTTTCCGCCCTTGTGCTCGCAGGCTGTGGGACACAATCCCCGACCCAACCTGCAACAGTCGCACCAACTGCCAACCTTGCGTCCGCACCTGTGCCCAGCAACCTTGCGACCGCAATTTTCGCCGGTGGCTGCTTTTGGTGCATGGAAAAGCCATTTGACGAAATCCCGGGCGTGGTTGCAACCACCTCAGGCTATACGGGCGGCACCTTGGCGAACCCAACTTATGAGCAAGTCGGTCGCGGTGGGACAGGCCATTTCGAGGCGGTGAAAGTCACTTATGACCCCTCGAAGGTCAGCTATCAAAAGCTCCTGGATACCTATTGGCTTCAGATTGATCCATTTGATGCATTTGGCCAGTTCTGCGACAAAGGGGAAACCTATCTCCCTGCCATCTTCTATGGAACTGACGCCGAGAAGAAGGCCGCCGAAGCTGCGCGTGAGGTGCTCTATGCCCGATTCAAAAAGCCGATTGTTGTGCAGATTTTGCCAGCCAAGATGTTTTATGACGCGGAAGGCTATCATCAAGATTATTATCAGAAAAATCCGCTGCGCTACGCCTACTATCGCAATGGCTGCGGCCGAGATGCCCGTTTGCGCGCCGTTTGGGGCCAATAAAGATATAAAAAGCGGCAATGTGTCACAATTGCTGCCCACCCCATTTACAAATCGGACCACCACGGGCTAACGTAAGGGCAAGTCGGGTCTTTGGCTCGGCTTTGGTGTCCGGAATGGTTCATTGCGCTTTTCGTAAGCGCTGGATTGGACCGGCGCTCCCTGAGCATCGCCTTGCGGTGGAGCCTATGGCTCCACCGCTTTTTTCTTGGTTGGGCTTGGGCCTTGAGTGGCGCAGCGACTAGCCAAAAACCTTGAAACATCGTTGGGGTCTAGCAAAGGCTTGTACAACGCCGTCAGTTTTCGGCTTAGGTTGCCTAAAGTCGGTGAATTAGGATTGCGGCTGCCTAAAGTCTAAACAAAGTGTAACATTGTTGCCACTGTGCAAGCAGCTTGGCACATTTATCCCCAGTGTTCCCTCCCCAGAGCCGTCGCTGTCATAGAAGTGTCACATAAACGTCGCAGAGGCGTATCTCAAGCGGGCTAGGTGGCCCACTCTACGCGCAGCCTCCCACTATGATGCGCAAACAGGATCACTTTCAGGGGACCACTCATGTCAATTTTAAATCGTTTGGCTCGCACCACTGCGCTGACCGCATTGGGCTTCGCACTGGTTGCACCAGTTGCAGTCTATGCCCAAGAAACCACCGGAACAATCCGGGGCCAGATCGCTGCGTCGGGGGCGCCTGTCACGGGCGCAGAAGTCACGATCATCCACACCCCATCAGGTTCGCGCGCACGCGCAACGACTGATTCTACTGGTCAGTTCTCCGCATCTGGTCTTCGCGCAGGTGGCCCATACACTGTCGAAGTCACCGCATCGACCTACGAACCAACTGTCGTCAATGACTTGTTTTTGACGGTTGCTGAGCCATTCAGCCTCGCTTTGAACCTTGTTCCTGCAGATAAAGAAGTTGAACGAATTGTCGTTCGCGCAACCGCAGTTGGTCGTAACCGCGTTGATGGCACCGCAACCGGTCTCCGCCGCGACAAGATCGACGGCCTCGTGACCCCAGGTCGCGATATTCGCGAATTGGCCCGTCAGTCCCCATTGGTTACCCAGAACACTGTAGGCGACGGCGGTATCTCCATCGCCGGCTCTAACCCACGTACCAACCGCATCACCATTGACGGCGTGGCCGCACAAGATGACTTCGGCTTGAACACCGGTGGTCTCCCAACACGTCGTGGTCCAATCTCATTGGACGCGGTGTCACAGTTCAATGTAACTCCCGCTCCATTTGACGTTCGTAACGGCGGCTTCTTGGGTGGCGCAATCGACATCGTATTGCGCTCTGGCGACAACGAATTGGGCGGTTCGGTTTTCGCGAACTTCCTCGATGACAAATTGACCGGTACACGGATCAAAAACACCACTGTTTCGAACGTCGTCGAACAAACCAATTATGGCGCAACGCTTCGCGGCCCTATCATCAAAGATAAATTGTTCTACGCCTTGTCGTATGAAACATATGAGTCGGTTGACGTAACAAACCGCGGCCCGATTGACGGTGGCCAGTTTGGCAACACGATCGTTGGCCCGTTGGGTACACCGATGACCACGGCCGACATTTCGGCAGTAACCAACGTGTTTGCAAACACCTACCGGTCGACTTTCGCTGTGGGTTCTATCCCAACCAATAAGCCGATCCTTGATGAAAAATATTCGGCTCGTATCGATTGGAATATCACCGATAAGCATCGCGCATCGTTTACCTACCGCAATGCTGAATCGACTGTCTTCAACTTCACCAACTTAGGCGCAACAACTGCGTCTCTGGATTCCCAGTGGTACTTCACGGGCGAGCAAGACGAGACTTACTCGTTACAGTTAAACTCGGACTGGAATGACAAATTCCAAACTGAAGCCCGCATCAGCTATCGCGATTACGTCCGTCTGCAGCAGCCACCGAGCGGCCAAGAGTTCGCCGATATTACAGTCTGCTCGACACTCACTTCGCTCGACGCAACCGGCAGCCAGCCGCTGATTACCTGCGCTTCCTCTACCGGTCAGGCCCGCGGCGTGGTTCGCTTTGGTCCAGACCAATTCCGTCATGCCAACTTCTTGGCGACCACCAACACGCAAGGCCAGTTCGAGGCCCGCTATCGTTTGGGCAATCACCAATTGAAGGCCGGTGTGCAATGGCAAGAGCGTGATATTTTCAACCTGTTCGTGCCAAACTCTGACGGTACCTACTACTTTGACTCGGTGGCGGACTTCCAAGCAGGTCGCGCCAACCGCTTGCAGTACACAAACAATCCATCTGGTAACCCAGACAAAGCGGCCGCAGAGTTCACGTATCAGATCTTGTCTGGCTATCTCCAAGATACTTGGTCAGTTACCGATGATTTCCGCTTGACCGGTGGTCTGCGTGTGGAAAGCTATACTGTCGATGGTGCACCAGCAGCCAACGCCAACTTCACCAACCGCTATGGCTTCTCGAACGGGGCGACTTATGATGGCCTGTCCATTGTGATGCCACGTGTCAGCTTTAATTGGAATGCACCAGCCGATATCCGTGTTTCGGGCGGCGTTGGTTTGTTCTCGGGTGGTCTTCCTGATGTGTTCCTGTCAAACTCGTTCTCCAACACCGGTATCTTGACCGTTGGTGTTGATATTCAGCGTACTGCGACAGGCTTCACTGAAACGGGTGGGACAACGCTCCCGGCAGGTGTAGGCTCGCTTGCTCTGGACAATCTTGTTGGTGCGAACTTTGGCCGCTCGGTGCCAGCCCAAGTGCTGGCATTGCTCGGCGGTGTGACACCATCCCCAACTGCGGAAACGAACTCGATCGATCCCAATTTGGACATCCCGTCGGAGTGGAAAGCAAACTTGGCCGTCACCGGCGAAGCCTTTGGTTTGAACCTCGGTTTAGACTTGGTTTATACCCAAGTTCATACAGGCTATGCCTTCCGCGATTTGCGCGCCACGCCGCTGATCATTAACGGCCAACAAGCGCTGACACCTGACGGTCGTAAGCGTTACGATGCAATTCCGACCGCAGCTCGCACAGCTGTTGCAGGGACCGTGATTAATTCGACCGCCGCTGTCGGTGGCTCGAACCGTGACATCCAACTCTTCAATCCTGATGGTGATTTGGGTGATGCGTTCATCGCCGCAATCTCTGCCAGCAAGTCTTATGACTTCGGCATTAACTGGGCCCTGTCCTACACCCTGCAAAACATCAACGAATTGAACAGCACGGGCCGCTTTAGTTCGACGGCTAGCTCGCTTTACGGCGGTTCCTTGTCTGCGCTTGACCCCGCCAACCCAGTCACGGGTCGTGGCCAAGAAGAGATTGAGAATGTGTTCAAATATTCCTTCGGCTGGCGCGCTACGCCGTTTAAGGATCTTGAGACCCGTCTTGAATTGTTCGGTGACGTGCGTGCCGGCCGTCCATTTAGCTGGTTGATGAACACGGGTTCCGGCCGTTCAACGATCACTGGCGTCAACAAAGGTGGCCAATTGGCTTACATTCCTGATTTGTCTGGTACGACGAGCACTTCGTCGTCGGGCGCTATTTTGGTCAGCAGCGACAGCAAAGTTGCCTTCGACTCCTTGGCAACTTTCAATTCGGTCAAGACTTTGATTGAAACATTTGGCTTGCCAACAGGCCAGATCGCACCACGCGGCTTCAACACCAACGATCAGATCCATTTGCTGGATATGCGTCTAAGCCAGGAACTTCCTGGTGCCTTTGAAGGTCATAAGGGCTTCTTGACCTTCGACTTCCAGAACGTGTTGAACATGATCAACGAAGACTGGGGTGTTGTTGAAGAATATGGTGACCAACAGACGCTGTATACGGCGGCCTGTGCCGACGCGACGGGTGCAGCTAACAATGCGGGCACTGTATTGTGCAACCGCTATCGTATCACCAACCCATCGACGATTTTGACCAATCCAAAGACACGTAACGTTGATCGTTCGCGTTGGCAGATCCAAGTCGGCGTTCGTTACGAGTTCTAAGCTTAAAGTGCTATAACGTTTCCTTTATGGGGCGGCCTTTTCGGGGGCCGCCCCATTTGCGTTTAAAGTCTCTCGCACTAGGGTGGGAGAACTCTCATTTCTCAAGCAAGAGGTCTGGTCTGATGAGCTTTGATCCAAAGCGGCGGTCATTTTTAAATGCATGGGCAATGGGGGCAGCAGCGGCCTCGATAAGCAGTCCGTGGCGTGGTTCTGCCATGGCACAAACGCCAAAGTTTATCTCTGACCCTTTCACGATGGGTGTGGCATCGGGTGATCCAACACAGGACGGGTTTGTGCTTTGGACGCGCTTGGCCCCAGAACCGCTGGACCCAGATTACGCGATTGACGGTTTGGTCGATGTGCAATGTGAAATCGCTGAAGATGAGGCTTTTACCAAAGTCGTTCGGCGTGAGTTTGCGGTGGCGCGACCAGACAATGCGCACAGCGTTCATGTTGAAGTCGGCGGCTTGAAGCCGAATCGGCCTTATTTTTATCGGTTCCGCGTTGGCTTAGCCGTATCGCCTATTGGCCGTACCCGCACGACGCCAGAATTTGGTGCCCCTTTGGCCAAGATGCGTTTTGCTTGGCATTCCTGCGCCCATTACGAACAAGGTTTATTCACCGCTTACGGCGACCTTGCTAAGCAGAACCCAGACGTCATTTTGTCGCTGGGCGACTATATCTATGAAGTTTCCTATGGTGCTGCCGTGCGCCGGATGCCTGTAGAAGATGCTTTTAGTTTAAACGACTATCGCCTCATTCACGCGGTCCACAAAATGGACCCAGACCTACAAGCTGCCCATGCTGCTGCCCCTTGGCTCTATATCTGGGATGATCATGAGGTTGCTAATGATTACCAGGCCGATTTCGGGAAGGTTTTGCCCGGACAGGATCCCGCTAAAGATTTTCCCAGACGGAAATACAATGCTTACAAGGCCTTTTTTGAAAGCCAACCTCTGCGCGCGCGCTCACGCTTTGACGCGGTCAATCGGATGCGCATTTATGGTCAAAGCGGCTGGGGCGACCTTCTAGATTTCACCTTGCTCGACACCCGGCAATATCGCTCCAAGGGTGCGTGCCTGTCGCCCGGTCGGCAGGAGGCAGAAAGCGTGAGCCGAGCGACTTGCGCTGAGTTGCAGGATCCGTCGCGTACTATTCTTGGTGCGCGCCAAGAGCGCTTCGTATCCGAGAACTTTATGCGCGCACCGTTTAAGTGGTCGGTCTTGGTGCAGCCGACGATCTTCTCGACCTTGTTTCAAAAGAATAGCCAAGGCGACCCGACCGCCTTTACGGACGGCTGGAGTGGGTTTGAGCCCGCCCGCCAAAAAATCATAGACATCATGGCTCGCCGCCGCCGCGATGTGTCCTCAATTGTTATTGGCGGGGATATGCACGGCTTCTGGGCCAATGATGTTAAGCAGGACTACGCCAAGCCAGAAAGCGATACGGTCGCGGTTGAGTTTGTGGGTGGTTCGATCTCGACCATGTCCTTCAATTACGATCGCTGGAACCGGCTTTTCCCCGACAATCCGCATCTCAAGTGGCAAGATGATCGGGTGCGTGGCTATGGCCTTGTCGATGTGACTCCTCAGATGATGGACGTTCGATTGATGAGCACCCCGACCACTTGGCGGCGGGATCAGGCTTTTAAGCCGCTGAAACGCTATATTGTTGAGCGCGGCAAGCCAGCGCTTAATGAAGCCTAAGTTCCACAGATGCCCATCTTGCGGCATGCGTCGGAGAGGGCCATGTGAGCATCCTTGTCCGATGCCGCCTCGAGGAACCTTATCGTGACCCACCTAATCATCCCGGCCGAATGGAGTCCCCACAAGGCGATTTGGACGTGCTGGCCCTCCGCCGCTGATCTCTGGCAGGAGGACCTGGCATCGGCGCGTGCCGAAGTTGCGGCTATGATCTGCGCGCTTGCGGCCCCAACGCCAGCTGGCAAAGTTGGCGACGTCATGCATGTGTTGGCCCATGGGGAAGAAGCGGTTGCGAGCGCGCGCGCCAGCTTGCCTTCTCAGGTCCGCGTTCACCCATGCGGCTTTGGTGACATTTGGCTGCGCGACACCGGCCCAATCTTTGCCAAGCGTGAAGGCAGGGCCGTCGCCTTACGGTTTGCCTTTAATGGCTGGGGCGGCAAATATGATTTGTCGTTTGACGACAGCGTCGGCGATCGGGTTGCCGAAGCCGCAGCAACTCCGATCCAGCGCGCCGATTTCATCTTGGAAGGCGGAGCCGTTGACCATGACGGCGATGGTACAATCCTCACCACAAGACAGTGCCTACTCAATCCAAATCGGAATCCTGGGTGGAACGAGGCTGTGGCCGAATCCCACTTACAAACAGCCTTAGGCGCAAAGAAAGTGTTATGGCTGGGCGATGGCTTGGCAAATGATCACACCGATGGCCATGTCGACAATATTGCACGCTTCATCGGCCCGGGTCGCGTGATGTGCATGGCACCCTTTGGCGAGGATGACCCCAACCATGAGGTTTTAAACCAGATTGCCGCAGACCTACGCAGCATGACTGATGCGGCAGGCAGGGCTTTAGAGGTCGTGCAAATCCCTTCGCCAGGCCTTGTAACGGACGAGGATGGCGAGGCGGTGCCTGCGTCGCATATGAATTTCATAATTGGCAATGCGAGCGTAGTCATGCCGCACTATGGGACAGCTTCCGCAGACGCAGCCTTGCGCGGCTTGGCAGCTGCTTTCCCAATGCACCGCGTTGTCGGCATTCAAAGCACAGCCATCCTAACCGGTGGCGGCAGTTTCCATTGTATCACTCAGCAGGAGCCAGCCTGAAATGTCGCGCCTTGTGAACCTTGCCGCCCTCCAGACCCGTTATGGTTCTGATGTACAAGACAATATTGATCGCACCATTGTGCTGATCCGTCAGGCTGCCGCTGCTGGTGCCCAAATCATTCTGCCGTCGGAATTGTTCCAAGGGCCATATTTTTGCACCACGCAGGACGAGCGCTGGTTTGCTACGGCCTATCCGGCGTTCGAACATCCTTGCGTAGCGCAGTTGCAGCCAGTGGCAGCAGAACTGGGCGTTGTTATCCCCGTGTCTATCTTTGAGCGTGAAGGTCCACGTTATTATAATAGCGTGGTCATTCTCGATGCCGATGGCACAGTCTTGGGCACGTACCGGAAGAGTCACATTCCCGATGGTCCAGGCTATCAGGAAAAATATTATTTCCGGCCAGGCGACACCGGCTTCAAGGTGTGGAACACACGTTACGCTAAAATTGGTGTCGGCATTTGCTGGGATCAATGGTATCCCGAAGCAGCTCGTGCCATGGCTTTGCTCGGCGCTGAAGTCCTGCTCTACCCAACTGCCATTGGGTCAGAACCACATGACGGCACGCTCGACACGCGAGATCCTTGGCGACGCGCCATGCAGGGTCATGCTGTCAGCAATGTCATTCCAGTGGTTGCTGCTAATCGGATTGGTGTGGAACAGGGGCTGGGCGATGATCAGCACTTCTATGGGTCATCCTTCATCGCGGATCATCGCGGAGATTTGATCGCTGATCTATCGCGCACGGAGGAAGGCATTGCCCACGGCACCGTTGATCTTACATTTTTGGATAGACACCGAGCTGCCTGGGGCTTTTTCAGGGATAGACGGCCAGATCTTTATGCACAAAACTGAGTCAAATTTGCCTCGTAGGGTTATAAAACCGTAACAAAACCAGACTCAATTATTAACAACAGCATCTTCTACAGACATTTCCTGCCTCACAGCGGCAATTTAACGCATAGCCCTCTTCCACAAACGCCAAAGGGCGGCTAGGACTCCGATGGAGCCCGATCGTTACAAAAAGGTTAACGGCGGGACTGATTTTGGAGGATACAGAAAACCATGTTTGCTCTTCTGCAAGCCGCCGGTGCTGCTGACACCGCTGCCACCCCCGCCGCTGACGCAACTGTTGCTGCTGCTGCTGAAACTACGAATGCTGTTGTTGAGTCAGTGAATGCTGTCGCTGATGCTGCTGCAACTGCTGCAACTGCTGCACCCGCTGCACCAAGTGCCGCTGAAGCCGCTGCTGCTGCTGCAGAAGCTGCCAAGAACGCCGGTCAACAAAACATCACCTTGATGGACATGATCGCTGCCTCGCCATTCGTGTCGAAGGTCGTTTTGGTCATCTTGTTGCTTTGCGCCGTGTACGCCATCGCCCTGATGTTCGAAAAGATCATCGTGATGCGCGGCAACAAGAAGCGCACTGTTGAGTTCGTTGCCGCTTACAAGAAAGCAAAGTCCCCAGAAGAAGCCGCCCAAGCGCTCGCGAAGCAACCTGACGGCTTTGCCAAAAAGATGTTTGCTGCTGGCTATGGTGAGTTGCAAAAGGCGAAGGAAGCTGGCCTCTATAATAACCGCGATGCACGTGGTGACTTGTTGGAGCGTATCCGTGCAGCCATGACCGCAGAGCAAAACAAGGGCATTGAAGAGCTCGGGTCCAACATGACCTTCTTGGCTTCGATTGGTTCGAACGCACCGTTCATCGGTTTGTTCGGTACGGTTTGGGGTATCATGAACTCGTTCATCGCTATCGCAAACACCCAAACCACCTCGCTGGCCGTTGTGGCACCTGGTATCGCTGAAGCGCTGTTCGCAACTGCTGCAGGCCTCGTGGCTGCTATCCCAGCCGTGTTGATCTACAACTTCTCGGCCAAGCAAACCGGCACCATTGGTGGCTATCTGGAAGATTTTGAAGCCGACTTCATCTCGCTGGTTACCCGCGACATGGACAAGCAGGGCTGATCGGGGCTCTAGAAAAGGAGACCGATCATGGGTGCAAAACTAGCCGGAGGCGGCAGCGGCGGCAAACGAGGCCAGCTGGATGTGAACGCAGAACCAAATATCGTACCGTTTGTGGACGTTATGTTGGTGCTGTTGATCATCTTCATGGTGGCTTCGCCGGTTGCTTCAGTGGACATCAATGTCACGCTGCCAGACTCCAAGGTCTTGCCGTCGAAGCGGCCACCAAAGCCAACCTATGTCACGATCCAAGACAAGGGCGGAAAAGTGGGCTACTTTGTTGGCAATGACGAAGTTGTTGATACAACACAACTCGGGAAGAAAGCCTTTGAAGGCGTTGTCAAAGATAACCCAACCTTCAACGGCGACTTGGCTAAGATCATCGACCAGCGGATTTACGTCCGCGCCGATGGTGAAACGCCATACCGCAATGTGGTTTTCGCAATGAACCGCCTTCAAGATGAAGGCTTCTACAAAGTTGCGCTCGTTGGCGCAGACAAACGCCGCTAGGTTAGGGAGGTACAATCATGTTGAATTATTATACCGCCCAAGTCTGCTTCTGCGAGACTTTGAACCTGAAGGGAGCAATGCACCATGGGCGCTAAACTCTCCGGAGGGGGCAGAGGCAAGGGCATGCAGCCGAGTTCGGAACCCAATATTGTTCCGTTCATCGACATTCTCTTGGTGTTGCTGATCATTTTCATGGTGGCAGCTCCCATCCCGACAACGGACGTGAAAGTGGATCTTCCACCGCCATCTCCGCCGCCGGAAAAGCAGCAAGAGAAGCCAAAGACTCCGACCGTTGTCGATATTCGCGACGATGGGACGGGTGTGCCGCAGATCTTTGTGGATACCCAGTTGACCGAACCTGATGTCTTGGCTGCCAAGGTGTTGGAACGGATCACCTTCCATGTGCCAGATTCTCCAAACCGCCTGCTGGAAACAGTTCGGGTGCGCGCGGATCAAACCCTGCCATATGCGTCGGTGATGGAAACCATGGCTATTCTGCAAGAGGCTAATTTCCAAAAAGTTTCTCTGGTTGCTGAAGATGCAATCGGCGAAGATCAGTTGCGATAGGAGGGCAATCAGATATGGCTAAATATCGTATGTTGTTCCTCTTGATCTCGATCATACTTTGGTCGGGTATCTTGTACGGCGTTTCCAAAGTGCGCCCGCACATCGTGACGGACTTCTTGGACAACCTCAATGTGGTGAAGGCGGAGAAGGAAAAGAAGGCTCCGCCACCACCGCCACCACCACCGCCGCCGCCTGAAAAGCTGCCACCGCCACCGCCGTTGGTGGAGCGCCAAACCAAAATGATCGTGGACATTCCACCGCCTCCGGTGGAAGAAATCCGCGAAACTGTGGTCAAAGCGCCCCCACCACCTGCGCCAGCGTTGACGGATTATCAGCCGCCAGCTCCACCACCGCCACCACCGGCACCACCCCCTCCGCCCCCGCCGCCTTCGTGCACTGAGGGCGCAAAGGGCCCCCGCAAACTGCGGGACTTCAACGTGGAGCGGGCCTATCCGCAGCGCGCTGTGGATCGTGGGACCGAAGGTAGCGTTCGGGCGACCTTGCAAATCGACGCGACCGGTTCGGTTGTTGGGGTGATTGTATCCTCGGCTAACCCACCTGGCGTGTTCGAATCGGCAGTCGAGCGTGAAGCGCGTCGTATGCGCTTCGAACCCGCCCGTCGGAATTGCGAGAACGTGGCTGACGATTACCCACTCGAAGTGAAGTTCATTTTGGGCGAGTAACCGCGGAAGCTTTGGTTAAAATTTAGGGCCGCTGCAAATTTGCAGCGGCCCTTTTTGTTTCAAAGCTGACATCTGTGACAATAGGACATGCAAAAAGGGGCAGCCGCGGCCGCCCCTTGCAAAATGTTTAGTCCATTCGGTGAGGCTTATTCGAACAATTTCGCCCAACGTGGCTTCACCCGGTCTTTCCAGTGGCCACGATGGTAAGCGTCAGAGGCAATCAGGGGCACCACAGTAGAGGCTTCCGCAAAAACCATTTGCTCGAGTGCTACTGAAACCTTGCCCCATGAGCAGGCTTCTTTGAGGGTCGAAGAGGAGCAAGCGCCGTCGCGCACGTCGGCGACGGTGATTTGAACCGCATAAGCATGCATTTCCGCTTCAACGCCCAGAATTTCGGCGCAGACCACGGTGTCTTGCGCAAAATTCTTTGGCACGCCGCCGCCGACCATGAATAGACCCGTACGGCCGGCTGCAATCTTAATGTCGGTTAGTTCACGAAAGTCTGCAATCGCGTCGATCACCAGATAAGGCTTTTTCTCTTTCGTGCGCTGGACTTGGTGCTTCACTAAGCCGAAGCCAGCAGAGCTATCGACAAATGCAGGGCAAAAGATGGGGACGCCGCACTCATAGGCGGTCTGGATCAGGCTGCCTTCTTTCTTGGCATTACCTTCGCTCAGCCATTTACCCATGGCCGCAATAAAAGCGCGCGACGAATAGGCCTTTGGCTCAAGACTATCGGCGATTTCCAAAATGGTGTGATCGCAGGCCTGCAGCTCTTCTTCATCGATATAGGTATCATAGATCCGGTCGATATAGAGGCTGCGCAGGGTCTCATCATCTGGCACTTCCAAGGCTTGGTAGTGCTTGAAGCCAAGCGCTTCAAAGAAGTCCATATCGATGATGGAGGCACCGGTGGCGACAATGGCATCAACCATGCCGTACTTCACCATATCGCGGTAGACATGCATACAGCCCCCAGCGCTGGTCGAGCCAGCCAAGGTCAGCCATACCGACGCTTCTTTGTCGGCGATCATGGTGTTGAAAATCTCAGCGGCACGACCGGTGTCGCGGCTGGTGAAGGACATTTTCTTCATGCTGTCGATGATGGGCCGCGCATCATAGGATGCGATATCGACATGCTCGACAACGTTGGAAAGAAGTTCAGCTTTACGATTTACGTTGATAGAATTAGCCATGGTTTGGGCACTCTTTTAACCTGAGCCACAAGGCCAGCGACCGCGCCGGAACTCCCTATGGAACAGTGATGGGCGGCATTAGCCGAAATCGCATCAGAATGAAATCATGCATATGTGACTGTTGCAGTCACAGTCATCCCGAAAGCCATGTCTCTATATGAGCATTGACGGCGTCAGGGGCCTCTTGTTGTACCCAGTGCCCAACGCCTTCCAAGCGGACCAGCGTGAAGTCCACCACAAGGCCTTTGTAGCCCTCAGTCAGTTCAATGCCGAGTGCTAGGTCTTCTTCCCCCCAAATCATCAATGTAGGCACGGTGATTGGGGCAACCTTGTCACGACTAAAATTCGAGAGGCCAATAGTTTGCGCTGCGGCCCGATAATAATTGACCATAGCCTTGAGCGCGCCGGGGATTAGGGCATTGTCGCGATAGACTTGCAAAACCTCAGGGCCAAAATTTGTTTGATCCATGGCCAGGGCGCTAAAGGCTCGACCAATAGCTCGCGCGCCACCAGCTGCCATCAACTTTTCCGGTAGCCAGGGTAATTGGAAGAAAAAGACGTACCAACTCTTCTTGATTTGTCGCCAAGTCCTCAGCCCTTCGGCCAGCCGGGCGGGATGGGGCACATTCAGGATCACCAAACGCTCCAGTGGACGCTGCCGAGATGCTGCGAATGCCCAAGCAATAATGGCACCCCAGTCATGGGCGATCAGGGTCACAGGACGGCCGTGACTTGCTTGATCCATGAGTTGCGCAACATCTTCCATGAGGTGTTCGATGGCATAAGCGCGCATATCTGCTGGCTTTGAACTTCGCCCATAACCGCGAAGATTTGGGGCCCAAATTTCATAACCCAGCCTAACCAACAACGGGATTTGAAAACGCCATGAATGGTTTGACTCTGGAAAGCCATGCAAGAGCACAGCGATCCTACTTCCGCCCTTGCCCGCTATCAGGGTCTCCAGTCGCTGGCCATTGACCTCGATAAAGACAGTTTCGCCTGAGGTTTCCGATAGCATGGCTTTATCCTTCTGCCCTTGATCTAAGCTGATTGCGACGTAACGCCTAGGGTGATCGGAAAAGGGAATTTGCCGACAAAGCGCCACGAACTGCCTTGTCTTTAGCTTGGCTTACAGGCATTTTGTTGGGATGAATATGCATGTTTCCACTCCAGAGACCCCAGAAGCCCTGATGCTGGCCATGGGTGCTCGCGCCCGCGCGGCAGCCAAGGCAGTCCGTGAATCCAGTGCGCAGACCCGTTCCGCAGCGCTCAGCGCCATGGCGCGCCACATTCGTGCCACAGCACCCGCCATTCTAGCAGCTAATGAACAAGATATGGTCCGCAGTGCAGCAGATGGACTTTCACCTTCTATGTTGGATCGTTTGAAGCTCGATCCTGCTCGTCTTGAAGCCATGGCCGCGGCAGTCGAGGATGTCGCCGGTCAGGAAGATCTTCTCGGCGACGTGATGAAGGATTGGACGCGACCAAATGGCCTGCATATGCAGCGCGTGCGCATTCCGATTGGCGTCATCGGGATCATTTACGAGAGTCGTCCCAATGTTACTGCTGACGCAGGTGCCTTATGTTTGCGATCCGGCAACTGCGTCATATTGCGCGGCGGGTCGGATGCCATTGGCAGTTCGACTGAAATCACCAAAGCCCTACGCGCAGGAGTGGCGGAAGCTGGCCTGCCCGAGGATGTAATCCAATTGGTAGGTACGACCGACCGCGCGGCCGTGGGAGCTATGCTCTCTGGCTTAGCAGGCGCCATCGATATGATCATTCCACGCGGCGGCAAAAGCCTTGTCGCACGCGTCCAGGCAGAGGCCCGTGTGCCAGTATTGAGCCACTTAGAAGGCATCTGTCACACGTACATCCATTCAGGGGCTGATCCCGAAAAGGCGGTTTCTCTCACATTGAATGCCAAAATGCGTCGCACCGGCGTCTGTGGGTCAACGGAGACCCTGTTGATCGATCAAGCCGTCGCTTTGACCCTTTTACCGCAGATCGCGGAAGCTTTGCTGGCAAAGGGGTGTGAACTACGTGGCGATGCGGCTGCCCAAGCCATTGTGCCCATGTTGGCCGCGACAGAGGAAGATTGGCGTACCGAATATCTGGCCCCGATTCTCTCGGTGGCGATTGTGCCTGGAATTGAAGCGGCAATTGCCCACATTGCGCGCTATGGCTCTGGTCATACTGATTGCATCGTGACTGAGGATCAGGTCGCTGCTGAACGCTTTTTACATGAAGTCGATAGTGCCATCGTTTTGGTCAATGCTTCGACCCAATATGCGGATGGGGGCGAATTTGGCTTTGGCGGTGAGATTGGCATTGGGACCGGTCGTCTCCACGCGCGCGGGCCCGTGGGGGCGGAAGGGCTTACGACTTACAAATATGTTGTTCGTGGTTCGGGCCAGATCCGACCTTAGTTTGGGCAGCGATTGAACAGCCGTCCGGGGCCAGAGCCATCGACAGCTTGGCCATCACGGACCAAAACATAGGGCTGATGCTCAGGCAGGCGGCCTTCAAAATGCCATTCCTGCATTTGGTTCGGACCAATCTTCTTATAGCGCTCAACAGTCTGGTTACAGCCGACTGGCGCGCAGACGCGTGTCTCGATCTCTATCAGACCTTCTGGGCTGATGCCCATCCGAAGCAGCTCTAACCGCTCGCCGTCCCCCTTTTTGCCAGATCCTACTTCCACTTGCAGCGTAGGAATGTAGCTAAAGGTCTGGAAATTTTCCTTCTTGTCACAACTGGTTGCGCGCCAAACCGATTGACCCAACCAGGTTTGCGCAGGATTAGTTGGTGTTGGGTTTGCTGCAGTTCCGCCTCGAAGACCCGTCGGCTTCTTGGGCTTGGCCTCAGCGACCGTGCTTAAAAGGGCAGCTATGGCCACTACTGCCAGCAGTGCCACGGGTGATTTCGAAGAAAGGAAGGCAGCTTGAGACAAATGCATCAGAATACTCCACGCATAAGTCTGCCAGATCCTACCTTGCTAGGGTGTGAACAAAGCCCGTTCTCAGTGCGGAATTATTCTGGTCCTACCCGCGATGACGGCCTATCGTAACTTTATGAGCGATCCAGCCTCCCTGCCATCAGGAGCCCCGAGGGGCAATCCAATGCGCGATGTTGCTTCTTTGATTGGGGGGCAGACCCTGCTGCAAATTGCGGGGGGCTTGTTGAGCGTTTGGTTGCCGCTTCAGATGCAAGCACTGCAGTTTACAGGCAGTCAAATTGGCTTGGTTGCTTCAGCCTATGGTCTCGGCTTTCTAGCTGGGGCTTGGTTTGCGCCTAATATGCTGCGGGCGATTGGGGCCATACGAAGTTATGCAGCCGCTGCGTCTATCGCATGCGTGACTACCCTTTTGCTCTATGCCAGTGATTCTGCCTGGGCATGGGCATTAAGCCGTTTGCTTGCAGGGGCTGCGATCGCGGCTATGTTTGCGGCTGCCGAAGGTTGGATGGCGTCCGCTATCCCCAATGCCCGGCGCGGAGATGTGACTGGCTTTTACATGCTCTGCACGAAGCTGGGGTTGGTTTCTGGGCCATTCATTATTGGCTTCACTCATCCAGAGCCGAATGCACCGGGCCCGATCATGGCTGCGGCAGCTTTTTTGGCTTTGTCTTTGGTGCCAATTTCCATCGCCGACACGACGCCGCCGCCGCCTGCAACTGTCTTGCGCATGCTGCCATCACGTCTATTCAAGCTTGCACCCGCGGCCTTCGTTGCAGCCATTGGCTCTGGGCTCGTTAATGGGGCAGTTCTGTCTCTCGCGCCGCTTTATGCGAGTGAGCGGGGCGGTCCGCCGGCTGCGGCGACTTTTCAGGCAGCAGCGTGGATCGGTTCTCTCTTAGTACAATGGCATGCTGGTCGATTGTCGGACCGAATGGACCGTCGCATCGTCCTAGCTACCTTAATCGGCGTCCCTGCAGGTGCCGCCTTCGTGCTGGCGACAATCGGAGCTGAACTTTCTCTGACCCTCAACACGATCTTGTTTGGCATTTGGGGGGCGGGGGCATTGTCTTATTACGGCATTGCAGTTGCCCATTTGGGAGATCGTACGCCGCGATCTGAATTGCCGGCGGCAAGCTCGGGCCTCCTGTTCGTTTGGGCAGCTGGGACCATCGTTGGTCCTGCGATTGGCGGCTTTTTGGTAGAGGTAACTGGAAGCGCCCTGTCGATCTTTTGGCAAGCTGGTGTCGTATCCGCCATCATGGTGCCTTGGGTTTTGTGGCGCACGGCGCGCCGCCCTGCCGTTCCGCGAGATGAAAAGGTTGGTTTTGGACCCGTCCAAACCAATTCAGTGCTTGGACAGATTTTGGCCATGGGGCGCAAGTCGTCCGACAGTGAGGAGCCTCACACGAAGCCATGAGTGCCTCGTCTCTACCATTGGCTTTTGGGAATTGGTTCGCGCGTCGCAACTGGGCCCCGCGTGCCCATCAGCTAGAGCTCTTGGCTGCCGATCAAGCGGGTGACCATAGCCTCCTCATTGCACCGACTGGGGCCGGTAAGACCTTGGCAGGCTTTCTGCCCAGTCTGATTGACCTCGCCACACCCCAAGAGCTGTCACGCGGCCTACACACACTCTATATTTCGCCGCTGAAAGCTTTGGCGGTGGATGTTGAACGCAATCTGATGACCCCGATCAGCGAGATGGCCTTGCCGATCCGCGTTGAGACCCGGACAGGTGATACGCCCGCTACAAAGCGACAGCGTCAACGGTTTGATCCGCCAGACCTTTTGCTAACGACACCAGAACAAGTTGCCTTATTTGTCGGGATGCCAGATGCTCCAAATATTTTTCAGGGGCTCAAACGTATCATCATTGATGAGGCGCACGCTTTAGCCCCAACCAAACGGGGGGACCTCCTTGCGCTCGGCATGGCTGCGCTTCAACGTTTCGCGCCCAATGCGCGGCGGACAGGCCTCTCTGCAACGGTTGCGGATGAAGCGGCACTGGCGCAGTGGATCGCGCCGCAAGCGGGATCTGAGGCCCGCTTTGCCCGTATTGTGCGCGGACCAAAGGGCACGACACCGGATATCTCTATGCTCTTGTCCGAGGAGCGCATTCCATGGGCAGGGCACACAGGCCGTCATGCTATGCAAGAGGTCTATCAAGCCATTGAGCGGACCCAGATGGCCTTGGTCTTTGTGAACACCCGCTTTCAAGCCGAACTGGCCTTTCAAGAGCTTTGGAAGATCAATGATGCCAATCTACCTATTGCGCTGCATCATGGTTCGCTCGACGTATCTCAGCGCCGCAGGGTCGAAGAAGCCATGGCGCAGGGCCGCTTGCGGGCCATTGTCTGCACGTCCACCCTCGATCTTGGGATCGATTGGGGCAATGTCGACTTGGTGATCCAGATGGGCGCTCCCAAGGGCTCCTCTCGCCTAATTCAACGTATTGGCCGGTCGAACCATCGGCTCGACGAAGTCTCTAAGGCCGTCCTAGTGCCAACTAATCGGTTTGAAATGCTTGAGTGCCAAGCCGCTCGCGATGCGGTGATGGCACAGCATCTTGATGGTCCAGTTCCACGGCGCGGCGCGATCGATATTCTGGCTCAGCATATTATGGGTTGCGCGGTCGGTGCACCATTTCTTGCCGATGATCTCTATCAGGAGGTAACGTCCGCCGGCCCATATCATCTCTTAGAGCGGGAGCAGTTTGACCGGGTTCTAGGCTTTGTTACTGATGGCGGCTATGCGCTTAAGAGTTATGACCGTTTTGCACGCCTGATCCGGGACGGTAAAGGACGCCTTTTATGCCGCAATCGGGATGCCGCACGGGCTTGGCGAATGAATGTGGGTTCTATCGTGGCAGAGCCTGTTTTGAAGGTTCGTCAAGTTTCTGGCAATCGTACACGTCGCCCAGGCACGCCGACGGGCGGCACGACATTCGTCGGGGGCCGTGTCATTGGCGAGATTGAAGAATATTTTGTTGATGGTCTCTCGCCTCGCGACACCTTCCTGTTTGCAGGTGAGGTTTGGCGATTTGAAGGCGTGTCCGGTACGGATTGTCTTGTCAGCAAAGCGCACGACCAATCGCCAAAAGTACCTTCTTGGGCTGGCGGCAAGTTTCCACTTTCCACCTATCTCGCCGGTCGTGTGCGGACCATGATCGCCAATAAGAGCTATTGGCCAAAACTGCATCCTCAGCTGCAAGAATGGCTACAGATGCAAAGTTACTTATCGGTAATACCCCAAGAGGATGAAATCCTTGTGGAAACATTTCCGCGCGGTAATCGCTTTCACCTCGCTTGTTATCCGTTTGAGGGCCGCCTTGCCCACCAAACCCTCGGCATGTTGTTGACCCGCCGCCTTGAACGATTGGGGCTGGATCCCTTGGGCTTTGTCGCCAATGATTATGCGATATCTGTCTGGGGACAGAAGGACATGTCGCGCGTGGACATCGATCACCTCTTGGATCAAGATATGCTGGGCGATGATCTGGAGGAATGGCTGGAAGAAAGCGTCCTGATGAAGCGGACGTTCCGGACTTGCGCCGTCATTGCTGGCCTGATCGAGCAAAACCAAGTGGGCAAAACCAAGACCGGGCGGCAAGTCACTTTTTCCTCGGATTTGATCTTTGACGTTTTGCGTCGCCACCAGCCTGATCATGTGTTGTTAGAAGCCGCGCGCCATGAAGCGGGCGAGGGGCTTCTAGATATTCGGAGGCTTTCAGAATGCCTAGCGCGCATCGCGGGGCAAGTCCGCCACCAGAAACTTGATCGGATTTCACCCTTTGCAGTCCCGCTGATGCTGGAAATCGGCAAAGTACCCGTCAATGGACAGGCGCTGGAAAACATATTGGAAGAAGCTGCGGGTGATGGCCTATTGCGCGAAGCCTTAGGTCCCGAAGGATCAAGCCTGCTCTAGCCGCGCCGCCAAGGCCTCGAGTCTGCCTGCTGCGCCATCAAGGGCTGTGACTGGCGACGGGTCTTGCGCAACTTGGGCAGCCTGCGCCCGCACGTCGCTCAAGCGGGCGATTTCCGCTTCGGCCTTGTCGAGACGAACCTTCAGATCGTGCATTTCATCGGCGACAATTAGTGCGCCCATTAGAAAGAGCCGCTGGTCGCCGATTTGTCCCACAGAATTCGCCAAACGCTTTACATGCTCGTCGAAATAGCGCGCCAAGCGCATAACATGCTCTTCTTGGCCTTCATCGCAGCCAATTGCATATCGACGTCCATTTATTTCAATCTGTACTTTGGCCAATACACGGCTCCATGGCTTCGGTCGGACTTAAAACCGGTTCTGGCCAAAAGGCCAGTCCTTAACCTGCATTGGAATGGGGCTTTTGGGGTGCCCCTAGGCGCATCTTTGCGACTGGCCTTGCGTCTTGAAAGCTGCGTTAGATGAATATGCCAACAACGGTCGAGATGCCGCCGGCAATCAATCCGATGATTGTAATCAAGACCGAAGTGATTGTGAAAGCACTGCCCATCTTCATGCCGAGGCCTGCCACAACTGACAAAGCACCGCAGCCCAGAACGGCTTGTAACCAAGGCACATCTGCCCCCCAGATCAAAGCCATACAGGCCACCATGGCTGAAATCAGCACGCAACCCCATTGGGTTGCAACCAAAAACGACTGGTACATGGCAGATTGCTCTGCGATTTCCATTTCGCCGTGGGTATAGTGATCGTCGTGGCTTGCCATGTGAACTCTCCGTTAGCCTCTCTTAGCCGCGCACCGGGGTCTTAGGCAAGATAGAGATGCCAGCCAAACTGGACTCCAATGCGGCAATGGTGGCCAGTGGCTGGTCTAATAGCAGGTGATGTTGTGCCTCTGGAATGGTCACAAAGCCGGTTCCCACTGGGAAAATTGTCTTCATATAAGTGAAGATGCGGTCTTCCATCAAAAATGAGTTACCACCCCGCATGACAATGGTTGGAACCTTGAGGCGGCTGGCGCGCTCAGACATGATCATGGGCGCGAAGCTGTTCCATAGGAACGGGTCGAATTGCCAGGTCCAGCCACCCTCGACCTGCTTGAGTGACCCCCGTGCAATATAGTCTAGTGCCCAGTGGTTTTCGCAGGGTTGTGGTGGGGCAAGTCGGAAACGTGCCAAGCCGTCATTGAGTGTAGCGTAGACCCGATTGGGAGCGGTACGCTTGGGTGGACCTTTCCACTCTTCTCCAGGCGGCTCGATTGGGCTGTCTAGCAGGATAAGCCCACCGACGCGATCGGCCGCCTTGAGGGCGGTATAGATGGCCGGAACGCCGCCAAACGAGTGGGCGACGATGACTGGAGGGTGGCCACTCGCAGAAAGGCTTGCCTCTTCACACGCGCCCAATACCTCGTCGGCAAATAAATCCATTGTGTAAGTTTCACGCCAGTCTGACCCACCCATGCCCGAAAAAGAGAGCGCAGCGACACGATAGCCAGACTTGGCCAGAAACGGGGCAATAAAGCTCCACCAGCCAGCGTGGGCACCATTGCCATGCAGCAGCAACACACCAGGCTGGCCGATAGTGCCCCATATTAAAAGCTCCAGCTTCGCCCCCTCAACATGGAAATGCTGGACTTCAGGCGTGTGTGCAATCGCGTCCAGTGCCCAAGCTGGATAGGCTGGGCGTTGACCGCCATAGGCCTCGAGCGGGCCTTGATCGCGGCTGCCTTCGGCAACTTCCGGTACGGACGATAATTCGGAACGAACAAGATTCTGCGGGCTGGCCTTTGTCATACACTCGACTTGGCCTAAGGCGAGGCCTTGAGCAAGTCATGACCTAGCGTCAAGGCAAGACAAGATTTCAGCGCAGGCCGACGCGCTCTAATGCTTGGTCTTGCCGCTTTCCCAGCGCTGCTTCATCAAAGCCTGCAATAGAGTTTTGGAATAGCTCGTAGAAATTGAGCTTGGCACCTAAATGCAAATACGCAGCACCGAGGCCTATCGCCGCGCGATCCATGAACACAAATTCCCGCGGGATGGTGACGGGGCCATGCTCTTTCAACAAGTTGCGCACTTCAAACGCTTCTTTTCGCCCATAGTCACCTGGCGCTATGCCATCCGCCACGGTGCGGATGCGATTGTCGAGTAGGGGGGCGTAGATGAAGCGTGCCCAAAGGTTCAAGACCTCGGCCAATTTGCGGGTGAGCCCTTTAAAGCCCCAAATCTCATAGGCGGCCATGGTGCCCTCAAAATCATCACGTTCAAGAGATAAATATAACTGTACCACCCCAGCAACAAACCTAGGCGGAAAGATGCGCACACATCCAAAGTCGAGGAGATTAAGCCGATTGGCACTTGGCGTTAGCGAGTAATTGCCCAAATGCGGATCGCCATGGATCACGCCGGTTGCCATCATGGGAATCCACCAAGCCTTAAACAAGAGCGTCGCAATGCGGTCACGCTCTTCTTGCGGCGAGTCTTTGAATGTCAGGAGTGGCGCACCGTCGAGCCAAGTCATGGTCAGAAGTCGACCAGTCGATAATTCATCAATGGGTTCCGGGCAGGAAATATCGGGTTGTGAGCCCAAAAGATCGCCATAGAGTCGCATGTGCTGGCGTTCGCGCGTGTAATCTAGCTCTTCGCGCAAGCGGTCCGTGACTTCCTCAACCGCCTCGCTGGGGTCAAGGGATTTCTCAAATGTTCGAAATAGGCTGAGTAAGGATTTGAGCTGTGCGACATCAGATTCGACCGCGCTGGCCATTTCGGGATATTGCAGCTTGCAGGCGACTAATCGCCCATCATGAAGGGTCGCGCGATGGACTTGGCCTAGCGAAGCCGCATGGGCTGCTTCACGTTCAAAGCTGACAAAGCGGCTCTCCCAATCGGGGCCTAATTCGGCGCGCATCCGCCGCTTCACAAATGGCCAGCCCATAGAGGGTGCATTGGACTGGAGGGCTGCTAATTCTTCCGCATATTCGGGTGGCAAGAAGTCAGGGATCGTGGCTAGAATTTGTGCCACTTTCATCAGCGGACCACGTGTTTTGCCAAGCGCTTGGCGCAGTGCGATGGCAATCGTCTTATCGGCATCACTTCCGCCCACCAATCTCTGAGCACCAAAGGTCGCTGCAGCCGCACCCATATTCACCCCAACTCGGGCAACCCGGCTCAGCCGGCCACTTAGTCGATTGCGCTCACGATCTTCGCTCATACTCTCTATGTAGGGCGATAGGCTCCATGAAGCGAGGGCCGGGTATCAGTTTGTGATTGGTGCTCGATTAGTTCCTTATAGCCATCCATCTCGACGCATATGCTGGGCCTCTGCTAGGGAAAGCGCTGCCCAAAAGGATTCGCGCAATGTTAACGCCCCTGTCGATCTTTATCATCGCCAAAAATGAGGTGGATCGCCTTGGGCCGACACTTGAGTCTGTCCGCGGCCTTTCAGACGACATCGTGGTAATTGATTCTGGCTCGACCGACGGCACGCAAGACTTAGCTGAACGCTTGGGGGCACGAGTCATCCTCAATCCGTGGCCCGGTTATGGTTTGCAAAAGCAATTCGGTGAAGATCAATGCCGACACGACTGGATGCTCAATATCGATGCTGATGAGGTTGTAACGCTTGAGTTGGCAGCCGCCATCCGTGCCGTACTCAGCCAAACCGATCCTGAACCCTGCGGCTATGAAACCGACATTGTTGAGATGTTCCCCGGCGAGCCTCGCCCCCATCCTTGGGCTTTTCGTTTGAGCCCTGTACGATTCTACCACAAAAAGGTCGGGCGTTATTCCGCCTCACCGGTCCATGACCGGGTAGACATGGTCAAAGGCACGCCGATCAAGCGACTTGCCGGCGTCATTGAACATCGATCCATTCGCTCATTGGGCCACGAATTGATCAAGCTGAACGCCTATGCCGATATGCAGGCGGATGATTTGGATCGGAAAGGTCGCAAAATCGGCGCGGTGCGCTTAGTTGCCGAATTCCCGCTGGCCTTTTTGAAGGCATATATTACGCGACGACATTTTGTGCGTGGGCTTTATGGCTTCATGACCGCCATGAACTACGCATTCTATCGCTATTTACGGCTCGCCAAGCATTGGGAGCGCCGCTTGGGCCGTTAAGCTCTATGGCTTAACCGCCCAGCCACGCCAAAAGCCTTCAATATGCGCTGCCAAGAAGGCATCCACGTCAAACTGGGCTTCTTCGGCTTCACCAAATGTTGCCATCATCATGGCTACCGCAGCGACAGGCGCGCAAAACAAGCGGGTCAGGGTGGCTGCATTGGCCCCATGGGTTTCATTGGCAGCCAGCGAGCGCTCAAACAAATTTTTGATTGAAGCCTCAACCGGATCGATGAAGCCGTGGCGCAAAAATGCTGCCAGATCTGGAAAGCGATCTGCCTCACCGACAGCAATGCGCCAAGGAGCCAGGGCACCAGGCGCACTTAAAGCAACTCGGGCATCCCGGACTAATTGGTTCAAGAGAGGCTTTGTCGGGCCACGGTGTTCGTCAATTAGACGGCATGCGCCTTCGATTTGGTCGGCAAGGACGCGCCGCACCAAAGCTTCAAACAGTACCTGCTTTGAGTCAAAGTAACGATAGACGATAGGCTTCGTTACGCCAATGGCCGAGGCAATGTCAGACATTCGGGTGCCTGCATAACCATTTTCAGTGAATAATCGTGTTGCCTCGATAAGAATTCGCTCAGCGCGATCCTGAGCGGCGACCGCCGGTCGAGTACTCAACTTACCTTGTGGCATACAAAAATCCTCCACCCCTAAAATTCGATTTTAGCTTTTACATTGCGTCGCGCCACTGAGAAGTCCTAATTTGCATCTGTTACCAGAGGAGAACCACAGCAAATGATAATTTTCTCGCACTTCATTCTCTGTTATTATTTGATTTAAGTAATCGATCGGTTCAATGCGGATTCAATTATCTGGGGAATCATGTCTGTTCCCCTTGTTCATTTTCCATTCAGAAATGATATAACTTTTGGTAACATGAGTGGGGAAAGTGTCGCATCGACTAGGCAGCTTTCTGACTAATCTTCAATTTTATCATATTGATTGTAGTGGAATAAAATCTTGCCGGCACGCGCGCTTTCGGGATCACAGTTTTGACTGCGCTAATTCAGCGAATTCATGGTTTTCACCTCAGGCGAGTATTGAATGTGCGGCCATCTTGAATTCAAAGCCTATTTTGGCACTTATCATGCCAATTAAATGTTGGAATTGGGGCATCGAAACTGGCCACTGCAAATTTATTGCTGTTGCTGTTCCATTTGATGCTGCATTTCAAGTGCAACAGACCTTTGAGGCTTAGTTGCCGCAAGAAGTTGGTCGGGGCGGGTGCGTGGCGAACGTACGACTTTGAGGAAATCACTGTCTAAGGAAAGCCGCTCAGCCTGCCGAACATGGACATCAACTTCCAATAAACTGTCTGCGTCGCCCTTTAAAACGCCGCGGGTCGGCGGCACATCAGCATAATCTCTGCCATAGGCCACGACGACGTGGCGCTCGTTAGCCAGCATGTCATTGGTTGGATCAAACCCGACCCAGCCTTGCTCGGGAAGATAGCATTCAACCCAAGCATGGGAAGCATCCGGCACGGAGCGTATTTGGGTGTCCTGTTCGGTTCTTGCAAGATATCCAGACACGTAACGTGACGGGATCCCCCAATGTCGCGCAACCGCCAACATGATATGTGCAAAGTCTTGGCACACACCTTTACGGTGCTCGAGGGCTGCATCGATCGGGCTATCGGCGGCAGTAAAGCCGGGCACATAGTCGAAGGCACCATAAATCTCTTTATTCAAGATTCTCAGCCCCGTCAGAGGATCTGGCGGTAAAGCCAAGAGGTCGCGCTCGCGCATAAAGGTTTCTAGGTGCCCAGAGCCATCAACAAAAGTCGATGGACGCATCATATCATAGTAGCGACTACGGACCTCGTCGCTGCGCAAATGCGCCCAAGCACCCGGATCTACCTTCACAGGCAGGGGCTCGGTGCGCTCATAGGTTTCAACCATCGCGCGGGATCGGATCACCAGTTCGGTATGCTTAGCCGGTACGTCGAAATGATAGACGATATTCCCGAGCCAATCGCGGTAAGTCATCATTTTGGCGCGCGGTTCTGTCACAATATCGAAACCGACTAACCGTTGCATAGGTAAGGTCAATGGCTGTAGCCAGAGTTCCATGACGCTTTCGCGGACTGGCGCGGAATAAGTATACCGGGTCTCGTGCGTAATCTCGAGGCGCATCACCGCACTCCCAAAGTGCTGGTTCCAGGGAGCCGATCGGCCAAGGAATAGCTGATAAAAGCCGCATGAACGGCATCTGAAATGGCGATACAATCGTCGGCCACTTGGGCGATAAAGGCCTGTCCGCTCTTTCCCGTTACTTCGTCTAGCACGGCAAAATTCAATCGTGCCGCCAAACGGCCTGAGAGGCGGGTACAAGTTTCACGTGCACGCTCATCAGCTAAAACCCCAACCGCATCGATATGTTCTGCAATCGTATTCGCACAAAAGCGAAGCGACCTTGGGAAATATGGGTCAAGCACTAAAAAGTCGGCGATTTGATCCCGCCGGAACGTTGCCGTCTTCACCCTCAAATAGGGCTCGAGGCCGCAGCACATGCGCAACAATTGAACCCAGCCAAAATCGCCGATAGCGGCTTGCTTCTCGCCAAAATGTAAGTCGAGCAGGCGCACGATTAACTGTGCCCGTTCTATTGCACGGCCCATGGACAAGAAGTGAAAGCCTTCGCCGTGGCTCATCGTGCCAGAGACGATACCTTTAAAGGCGTGTAGATCATTGATGGTCTCCTCAAAGAAACCTGCGGCGATCTGGCTGAAGTTCCGCTTAGATGCAGTTTCGCGTACACGGAAATACAGACGGTTTAGTCGCTCCCACATTTCGGTGGTGATTTGATCCCGAACTTGCCGGGCATTTTCCCGGGCGGCGAACACCGCAGTATGGATGGATGAGATCTCGCCCTTGCCGCCGAACGTCAAAAGTCTGGCTTCTTCCAACGCATCCATGCGAGCGGCCATGGGGGCTGCGCCTAAAGCCCGCATCGCGCGCTCGGTGGTCATTTCAGCCTCTTCCGCACCGGCCTCTAGTCCAGCAGTCAACGTAATCTGCAATACGCGGCAAGCATGCTCTGCCCGTTCGGTATAGCGGCCAATCCAGTAAAAACTATCGGCAACCCGCGATAACATCATGACCGTGCCCGCCCATCGCTTGGACCTGAAAGAACCCAGGTGTCCTTGGAGCCACCACCCTGGCTGGAATTTACCACCAAAGAGCCCTTGCGAAGCGCCACGCGTGTCAAAGCGCCGGGCGTCAAGGTCATTTTGGCCCCACATAGAATAAAGGGACGAAGATCGACGTGCCGGGTTTCGACCGCGCCATCGATGTAAGTTGGTGCCGTCGAAAGAGAAATAGTCGGCTGGGCGATATAATTATCTGGGTCTGCTTTAATCTTAGCCGCAAACTCTTCGATTTGCGCTTTGGTGGCGTGGGGCCCGATCAGCATGCCATAGCCACCACTTTCGCCGACAGCTTTGACAACCAGTTTGTCGAGATTGGCCAAAACATGCGACATTTGGCTTTTTTCACGACACAAAAAAGTCTCAACGATATCAATGATCGGGTCTTGATCGAGATAATGTTTGATGATTTGCGGTGTATAGGCATAAACCGCTTTGTCATCGGCGACACCAGCGCCTGGCGCATTGGCAATTACCACATTTCCTGCGCGATAGGCATTCATGAGGCCGGCCACGCCAAGGGTTGAATCTGGGCGAAACGCCAAGGGATCGACAAACGCATCGTCAACTCGGCGATAAATCACGTCCACCCGCTTCAAACCCGAAGTCGTGCGCATGTAAACCACATTGTCATGGATGGCTAAGTCGCGCCCTTCCACTAAAGGCGTTCCCATAAGGCGCGCCAAGAAGGCGTGTTCGAAGTAGGCTGAGTTGAAGACGCCGGGCGTAAGCACGACGACGGTTGGGTCGGGCTGATATTCACTCGCCAAACTCTTGAGCATAGCTAAGAGGTCGTCGGGGTAGGATTCAACGGGCCGGACCCGCGCTGCACGGTAAAGATCAGGGAAGGCACGCTTAACCGCATCGCGGTTAGACAGCATGTAGGAGACACCGGACGGGACTCGAAGATTATCTTCCAGCACTACATAGGCACCATCTTCTCGCCGAATAACATCTGTGCCGCAAATATTGACATAAGCACCATGGGGCACTTCAACGCCTAACATCTCGCGGCGATAGTTGGTCGAGCCCAGAATCAAGTCTCGTGGCACATAACCATTATTAATGATGGCTTGATCACCATAAATATCGGCGAGAAATAGATTGAGCGCCTCTAGGCGTTGCTTAAAGCCGCGCTCAAGCTTGTCCCATTCCGCCGCAGGAATGATCCGCGGCAAAATATCTGTTGGGATAATCCTTTCGGTCGAATCTTCGTGGCCATAGACCGTGAAAGTCACGCCTTGGGCCATAAAGGTGCGGTCGATATTGGCTTGCAGGTCTCGCAAGCTTTGCGGAGTTGCTTGGCTCAGGCGATTATAAAGACCAGCCCAACCCGGACGGGGATCGCCTTTGGCGTCGAACATTTCATCATAGGCAGCGCCTAAATGATAACCCTCAAACGGCCCCTCTTGGCCCGGACGCGGTGGCGCAGCCATATCACTTACTTTCTCAGGCGCGCGCGCCATGATGTTTCCCCTTGTGCGACCGCACTCCACGGGCGAGCGCGTCTTCTGTCAAGCGGACTGAGTGCGTCTTGCGCAGGCTTGCCCAAAAAACAGGCACATCTAACTTCATGAGCCCTCGGCAAACAGCACTTGCTCCAACCACCCCATGCCTGTTAGCCTGTCGCCAAGCTGACAAAAACAAGATGATCAGGAGTGCTAGGGATGCGGTTTGAGGGCTCAAAAAATTATGTGGCGACGGATGATTTGAAAGTCGCAGTTAATGCGGCCATCAAATTGGAGCGCCCTTTGCTGATTAAGGGGGAGCCCGGAACCGGCAAGACGGTATTGGCCATCGAAGTGGCTAAGGCTTTGGGCCTGCCTTTGCTGGAGTGGCACATTAAATCGACCACAAAGGCTGTTCAGGGTCTCTATGAATATGACGCCGTGACCCGCCTGCGCGACAGCCAATTGGGCGACGAGCGCGTGAAGGACGTCAAAAACTACATCAAAAAGGGCAAGATGTGGGAAGCCTTTGAACATAAGGGCCGGTGCGTTTTGCTGATCGACGAAATCGATAAGGCAGACATTGAGTTTCCAAACGACCTTTTGCAAGAATTGGATCGGATGGAATTCCACGTCTATGAGACCGGCGAAACCATCAAAGCGGTTGAACGCCCAATCGTGATCATCACGTCGAACAATGAAAAGGAATTGCCAGACGCTTTCCTGCGCCGTTGCTTCTTCCATTACATTAAGTTCCCAGATGAAGACACCATGCAGTCGATCGTGGATGTTCACTTTCCGGGCATCAAAAAGCGCCTGATTTCAAATGCACTGGCGAGTTTCTATGACATGCGCAAGGTGCCTGGCTTGAAGAAGAAGCCATCGACTTCAGAATTGCTGGATTGGCTCAAGCTTTTGGTGACCGATGACATTGATCTCGATGCGATCAAGCAAAAGGATCCGTCGAAGCTGATCCCGCCCTTGCACGGCGCGCTTTTGAAGAACGAGCAGGATGTCGCCTTGTTTGAGCGTCTGGCATTTTTGGCACGGCGCGAAACCCGCGGCTAAAATTTGACGGACGGGGCAGGCTTAAATTTTGCCAAGCCCCGTCCATACAATCCATGCACCGACGAGAACCACAATAGCCGCGAAGACCAAGGCGAGTGCACGCTTGTGCTGGCTTAAGGACTGGCTGGCCCAAGTGCCCAACGTACTACCCAGCAGGCCGCCAGCAATCATCAAACCCGCCACCGGCCAGTTCACAAGGCCGGACAGCGCATAGCTGGTGGTGGTTGCAGCACCAAAAGCTGCGACACCCACGAGTGAAGTGCCTATTGCAATGCTCATCGGCATGCTTGTCGCCCATACGAGGCCCGGCACAATCAGAAACCCGCCTCCAATTCCAAAGAAGCCAGACGCAAGCCCAACACCCGTTCCGCTCGCCAGTAAGCGCGGCAGCAGGACTGGCGCACTGGTTAGAGATAAACGAACATCGGGGGCGTCCATGTGCGTAGGCTTGCGCGCCGCTAAAATGCCGACCGCAATCATCACAAAGCCAAACAAGGTGAGGAGCTTCTGGCCGTCCATTGCTTGGCCCAAGTAGCTACCGAGTGTTGCACCCAAAACCCCGGCCGCAGCAAAGGTGAATGCACAGCGCCATTTCACATTATGGGCACGCCCATGGGCCCAAAGACCCAAAAGGGCATTGGCGGCAACAGAGACCGCCCCGGTTCCGATGGCCGTATGTGGATCAACGACGCCGATGACATAGATCAGCAAGGGAACTGCAAGGATGGACCCGCCGCCGCCAATCAAGCCTAGAATGGAACCAATCAGAAGGCCTGACCCCAAGGCGGCGATGATTGTGGCGGGGTCCATAGCTTAACTGGCCTTCAAGGACATGGCTGTCTGAGGCCGGTTCCAAGGGAGAAGCGCTAAGACTTTGGCCATGCCGCACCAGCCTGTCGTGCCGGCAAAGGTTAGGCCTGCGCCGATGAAGGCGGAGAGGCCATAAAAGCCAGGATGAACCCACGTGCCTAGAATGACGCCAAGCAGCACCAAACTACCGGCCGTAATTTGAACCTGACGCATGATCTCAATCGGTTGTTTGTGGTCTTGGATGACGGGCAGGCCTGCCGCTTTCCAGGCTTCAATGCCGCCTTCTAGGGCATAGGCCTCGCAGGTGGAGACTGAGGCGAGGCGGCTCGCGTTCGCAGAGGTGCGATTACCAGCCTTACAGTGAAAGATGATCGCCTTGTCACCGCTGAGGGGCAGGGTATCACCTAGACCTGACAACGGGACGTTTTGGGCCAAGCCTATACGCTCGCGGGCGGCTTCATCAGCCTCGCGGACATCTACCAGACGCGCGCCATCGGCGATCATGCGCTTTGCTTCTTCAATTGAAATGGTTTTGAGGGTCATGTTTTTCTCCTAAATTTTGGAAGGGGTTACGCAGCGCTCGGGCCGCAATAGAGACGGTGAAGGGTATCCATCAGTTCTGTGAGCTTGGGTTCAGCAATTGTATAAAAGATCGTCGTGCCTTCCCGCCGGGTCGACAACAGACCTTCTTCGCGCATGACGGCGAGATGTTGGCTCATCGCGGATTGGCTGAGGCCAATCGCCGTGCCTAAAGTTCCCGCACTGGCTTCGCCCATTTCAACCAACTGGCACAACACCAGCAGACGTCGTTCATTACCAATGGCCTTCAAAAGCTTTGCCACGCCACCAGCGCGGGCGGCCATGTCGCGGGCGGCACTTTCAAGCTCTAAACTCGGGGGCATCTGACTAGCTCCATAAATTAGCACTTGCTAAATTAGCATAATCTAATATATAGTCAAGCGTATCATCCAGCACAATGGAGAAAGCGCCATGTCAGAGCCTCGTATCACCGCCTTTTTCGACGAAGCCACGTTCACCATCACCTATCTGGTTATTGATCTCGCGGCGTCGCGTGCAGTCATCATCGACCCGGTTTTAGACTATGATCATCGCGGCGGCTCTCTTTCGACCCGGTCGGCACAGGCCGTTCTTGACGCTGCTGCAGAGCAGGGGGCCCAGATCGACTATATTCTGGAAACCCATGTTCATGCTGATCATTTAAGCTCCGCCCCGTTTTTAAAGGCCCAGACTGGCGCAAAAATCGTCATCGGGAGCGGCATCGACAAAATCCAACGCACTTTTGGCCCGGTGTTTCATGCTGACGACCTAAGTCTGAATGGGGCGGAGTTCGACATTCTGGCAACCGATGGTCAAATCCTGCAGTTTGGCAGCCAAGAGATCAAAGTCATCCATATGCCCGGCCACACGCCTGCCTGTGTTGCCTATGAGATCGGTTCTAATGTCTTTGTGGGTGATACTTTGTTTATGCCGGATTACGGCACGGCGCGGTGCGATTTCCCCGGCGGCGATGCGGCTGCTTTGTATCGCTCTATCCAGAAAATCTTCGCTTTGCCGCCTGAGACCAAGCTCTGGATGTGCCACGATTATAAAGCCGCTGGCCGAGAGCATTATGCTTGGGAAAGCGATGTTGCCACGCAGCGGGCCCACAATATTCACATCCATGATGGCGTGTCTGAAGCTGACTTTGTTGCCATGCGGCAAACCCGCGACAAAGGCTTAGCACCACCCGTGCTTCTATTGCCCTCCGTGCAAGTCAACATGCGAGCTGGTTATTTTCCCCCAGCTGATGAAGATGGAAAGCGCTATCTGAAGATCCCGGTTTCGGGGACAATTCCCGTCTGAGGCTCGATTTTGTCCCTGCGGTTTAGAGTTGCGCGTTAATTGTAAGCGCAGGGCACTCGACAAGTGCGTCGGCTTCTCTAAAGTCTGTGACAAATCACAAATGTCTCAGGTCACACACCCATGTTCCAACGTTTCTTCTCTGAACTTCGCGATGCCAAGGTTCCAATCAGCCTGAAGGAATATCTGCTTCTGATGGAAGCGATGGATAAGGAAGTCATTGAGAGCGACATCACTGAATTCTACTATTTGTCGCGTTCGGCGTTGGTGAAGGATGAGCGTAATCTCGACAAGTTTGACCGCGTCTTTGGCCATGTCTTCAAAGGCCTGGAAAAGACCAGCGATGCCCTAGCGGCGGCGATCCCTGAAGATTGGTTGCGCGCCTTGACTGAGAAATATCTCACAGAGGAAGAAAAAGCTGAGATTGAGAGCCTGGGCGGCTGGGAAAAGCTGATGGAGACGCTGCAAAAGCGGCTCGAAGAGCAGAAAGAGCGTCATGAAGGCGGCAACAAGTGGATCGGGACAGGCGGCACCTCACCCTTTGGGGCCAATGGCTATAATCCCGAAGGTGTGCGGATCGGCCAAAAGGAAGGCCGTCACGGTCGCGCGGTCAAGGTTTGGGACAAGCGCGAGTATAAAAATCTCGATGATCAGGTTGAGCTTGGCACCCGCAACATCAAAGTCGCGCTCCGCCGCCTACGTCGTTGGGCCCGCGATGGCGCACCGTCTGAACTTGACCTAAAAGGCACAATCGATACCACCGCGAAGAATGGCTATCTGGACGTTGTGATGCGTCCAGAACGCCGCAATACCGTCAAAGTGCTCATCTTCTTTGACATTGGTGGTTCGATGGATGCCCATATCAAAGTATGTGAAGAGCTATTTTCTGCTGCACGCACGGAATTCAAGCATATGGAATATTTTTACTTCCATAATTGCGTCTATGAGGAAGTTTGGAAGGACAATCGCCGCCGCAATGCGGAGAAATTGCCGACTTGGGACGTGCTCCATAAGTTTCCAGCGGACTATAAAGTCGTCTTTGTCGGTGATGCGACCATGAGCCCCTATGAAATCACCTATCCGGGTGGCAGCGTTGAGCATTGGAATGAAGAGCCAGGTGCAGCTTGGCTGAAGCGCGTGTCGGATGTCTATCCCCATCTCATCTGGATCAATCCTGTTCCCGAGCGGCATTGGGATCATACCCCGTCTGTGAACTTGATCCGTGATGTAATCGGGCGCGAGCGCATGTTCCCCATGACGATCCAAGGTCTGGACCGTGCCATGCGTGAGTTGAGCCGCTAGGCAAGACCCAAGGTTGATAGCCTTGTGAAGGTGACCAAATCAGGGGAGGCTCATATCACTTTTTATAGGAGTGTGCGGATGCCCTTGATGCAATTTAAGCCCATTGCCATTGGCCTTGCTTTCTCACTGATCGGGGTGGCCGCGCTGGCTTCATCGCCAGATGTCTTTGCAAAGCTGGATGCGGACAAAGACGGCCAGCTGATTAAGGCCGAGCTGCAGGTGCCCTGCGATCGTGAAATTTTTGCCACTTTAGACCGTAATGGCGACAGTAACATTGATCGGCAAGAATTCCGTACCTCCGGCGACATGGCCACCTATGAAGACAAGGGTGGTATTGATGATAAAGGCGTCCAGATGAGATGGCTGGAGTTTCGCATTGGCCGGTTTGATCTCCAAGACGGAACATTCATCACGTGTAATGCAACCGAAGGGCAATTCCCGCTTCAAGTCACCGCCTCCCGCGCGGACATCGAGCAGGCAAAGCAGACCATTCAAAGCCGGTTGGTAGAAGATGCCGCCCGCAGTGCCAAGCGCTAGCGTGCCCGCCCGAAGCGCCCCATGAAAGGGGTATGCTGGCTGAAGTGCTCCCCCCTCTTGAACCGACCCTAGAAGATGCGCAGGCCACGCTGCATCGTGTTTTCGGCCATAGTGCGTTTCGTGGGCTGCAAGCAGATGTGGTGGCGCACGTCTTGGCTGGTGGCGACGCTCTAGCGGTGCTGCCCACGGGCGGCGGCAAAAGCATGTGCTATCAAATCCCCGCTTTGTTGCGACCGGGCGTAGGCATTGTTGTCTCGCCTCTCATTGCGCTGATGACCGACCAAGTGGAAGCTTTGCGCGCTGCGGGCGTTCGTGCCGCGCGGCTAGATTCCAGCATGGCTTGGGAAGACAAGCAGGCGGTATTCTCTGCCCTCGAAGCAGACCATCTTGATATCCTATATGTGTCGCCAGAGGGACTTTCTTCCGGGGCACTGATTGAGCGTTTGAGCCGCTATCCGATTTCTCTGATCGCGGTCGATGAAGCCCACTGTGTCAGTCAATGGGGCCATGATTTCAGACCTGATTATCGTCGCTTAGGTGCCTTACAAGAAGCATTCCCCGGTGTGCCGCGCTTGGCGGTAACTGCGACAGCGGATGTGCGCACACGCGAAGACATACGACGCCAACTGCACTTGACACACGCTCCGGAGTTTGTGGCGAGCTTTGATCGCCCCAACCTAGTCCTGTCTACGCGGCGCAAGGATAGCCGCACAGCCGCCAAAATATTGGAACTCGTGCTGGCGCGCCAAGGTCTCTGTGGCATTATTTATGTAACAGCGCGCAAGGAGACCGAAGAGCTTGCTGCAAGTCTGCGCGACAAGGGTGTCCATGCACTGGCCTATCATGCCCAAATGTCGCCGGATCAAAAGGCGGAGCATTTGCGCCGCTTTCAAGAAGAGGATGGGGTAGTAATGGTGGCGACCATTGCCTTTGGTATGGGAATTGATAAGCCGGATGTACGTTATGTGATTCATGCCGATCCACCGAAAAGCATTGAGGCCTATTGGCAAGAAGTCGGGCGCGCAGGTCGTGACGGCCTAACCGCAGAAGGCATTGCGTTTTACGGCTTTTCGGACCGCCGTTTCATGGCTGAGCGGATAGATGGCTCGCCTGCACCCGACGAAGTTAAGCAAGTGCAGCGCTCGAAGCTCAATCAGCTTTATGGATTCCTCGATGGCCTTGCCTGCCGGCGGGGCGGGGTACGGCGCTATTTCGGCGAAACCGATGTTCAGGATTGTGGGCAGTGCGATGTCTGTACACATCCAAATATCGGCCATGATTCAAGCCAATGGGCGAAAATGGCCCTATCCGCCGTTATCCGTTGTGAAGAGAGCTTTGGACGGGGGCGCATCATTTCTCATTTGATCGGGGCCGAACCCAACGGTGTCTTGGAGACCCGCTTTGCAGAGCGCTCGACCTTTGGCATTGGCAAGGGCCTGAATAAAATTGCGTGGCGTCGCGTGCTAGACCAGCTTTTGTTCGATGGTATTCTGGCGGAGCAAAACCGCGATGGCTTCCCCATTCTGACAATCGCATGTCCAGACCTCGCGCGTTCAGTTCTCAAGGGTGAGATGCCTGTCTTTACGCGTGAAGACCCCGTCCAAGCGGGTGGAACAAAGCGTGCGGTTGCAAAACTGGCTTTGGATGATGATCTCGATCCTGAGACATTAACCTTGTATCGAACCTTACGAAATTGGCGATTAGACACTGCGCGTGCTGCTGGCATTCCGCCCTATGTGGTGTTCCACGATTCCGTATTGCGGCAGGTGGCTCTTGTCCGCCCCATGACATCATCAGCCTTGATGACGATTTCAGGGATAGGTGAAGCCAAAGCCCGCCGATATGGCCAATCTATTCTCACGCTCTTGTCAGCGGCTTGATTTACGGTCCCGAAATAGAATTCCGATAGCGTCACTCTAAGTACACCGGGCAGGAGGCCCAAAGTGATGACCTTTCGTGTCCTGTTTTTGCTGGTTGCTGCAAGTCATTGTCTGCTGCTGACTGCTTGTGCAGGCGGTGGTGGTGGCGGCGGCGGTACCGTTGTCCAGCCATCGCCATTACCGCCACCTCCGCCCCCCCCGCCACCTCCGCCCCCCCCGCCCCCGCCACCGCCACCGCCACCACCTCCGCCCCCGCCCCCAGCATTAGTAGCTGGTGTTGACTATCCTTCAGCTTTATCCCGGGAATACACGCGCAGCTGGGGATTGGCCGGCATCAAAACGGTGAAGGCTTGGGAATATGGTGCCACTGGCGCAGGGGTCCGTGTCGGTGTCGTCGACACGGGCATTGATCTCGATCAGATCGATCTAAAGAATAACATCTCGCCTTTGTCGCGCGACATGGAAATTGGTCGCCCTAATCAGGCAATTGGGGCCGAAGAGCGCCATGGTACCCGTGTTTCAGGGGTAATCGCACATGAGTTCAATGGGTCCGGCACCGTTGGGGTTGCATTCAAGTCCACCATCATCAGCTATCGTGCTGACCGTGAAGGCACATGCGAAGAAGTGGGCACGGATAAGGGCTGTAAACTGCCGGAACCCAATATCGCGCGTGGCGTGGATGCCGCCATTGCCGATGGTGTGCGGGTGATCAATCTTTCCTTGGGCGGAACGACCTCCACAGGCCCAACCTTGGCTGCAGCCCTCTTGCGCGCCACCAATGCTGGTATTGTGATCGTTGCATCTGCAGGTAATGACGGCACTGCAGACCCCGAATTCCCAGCACAACTGTCGATTGACCCTCGTTACCGCGGTCTGATCATTGCAGCAGGCTCGACCGATACGGCGGAAGCTCTTTCCACGTTCAGCGCGAAGGCGGGCGTTGCGCGCACCAATTTTCTGGTGGCACCAGGAACCGATATTGTTGCAGATTGTGACACAACTTCGTGCTGGCGCTTGTCAGGCACCTCTTTTTCGGCACCTCATATTAGCGGGTCTTTGGCGCTTTTGTTCCAAGCCTTCCCCAATCTGACTGGCAGCCAAGCGGTAGATATCCTATATCGGACTGCCCGCGATCTCGGCACAGCCGGCACAGATGACACCTTTGGGCGTGGCATTATCGATCTGGAGCGGGCTTTCTCGCCCGTAGGAGCAACGACGGCGACCAGTTCGAGCGGTGAGGCTGTACGCGTTGACTTGTTTGACGGCGAAGCAGGACATGCCTTTGGCGATGCTTTCATGCAAGACGGCCTCTCAACAGCCGTACTCGACGAGTATCAGCGCCCATTCAATGTCTCGCTCGGCTTCCGTTTGCGTCCGCAATCGAATTTGGGCTTTACCGCAGACACCTATGCAACCGAGCCCCAGCAAGCTGCCCAAATTGGGGATAGCCTGTTGAGCTTTAGCCGTCCCAGCCCCGCGAGTGCAGCCTGGGGCGTGCAGGATGACCGCACCCTTACACAAACCCCAATTATTCGGGCTTTGTTGCCTGTTTCGAGCGCCCCTTGGGGCGGCACACTTGCGCTCTCATTCGCACAGGCAGGCTCCGATGCTTCAACCCGGCCTTATGGCTTGGCCGGGGATGCCTCGGGCGGTGGTACGCAATTTGGCTTATTGGGTTTGGCTCAATTTCAATCGTTCCAAGGTCTGATCTTTTCCAAGAATGCATTTAGTTTTCATGCTTTCAACGCGGCAGGTGGAGCAACCCAAGTACGGAACTTGGCAGAAACACGTCAGAATGGCTCTCTTGTCCAATTGGCGCATCAAACCCCACGCCTTACCAGTGTGCTAGAAGTGGGAAGCCTTGCTGAACAGGGTAGCTTCTTGGGTTCCCGCTGGAGTGATCGCGCTTTGTTGGTTCAGGGCAATCAAATCGATAGCACCCGGGCGCAAAGTCGCCTCGTGGGCCTTCAATTTGACTGGGCGCTTAACGATAGGGCTAATTTGACAGCGCGCCTGCAGGGCGCACGTATGGCCGACATTTCGGGCAACAAGGGTTTTGCCTCTGGAACACCCATTTATGCGAGCGCTGCATCCTTGGTTTATACCCAAAACCTGTCAAATGGCTGGTGGCGCTTAGGCTTGGAACAGCCTTTACGAGTTGAACAAGGCAGTCTCCGCTATCGCCTCGCTGACCCCTATCTCACTTGGGGCAGTGCCCATACATGGTCTGAACGCAGCTTTGAGGTGACACCCTCTGGGCGTGAACTTCGTCTAACGGCCAGCCGCGACTGGTTGCTAGGAAGCGCTGCAGGGACACCAGCCTGGCTGGGTGTGGAGCTGAGCCACATTTATCAGCCCAACCATATTGCCGATGCGCCCGCCCAAACTTTGATGCGTATGCGGGCTTCAACACGGTTCTAGGCTGCTTGATTTCTAGGGCCGACTTTACACCAACTAACAGTCATCGGGCTTCCAAAATCTGCAAGAGACCGTTATGTCTGTGCCCATAGGGTCCTTAAATGAAGGGGCCCGCGACCCCTTGCCCGGCCGTCGCGCCGGGCGATTTTGTATCTGGAGGCCAGAAATCATGTACGAGATCTTGATGCCCAAAGCCACGGCCGTGTGGCTGATCGACAATACCGGCCTGACATTCGACCAGATCGCAGCCTTTTGTGGCCTGCATCCGCTAGAAGTTAAAGGGATTGCCGACGGCGACGTCGCAACCGGTGTGCGTGGCCTCGACCCCATTGCGAACTCGCAATTGTCGCGTGAGGAAATTGCGCGCGGTGAGGCAGACCCAACCTATAAGATCAAGCCTTTGGAAGGCCGCAAGCTAGACTTGCCACCGGTTAAGAAGCGCGGTGGTCGCTATACGCCGGTGTCGCGTCGCCAAGACCGTCCCGACGCAATTGCTTGGTTTTTGCGTTATCACCCAGAGATCACCGACGCCCAAATGGGCAAGCTGATCGGCACTACCAAGTCCACGATTGAAAGCGTCCGTAGCCGTACGCATTGGAATAGCGCGCAAATCAAGCCGGTGGATCCTGTCACCATCGGCTTGTGCACCCAGATCGAGCTCGACGCATTGGTCAAGGCTTCGTCGTCGCGTCGCGCCAAAGCTGCAGCTGAAGCCGGCATTATTGATCCAGAGGAAGGGCCAAGCTTGCAACCAGCTTCAAAGCCAAGCTTCTACGTGGATGAGAGCGAATACTAATCTTCCACTTTGCGGATTTACGCACCCAGAAAATGGCCCTTCCCCTCGAGGGGGAGGGCCCTTTTTTAGATTTTCTGGCTTTGATGGGTGACCCTTTTATCACCTCCTTGAACAGGCGAGGCCCAAGGTGGGCGTGCTTTGACCAATTGGTCTGACTCCGGCCCCAATCCACGTACGGTGGCATACGTGATCCAAGAGGCGGGAGTTGTGCCAAGGGTCACTTCTAAGTCCCATTGCACACAAGATCTTCCGACGCAGCGCAGACCATGGCCTTGCGGATTCTCAAAGTCGACGCCGCCAGCCTGACCATCAAGCCCACCCTTTAAGCTTCGCACTTGCGCTTCTTTCGGTATTGAAAGCACGACCTCGTCAGCACCTGGGGCCAGCACGCGTAGCTTCAAGGTCCGCCCGCCTTCCGACCTTGTCTCGGAAAGGATTTCAATGCGGGCGGGAACAGCAGCAGCAGTAGGCATTGGCGCAGGTGCACGAATCCGTTCACCATCACCATTGGTCAGTGAGCCCAGTTTAAACGGCGCGATCGTCTGCATCGGCTCCGGTGCTGCCTCATCACCTGGGCCAAGTACCCAGTCATTGTTCTTCTCGGCCCCATGCCAGTGCTGCACATTCAAAGGTCTGGGGATGTCTGGTGAATAGGCCACTGCTAAGGTTGCCCATGCAAGCCCGCCCCCACTTGCCATCAAGGCCAAAAGGCTGATGCTAGCCATCTTCGCTTCTGGGTCCCATATGGGTGCCAGTGTGCACAGCACTAAAAGCGCTGCGAGCGCCCCAAAAGCCCAGCCCAAGCTAAAGCCCAAACCGACTTCTGCGAAGTCCAAGGCGGGCAAAATAGCTACCAGCAATGTCAAAGCCGAACCAAGCCCAAAAGTGAGCAAGAGCAATCTCCGGTCTATCCTTGTGCCTGTCAGCAAGAACCCTATTCCAGCAATTCCAGCGGCTGGGGCTGCTAGGATCATGCTACCCGGCGAGACAATGGAGAGGCCCAAGAACAGCCCGGTTACCCAGATCCACGCCCCGGCGAGGATCCGCATGGCGAGGATACCTCGGGAAAACCAAAGTGCGAGGACGGCACCAACTATGCCGGCACTATAGACCAAGAACCTGCCAGCCATTGGGGTAGCAAACCACCAACTGGCTTCTGGGCGAGTCGCGCCGACAAGCCAAAGTGCGCCAAAGCCAACGCCGCCAGCAACAAGAATTGCACCTAAAGGGGCTGCCAATCCGCGCACCGCGCCTTTTGGCCCACTGCGCACATAAGCGAATAAAGCCGCCACTAGTCCAAATCCAAGCAAAATATAGCCAGCAGCAATAGGCAGGACCAATATGCCGCGACCTAGAATATCAGAGTAGAGAACATGGGCTTCAGAGCCTATGGCGGAGGGCTTGGCGGCTAAATACCCTTCCAAGGTCACAAGGGCGGCACCCCCCATATGGCCAACGCTTGCGTGCTCAAGATATGCGAGGCTGTCGAGAGGCGTGTGATAGCGTGCCAATGGGTCGATAAAGGCAAAATTGACGACATCATATCCTTTGCCCAAGAACTCGGTTGCGTCGGTATCATTCGGCAGCGTACGGTAAATGTCTGCTGCCATTGAATTGGCAATGGTGCGAACAGGTTTCGCGGTCAGAGCAGCAATATCGCGACCGTTTGGGGCGCTGGTTTGAAACATAATGGCTGGGCCACCTGTGCCCCGCGCTTCCATATTGATGGCAAAAGCCACGTCCTTGGCCCATGAATCTTTGCGCACAAATGAGGTTGCGCCCAATAGTCCAACCTCTTCGCCATCTGTCAAAAGGAAGATGACGGGCTTTTGCAGTTTCTGGCCGGCAAGGCGCGCGGCAATTTCTAAGGTTGCTGCTACACCCGCCCCGTCATCGCTGGCACCAGGACCAGCCGGCACAGAATCGTAATGCGCAGCGACCAGAGCCGCGCCACCACCCACCGGGCCTGTACGGAAGAGGATGTTGCGGACCCGCGCACAACTCATGCCGCCAAAGCGTTTTGAACCCCGACACGCAAAATCATCGCGTACCTCTGGCGTGTAGCCCAGCGCCTTGATCTCATTCAAGATACGTTCTCGTACCAGATCATTGGCTGGGGAATCGACGGGGTGCGGCCTCTCATCGCCAAGAATCCTAGTCAATCGGGCGATTGCAACATTGGTATCAAAACCTGTGGCACTTTTGGTTTCTTGCACGCTTGGGGGTGCAGCCAACATGCCCTTGAAGCAAAAGGCCAAGAGCAGCACAATTGAGGCTAGCAAAAGTGTTAGGGCCGAACGGCGATGGCTTCTTGTATTGCTCATTCCCACACTCAATCACGAGTGCGTGAACTTGGAAAGCGGCATCAGCTCATTTCTAACCTCAGCCGATCGCGCAGGTTGAGCTATTGCCGAGGGCCCTGAAGTAGTCTTGGATAGTCTTGTCCGGGGGTGGACCTTTCAATTGGGGGCAGAATGGGACGGGTTCAGACTTGGTTATCACGAGCCCATCCGGCCGCATTTATTGCTTACGGTGGCTTGGTAGCCTTCTGCGCATATTTCTCAATGTTCGCATTCCGCAAGCCTTTCTCAGCTGCAACCTACGAGGATGTGGAGGGCTGGGGTTTTGTGCTCGATTACAAAGTCGCATTGGTGATCGCCCAAGTGTTGGGCTATGCGCTGTCAAAATTCATCGGCATCAAGATTATTGCAGAGCTTGACGGGGCCAAGCGCGGGCTTGCGATTTTGGCCTTGATTGGCTTTTCTTGGTTTGCGTTGATCCTGTTTGCCATTGTCCCGGCACCTTGGAATGTCGCAGCCTTATTCCTCAATGGCTTACCATTAGGCCTAATCTGGGGATTGGTTTTTAGCTTCCTCGAGGGCCGCAAAACATCTGAGGCGCTTGGCGCCATTCTTTGCGTTAGCTTCATTGTCTCGTCTGGGATCGTGAAGACAGTCGGCAGCCTTTTGATGAGCCAATTTTCAATGAGCCCGTTCTGGATGCCGGCAGCAGCTGGGGCTATCTTCTTCCCGCTGTTGTTTCTGGCTGTTTGGGGCCTGTCCCTGTTGCCGCCGCCTTCCGCGGAAGATCAGGCCCAGCGGGTTCGCCGCGCCCCCATGCAGCCGAAAGAGCGCAATGGCTTCATGCTGGCCTACGCGCCGGGCCTCATCCTCTTGGTTGGTGCCTATGTTTTCCTGACTGCCTTTAGAGATTTCCGAGATAATTTCGCTGCGGAGATCTGGCGCGACCTTGGTCAGGCGAATGGTGCCGCTATCTTTACACTATCTGAGCTGCCCGTCGCGGTGGTCGCTCTGGCGATCTTGGCGTCCTTAATGGTGATTAAGGACAACCGGGTCGCCTTTCTATTTGTGCATGGCATTTTGGCCGCCGGCTTTGCTTGTATCGGTCTGTCGACTTTGGCCTTCCAGGCGGGGCTGGTTGGTCCTATCACATGGATGATCTTGGTCGGCGCAGGGCTTTATGCCGCTTATACTCCATTCAATACGGTCCTTTTTGACCGATTGGTAGCCGCAAGTGGACGCGTCGCCACGGCTGGGTTCTTGATCTATGTCGCAGACTCAGTCGGCTATATCGGTAGTATCAGTCTGCTGCTCACCAAAAATCTGGGCAATATTCAATTGGCGTGGGTGCCGTTTTTCATACAATCGGCTTACACCGTGGGCGCAATCGGCTTTCTCGGTATTTGCGCTTCGGCGCTTTATTTCCGCAAGCGTTTAGCAGAATGACGCACCACACCCGGCTGGCTAACGCTCCACTTTGGGCATTAGCCACATATAATTAGCTTTTGTTTTAGAACTACCGGTAGCGCCACATTCACCCACGATGGCGTGATCAAAACCATAGAGAGGGACGTGGGTATCAGCCGCGCAAACAAAGGAGAAGATTTCACGCCGTTCCGTAGGCGGCCACTCGGGGGGCCTCTTTTCAGAAGATTAACCTAATTTGGCTAGGGTGACGGGGAATAGACCATGCTTGCGTCAATGCTCCGGGAGGCACAGACGGTGATCATTCAAGACGACGAGTTCGTTATCGAGTTCGAAGACGAGTTAATTCTAACCCGTGACGATCGGCGTACGAAGTCTGCTTGGGCGGCAAGTGCATGGATGAATGGTGTCGTCGATGAATTCATGGTGTCATTTGCGCCATCTGACCCAGCCTATTACTGATAGCGAGCAATTTTGAAGTTCTGAGGATGGCTGCTACGTCGATAGGAAAATTTGGACGTTTAGGTGACTTTAGTCATACAAAAGGCCTTATATTTTTGCCCTAGTGCAGAGGCCGCTTTGCCCAAGTAGAAGACTTCTATTTCAGCTTTCATCAAACCTTCCGGTTTCTTCCTCACTTTGCCCGATACCGTGACAAGGACCAGCCGAATTGGATTGCACCACCCCGTAAAGCTAGTCCCAATAGAAATGCGCCCGAGACGGCGACCTCGTGGCCAAACCCCAGCGCATTCAAACCAACAAAAGTCGCAGCGGCGACCAAGGCGGCGGTGACATAGATTTCATAGGAAAAGATGATCGACTTTTCCTGGCTTAGTGTGTCTCGAATAATGCCGCCAAAGCAGGCCGTGATCATGCCCATAATGACCGCGACAATAGGATGTGCACCGGCCCCAAGAGCGCGCTCTGCCCCCGTAGCCGCAAAGAGCGCGAGGCCTGCCGCATCGAGCCAAAGCAAAAGCCGATAGCGCGGGTGGACGAGATGGGCGGTAAAGAATGCCAGTATCGACACGCCCGCACAGACAAGTACATAGATTGGCTGCTCAATCCAAAAGATCGGATGAATATCCAGCAATAGGTCGCGCAAAGTGCCGCCACCAATGCCAGTTATCGTCCCCAACAAGATAAACCCAACCACATCCATTTGATTGCGCGATGCAACTAAAGCACCGGTCAGTGAAAAGACAATAATGCCCAACCAATCAAGCGCCGTAATCAGATTTTCAAACACATGCTGCCCCTGTCGAACCCGTGCCGATAGCATCATGCGAGCAACATAAGTTCAAGTCGAGTGAAGACCGTTCATCCTGTAGGCTCTTCAAGGCAGCCTCAAAGATCGAAGGCTTGGCCACGATTTCCGCACGCTATTTGTGTAGCACGCTTGTGAAGCTCCCTACCGCTTCAACCATGCACCATCTTCTACACTTTTATTTAGCCGGCCCACGCCTTTTGGCACTGGCACACCTGAACCTGCATAATTGTCGTTAATGACCAAAGTTGAATCGCCCGTCAGCGCGATCGTGCGTGCGATCACGACGCTCCAAAGGGAGTTTTCGGCGACCGTGCCTTGCGCATTTACAAACAGATTGCTGTTGGGCAGGTAAATGGTGCCCAAAAGCCGATCGACGGACGCCGAGGAAATGGCTGTGTCGGTCTCATTTTCGCGGGCCGAAACTAAGACAAAGCCTGCCCAAGAGCCAGATCGACGCCCTGTGAGAGACACTTTTGCATTTCCTGTCGCATTGAGGGCGCCATTGTCAAAGATGAGGACGACATTGTCGCCCATTAAGGATGCCTGCTCTTCAATCGTTAGAGGCTGGCAGAAGTAATAATCTCCAGGAGCCAGCCGAATTTGACCGGTACCCCTAGCATTATATCGCAAGCGCAAAATACCAGGACGCAATTGAAGCACGCCGCTGGAAACTTCCCGGGTTTGAACAACCCCAGCGGGGCAGGCATTTCTGCGTTTAATTCGGCGCGATTTGAAAGGATCTCGCAGGACAAGCGCACCATTATTCGCTTCCGGCGAATATCCAGTCCCAGCGGCAAAGCCTGAAGCTTGAATGGTGCCTGCTTCGATTTGAGCTGACTCATTCAACTCAATATTGGCGTTTGCATGCACCACACAATTTGGCGCTAAAATGCGGCTCCGCTCTTTGCCATCAATGGCTAGTGCTGTGCTTGTGCTACCTGTGCCAACCACACAAAGAGGTTGTTGGTTTAGCGCTTCCGCTAAGGCACGAACTCGGATCACAAATCCGCCTTTTGGAACCATGTTTCCAAAAAAGGAATTTCGGACACCAACGCCGTCAATTTGAACGGCGCCGCCTGGTAGCTGTTCGGCTGTGAATGTGGTGCGCACGTGGGGAATGACTTCCCGCGTTTGTTCTTTTGCAAAACGCTCCGTAAATGCTTTGATGTTGCGTTCAGACCCCCCGGATACACCAATCTCGCGGGCCCCAGCGAGCGCGGCGGCATCTACTGCCGCTTGCATTTTGGCGCGTTCACCAGAAAGCGAGGTCATTTCGACTGCGAATACGACCACTAGAGAAACTGGCATAGCAATGACGGCGGTGATCAGCGCAATGTGACCCCGTTGTTCCAGACTCCGACCACGCGACGCTAAAACCATAACAACGCTCCAAGCCGCATTATATGTAATTGAGACTACAATCGAGTTAAAATGAGTTCTTAAATCCAAAATAAAATACAATTAATCATGAGCTCGCGAGTTCAAATCCATGTCAGAAAAATACTGCGACCTTGATCTTTTAATCTCAATTCGACGAGCAATCTTCCGCACTCCAGAGCTTCAGATGTGCATTAAGGTGCCAATTCTGTGACATGAATAATGTCAAAGCTAATAGCTATTGCGTGGTAGATTGGGACCCTTAGCAACGCATGAGCTCTCGTTCTCATCGATTAGTGGTGTGTAGGACCAGAAATCCTAAAGTCCACTTCCCCTTTATCTCGATTGACGGCCAAGCGTCGGGCTGATCAAGGTTCTGGCTCACTTTTGGTCTGAATCCGGGGGAGTGGCGAATGATGTCGAACGCTTGGCGTAATACGCTATCCTTTGGATTTACGGGATGGGGGCAGAGCAATCCTGATTATCCTTTTGTCCAGAGAATGATGGCTGTTTGCAGCCTTCAAAATTGGAATCTCCAGCCATGACAAACACCGTTCCACATCCCTCATTTGCCG
>JAIXQA010000065.1 GCA_027485915.1 Alphaproteobacteria bacterium | reverse complement strand
CTGGGGCAAATCACAACATAGAAAACCCCCGCCAGGCCACGCCGACGGGGGTTATTTTGCTACCGATCTTTCAAGATCAGAACTTGTAGTTCACACCAACCAAGAAGGTACGACCATATACTTGGTAGTCCCTCACCAGCCGCTCATCCTCGTTGATGATTGTGCTGAATGGCTCGTCGGTGATGTTGTTCATTTGGAACAGGATCGACAGATTATTCAGTGGACCGGATTGGAAGGTGTAACCAATCTGACCATCCAGAACCGATTCAGCTTGGATGTTTCGGGTTTCAAGGCCTGCACCAAAGCCGACAACCGAGCCATTGAAGTCCGAACGATAACGGTTGCTCAAACGGGCTTGGAAACCACGACGCTCATAATAGACCGTCGTATTGATTACGTTCTCCGACAGGCCGGGCACTGTAATTGCACGGGTTGCACCGGGCGGCTTGATGCTGCTGTCATTGTAAGTTGCACTGAAAACAGCCCCAAAGCCTTCAAGCGATGGCACAAACTGATCGAACGGGAACGACGCTGTGAATTCGAGACCACGAATGTAGCCACCATTCACATTGCCTGGCGAGCTGGCGATACCGATATTGGTTGGGCTTGGAGGCGCGCCGGTTGGTGCGATCAGACCCGTTGCATCAAATGGACGCTCGACATTGTCGATGATCCAAGATTCCAATTTTTTGTAGAAGCCTGCCACTGAGTAATAAGCTCGACGACCGAAGTACTTTTCATAGCTGACGTCCACAGCTTGGGCTAAGATTGGATCCAACAATGGGTTCCCTGAGCTTTGGAACCAACGTGTGCCGCGGCTTGGTACAACGGATCCATCGTAACTATAGCTGAAGGCTGCATTCATCTGATCCATGCGAGGACGTGACAGAGTACGGGCCAGTGCAAAACGAAGCTTTGAGTCATTTTCGAACGACACAGCCAAGTTCAGGCTGGGCAGGACTTCAGTATACTCTTTGCCTTCGGTTTTGGTGACCAGTGTTGCGTCAGAGTTGCTGCGACCCCGTGCCGTGGAACTTTGGTCGGTGTTAACCACTTGGAAGCCAAAGTCGCCAGCGAGTGGCAAGCCGCCAATTTCGGTGTCGACATTGAACTTAGCAAAGCCAGTCCAGACTTTTTCTTCCACCACCCAACTCTTGACTGCAACGTCAGCTGCTGTGTTCGGACGCAGTGAGTAGATGCTACCCAAGAATCCGCGTGGGTCATAGCTCACAACATTACCCAAGCCGAGCCAAGATAGATTGGTCAGGCCAACCCGTGCCGATGTCGGAATAGCCACGCTGTCAACGCCGCCGGCCAAGTCAAGGAACCACTCGTTAACACTCTTGTCTTTACTGCGATCGGAATAGGCAACACCGTAATCAACAGACTTAACTGCCTTGTCGCCACTGAATTCATGCTTCGCAGCAATCTTCAGCGTGTTCAGTTCGTCTTTGATGCCAGGCGCTTTGTAATAGCCTGCTTGACCCCAGCCACCTGCGTCGGTCAAACGAATTGTGTTGTAATCGCCATAGTTCAAGGTTGGTTTGAACACCAAGCGACCTGCTTCAGCGGTTGCGAAAGCTAAGTTATCGGTTGCTCCATTTGAGCCGCGACCGGTACCGGAGTAGGACTCGATGTCGACGTCCTTTCGCTCACCCTTTGAGAAACTGGCATCGAATACGAAGGAGTCCTTCGGGCTTGCCTGCCACTCGATCTTGCCGGCCAAGGCCGACAACTCAGCTTCGCGGGCTCGGATGTCATTACGGATGATGCCCTTCACGCCATTGAATACGCCTGACGTCACAATCCCATTGGAGACTGTCGAACCCGGTTGGAGCGTCGCACCCGACCATTGAAGCGGCAATTCGATCCCGCGCAGGACTTGGTCGTCGTTGAACTTCGAGTAATAGCCGTCAAACGACAAAGAGAGAGTTTCAGACGGCTGGAATTCGATCACGCCCATATAGCCGTCACGGGTGATGTTGGCTGATTGCGCATATGGCTTGGCGCCACCAATTATGAAATTGCCGCCAACGGTCGGGTAGCCCCAAGCCTCAAAGCGGTCGGACTGATAGGGCGATTCCATGTGGGCATAGCCCAAAGCAATGCCGAGCTTACCGTCCATGAGTTGGTCGATATAGGCGAGTGAGAAGCGGTTGCCGGTGTCAGATGTACCGGCGTTTAACGCGCCAGCGTCATTTTGCTCAAACCGAGCACCAACGGCGACTTGGCGGCGGCCAAATTTTAGCGGGCGAATGGTTTGCAGGTCAACCGTACCCGCGACACCTTGTGACAGCAACGTCGCAGTCGGGGTCTTGTAGATTGCCGCACCGCCCAATAATTCTGACGGATATTGATCGAATTCAACGCCGCGGTTGTCGCCAACCGAGATTTGCTCGCGGCCGTTCAACAGGGTGGTGGTATAGTCTGGGCCAAGGCCGCGAACGGACAATTGCGAAGCGCGACCGTCGATCCGCTGTGCCGCCACACCTGGCAGGCGCGCCAAGGATTCTGCGATGGAGACGTCTGGCAGCTTGCCAATGTCTTCAGCCGAGACGATTTCGGCGATGACGCCCAGATTTTTCTTGGCGTTGATGGAGTTTTCAATACCACGACGGATACCGACGACGACGATGGTCTCGAGGTCTTTATCGGAAGCCTCGGTGGTTGAAGCAGCTTGTGCATGGGCTGTCCCGCTCATAGCTGCCAACAGGGCAACCGAAGACACTGCACCAGCCAACAAGCGAGCGCGCGACACGCCGAGGCGTGATTGTGTGTGTATATTCATCGCGGTTCCTCCCAAATAAGCTGATCCGACCGCAACGGACCCGCTTGTGATTCCCTTCAGAACACGCCGGTTATCAGCCAATTGACAGGCCGCCCGACGATATCCCGCTCTTAAAACTGACCCAAAAGCCTTGAATCAGCATTCAAAATACGTTCAGCAATCATTTATTCGTGAACGTGTAGGAAAGCTACATGACAAAATCGCAACGATTGTGCAATGGGAAAGTGCCCGTGAATGCAGGTAAATGCGACAAAGTTGTAAAACTGGTGCAGCGTTGCAACAACATGGACTCGTCTTCTCGACGGTTGCGGGTATATCGGAAGAAAAGACGAGTTCGGGGGGCACTATGCAGGATCAAAGCCAGAAGCTTGAGCGCTTGGTGATTGTAGGCGGGGGGTCTGCTGGTTGGATGGCGGCTTCTGCCATTGCCAACGCCGCAGGCCGCGGCTGCACCATAACTTTGATTGAATCTGATGAGATCGGGACGGTAGGCGTTGGCGAGGCGACCATTCCGCCGATCAAAGTCTTCAATCGCTCACTCGGCCTTGATGAGAAAGACTTTGTGGTCCGTACCCAAGGCACGTTTAAGCTTGGCATTGAGTTCGTGAATTGGGGCCGCCAAGGCCACCGCTATTTTCACCCCTTTGGCAGCTATGGGGCCGACTTTGATATGGTGCCGCTACATCAATTTTATTTGCGTGCGCGGCAGACAGGACGGGAACCAGGCTCTCTCGATGATTTCACCATGGCTTGGCAGGTCGCAAAGCGGGGTCGTTTTGCCCCGCCAACCCAAGACCCGCGCTTGATCCAATCGACTTTCGACTATGCTTATCATTTTGATGCCGGGCTCTATGCCCAATTCCTGCGATCCTATAGTGAGGCGCGCGGCGTGATCCGGATGGAGGGTAAAATCGCCGATGTTGGGATTGGCGGCGACGATGGGCGTATCAAGCATGTGAAGCTGGAAGATGGTCGCATCGTGGAAGGCGACTTCTTTATCGACTGCTCTGGCTTTCGCGGGCTCTTGATCGAAGGGGCGCTGAAGGCGGGCTATGAAGATTGGAGCCATTGGCTGCCATGTGATCGGGCGATGGCTGTGCCATGCGAACATGGCGGCGAGTTCACACCCTATACCCGCTCCACGGCGCGGGAGGCTGGTTGGCAATGGCGCATTCCGCTGCAGCATCGCATCGGCAATGGCTATGTCTACTCCAGCGGCTTCATCTCAGATGATGAGGTGGAGCGGACCTTGCTTGCCAATCTAGACGGTAAGGCCTTAGCCGATCCGCGACCATTGCGATTCACGACAGGCAAGAGAAAGAAGATTTGGCACAAAAATTGTGTCGCGATTGGCCTAGCGGCCGGCTTTATGGAGCCTTTAGAATCCACCAGCCTGCATCTCATTCAAACGGGCATCACCCGATTCCTCGCGCTCTTCCCCGATAAGACGGTCGATCCGGTGCTAGAGACGGAGTTCAACCGCCTAAGCACCTATGAGTGGGAGCGGATCCGCGACTTTCTGATCTTGCATTATTGCGCGACCGAGCGGGATGATACAGAGCTATGGCGTTATTGCGCGTCTATGAGCTTACCTGACAGCTTGACCTATAAGATGGCGCATTTCCGCAAATATGGCCGCATGGTTTCAGATGGCCCTGAACTTTTCCTCAATCCGAGCTGGCTTGCCGTCTATTTGGGGCAGTTTGTGGAGCCAACCGGATATGATCCCTTGGTGGATACCCGCACCCATGTGGAAGCTGATCGCCACTTGGCAAGCCTAAAGACCCTCATGGCTCAAACAGCCGAAACTTTCCCGACCCACAGAGACTTCATCAACCAAACCTGCCGGGCTAGCTAGAGCCTAACTGACCATACGCAGGCGAGGGCCTTCCTCGCTGGCTTTAACCACTTCCGTGCTGGATTTCGGTTTGCCAAAGAGATTACCTTGAGCATGGGTGATGTCGAGCTCTAGGATTTCGACAATCGTGCGCTCGGTTTCGACCCGGTCGGCGATCAGCTCTACGCCATAGCGCGAGAAGAGGGCGGAGACATCGGCTGGTTCAAACTGGCGATTGAGGCCTGTAACAGGGACAGCTTTGGCTTCGACCAATTGCTGCACCAATTTATCACCCGCAATCTTCACATAACGGACACCCATACGCTCTAGCTTGCGTAAGTCGAGGTCGAGGGTTTCGCACCGGTCAATCGAAAAACGAAAGCCCAGATCGAATAGGCGACCCATATTGCGTTCTGCCGCCATGGGGATTTTCTCAAATGAATCGCGTGTGAGCTCAAAAATGATGGAGCTGGCCAGATCCTTATTATCGCGGAGGAAGGCAATGAATTGCGGGAAAAAGGTCTCATCCCCCAAGCTCGTGGTAGAAATATTGCAAAATAGCCCGATCCGCCGGTCATGTTTTAGGAGACGTCTGGCGATTTGAACGCAACGCAAGAGAAGTAGATTGTCGATTTCGCCGACCAGGCCAGTCGGTTCTGCGACACGCAGGAATTCGCTGGGCAAGATAACCGCGCCAGACGGGTCACGCAGGCGGGTAAAGCCTTCGTAATAGACGGTCTTGCGTTGGGGCAGGGCGACGATGGGCTGGAGATGTAACTCGATCCGGTTTTCTTCCAAGGCAGAGCGGACAGCTGCTAACAAGCTTTGATCCGACCGCCGTGGCGCAATCTTTTGCCCTTCGACGGCGGAGGCCTCGCGCCGACGTTCGTTCTTTTGCACATAGGTCGTCAGAAGCGTCGCGATTTCGCGCACTTCACGCGCTAGGGCCGCTTCCCGTGCTGCGGCATCCTCGGCCAAGGTGGTCTTGAGGGTCTGAATTTCTTGATGGGTGGCGACATGTATGTCTTTTAAGGACTGGAACTCATTATCAATCCGGGTCTTTTCCGAGCGGGCGAGCTTTGCTTGGCGCGGGGTGAATGCAAGATGGAACAAGCCGCAAGCCACTGCCAAAAGCCCGCCCATACAGATCGAAACCGTTAGGCTGGCTTCTTGGATGTAATAAGCGAAGGCCCCCAAGCCGATGGCGGCAACGCAATAGACCAAAAACAGGATAAAATGAGCGGCGGCTAGCACGGGCTTCTCCCGAGAGTGCAAGGAAATTTCACCTGCAAATCTTGGAGGCTGAACTGGTTAACGTTTGGTTTACCATCGTGAAAGACACAGGAAATTTCAGTCAGATTTTCCGTCGCTTGTGGATTTCACCGATGCCGTTAGATCGCGACCAAAATTGGTAATGGCCGTGTCCTGACCGGCTTCAATCACTTCGCGCCGCATGGCGCGCGCGCGCTCGAAAGTTGAGAATAAGGTATCGCCATCCCCCCAGCGAATGGCACGGCGCAGAGCGGTCAGGTCTTCGGAGAATCGTCCAAGTAAATCGAGCACTGCATCCTTGTTCATCAAGAATACATCGCGCCACATGGTGGGGTCAGACGCTGCGATGCGAGTAAAGTCTCGGAAGCCACCAGCAGAATATTTGACCACTTCGCTATCGGTCACGGCCTCAACATCTTGCGCAGTTGCGACGACGCAAAAGGCGATCAAATGTGGCAAATGGCTTGTCATCGCCAGCACTTGGTCGTGGCGCACGGGGTCCATACATTCCACTCTCGCGCCCATGCCTTCCCAGAACTGAGTGAGCTGCGCGACTGCCGCTTGGTACGTGGGGCGCGGGTCGGCGAGTGGGGTCAGAATGGCCCAACGGCCTTCAAACAAGGTGGCAAAGCCTGCATCGGGGCCGGACTTTTCAACCCCTGCAATCGGGTGGCCAGGAATCAAAAAGCAGGTCTCTGGCAAGACGGGCTTCAGCTGCTGGACAATTGCCTCCTTGACCGAGCCCACATCGGTTACAATGGCACCGGCTTTCACATGCGCGCCAATTTGAGCGCCAATGGTCCCCATTGTGGCAGGGGGCGTGCATAAAATGATTAAGTCTGCCTCTGAAACCGCCGCCTCGACCGTCTCGCTAACCTCGCCCAGCCCCAATTCTTGTGCGCGACCTCGTACGTAGGGGTCGCGATCATAGAGCATAACCCGCTTGGCAAGGGCATTATCCTTGGCGGCAGCCGCCAGCGACGAGCCAATAAGCCCGACGCCAATGATAGCTAAAGTATCGAAAAGGTTGGTCCGTTCCGACATCAGGCCGCCATAAACTCTTTGAGGGTGGCTACGGTCAGGCGATTTGGCACCTCAAGCCCAACGGAGATCCGCAAATACGCGTCTAAGCCATAGGCTTTCACTGCCCGCACAATCACGCCACGTGAACGCAGAAATGCATCAGCTGCCTCAGATGTTTTGCCACCATCGCCGGGAAATTTTACCAGAATGAAATTGCCCACGCTGGGGGTGACCTCCAAGCCAAGGGCGCGAATCTCTTGGGTCAAATAAGTGAGCCAATGGGCATTAAATGCGACGCTCTGATTGGCAAAGTCTTGGTCCAAAATCGCGGCTTCGGCCGCAGCTAGGCCTGGCGCGCTAAGATTGAATGGGCCACGTACCCGGTTCAGCGCGTCTATCACCACTTGCGGCCCATAGCACCAACCGACGCGGGCGGCTGCAAGGCCATGGATCTTGGAGAAGGTGCGCGTCATCAGCACATTTCCAGCTTCTCCTGCCAGCTCTAGACCTGAAGAATAATCATTGGTCTGCACATATTCACTATAAGCTGCGTCGAGAACCAAGAGCACATGATCCGGCAGGCCCGCATGCAGGCGCTTGATCTCGGAATAAGGCAAATAGGTGCCAGTAGGATTATTCGGATTGGCCAAAAAGACAATTTTGGTCTTAGGCGTCACGCAGGCAAGAATGGCATCTACATTGGCCGTCAGATTGGTTTCAGGGGCCGAAATACAGATAGCTCCGGCTTGCTGCGCTGTCAGTCGATAAACCAAGAAGCCATGTGCGGATTGTACAATCTCATCGCCTTGATCGAGAAAGGCGCGGCCTAAGAGTTGGAAAATTTCGTCAGAACCGCTGCCACACATGATGCGACCAGCATCCAAGCCATAGCGGCTTGCAATCGCTGCCCGTAACCCCGCGTGATCGCCATCTGGATAAGTCGCCAAATCCTCAGCTGCGGTCTGATAGGCCAAGCGCGCAGCTGGGCTGCAGCCTAAGGGGTTTTCGTTTGAAGATAGCTTCCAAGGCTTCTCAATGCCGGGGATAACGGCCTCGCCGCCCTTGTAAGGGATGATGTCGAGAATTCCAGGTAGGGGCGCGACTGACATTTCCATTGCCTTTATCAGGTGATCTTTTGCTGCGTGGGCATGACCTTCTGGTCCGTTTTGGTCAAGGGGGCATTGTGTGCAGTTTTCTTCCTAGAGAGTGTCCCATTTTAAGTCAGCCTTTACATCCTGCGTGTAGAAGGGTGGTGAACAGACGCAAAAGCATCAAGCTCAAGTTTGAGTTTTATGTGTCTCAACCGGGAAAACCCGGCAATAAAGAATTTGGTGGGTAAAATGAGTAAGACCGTCCTAATCGTTGATGACGATCCATCGCAGCGTCGCCTGTTGCAAGGGGCTGTTGAGCGGCAAGGCTTTGCCACACGTACTGCAGAAGATGGTGCACAAGCCATTGCGCAGGCCATGGACCCAGCCGTTGACGTTGTCCTTTTGGACCTGATCATGCCAGGCGTTTCGGGCATGGAGGCGCTGGCCGCCATCCGCGCGAAACGTGATGACTTGCCTGTCGTCGTGCTTACCGCTTCGGGCGGCATTGATACGGTTGTGAAGGCCATGCAAGCCGGTGCAACGGACTTCTTTGTGAAGCCTGCCAGCCCAGAGCGTGTGATGGTGTCCATCCGCAATGCGCTGAAGGTGGGCGAATTGTCAGGTGAGGTAAAGCGGCTCAAGAAGAAGGCTGCAGGCACGTTCACCTTCGGCGATATGGTTGCTGGCGCCTCGGCGATGCGCCAAGTGATTCGGCTGGGTCAACGGGCTGCAACTTCCAACATCCCTGTCCTCATCTTGGGCGAGAGCGGTGTCGGTAAAGAAGTCATCGCGCGCGCCATCCATGGCGAGAGCGAGCGCTCAGGCCGACCCATCATCGCCGTCAACTGCGGTGCAATCCCTGAGAACCTCGTCGAGAGCATCCTGTTCGGCCACGAAAAAGGCGCTTTCACCGGCGCGCACGACCGTCATTTGGGTAAGTTTCAAGAAGCCGACGGCGGTACGTTGTTCCTTGACGAAGTGGGCGAACTTCCTCTCGACATTCAGGTTAAATTACTGCGCGCTTTGCAAGAGAGCGAAGTCGATCCTGTCGGCTCCAAGCGTCCCGTTAAGGTCGATGTGCGCATTATTGCCGCTACCAACAAGGATTTGGCAAAGCTGGTTACTGAAGGTCGTTTCCGTGAAGACCTTTTTTACCGCCTCAATGTCTTCCCAATTGACGCCCCGCCGTTGCGAGAGCGGATGGAAGATATCCCCGCCTTGATCAAACATTTCGTCACCCGCATCAATGCTGAAGAAGGCAAGCGGGTATTGGGTGCTACGCCACAGGCTTTGGCCATGCTGCAGAGCTTTGATTGGCCGGGTAATGTGCGTCAGCTTGAGAACACGGTCTTCCGGGCTGTCGTTTTGTGCGATGGCGACTTCCTGCAGCCTGAGGATTTCCCCCATGTGCAGGCCGCTTTACCGCAATTTGTTGCCGAGACACCGATTAACGATACTATTCCAACAGCATCGCCTGTTGCGGCAAACGTATCGGCAGTGACAGATGTGCCCGCGCTACCCGCCAATAGTGACTTGCTGGCTGCGGCGATTGAAGCAGGCAATGGCATCGCCATTTTTGATCCGGCGGGTCATTTACGCACGTTAGAGCAGATTGAACGCGACCTTATTGAGTATGCGATCGACCTCTATGCGGGGCATATGACCGAAGTTGCCCGTCGCTTGGGCATTGGCCGTTCAACGCTTTATCGCAAGCTCAAAGAATATGACTTGGAAGAACATATGGCGCGTGCGGCTGGCTAGGCCAGCTGCATCACATAATTGCGTTTGGTCGAAAACGTGATGCGATAACCATAGTCTTTCAGAGCACCCATCAGGTCGCTAGCCCAATCTTTTTCGCTGCGCTCTAGAATCAAAAGCCGCGGCCAAAGGCTGTTGGGGGCTTGGGCGAAAAAGGGCAAAAGGGCGCGATCTTCATAGCCCTCAATGTCGATTTTCAGGGCATCAATCCGCTCTAAACGCGCTTCTTCGACCATGCTGATCAGCGGTCGCACCGCGACTTCAACTTGGTCTGCACCGCCGCTGACTGTCGCGAGTGACGCGCCGCCTTCATTACTGCTGCCGACAGATAGTATCATAGCGCCATTGCTGTCGCCCGCGCCGCACGCGAAAACCTGCACATTGAAATCTGGATTCAGGGCGAAATTGGCGCGCAATCGGGCCAAAACGCTCGGCTGTGGCTCAATCGCGACAATTTTTCCACGCGCTCCAACCAGCGGTCCGACCCAGAGAGAATAGGCACCCACATTGGCCCCGACATCCACGAAGATATCCCCCGCCTTTAGCTCTCGCTGCAGCAATTCGCGTTCTTCCAGTTCGAAGCGCGAAGGGGAGAACATGAGACGCTTTTCGGTGACGTTCCGCCGCGGGTCGATACGCGTCTTAACGCCCCAAGTCATTAAATCCAAGGGGCCAGTAAGACTTGGAAAGATCAGTCTTTTTCCAACCGAAGCGGCGAGTTTGCTGAACGGCCCCGGATCAAAGCTCCGAGCGAGTGCGATGATGCGGCTTTGAAAGGCCGAGGGGGAAAAGGTGCCGAAAGGACTGACTTCGTTTAACATTGTCGTGAGTTGCCATGCGTTATCTGCATTTGCAAGGAAATAGCCGCATCAATTGACGCTACGTACCGCTTCCCCTCAGCCTCATCCCGGTCTAGTAAGGAGTCACCGCGCCTTCCCAAGCTTGTTCCGGGATGCGCTCAGGGAGGAATAAATGGATCTCGCGACAATTACTGCTGGCATGAAAGAGCGTGTCGAAGCCAAGCCAGCTTTCGGCAACACAGTGAAGTTTGATTTCGGCGACGCCGGCAAAATCCACATCGATGGAAAGAACGGCAATGCCGTCACCAACGACGATGGTCCAGCAGACTGCACCTTGAAGATCGCGCTCGGCGATTTCGTTGACATGGTTGAAGGCCGCCTGAACGGCATGAATGCGTTCATGAGTGGCAAGCTGAAGGTGGACGGTGACATGTCGATCGCCATGAAGCTGCAATCGATCATCGGCTAATCGCATCCGATGCAATCGGTTCAGGACCCTTTGATAGACGCGATACCGGGTCTTGAGACCTTCCGCGTCCTTGGGCCTGACGACAAAACAATCCGCGCGGCATTTGCGCCTTATCAAGGCGACCAGCCGCGCGGATCTGTGATTTTAGCGCCCGGTCGCACCGAATATATTGAAAAATATGCCGAGACGATTTCAGACCTTCTCGCGCGCGGCTTCCATGTTCTGACGGTCGATCATCGGGGGCAGGGCTGGTCGGATCGGTTAGGCGCAACGCCATATGCAGGCCATCTCGATAGTTTTGCTAAGGCCACCGACCACATGGCGCGCGCTGTCGCGGCCGTTTCGGACAAATTGACTGGCAAGCGCATTTTGTTGAGCCATTCTATGGGCGGCACCATCGCCTTGGAAGCCATGCTGACGGGTGCCATCCCAAATGTGGTTGGCGCTGCTTTTTCCGCGCCCATGTGGGGAATTCTTGGGCCGCCCGGCATGGGGCTTTTGGCTAAATCCTTAGTGGCAGCTGGCAGAGGCAAAGAAGTCGCGCCGTCCTTGCCTGCGATTTGGCAGCCAGAGGCCTTTGAGGGCAATCAAGTTACCCATGATCCCAAGCGCTTTGCCCGCAACAATGCTTTGATGCTGGAACAACCTGCCTTGCAAATCGCTGGCCCAACCAATGGCTGGTTGGATGAAGCGATGAAGATCATGGCGTCGTTTACGCCGGCTCGCCTCTCCCAAATCAATGTCCCGATCTTAGTGGTGAGCGCCGAAGGCGAGACGATTGTCGATAACGCCGCCCATGTCCGCATTTGTGGCCAAGTTCCACATGGGCAGCTTCGCGTCGTGCCGGGCTCTAAGCATGAGCTTTTGCACGAGGTTGATGCCATTCGGGCGGCATTCTGGGCCCATTTTGACGCTTGGGCCGATCCACTTCTCGCCTAAATCGCCCAAAGGGCGGCTAACTACACTCTTGTGTGCATTGATGGCTTGCTTAGTCTGTCATGATGTTTATACCCGCGCCTTCGAACGGGCAGGTGGCCGAGTGGTTGAAGGCGCACGCCTGGAACGCGTGTATGGGTGCAAGCCCATCGAGGGTTCGAATCCCTCTCTGTCCGCCAGTTCG
>JAIXQA010000004.1 GCA_027485915.1 Alphaproteobacteria bacterium | reverse complement strand
TGCATCCAGATTGTCGCCAGAGGCGTGCCATCATGGGCGCAGACCGATTGGGCAATTTCGTTTTCATGGTGCGGGAAGATCAGATCATGACCGCCGCCATGAATGTCGATCGTCAGACCCAGATTGGTTTCAATCATGGCCGAGCATTCGATATGCCAACCAGGCCGTCCAGCACCAAACGGGGCATCCCAAGCCGGTTCACCGGGCTTGGCTGCTTTCCACAAAGCAAAGTCTGCCGGGTCGCGCTTATTGCCATCGACACTGATGCGCGCACCGGCTTCATTGTCTTCCAGATTGCGGTTCGAAAGCTGCCCATAGGTCGGCATGGAGGGCACATGGAAATAAACCCCATCCTGTGTCGTATAAGCGTGGCCCTTATCCAATAGGCGGCCAACCAACGAAATGATGTCATCCATATGGGTCGTGACTTTAGGTTCTAAAGTCGGTTGCAGTGTCCCCAGTGAAGCCATATCCGCCCGATAAATGGCGGTGAATTTCTCCGTGATTTGACTGATATCAACGCCTTGTTCTAAGGCAGCGGTATTGATCTTATCGTCGACATCGGTGATATTTCGCGCATAAATCACGTGATTTTCGCCATAAATGGTGCGCAAAAGTCGGAACAAGGTGTCGAACACGACAGCCGGGCGACCATTGCCAATATGGGCGAAATTATAGACAGTTGGACCGCAAACATAGAGCGTGACGCGTTCAAGATCTTGCGGGACGAACCGCACTTTTTCTCGTTGCAGGGTATTGAACAGTTCTATTTCACGCATCATGTGATCCAAGACGAAGAGCCAACGTAGACTCTTCAGTGGTTTGAGTGTTTGTTATTGCTCCAGTCCTTTAGACTGAAATGATGCTGACGCGAAGACGGCATAAACGGTGCGCCTACATGTGTAGACGCATGAATTAAAATCAGGGCGGGCGTTAAGACCGGATTTCCGGCTCGACCTCCGACCCCTTTGAAAGGGGCAGAAGCTCATGGACGCGATTACAGATCCGCGCCTCATCTCTGAGGTGGCACAAACCGAACGACCAACCCGCGACGAGGCGATGGCTGCCGTGCGCACTTTGTTGCGCTGGGCTGGCGATAACCCAGACCGGGAAGGCTTGATCGACACACCAAAGCGTGTGGTTGAAGCTTACCGCGAATTCTTCGCTGGCTATGAAATGGACCCAGCCGCGGAATTGAGCCGCACGTTTGAGGACGTCCAAGGCTATGACGATATCGTGATGCTGCGTGACATCGACCTCGAAAGCCATTGCGAACATCATATGGTGCCCATCCTAGGCCGGGCTCACATTGCTTATATGCCAACCAATCGCGTCGTCGGCATTTCCAAGATTGCCCGCGTGGTTGAAATCTTTGGCAAGCGCTTGCAGACACAAGAAACCATGACTGCGCAAATCGCCGACTGCATCACCGATGCGCTGCGCCCTGCCGGCGTGGCGGTTCTGTTGGATGCCAAGCACCAGTGCATGACTACGCGTGGGGTGCACCACCCGAATGTGGCAACCATCACTACCCAATTCACCGGCGTCTTCAAGACTGACCGGGAATTGAAAGACCGTTTCCTGCGTTTGGCAGGTTACAACTAAATCCTCCCCGATTTGTTGTGCGAACGCGCCGGGCCTTTAGGGGTCCGGCGTTTTTGTTTGGGGGTCTGGCGGCTTTGGCGGATGAACATGGGTCACTAAGACAAAGCTCAACAGCATCAACAGATACCAAGCGCCCATTTTGCTAAAAGGTACCATGTGCCAGCCATCCTGCTGGTGGGGATAGATCCATGTATTGGTGAAGGTCCCGATATTCTCGGCAAACCAAATAAATAACGAGACCAAAAGAAAGCCCAATAGCATCGGCATCCAGCGGGCCTTTTGGTCGGGCGTGAAATGGACGCGGCATCTGAGAAAGATCAGGATGGAAAACAGATAGAGTCCCACTCGGATGTCTGGCCCGAAATGGTGGGTGAAGAAATTCACATAGGCCCCGATGGCCAAGACCCACGTCATCCAAATGGGGGGATAGTCGCTAAATCGCAGGTCCATCAAGCGGGTGATGCGGGCGATATAGCTACCGACACAGGCATACATAAAGCCTGTAAACAAAGGCACGCCCGCTATCTTGAAAAAGGCGTCCCCCGGATAGGTCCAAGAGCCCATATGGGTCTTAAACAGCTCCATAATCGTGCCGACGACATGGAAGATGGCGATAACTTTGACCTCTTCCAATCGCTCTAGCTTCAGGGTCACCAACAAAACTTGCAGGGCAATGGCCGCCAGAAACAGAAAGTCGAACCGGCTGAGCAGGGCACCCTCTTCAGGCCAAAACAGCATGGTCAGGATCAAAAGCGCCAACATGGTGCCGCCATAGAGGCAGGCCCAAGCCTGTTTGATGCCAAACATCAAAAACTCAAAAGCGGCTGTGCGGGTCGCGCTGTGGCAGGCCCAGTCCCGGGCTTTGGCATGCAGGATAAGCGCCCCATTGCGGGCCTGATCATAGATGTGCAAGAAACAACCTCACCAACACTCGGCGCTTTGATCCTTAGCGTCTAAACCTTGATTTGAGGCAAAGATTTGGCCGCTTCGACTTCTGTCCCACAGCCAGGCTCCACTCACGCGCTGGAGCGTGGCCTTACCCTGATGCCGCGCTTTGATGCAGACGGCCTGATCCCCGCTGTCGCGCAACAGGCGGAGACGGGTGAAGTCTTGATGTTGGCTTGGATGAATGCCGAGGCCTTGAGGCTAACTTTAGAGACCGGGATTGCACATTATTGGTCCCGCTCGCGTCAAAGCTTATGGAAAAAGGGTGAGACGTCAGGCCAGCTTCAGCACGTGCAAGAATTGCGCATCGATTGTGATCAAGATGCCGTGGTGATGAAGGTGAATGTCGATGGCGATGGTGGCTGTTGCCATGTTGGCTTTCAGTCCTGCTTCTATCGAGCGGTAGCTGACCAAGCGGGCCGCTTGGTGCAAATCCAGCCGGACCCTGCGATTTAGCTTTCAGGCGCATCTGATCCTATTGCCCTAATCCTCAAAGCCGATACTGTCCTCGATGACATAGAGATGGACTCGCCACAGGCGGGCCACCGGTCAGGGAGGAAAACATGATCAAAAGGCTCGTTGCAACCAGTGCGTTGCTCGTGGGATTGCTAGCTAGTGGCTGCGCGCCCGACACATCCAACAGTCCAGCTGCGAAGGTCGATGCTGCGCGTCTCACCGCTGCGGGGGCCGACGGCGATAATTGGATGAGCTATGGCCGCACCTATGACGAGCAGCGCTTTAGCCCGCTGGATCAAATCAATCTGACCAATGTCTCGAAACTGGGTCTTGCATGGGTGCATGAGTTCGATACCGATCGTGGCCATGAAGCCACGCCCATCGTCGTCGATGGTGTGATTTACACCACCACATCTTGGTCGAAAGTCTCGGCTTTTGATGGCAAAACGGGCAATCTTTTGTGGGCCTATGACCCGAAAGTGCCGGGCGAAACGGCGCATAAGGCCTGTTGTGATGTCGTCAATCGCGGTGTGGCGGTCTGGGGCGGTAAAGTCTTTGTCGGCTCGCTTGATGGCCGTCTGATTGCGCTGGATGCCCGTAACGGCAAGGAAATCTGGTCGAAAGTCACGGTCGACCAAGGCAAGTCCTATACGATCACAGGTGCGCCGCGTGTGGTGAAAGGCAAAGTGCTGATCGGCAATGGCGGGGCCGAATATGGCGTCCGCGGCTATCTCAGCGCCTATGATGTTGAGACTGGCGAGATGGCTTGGCGCTTCTACACCACACCCAATCCTAAGGGTGAGGCTGATGGCGCGGTGTCAGACAAAATCCTTAAAGAAAAGGCTGATGCCACTTGGAGTGATGGGGCGTGGAAGGAGTCAGGCGGTGGTGGCACTGTTTGGGACGCCATGGCCTATGATCCAGGACTTGACCTTCTTTATTTCGGCGTTGGCAATGGCTCGCCTTGGAACCACAAAATTCGTTCGGGCGGGAAGGGCGATAATCTCTTTGTTTCCTCCATCGTGGCGGTAAAGCCGGATACGGGCGAGTACGTCTGGCATTATCAAACGACACCGGGAGATTCTTGGGACTTTACCGCAACCCAGCATTTGATGCTGGCCGAGCTGCCGATCGGCGGCAAGCCACGCAAAGTCATTATGCAGGTGCCGAAAAATGGCTTCTTCTACGTGTTGGACCGGGCGACGGGTGAGCTTTTGTCCGCCAAGTCCCTGTTCCCCATGCCGAAAGAAGCTGATGTGCCGGCTGGCATGCCAATCCCTTGGGCCCATTCGGTCGATCTGAAGACGGGCCGTCCAAATGAAAACCCATCGGCCCGTTTCGCCAAAGCACCTGCTTTGGTGTTTCCAGCGCCCTTTGGCGTGCATAATTGGCACCCAATGGCGATGAACCCGAAAGAAAATCTCGTCTATGTCCCGGCCATGCTGGTGCCTGCAGTGTCTGGCGATCAGGTGGGCCCGTATAGCCAAGTCGCAGGGGCGTGGAATACGGGCGTCAATATGAGCTTGGCGGCTCTGCCCGATGATGAAGGCCAGCGCAAAGGCTTGCGCGCCATGTTGACCGGCATGTTGGTGGC
>JAIXQA010000028.1 GCA_027485915.1 Alphaproteobacteria bacterium | reverse complement strand
TCTCCCAAGAGGAGAGGGGAGAGCCCTTGCGCATTAGGTTTGCGGACTGAAGGGGCGTTTCCGTCTAGACCCATTTTGGTGGAAACAATGTTTCACCAAGATGGATCATCGAGCATGAGCGCGACATCTGGGTTGTCAAGTGCGCAGCTATGCTGCGTCGCAAGCGATCCGTTTTCGAAGAAAACGGACACTTGACTACCCAGATGTCGCCAGAACAATTTCGGTTGCGGTTTGGTGGACCAAAGGGATCACCAAAACCGCTTCCAGACAAAAAACCTTCTCACACCACCGCCACCCTAGCCGGAAAGCGGGGACCTCAGGGGACTTTGCAGCAGGAGATATGGGACACGGCTCACGCCGTCCGCGATGACATCGCTTGAGGATTTTTCCATCTAGACCCATTTTGGTGGAAACCCTGTTTCACCAAAATGGATCATCGAGGATGGCCGCGACATCTGGGTCGTCAAGTGCGCAGCTATGCTGCGTCGCAAGCGATCCGTTTTCGAAGAAAACGGACACTTGACTACCCAGATGTCGCCAAAACAATTTCGTTAGCGGTTTGGTGGACCAAAGGGATCACCAAAACCGCTTCTAGACAAATTAGCTCTTTAAAGCCACCGCCACCCCAGCCGGAGAGCGGGGACCTCAGGGGATTCTGCGGCGCAAGGTCCGGCACGCTGCCCCCATGGCCTAATACCAACCAATCTCTCGCAGGGCTTTGGCATAGGTACGGCTAACGGGCACTTGGGTGTCATTGATGAGGGTAAAGACGGCTTTGCCATCGCCGCGTTCGACGTCTTTGACGGCGGCCCGTGCAACCCACCATGAGCGATGCACTTGCGCGCCCTCAATGCCGTCAAGCTCGCCAATCGCATCGCTTAAGCGCATCAGAATAAGATCGGTGCCGCGCGAACTATGAATGCGCAAATAATGATCTTCGCTGGAGACAGCGTAGATTTCCGCCCCCCGCAGTGCGATCGGCAGGCGCTCGCGAAAGCGGACCGGTGCGGGTTCATCGCCAGTATTTTTGGCAGGGGGCGCTCCATGGGTTTCCCGTGGCGCCTGATTGGTGAAGGTTAAGATGCCTGCCATAAAGGCCGAGACCAGCGTCACAGTTGGGAAGAAGAAGGGTAGGTGCTCAAGCTTTATTTGTCCTTGAAACGCCAGCCCTGTAACCGCCCACACGATGAAGGTCATGGGGATGGCCACCAGCACCGTCACAATGGCCCAACTTAAAAGAGGTGAGCGGGCCCAACGTTCAATCGCGACCAGTTTCCAAGAGATCAGGCCACCGATAAAGGCACCTGCCAGCATGACCGGCAGCCAATAAGCAAAGCGCGCCCAAAGCGGCAGATCTTGGGTGTCGAAAGCACCCGATATGGCCAAGAGGCTGCCCAATGCCAAACTGATCCCGTAGCCGCGCAGGCTTTCGGCGCTGACCACTTGTTCCATCCAACTGGTGTTTCGCGCTTCGTGAACCACAGGGCTTGGTGTTTGGCGCATAATGCCAGTTTCTCCGCGTAAAGGCGCGTGCACGCGCCGCATCCCCCTTCTAACGATGTCCTGCGTCCCTCGCAAAGAGCTTGTGACACGAACTGGAGTTTAAACTGATGACCGACATTTCCGCCCCCAAGAATACCCAACTCGGGCGTGCTACACACAGCCGGCTTGGAAGATTACTCGCCATAGTCCGGCCCCTGTTGGGGCATTTGTTCGCCATTGGCATTGTGGCTTTTGCCCTTTCATTTTTTGGACCGAATGTTTGGTCGTATATATTGAGCCAGAATTTCTTACCGCATGCGCCAGATTGGGATGTCTTTGCAAAGCTCCCCTTGGTCACTTTGATTCATATAGGCGGCGCGACAAGTTCTTTGGTTCTAGGCGGTATTGTGCTCTTTGGACCTAAGGGGACGCCCAGCCATAAGTTGATGGGGCGGGTCTGGGCGGCGACAATGGTGGTAACCGCGCTGTCGAGCTTCTTCATGAAGAGCTTTGCCCCCATGCTGGGTCAATTTGGCCCAATCCATATCCTGTCGATCTGGACCTTGATCAGTCTGCCGCGCGCCATTTGGCACATCCGCCAAGGCAATGTGGAAGGGCATTTGAAGACAATGCGGGACCTCTATTTTGGCCTGTGTTTGGCAGGCGTGATGACCTTTATCCCGGGCCGTACCTTCTATGCCCTCATTTTTGGCTAAGCTGCGCGGCTGCCGGCGGCCGCAATCCCTTTATCTTTTCCGATCCACTTGAAGGACCTGCCCAATATGCGTCTTTTGTCTCCCGCTTTACCCATGATCTCGATCGCCCTTTTTCTTGCATCGGGCCCATTGGTTGTAGCTTCGCCCAGTGTCGTACAAGCCCCTCATGTCAGGCTTGCTCAGGTGGAATTCGCCTTCAAGGGCTTTGCTAACCAATCCGGCCGCGAGATGGCGCAATTAACCTGTGCTGACAGGCCGGGTGATCGCGCGCGGTCTGTTGCCGCCCAAGTCGATGTGCGAGGTCCACAAGTAGTGATCCGCTTCCCAGATCAGCGCATAGGCCAAGTCTGTTCCATGCGCGCCTTTCGCGACGTGAATGGCAATCAGCAATTGGATCTGGGAACATTTGGGATTCCGAAAGAGCCTTTTGCCTTTTCCAATAATGCCAAGGCCCAATTTGGCCCGCCTAAGCCTGAGGCAACCCGCTTTGTGGTGCGAGAAGGTCAGAACAGCCAAACCATTACCATCGGCTAGCTTGAAGGGGTAAATGGGCTTGCATCGCATCAGCGGTCACGACTACGATAAAGCGTAGAGCGACGCAAAAGGGGCAGGCAATGGGCAAAGTTGAGGCGATGATTTTCGCGGGTTTGTTGGTGGGGATTCCCGCTCTGGCGTGTGCACAAACCAAAGTTCCAACCCCGCCCGCCAAAGCGCTCATCGCTGCTGCGATGCAGGATGAGCGCGCCTATGCCATCACCCGGGACCTCACAACCGATATCGGACCCCGCTTGGCGGGGACGGAGGCTGAAGCCCGTGCGCGCGATTGGGCAATGGCGCGCTTGACTCAAGAAGGCTTCACCGATGCGCGGATCGAAAGCTTCCCCTTAACCGCTTGGGAGCGGGTGATTGAAACAGCAACGATTTTAGGCCCCCATGGCCAACGTCTGGAAGTACATGCCACGGGTGGATCGCCCTCTACCCCAGTAGAGGGTTTAGTCGGGGAAGTGGTGCGCTTTGCCGACATGGCCGCTTTGCGGGCAGCCGCGCCGGGCTCTTTGGCGGGCAAGATTGCCTTTGTCGATGATGTGATGCCTGTGACCCAAGATGGAAGTGGTTATGGCAAAGCTGTGGCCAAGCGGCGCGAGTGCGCATCGGTTGCCGCGGACTTAGGTGCAATAGGCTGTTTGATCCGGTCTGCTGGAACATCGGAGCGGGAAGTCCATGTCGGGCAAGGCGCACGCGGACAGCAGGGCAAGTTGCCGGTACTGATCTTGGCCAATGCCGATGCCAATCAATTGGGCCGCGTTTTGGAAAAAGGGCCAGCGCAAGTGCGCATGCAGGTGCAAACCAAGGTTCAGCCTGAAGCCCAGTCTGGCAATGTGATTGCCGAAATGCGCGGTACTGAACGGCCGGACGAATATGTGGTGCTGGCCTGTCATTTGGATTCTTGGGACCTTGGCACGGGTGCGTTGGATGATGCGGTTGGCTGTGGGATTGTAACCGCTGCTGCCAAGCTCGTTCGCGATATTGCAGGGCCACCCAAGCGCTCCATCCGTATCATTTGGTATGGTGCGGAAGAAGTGGGCTTGATTGGCGCTGCGGCCCATGCCCAAGCGATCAAGGGCAAGGCCGATTCCTATGTGTTTGCCGCAGAATCAGATTCTGGCGATGGCAAAGTCTATCAGGCCGATTTCGGCTTCGGTGCTGGAACAGGTCCTGTCAAGGAAGCGATTGCCAAGGCTTTAAAACCCTTGGGCGTAGCGCGGGGCACCGATGATGCGCGTGGCCAGTCTGATATCTCCGCGTTGCGGCCTTTAGGTGTGCCGGTTATGGACTTGCAGCAAGATGCCAGCAAATATTTCGCCATCCACCACACACCTGACGATATTCTGGAAAAGGTTGATCTGGCCAATGTCCGCCAGAATGTGGCGGTCTATGCTGTGACCGCGTGGTTTGCAGCTTGGACGACACTCGATTTCCGGGCGCAATAGTCATCACCCGCATGGAAGATGATGAGTTTGCCGATCTTGAGGCTCTAGACGCCCCCGATGTCGCGCCCAGCCTACAGGAAGTCGTCGTCTCGCCAGAGGCGGCCGGCGAGCGCTTAGATAAATTCCTATCCGAAGCCTTTCCGGCCCTTTCCCGCTCGCGCATCAAGCATTTGATTGAGGCAGCACGTGTTTACCGTGATGGCGTGAAGGAGATGAACGTCTCGGCCAAAGTGAAAGCGGGTACTCAGTATCGGATCGAAGTGCCGCCGCCAGAGCCTGCCGAGCCGCAAGCTGAAAACATCCCGCTGTCGATCCTGTATGAGGATGCCCATGTGTTGGTGGTGGATAAGCCTGCAGGCCTATCTGTACATCCGGCCCCGGGCAATTGGACGGGCACATTGGTCAATGCGGTGCTTTGGCATGCGGGTGACAGCCTCAAAGTCGTGGGGGCAACGGGCAGGCCCGGTATCGTACACCGCTTAGACATGGATACGTCTGGGGTCATGGTGGTGTGCAAGAGTGAGTTTGCTTTGGCCTCCTTGGGTCGTCAGTTTCAAGATCGCACCATTTCGCGACGCTATCGTGCCTTTGGCGTGGGGCAGCCTAAGTCGCCTTGGGGCAAGATGGGGCGGGTCGATGCGCGCCTAGCGCGAGACCCGCGCGACCGCAAGCGCATGGCGGTGGTAGCAGACACTGCCTCTGCTGGCAAAAATGCGGCGACCAATTATGAGATCGTCAAGCGTTTTGGCATTGGATTGCAAGGTAATCCGGGCGCGGCAGCGACCGAGATGGTGTGTGTGTTAGAGACAGGGCGTACCCATCAAATCCGCGTCCATATGGCCCATATTGGCATGCCGCTGATCGGCGATCAGGTCTATGGCGATACCAAAGCGGCGCGCGCACTTAACACCGCTTTGCCCGAAGAAGTACGCCTGAAGCGCCAAGCGCTGCATGCTGAAACACTTGCCTTTACCCATCCTGCCACCAGTGAGCGGATGAGCTTTCAAAGCGAGCTGCCAGAGGATTTATTGGCATTGCACGCCGCACTTTCTGACCTATAGTTTCTGCTCCTTAGAAAGGCCTTAACCATGATCTCCCGCCGCACGCTACTCGCCACTGGAACCGCATCGATTGGCCTTGCGGGCCTCGGTTTGCCCGCCCAGGCGCAAGAGGCCTCTGCGCCCTTAAATGCCTTGTTTGAAAGCTATTTTGACCAGACGTTGGTGCGCAATCCAGAGCGCGCGACTGGCTTAGGCGACAAGCGCGGGCAGGAGCGTTGGAATGATGAGTCTGACGCCAATGCCGCACAAAATCTCGCCTTTCAGGTCAAGACCAATCAGGAAGTAGCCGCACTTGCCGCCACTTTAAAGCTGAACTCAACCGATGCGTTGAGTGTGCGCTTGTTTGACAAGTTGACCCAAAATGCCAAGGCCAATGCACCATATCGTGGCCATGCCTATGTGTTTGACCAGCACAATGGTGCCCAATCAGGTATCCCGACCTTCTTGGCCAATAATCATACAGTGTCGAATTTAGAGGATGCGCAGGCCTATATTGCGCGCCTTGAAGCCATGCCGGAAAAAGTCGGGGGCCTGTTGGCGCGCTCGGCGCAGTCTGCGGCAAAGGGCATTACGCCGCCGCGCCATCTTTATGATTTTGTGCTGTCCAACTGCACCAATCTTCTCGCAGGGGCACCCTTTACGGAGACAGGCAAGGATTCTGTTTTCTGGAGTGATATCAAAGGCAAGATTGACAAAACAAGCCTTGATGCCGGCACGAAGGAGCGCCTAAAGGCCCAAGCTCGCGCTGCCCTCTTAAACAAGGTCAAGCCCGCCTATGAGGCGATCATTGCCGAAATGACCAAGCAGCAAGCCACAGCCCGAACCACCGATGGCGTATGGGCGCTGCCAGATGGTGAGGCCTATTATGCCGAGCGCTTGGCAACCCAAACCACAACCAAGTTAACCGCCGATGAGATCCATCAATTAGGCTTGGACGCGGTAGCGCGCATCCATGGTGAGATGGCAGGGATCATGCACAAAGTGGGCTTTACCGGCACGCGCGATGCCTTCTTTGACTTTATGGAGACCGATCCGCGCTTCTTTGTGGCCGACACGCCCGAGGGCAAGGCCTCTTATGTCGCCAAAGCAACCGCTATCATTGACACCATGCGCGACCGTTTGCCGACCGCCTTCAATCTGATGCCGAAAGCGCCCTTGGAAGTCCGTGCGGTGGAGCCCTTTCGGGAAGCCTCAGCCGGTCTGGCGTTTTATTCGCGGCCCTCAGCGGATGGGAAGCGGCCCGGCTATTATTATGTGAACACCTTCAATGTGAAGGCGATCCCGACCTATCAGATGGAAGCCTTGGCCTATCATGAAGGTCTGCCCGGCCATCATATGCAGATTGCGATTGCGCAAGAATTGCAGGGCATCCCGCGCTTCCGCAAATTCTCCGGCTTCACCGCTTATTCAGAGGGCTGGGGCCTCTATACTGAGCGTTTGGGCAAGGATATGGGCTTTTATCAAGACCCATATTCCGATTTTGGCCGCCAAGTCCTCGAGCTCCGCCGTGCCATTCGCTTGGTGGTCGATACGGGCCTCCATGCGAAGCGTTGGCCGAAAGAGCAGGCGATTGCCTATATCCTTGCCAATCAGCCGGGCGATCTTGAAAGTGCGACGCGCGACATCAACCGCTATATCGTGATGCCCGGCCAAGCCACAGCCTATATGATTGGCCAGATGGAGATTTTACGCCTGCGCGCCGACGCAGAGCGTCGCCTCGGCAGCCGCTATGACATCAAAAAATTCCACGACATCGTGCTGGGCAGCGGCTTCGTACCCTTGGATATCTTGAAGGAATTGGTTGAGGCTTGGGTGTAGGGCAGTCGACCTCGACTGACTTCACCCAGGGGCGATCATCAACTCTGGGCGGACGATGGCGTCGAAGTCTTCGCCACTGATGCCCAGCGCGATGGCTTCTTCCCGCAAAGTGGTGCCGTTTTTGTGCGCGGTTTTGGCGACTTTGGCGGCCAGATCATAGCCATATTTTTCCTTCAATGGCGTCACCAACATCAAGGAATTGGCGAGGCCCTTGGCGATATTATCCAGACGCGGTTCAATCCCCACGACGCAATTATCGGTGAAGCTGACCGCGGCATCGCCCAAAAGCTGGACTGATTGGAGAAAGTTATAGGCCATCATCGGGTTAAAGACATTGAGCTCAAAATGGCCTTGGCTGCCGGCAAAAGCGATGGCGGCATTATTGCCCAGAATATGGGCGCAAACTTGGGTCAAGGCTTCGCACTGGGTCGGGTTGACCTTGCCCGGCATGATGGAGCTGCCGGGTTCATTTTCTGGTAAGGCCAATTCGCCCAAGCCGGCGCGCGGGCCAGAGCCTAAGAAGCGGATATCATTGGCGATCTTAAAGCAGCTCATCGCCACGGTGGTGATGGCACCATGGGTAAAGACCATGGCGTCATGGGCGGCCAAGGCCTCAAACTTATTGGGCGCGCTGGTAAAGGGTAGGCCCGTCAGGCCAGCAATCTCTTGTGCCACCGCTTCCGCAAAGCCAACGGGAGAGGCAAGGCCTGTGCCTACGGCGGTGCCGCCTTGGGCCAGTTCCATTAAGGCAGGCAAGGTTTGGCGGATGCGCGCAATGCCATTTTCAATCTGCTTGGCATAGCCCGAAAATTCCTGACCCAAGGTGACCGGGGTTGCATCTTGGGTGTGGGTGCGGCCGATCTTGATAATGTCGGCCCACGCTTTGGCCTTGGCATCGAGGGCTGCGTGCAATTGGGTCAAAGCGGGCAAGAGGTGGTGGGTAACTTCAACCGCACAGGCAATATGCATGGCGGTTGGGAAGGTGTCGTTTGAGCTTTGGCTCATATTCACATGATCATTGGGGTGGACGGGCTTTTTGGAGCCCATCTCGCCGCCCAGCATCTCAATCGCGCGGTTCGAGATGACTTCATTGGCATTCATATTGGACTGGGTGCCAGAACCGGTCTGCCAGACCACCAGAGGGAAATGGTCATTCAGCTTGCCATCAATTACTTCTTGGGCCGCCTGAATGATGACTTCACCCAAGTCCTTATCCATTTTGCCTAGCTTCATATTGGCCAAGGCTGCGGCTTGTTTGACGATGCCGAGCGCTTTGACGATGGACAAGGGTTGCTTTTCCCACCCAATCTTGAAATTGCCCAGCGAACGTTCAGCCTGCGCACCCCAGTAGCGGTCTGATGCGACTTCAATGGGTCCAAACGTATCGGTTTCGGTGCGCGTGCTCATGGGGGGCCTCTCCTTAATTCTTTCGCCTGTGCATAAAGCGCTTAGCTATGGCTTTGAAGGGGCTTGTGCTGCGGGCTCTGCAGATTTGGCTTTGGCGGGCTGGGATGGCACAGGGTCCATATCTATGACGATATTGAGTGGACGCTTATAAGGCTCAAACCGGACCCTAGCCTCACCAATCATCACATCTTTGAAGCGCGGTTCGACCGTGCGAATTTCGCCCTTCTCTAAGCTCTTGGCCAAATCCTCGCTCTTGGCCGCACTTTCGGAGCGCAGCACATCCCACGTGTCATCCTTTTGCTTAAATCCGATGATGCTGCCAGACGTGCTGAGGATGATGACTTCAGGTTTGTTGTCGGCGTCTAGGTCGAGTAGGGCCGCTTTACACGTCGGCTGGTCCCTGATTGGTTTGGTGACAAGACAGTCGGGCACAAGTGGGAATGTTTCGCTGTCAAACCGTTGCGCCACAAAGCTGGCTGGCATGCTTGCGCCCTTGGGCGTGACCACTTCGAGTGCCGAGAGGTCTGGGCGATTTTTCGCTGCGGTTTCGCTATCTTCTAGAAAATGACGTCGTTCACCCAGCAAATTGGCTTTGGCTTGCTTTGCCATTTTTGCCGTCGCCGCATTTGGCGATTTGGTCAGCTGGTCTAGCGCGTTCTTGCCATAAGTTCCCGTGTCATAGCGTAAGAACCACCAATCAAACTTCTCTGGCTTTACCGTGCCCGAGGTAAGGCGCTTGACCTGATTGTCGACGCTCAAGCGGGCAGGCGAGGCAATTGGGGTTAGGATGGCGATGAAAACCACGCACTTGAACACGGCCAAGCCGATATTCAGCGGCTTTAGAAGCTCCATCCACGGTCCGCGCCAAAAAACGGCGGTGCTATAACCCAAGCCATAGGCCAAGGCGATCACCACGACCATCCCCGCCAACGTGCGATCAATTGTCAGGCCATATTGACTGATCCGTAGGCCAAGGCTCCAGGCTGCCAAAACGGCGAAAACCAATAAAAGGAGTGCGGCCAGCCGCACGCACCATTTCAAAACCACTTGGACTTTGCGGTCAGTCTCGCCTTGCTGGAAGGCAGCATTGATCAATACAACAAAGCCGATGCACGCGCTTAAAAGCGTGGCGGTTGCCGCCTTGGTATCCCACAAGGGCTGTAAGCCGCTAAAGGCGAGACTTACCGCAAAGATCGCCCCGATCAGGGTGATGACGGGCAAGAGCCACGCCAATACGCCCAAGGCAAGGCCACGGACATTGGCCAGAAGCTTCGGCTGGATGTCGCCTAAATGCACCGCGCTCGCAAAGGCAAGGCCTGTGATGGGGAATGCAAAATACTCATTCTCCAACAAGTCTTCGAGCCATTTAAAGCCGATGAAGCCCAAGAGGGCTGCACCCAAAAGCAAAATCCCCCAGAACAACAGCGTAAAGCCAATGGCCAGGATCAGTTGGACACCTCGTTTCCAAGCCTCATCGAAATAAAGCTCATAAGGCGCAAAGGGCTTATCGGCTTGGTCGGCAGTCGACACCAATTCATTGGCAATAAAGGTAAGTGCCAAGAGGATCAGGATGGAGGGCAATTCGCCCGCGTTGCTAGCGCCCGAATAAATCCGCATATGCCAGAGCATGAAGCAAAGCGCAGCGCCAGCCAGTGCCGCCCAGATGCCAAGACTTACCCGCCGCATCACAGCCGCCCCGGCCCAAAGGATAAAGGCCAGCAGTGTCAAAGTCTGCGCGATGACTTCCCGCCAAAACTGCTTCGAATAGGTTTCGGCGCTGCGGCTCGCCTCATCGGCCACAAGGAAGGCTACGCATAGCCCGAAGCCGAGGCCAACGCCGAGGCGCAAGAATAAAGCCGCGCGTTCTGGAAGAGGTTGGCTTTTGGCAATCATCCGTTTCACTCCATCAGGCGGGCATTTGCCCTGTCTTGCCACGTTTCCAAATCCAGCGCACCCAATTAAGGTAGCCTCATGAGTGATGACACACCTCTTTGGCAAAGAATGGCAACGGCCGGGGCCATGATGATTCAAGGCACGCCGCAAGCACGTGCTTTGGGCATGCGCGTAGTCTCCATCACCGAAGCCCGCGCTGTCGTTGAAGTGGATTGGCGTGAGGATTTAGTGGGTGACCCAGAGACCGGCGTAATCGCGTCAGGCGTGGTGACGACGCTTTTAGACAATACCTGCGGGGTTGCAGCTTTTGCAGCGCTGAGCGAGCCGATGTCAACGGCCACGCTCGACCTTCGCATCGACTACATGCGACCTGCCAAGAAGGGCGCGACCATTCGTGCCGAAGCCCATTGCTATCGCATGACCAAAACGGTCGCTTTCGTGCGTGCTTTTGCCTTTGATGGCGCAGATGAAACTGATCCGGTTGCGGCGGCCCAAGCGGCCTTTATGATGGGTACTTCAGCTCGCATGGGGCAGAACCGGAGGCCGCCGAAATGAGTGATGCACCCGCCAGCCCAACGCGTGTGAATTTAAGCGAGCTTAGCGCCATGTTTCAGGCTGTGCCCTATGCCAAATTCTTGGGCGTCCAATTGGAACTCAAAGGCGATGAGCTGACCGCTATTCTGCCCTTCAAGGATGATTTGATCGGCAATCCCATGCTGCCTGCCTTACATGGCGGGGTGGTTGGGGCTTTGATGGAACTGACTGCTGTGGCGCAGATTTTCTTAGCACAAGGTGGTAAGAAAATTCCCAAGGTTATTGATATTTCAATTGATTATCTGCGTTCTGGAAGGCCGGTGGATACCTATGCCCGCGCCCATGTAACCAAGCTCGGCCGCCGCATAGCCAATGTGCGGGTTGAGGCTTGGCAGTTTGACCGCGCAGACCCGATTGCTGCCCTGCATGGCCATTTCTTGCTGAAGAGCGATGAGGGTGAGAGTGAAACTAAAGCCTAGCCAAACACCCGCGCAAAGATCGTGTCGACTTGGGCGAAATGGTGGCTGTCGTCAAACAGGCTCTGGATATGATCGGGCGTCAAGAGGTTTGTGACCTCGCTGTCGGCCAATAGCCGGTCGAGCAAGGCGGTTGCAGGCCGCGGGCTAGGCATCGACCACACGGCCATCGCATTGGCTTGGACCATCTTATAGGAATCCTCGCGGCTCGCCCCGGCTTGGGTCAGCGCCAAAAGCACGCGTTGGGAATTGTGAAGCCCACCCAGTAAATCGAGATTGGCCTTCATCCGCTCTGGATAGATCAGAAGGTTTTCAACAACACCTGCAAGGCGATGCAATGCAAAGTCGAGGTGGATGGTGGCATCTGGACCAATGCCGCGCTCCACACTGGAGTGCGAAATATCGCGCTCATGCCAAAGCGCCACATTTTCAAGTGCAGGTACAGCGGCTGAACGGACGAGGCGCGCAAGGCCCGTCAAATTCTCAGTCAGAACGGGGTTGCGCTTGTGCGGCATGGCCGAAGAGCCCTTTTGCCCGGGCGAGAAGAATTCTTCCGCCTCCAGCACTTCGGTGCGTTGCATGTGGCGGATTTCGGTCGCCAAGCGCTCGATGGAGGAGGCGACAACAGCGAGCGCGCAGAAGAAAGCAGCATGGCGGTCGCGCGGGATGACTTGGGTGGAGACGGGCTCAATCGCGAGACCCATTTTGGCGGCAACATGTGCTTCAACGCGTGGGTCGATTTGGGCAAAAGTGCCTACAGCACCTGAGATCGCACAGGTCGCAATTTCAGCCTTGGCCGCAATCAAGCGGGCTTTGGCGCGCTGAAACTCGGCATGGAAGCCAGCCAGCGTGACACCAAATGTGGTAGGCTCTGCATGGATGCCGTGGCTACGCCCAATGCGCACGCTGTGCTTATGCTCTTTTGCCCGCGTCTCAAGGGCGGCTAACACCCTTTCAACGCCCGCGATCAACAAGTCACTCGCGCGGGCCAGTTGGACCGCAAGGCAGGTGTCGAGCACGTCAGAGCTCGTCATGCCCTGGTGGACGAAGCGGGCGTCAGGGCCGACAATCTCGGCCAAATGGGTCAAGAAGGCGATCACATCATGCTTGGTCTCGGCCTCAATCGCATCAATGCGCGCGACATCAAAGACCGCATTTCCGGCCCTTTCCCAAATGGTCTTGGCGGCTTCCTTCGGGATCACGCCTAAATCGGCCAGCGCATCGGCCGCATGGGCTTCGATCTCAAACCAGATTTTGAAGCGGGTTTGAGCGTCCCAGATGGCGATCATTTCAGGGCGGGCATAGCGGGGGATCATTGGTAGGAGTCCATCATGCAGGAAAAAGGCCGCCGAGGGTGCTCGGCGGCCCTGTTTCGAGGCTGTTGCCTCTCAGGTCAAGCGGCCTTTGCTTCTGCCGCCGTATCTGCAAGGTCTTTCACAATGGTTTTCCGGCCCATCCAGAAGAAGAAGATGACCAGAACACCGACGGAGGACGTTGCCAAAAGCGACCAGCGAATGCCTTCGGCTTGGGCTGCCGCACACATGGCATCGGCTGCTGTTGCCGCCCCCTTCGCGCAGAAGACAGCGTAGTCCGCACTCGCCCCTAATGTGGCGAAATGCTGATTGGCAAAGACGTCAGAGAAGAAGCCAATCGCGGTTGGCCCAGCGCCAAGTCCGATCATATTGACGACAAACAGCATGATCGCCACCGCCGTTGCCCGCGTGCGCGGCTGAACCAGGCTTTGAACCGCTGCATAGACCGGTCCATACCACAGCGAGTTCAGCAAGGTCGGGATCGCCAAGAAGATAATCGCCATCATCGCTGTCTCTGCAAACATCGCCATCCAGAAGAAGGGAATACCAATCACGAACGCGATCAGCGGCACCGTCATATAGGCGCGGGTGTCTTTCTTGGCGGCCCGGTCGGCCAACATGCCGCCGATCAAGGTGCCAACAACCCCTGAGACCAAGGTCATAACCGCCATCGCAGCCCCGCGCTCTGCCAGGCCCATTTCATGCACGCGGGTCAGGAAGGACGGCAGGAAATACGCATGGCCATAACCGAGGAAAGAAATCGTAGTCGCGGCAAATACGGCATACCAATAGGACTTTCTCTTACGCAGTTCCTTGAGCGCATCCCCAAAGCTAGGCGCGCTGCCTGCTTTCGGCTGGGTAACAAGACCTAAATTGCGCGGCTCTTTCAGCGTAACCCAAGCGAGGATACCCAAGACAACGCCGGGCAAGCCTACCGCAAAGAATGCTGCCCGCCAGCCAAACTGCTGTGCAATGAGGGCCCCTACGATAAAGCCAAGGGCAGACCCGATTGGTACGCCTAAAGAATAAAAGGCTAGGGCCGAGGCCCGCTTTTCAGGTCCGACATAGTCCGAAATCAGGGAGTGGGCGGGGGGCGTACAGCCTGCTTCCCCAACCCCAACACCGATCCGGGCCAGCAATAATTGGGTGAAATTGTGAGCTGCCCCGGATAGAGCTGTAAAGCCACTCCAGACCACCACTGCGACTGAGATAATCCGGACACGATTCCCCCGTTCAGCATAACGCGCAATCGGTATGCCAAGGAAGGTGTAGAAGAAAGCAAAAGCTAGGCCGCCCAAAAGGCCTAATTGGCTGTCGGTAAGACCGAGATCCTTCTTGATCGGCTCTGCCAAAATCGCGACAATCTGGCGGTCGACAAAGTTGAGCGTGTAGATGATTAGCAGCATCCACAGGGCATAGCGCACATAACTTGGGCTTAAAGCTGCAGGTGAGCCTGTCGTTCCAGAGCCGATTATTGTGTCTGAAGATTTGTCCATCCGGTCGTTCCCCTGTTGGGCAAGTCTATCGCCTGCCTTCTTAAGCCGTCCACCATCGGGCCGATGTGGAAAAAAGCAATGCCATGCCTCGATTTATTTGCATGGCCAAGCCTCGATCAGATCAAGATTGTGTCACCTTAGCGGGCAATAGGGCGCGTCCACCTAGCCAGAACAAGGCCGCACTCATCAGGCCGAGGTGACAGGCGATAATCAAGCTCCAGCGCAGGCCTTCTTGGCGTGCCGTGATGCAGGCCGCTTCACTCGCCGTAGCCGCTGTCTTGCCGCAAGCAGTTGCGAAGTCCGCAATGCCCAAAGCGCTTCCGTCAAACATCAGATTACGGAGTGTGTCGGACAAAATGCCCGCAAACAGTGGCCCAATGCCAAGGCCGACCAGATTGACAACAAACAAGGTGATGGCAACAGCCATGGCGCGCTGATTAGGCGGCACCACTTTCTGCACAGTGGCAAAGGCAGGCCCATACCAAAGCGAATTCAACACGCCAGGAATCCAAATCAGCAAGAGCGCGCTCTGCCAAGAAGCAGACAGATAGCCCGGTGTGAAGGTCACGCTTGCAATCGCCATCCCGATTGCAGGTACATAAAGGAAGGCGGCGGGGTTCTTCGCCCCATATTTGTCGGCAAAATAGCCACCTAGCCAAGTTCCGATCAATCCGCCTACGCCAGACGAAATCCCCAGCCAAACCCCAACTTCGCCCGCGCTCATGCCGTGAATACGTTGAAAGAAGGCCGGCGTGAACGCGCCCTGGCCATAGCTGACGAAAGCCGCACTGGCTGCAGCCAAAGTGACAAACACATAAGCGCGCGACTTCAGCAAAATAAGTAAGGTTGGGAAAAAGCCACCCTCGCCCGTGGCTGGCTTCGCTGGGAAGCCCAATTGGCGGCGCGGCTCTTTCAACGTGTACCAAGCCACCAGAGCCAAGGCGACACCGGGTAAACCCGCAACCAAAAAGGCGGTGCGCCAGCCCCAAAGGTCTGCAATAACTCCGCCTAAAACAGCCCCCAGCAAACTGCCCGCCGGCACGCCCAAGCCATAAAAGGCAATCGCACGTGCACGGCGATCGGCGGGTACATAATCAGAAATCAAAGAATGGGCCGCGGGCGTACAGCCTGCTTCGCCAACGCCGACACCAATGCGGCCAAGCAGCATTTGGGTGAAATTCTGCGCTAAGCCACACAAAGCGGTAAAGCCACTCCAGACGGCAAGCGAGATGGAGATAATCGTCACGCGGTCCCCACGGTCCGCGAGACGGGCAATCGGGATGCCCAAGATCGTGTAGAAGAAGGCAAATGCCAGACCCGTCATAATGCCGATCTGCCAGTCATCCAGCACCAAATCGCGGCGAATATCTTCTGCCAAAATGCCAACAATGCTGCGATCGAGAAAATTGAGGATATAGATGATTAACAGCATCCAAAGCGCATAACGGACATAGCCCGCTGAAAGCGGCAGGGCCGGGCTGGCGTTTGTCGGGGCCGTTGACCCTGCTTGTGACGTGGTATCGGGCCCTGCTGCAGAAGCGTCCGTCATATTTTCCCCCAAATTCTTTTTGTGCTGGATTGATTCAAGCACATTGATTTAGGGTGCAGCTTAACCAAACTTGTCCGCTTGCAAACAACCGAAATGGATAGAACACGGTTTTGTGTGAGTTTCATGTGTTTTTGGACCTAAATTCCACAATCAACCTTAAAAATAGAAAATAATTCTAGGAAATTTTGCTTGACCAAGGCGTGGCGCATGTTTATGCCTTTTGCAGAAGTTTGAGGAAACTCCATCATGCGCAACGTCGCACTTGTACTCGTTAGAATGCCGCGGCTTGGTGAGGGCTAGACCTCTCACCAGATCGCGGCGTTGCAACACAAGGGGCTCACCAAGCCCCTTTTTTCATGCCTAAAAACCCGCCATAAGCACCAAAACTTGGAAGCCTACCCCAAATGTACGACACAGAAATTGAGACCAGAACCATGACAAAACCTGAACCCATTGAAATGACAGGTGCCGAAATTCTGGTGCGGGCCATGCAAGAGCAGGGCGTGGAAACAATTTTTGGCTATCCCGGTGGGGCGGTCTTGCCGATTTATGATGCGCTGTATCAGCAAGAGCAGATCCACCATGTGCTTGTGCGCCACGAGCAGGGGGCAGGCCATGCGGCAGAAGGCTATGCCCGCTCAACTGGCAAATGCGGCGTCCTCTTGGTGACATCGGGCCCTGGGGCCACCAATGCGGTGACGGCGCTGGTTGATGCTTTGATGGATTCGATCCCCTTGGTCTGTATCACAGGTCAAGTACCGTCACATTTGATCGGCTCCGACGCGTTTCAGGAATGCGATACCACGGGGATCACGCGCTCGGCCACCAAGCACAATTATCTGGTCAAGGACGTCAATGATTTAGAGCGGATCGTGCATGAGGCGTTTCAAGTGGCGACCACGGGCCGTCCGGGTCCTGTTTTGATCGATATTCCAAAGGATGTTCAGTTTAAGAAGACGATTTATCGTGGCAAGCCGAACGATCTTTCGCCCAATTATCGCCCGCCCACGAACCCTGATCTTCTCGCGATTGAAAAAGCGGTGGAGCTGATGGCTTCGGCTAAAAAGCCCATCTTCTATACCGGCGGTGGTGTCATTAATGCAGGGCCAGAAGCTTCTAAACTCTTGCGCCAATTGGCAGCGGCAACGGGATTCCCCGTGACATCAACCCTGATGGGCTTGGGTAGCTTCCCGGCGAGTGATCCACAATGGCTCGGCATGTTGGGCATGCATGGGGCCTATGAAGCCAATATGGCCATGCATGATTGCGATGTGATGATCTGCTTGGGCGCGCGCTTTGATGACCGCGTGACCGGGCGTTTGGACGCTTTCTCGCCCAATTCGAAGAAAATCCATGTCGATATTGATCCTTCCAGCATCAATAAGAATGTGCGGGTGGATATTGGCATTGTCGCCGATGCGGGCAAAGCGATTGCCGCCCTCTTGGCGCAATGGCAGGCGCGGGTTGGCAAGCGGGCCGACCTTGCCGCTTGGAACGCCCAGATTGAAACCTGGCGTGCGCGCAAAGGCTTTGCCTATCGCCAAAGCGGCGAGGTGATTAAACCCCAATATGCGGTTGAGCGCCTCTATGAACTGACCAAGGATCGCAAGACTTTCATCACCACCGAAGTGGGCCAGCACCAAATGTGGGCCGCCCAATTCTATCGCTTTGAAGAGCCTAATCGCTGGATGACCTCAGGCGGCCTCGGCACCATGGGCTATGGCCTGCCTGCCGCCATTGGCGTGCAAATGGCGCATAAGGACGGCTTGGTGATCGACATTGCGGGCGAAGCCAGCATCCAAATGTGCATGCAAGAAATGAGCTGTGCGGTCCAATATGGCCTGCCGGTTAAAATCTTTATCCTGAATAATGAGTGGATGGGCATGGTGCGCCAATGGCAGCAATTGCTGCATGGCGAGCGCTACTCCCAAAGCTATTCCCACTCTTTGCCTGACTTTGTGAAGCTTGCCGAAGCCTTTGGGGCCAAGGGGATCCGGTGCGACGATCCTGCTTTATTGGACGACGCGATCCAAGCGATGATCGACCATGATGGCCCGGTAATCTTTGACTGCCGCGTCACCAAGGACGAGAACTGCTTCCCCATGATCCCATCCGGTGCGGCACATAATGAAATGCTCTTGGGCGACGATGGCCAAGACCTTGGCACCGCCATTGACGAGAAGGGGCGGCAGTTGGTGTAGGGGGGAACCGAACGTTTGCATGCCCATCTAGACGCGCTTTGGTGCAGACCCTGCTGCACGCAAAGCGCTGAACGAGTTTGAAATTGTCTGTTTGTGGCCGTCAAGGCACGCTTCGCTCGATGGCCTTGACTGCCACAAACAGACGCGCGCACCGACGGTAAGGTCTGCCAGTTGAGGCGGGTCAAGGGCCAAAGCGAAGCGTCCCTTGACGCGGTTGAACTGTCAAAAGATAATTGAAACAAGGTTTTGGTGACCAAAATGGGCACCAAAACCGTTCCCAGACAAATCCCTTCAGCTGAATCTACCGCCCCACAATCTCATTACGCGCCGCTTGGGCCAAAAACGCGCTGCGGGTAAGTTTGCGGGCAGACGCAGCGGTGTCGATCGCCGCGAGGATCCCCGAATCGAGTGAGATGTTGATGCGGGTGGGCGTGTTGCTGGCGGCGATATGGGGCACCAAAATCAGGAAAGCACCATTTGCCAACTCCTCTTTGGCCAAGTCGCGGATTGTCTCGATACTAGACGGCTCAATCACGCGGTCACTATTTTCAAAATATAGCGATACGGCATCGCTGGCTTCGCGCACGACACTCTCCAAATCGTTGGCTGCTGAGAAACAGCTCTCTAAATCTGGAAATGAAACGCCAAAAGCGCTGTCTTCGTCCTTATGGACAATGCCGTGATAATATTTGATTGCGCTTGTTTTCATAGCCATCCTGCCATTTTTGCGATTGCGCGTGCCGTTCCGAGGGGGAGGTCCTTCTTGGGGTGGGGAACAATCACAACCCGGCCGTCCTTCTCGAACTTGTGATGCAATCCTTTGCTGCCAACCGATACAAAACCATCGGACAAAAGTCGCTTGACGATCTCCTTGCTGTCCCGTTCCATTGTTGTAGACTAGTCCATGCGCTTTACTTAGTCAATAAATGTGTAGAAAAATGTGTATTTCCGACTATTGGACCGTCGTCGCTGCCGCCAGACGCACCGAGGCCACATGCACGATAAACCCAAGGAGCGACCATTGATCCTGAAAAAGTTTCCGTTTTGGGTGGCAGCTCCAGTTGCAGGTTGGGCGATGCTGTTTCCTGCACAAAGCCTGAATGTACCACCACCCCGTGCGCCGGTTCCAGTCCATGGTTCTGGGCGCGAAGGCTGGGACCCGGATGAGGATACGTTTGACGGGGAGGGGTCGGCATGATGACCGACCCCACCACGTTTGCTGCCACTTGGATCGCCGATTGGAATGCCCATGATGTGGAGAAAATCCTCTCCCATTACGCGGAGCATCTGGTGTTTCATTCGCCCAAGGTTGCACTTCGCACCAAAGGCGAAAAAACCTTTTTCACCCGTCGGGAAGAATTGCGTCCCCATTTCAGCTTTGCCTTTCAAATCCGGCCACATCTGCACTTTACCTTGCTCAACATCTGCCAAGATCGGCAAGGTTTGGCCTTGATCTACCAAGATGAAACCGGGGCGACGGCAACCGAACTGATGGAATTGAACGAACAAGGGCAAGTGGCGTTTGCACGCGTCCTCTATGATCGCTAAAGCAATCAGAACTCAGACAGTCGAGACTACTTCATGACCCAACCCGGTTCCGCATATTTCATTCCAGAAGGCGAAAGCCCGATCATTCGTACGACACTGGCCGTGATTGTCACCAACGAACCTGGCGTCCTGGCCCGTGTTGTCGGCCTGTTTTCGGCGCGCGGCTATAATATTGAAAGTCTGACGGTAGCCGAGACCGATCACGAGGCCCACACGTCGCGGATCACTATTGTAACCTCTGGCACGCCTAGCGTCTTGACCCAAATTCGGGCCCAGCTTGGCCGTTTGGTGCCGGTTAAGCGTGTCATCGACTTTTATGGCGACAGTGATGCCGTCTCGCGAGAGCTTGCCTTGATCAAGGTGGCAGGTACGGGCGATGTGCGTGTGGAAGCGATGCGTTTGGCTGATGCGTTTAAGTGCCGCATCATGGATGCGGGCTTAGATTATTTTACTTTTGAATTGACGGGCTCTTCAAAAAAACTGGATGATTTCATCGATTTGATGCGCCCGCTCGGTCTGGTTGAGGTCTCACGCACGGGGGTTGCGACCATTCGGCGCGGCAAGGATGTGATCTAATCACACGATATGAGACCGCTTTTGGTCCGGCAATTGGCCTTGTTTTGGCCCAAAGTTCACGTTTGGATAGACCGATGAAAAGCTCTCTAAGATATCTAATCATGCTGGCAATTGCTGCCGCTTTGGGTCTCACGATTTTTCTGGTTGGCCAACGTGAGCCTGAGCAGAAGGCCTTGTTCTTAGGCGTTGATGGCGACCCACGCATGCGGCTTTGCGATAGTCCCGTCAATGGCGAACTAGCCGATCCTGCCATCCTTAAGGTCATGGGTATCGATACGCCTTTTGTGAAAGCGGCGAGCGATAAGGCAGCCTATCGGATTTCGGTTTTGCGACCTGCGAGCCAAGAAAGCATCTCCATCACTTTCCGCACGCCAGAAGACGTTCCGGGGCGTTATGAAATGGTGCGGTGGGACGGCAAAGCAGTCAGTCGCGCGAGCGGCATCTTGGATGTGACCGATTCGGCAAGCCTTATCTATGCCTTTGAAGACGCAAAAATCTGGGGCGAGTTGAAGCGCACCATCGAAACTTTGGCCCGCGCAGGCCAAGCAACAGCGGTGATCGAAGTGCGCGCGCCCAAGCGCGAGCGCTGCGTTTCTACGCGCTATGATGATGAGCGGGTGAAGCCACTTTTGGGTGCCTTTGCGAAGAGATTCGCTTTTCTACCAGGCGCGTTACCGGTGGATGGGCTCGTTGCACCCGAAGCAGGCTTTGCGCCTGCTTCTGCGAAACAAGCGAATTGAGGGAAGGCACGCATGAGACGGATTGCCATTGCTATCATTGGGTCCTTTGCTCTCGGCTATACCCTGCATCCTTTTGGTGTGTCGGCGCAGACCAGCAAAAAGCCCAGCGTGCAGGCAAAGGCACCAGCTAAGCCAAAAACTGCTCCGAAAGCTGAATGGCGCGCACCGGCAGAGCCCGCTCCCACCACTGAGACCACTGCACCCCTCTCGGCAGAGGACGCAGCTCAGCTATTGGCGGCAGCCAAGGCAGCGGCTGAGAGCGCAATTGCGGCCCCAGAAGGCTTACGGGCGGCTCAAACGCCACCGACTGAACCCCTGCAAGCTTCAAAGCCTATTGATGAAAGTGAGGAGTTACTGGCGATTGACCGTGCCTTCGCTGTAAACCTTGTGAGCAATGGTCCGCTCAAGGCCTATGAAGCCTTGATGTCGGCCGAAGGTGTGCTCCACGATGCTTCTGGGTCATCCCCTGCGGGGGCAGCTGGCGCACAAGCGCGCTTTGAGACATTTCCGGCTGATGTGACCTTGGAACGTAGCCCTGAAAGCGCTATGGCTTCTGGCGGGTCCGGCTCTTCTTGGGGGCGCTATGTGATCCGGCGAGGCGACAGTCAACTCAGCCTCGGCCGGTATGTTACGGTATGGCGACGCGAAGCAGACGGGTGGTTGATTGTAACCGAGCTTGCCGCCGGACGGGCAGGCCCGCAAGCTTCGGCCACTGCAGGACCCTTGCCCCGCAAGCCGCCTAGTGTAGCACCCCGCCCACCCGCAAAGAGCGCGTCTAACTAAGGACTTTGCTGAGATCGAACGCCTTTAAGCTGATGGCTTCGATTGACCTGAACGCAAAAAAACGCTCTTAACCCGGGGCAAATTCAACTTGGCCCGCACAATTGTGCCGCTTCAATTTCAATCTGGAGAGAAAAAATGCGCGTGTTCTATGACGCTGACTGTGACCTTGGCCTGATCAAGGACAAGATTGTCGCGGTGGTTGGCTATGGCAGCCAAGGCCACGCCCATGCGTTGAACATGAAGGATTCCGGCGTGAAGAACGTCTGGGTCGCTTTGAAGGCGGGTTCTGCTTCGGCTGCCAAAGCGGAAGCTGCGGGCCTGAAAGTCGTCACCGTCGCAGAAGCCGCCCAAAAGGCCGATGCCCTGATGATCGTGACGCCGGATGAGATCCAGCCAGAACTTTATGCCTCTGAAATCGCGCCCTACATTAAGCCAGGCCAGACACTCATGTTTGCTCACGGTTTCTCGGTGCATTTTGGCCTAATTCAGCCACCAAAGGGCGTGGACGTTGTCATGGTCGCGCCAAAGGGCCCAGGCCACACCGTGCGCAGCGAATATCAAAAGGGCGGTGGCGTGCCTTGCCTCGTGGCTGTGCAACACAATGAAAGCGGCAAAGCGCTCGATTTCGCTTTGGCCTATGCATCGGCCGTTGGTGGTGGGCGTTCAGGCATTATCGAGACCAATTTCCGTGAAGAGTGCGAAACCGATCTGTTCGGCGAACAAGCCGTTTTGTGCGGCGGCTTGGTTGAGCTGATCCGCGCGGGCTTCGAAACTTTGGTAGAAGCAGGCTATGCGCCGGAAATGGCTTATTTTGAGTGCTTGCACGAAGTAAAGCTGATCGTCGATCTTATCTATGAGGGCGGTATCGCCAACATGAATTACTCGATTTCAAACACCGCTGAATATGGCGAATATGTCACGGGGCCTCGCATCATCACGCCGGAAACCAAAGCGGAAATGAAGCGGGTGCTTGAGCATATTCAAAACGGTGGCTTTGCGCGCGATTGGATGCTGGAAAACAAAGCCGGCGCGCCCTTCTTTAAGGCCACTCGTCGTTTGGGCGATGAGCACCAGATCGAAGCTGTTGGCGCACAATTGCGCGCCATGATGCCCTGGATCGGCAAGAACAAGATGGTCGACAAAGCGAAAAACTAACCGGCTTGCCGATCTAATGGCATGTTCCTGAACGAAAAACGCCCGGGATTTAGTCTCGGGCCTTTTTGGTTGACTAAAAAATCGAATAGCCGCCGTCGATCACGAGCGTATCACCGGAGTGATAAGCCGAAGCTTGGCTGGCCAGATAAACGGCAATGCCGCCAAAATCATCGGGCTTGCCCCAACGGCGTGCGGGAACGCGGGGGATCACCTTTTCGGCAAAGGCAGGTGAGTTTTGCGCCATTTCCGTCATGTCTGTGGCGATCCAGCCCGGCAGGATGGCGTTGGCCCGGACGCCAAAGCGCGCGTGCTCAACCGCGATAGATTTGATCATGGAAATAACCCCGCCCTTGGTTGCGGCATAGGCCTCGTTGCGGGCGGCCCCTTCAATGGCGGCAAGAGATGCCACCCCCACCAGTGATCCGCCAGGGTCTCCCGCCTTAGCGCGCTCTACCATGTGACGGCACGCCTCGCGCAGCGTGAAAAAGACGCCATCAAGATTGACCGCCAAGGTCTTTCGGTAGGTCTCGGTGCTCATGTCCACAAAACTTGGCGCGCCATAGCCGACGCCGGCATTCGCAAAGACGGTATCTACCCGGCCCATTTTGGCCACTGTGTCGGCCATAGCGGCCACTACTTGTTCTTCGTGTGCCACATCAACTTCCCAAGCTTTGGCGTTCACCCCATAGGCGGAAAGCCTTTCCACCGCTTCCTGATTGGCGGCAGCCTTCCGCCCCCAAATCGCAACATCTGCGCCACACGCCGCCAAAGCCTCTGCCATGCCAAGGCCGATGCCGCGATTGCCGCCTGTCACCAATGCAACATTTCCAGCTAAATTAAAGGGTTTATAGGCCATGGTGTTTCCCCGAGTCTTTTTGAGTTGATGTTCTGACCACACTAGCAAGCACCCACCGAGGCGCAAGTGTTGAATGGTTTGTGCTTAATGCGCGGACTCGCTATGAATCACACCCATGACCTATTCAGATTCGTCGCCAAATCCTGTTGTCCGTTTGACCCGTGACGGGTCGGGTCGGATTAGTGTTGTTGTTCCGTGCTATAATGAAGAGGCTGTCATTGGCCTGTCTCATGCGCGGCTCAAGGCAGCCCTCGAGTCCTTGGCTGGCACCGAGCGCATGGACTATGAAATCATCTATATTGATGATGGCAGCCGCGATCAGACTGCCATGAAGCTGACCGAGCTTGCGGCAGAAGATGCCCATGTTCGGGTTGTGATGTTATCGCGAAATTTTGGCCATCAGCCGGCGGTGACTGCGGGCTTGGATCAAGCCAGTGGCGATTGTGTCGTTATTATTGACGCCGACCTGCAAGATCCGCCCGAACTCATTGCTGATATGGTGAAGCTGTGGCGTGAAGGCTATGATGTGGTTTATGGCCAGCGGACGGACCGCGATGGCGAAAGCGCATTCAAGCTGGCTACCGCTCGTCTATTTTATCGTGGCCTAAACTCGTTGTCAGACGTCGACATTCCTCTGGACGTCGGTGACTTTCGTCTGATTGATCGCCAAGTGGTTGATGCGATTGGCTCGATGAAGGAACGCGATCGTTTCTTGCGCGGCATGGTGAGCTGGGTCGGCTTCCGTCAAACTGCTTTGCCCTATCGGCGGGCCGCGCGTGCCGCAGGCGAGAGTAAGTATCCGCTGCGCAAAATGGTTTTATTTGCACTCGATGGGATGCTGTCCTTTTCGCTCGCGCCGTTGCGTTTTGTCATCACGCTTGGCTTGGCGATCTTTGTTCTGTCCAATGTCGGCATTGTCTATGCCATCCTAAACCGCCTGCTGACCGACCAGTGGGTCAGTGGTTGGACCATGTTGTTCATCGGCGTCATGTTTATGGGCGGAATGCAATTAATGGTCTTGGGTATGATCGGCGAATATGTTGGCCGAATATATATGGCTTCCAAGGAAAGGCCGATTTATTTGGTCAAGCGCTTCATTGGTTTCCATGACCGGGGCTGAGTTGCGGTCTAAGGCGATATTGGGGATGCGTTATGCCGTGGCTGGGGGGCTTACTTCACTTGTCTACATCATCGTCTACAATCTGATGGTCTATTTTGGCTTAGTACGTTTTTTTTCGTCCAATTTGGCCTATGGGGCCGCTCTTTTGTTTCAATATTCCGCGCACGGGAAATTCACTTTCGGCCACCGGGAGACAAAGCCTGGCACCTTATGGCGCTACTTATTTGCCGTTGGGGTGGGCTTTTTGATCGCAGCCCTAATCAGCCAAGCCAATACGAAGCTCTATGATCTGCCCGATCTGGTGGTTTCAGCTATTGTGATGGTGATCGTGGCCTGCACCAATTTTCTCTTCTTCAATTTCTGGGTCTATGCAGACCAGACAGTCAAACCGGTTCAAGGTGACCATGACAAAAGTTGAACGTGTTTCCGCTCTGTATTTTTTCTGCGGCTTAGCCGTTGTAATATTAGGCCTAGTTCTGTCTTTGGTAGTTTTGCCGGGGCCAGATTTATTGTGGCGCCTGCACATTGCTGATGGCATGCTGAACGGCAAATTGCTCTATCGCGATTTGCTGGAGGTCAATCCACCGCTTTGGTTCTGGGCAGCATTACCAGCTGCATGGATCGCGCAAAACACCCCAATCTTGGCCTATCACGCACTAATCGGTCTCAATCTGGTGGTGATTTTTACGGCCACTGCCGTTTTGTTCCATCTGGCCAAAAGGACTCTTGGAAGTGCTGCTGCCGCCGCGACCGCCTTTGGGTTTCTATTGGCAATGTGTTTGGTCAGCGTGGGCGACTTTGGCCAGCGTGAACAATCCCTGATGATGGCCTGTAGCCTTTGGATTGCTTTGCTGTGTGTCCGGATAAATGGCCAAAAAGTCGCCCTGCCGATTGCCATTCTGGTCGGGGTCTTAAGTGCCTATGGCTTTGCGCTCAAACATTATTTCGTGCTTTTGCCGCTTGTTTTGGAAGCTTGGCTTTTGTGGCGACAAAAGCGGGCTTGGCGGCCATTTCGACCTGAAAATCTGACGCTGGCCTTTTGCGCTATTGCTTATGCAGCCGCCACTGTGACATTTGCACCCGATTTTCTGGGGCGCATGTTGGACCTGATTCAAACCGCCTATTACGCTTTTGGCCCTTGGAATGCCTTCTCGTCTTACGAGCGAAAGGTTCGCTTGGCGATGCAGGGTCTATTTGTCTTTGTCCCGATGGCCATCATGCTTTTGACCAAGGAACGGCGCGACTTTTGTATCGCTTTGGCAATTGCCATTGTTGTCTGTTTGGCAATCGTGATGTTCCAGCAAAAGGGATGGCGTTATCACTTTATTGCGGCCCATGGCCTGTCTGTCATGCTGTCCATCATGGTCGTACATCAGGCCTTCTTCAACCCAGAAAAAGGCACCCGGACCGCCTTACCGCTTGTCGCGACGCTCACCTTGATTTGGACAGTGGTTGCCATGCCGGCCATTGGCAATGTTCAGACGCGCGGTCAGATGGTTGAGCCGCTTTTGAAGTCCATTGTTGCAAAAGAGCCCAAAGACAAAAGGATATTCATCCTATCGATTGGGCCGGATTACGCTTTCCACCCACTGGTAGACGCGGGCCGCGCATATTGGTCGCGCTATTATTCGATGTGGATGATGCCGGGGCTTTTGACACCCAATAAGAATCCTAAATTGGAGGCAATCCGAAAGATCGAGAAAGAGCGTGTGCGTGCTGAATTCATTGAAGATGTGAAATGCAGCCTGCCGGACCTTATCATAGGCGAGGTTGGCTATGTCAGAACGCCAAACGCCATCCGGTTCGACTCGATTGCTTATCTCACAGAGGACCCAGCCTTTAAGGCTTGGCTAGACGCACATTATCTGACCGAGAAAGATATTGGCCCTTACCCAATCCGTCGCTTAAACCGCGCAGTGCCTCTTCCCGAACCTTGCGTGCGTATTGCTAAGCAGCCTTAACAATCACAACCAGCGACACGCCGAGGGGCAGAGGTAGGCGACCGATCAAATGGCGCTCAAAGGCAAATATGGCTTCCAAGAGTTTGTTTAGCCAAGCCGAGGGCATGCCCGTATCGACTTCCTTGCTGCCAGTCAGATTTTTCATCCAACGGACACCAGCAACCAAGGGCAAAAGTAAAGTATTGAAATAGCTCATCATCTCGATTTTAAGGCCAGCCGTTTCAATCGCGGTACGCAGGGTTTGGGCGGTGTAGCGCCGCTTATGGTGATGCTCATCATCATGGGGGCTCCATAAGGATGGCATCGCTGGCACGGTCAACAAAAACCGGGCGTCTGGCTTTAGCTTTTTCGCTACCGCTTTGAGAGCAGCAACATCATCATCCACATGCTCAAGCACATCCAACATGACGGCAAGGTCGAGGCTATTTTCAGCCAGTGGTAAACCATCCGGCAAGCGGCCTTCCAAAACGGTGGCATCGGCTCGAGTAGCAGCATAAGCGCGGGCGTCCGCATCTGGCTCAACAGCCGTCAATTGGCCAAAACGGGCCAGAACAGGCAAATTTGACCCTGTGCCACAGCCAATCTCTGCAATCGCCAAATTGGGGCGTTTGGCAATATGCTGGGTAATCATTTCTGCCACGATGCGTCGGCGGGCGCGGTACCACCAATGATTTTCATCAATGGCTGCCATTTCAGTATAGGCGGAACGTTCCATGCACTCAGGCTCCCTACCATCCAAATCACGGATGGGCTTAACCGAATTTCTCATAGCAAAGGGTGGATGACAGTGGATTAACAAGTCAGCTTTAGCTGCAATTTTATGCATTCTCTGCGGTAGAAGCGGATATTTGCTCACAAAAACGGCCATTTGATCGAAGTTGCGCAGTAATCTGTGTTCTAGCTTGGCATTGAACCTGCTAAAGCGCGCTCTTCCATCCCAAAGTTTCATCCCGTTTACGCAAGTCGATCATGACACTTACCACTTCCCTCTTGTCTGGCTCACGGTCGGGCACCTGGTCCAAATCAACCACAACTGCGCTGTTCAGCTTGGTTTTGGCTGGGATTTTGGTTGTGGGCTTGTGGTCTATGCTGCAGCTGACACCGACCGGCGATATTGTCTGGCGGCTCTATGTGGCCGAGCAAATGGCGCATGGCAAAGTCATTTATCAAGATGTCATTGAGACAAATCCGCCTTTGTGGTTTTGGGCCGCCTTGCCTTGGTATTATGTCGGCAAAATCCTTGGGGTTGCACCTTATCAAGTCTTGGCTGTTGGTGTCACAGGCTTGGCGGTGACGGCGATTTGGGCTTTCAACAGCCTGACACGTGATTTGATCCCAACCGGGCAACGTCAGGTCCTCTTGCTGGCTATGGCGGTGTCCTATTTAATTTTGCCCTTGGGTGAGACTGGTCAGCGCGAACACGCATTCTTTGTTGCTTCGGTTCTGTGGACGGCGCTGGCTGTTGCCCGCATGGAAGGCAAGCCGATTTCCTCGGCCGCCCTCTTAATCACTTTAGGCTTTTCTGCTTACGGATTTGCGCTAAAGCACGTGTTTGTGCTCGTGCCGCTCCTGATCGAGGGCTGTATGATAGCGCGACTGCGCCGTGCTTATCGGCCAATTCGTTTTGAGACGTTAGGGCTGGCGGCGGCAGCGGTCCTCTACACAATCGCGCTTATCTTCCTCGCGCAGGACTTCTTCTCGCGAATTGTCCCAATGGTGATGGTGGCCTATTCCAATTTCGGACCCGTCATGCAGCTCGCGCCCAGTCGCCGCTTAGGATTCATCCTTGGCACCACGAGTTTTGCGATTATCCCCTTTGTCATGGCGCTTTTAGCTTGGGATAAGCGCTCGCTCACCCTCGGCCTCTTGGTTACGCTTACTGCGATGTTGCTCGCAATTTGGCTGCAGATGAAGGGCTGGCGTTATCACATGTTGGCCGCCCAAGGCCTGTCCTTGATGTTGGTCGTCAGCATTGGTGCAAAAATGGTGGCAGAGCGACGCTGGGTCGTAGCTACCCTCGCAGCATGTGGACTGGCGTTTTTATCGCACCAAGCCATCTATAAGCCGATCAAGCGTGTCTTGGTAACCAAAGGCCAGCCGGTTTTTCCGACCTTACGTAAATTTGTGAATAATGAACCTAAAGATAGCCGGATTGCCGTGTTGTCTATCTCTCCAGAGCACGCCTTCTACATTGTGCGCATTCTGGAGCGGCCAATTATTTCGCGTCACTATGGCATGTGGATGTTAGTCGGCTTGGAAGTACCACAGACCGACCCGAAAAAGGAAGCGTTCCGCAAGATGGAGCTCGACCGGGTTCGTCGGGAATATATCGCCGACCTCACCTGTCGCCCGCCTGATGTCGTGATCGAAGAATATGGCCGTGTCTTTGCCAATCGCTTAGTCAGTTTCAATACTTTGACCTATTTGCGCGAAGACCCGGACTTTGATGCCTGGTTTGGCAAGCACTATCGTTTTGACAAGCCCTTGGGCTATCGCCAGTTCTCGTGGCGCTTAAAAGGCGATAGGCCGCATGATCAGGCTTGCGAGCGAAACCCTTAGACGTTTGTGTGCGCGGCACGCCATAAAAGGTGACCCGCATGAATGATTCGGGTAGTTTCCTCCCACAATCCGTAGGTCTCTAACGTCTCTAGGGCAACAAAGCGTGCTTCGCTGGCGTCATCACCGGCGGCAAGAGTCCCAGAGAGATAGCGGGCGACATAGTCGATCAAGACATAATGACGGGTGACATTGCCCATGGTTCTGCTTGTGAAGATGCCATCCACCACATCGATCAAGCTGATGATTTCTGCCGTCACGCCCGTTTCTTCTGCCAATTCGCGCAATGCTGCGTCCGTCACCTTTTCACCCCATTCCAGCTTGCCGCCGGGCATCGACCATTCGCCTTGCCGGGGAGGATTGCCGCGACGGATTAATAGGACGTGGCCATCATCATTGAAACAGACAATGCCCACCGCCGGTATGGGGACAGGTTTGGCTTCCAGGGTCATGACTTTATGCTAGCATGGAAGCCATGTGTGGACGATATGCTGTAACATTACCACCTGATGCGATGGCAACCCTGTTTGGGTCGGCTGATCGGCCGAATTTTGCCCCACGCTGGAATGTGGCCCCCACCCAGCTTGCCCCGATGGTGGCGATTGGCCAGGCTGGCGACACCCGTATCTTGCAAGCCCGATGGGGCCTACGGCCTGCTTGGTTGGTCAAAGACCCACCAACCGGGCCCTTGTTTAATGCGCGTGGCGAGACCGTGGCCGATAAACCAACCTACCGCACGGCCTTTGCCCGCAAACGCTGCCTCGTCCCAGCTGATGGCTTTTATGAGTGGAAGCGCGATGGCAAGCTGCGCACGCCTTACTTTATCGCCCGGCCAGATGGTGAACCCGTGGCCTTTGCTGGCTTGTGGGAGGCCGCCAAAGATGAAGACGGCGCACTCCTCCTCTCTATGAGCATCGTCACCACTGCCGCCCGTGAGAGCTTTAAAGAGTTGCACGACCGCTTCCCCGTGGTGATCGCCCCCGAACACTGGCGCACATGGCTTACCGCGAGCTCGCCCGCTGACACCCTCAAACAGCTCTTGGTACCGCCTCCTGATGGCATGATGGTGCCGCGCCAAGTCAGCGATCGGGTCAATAAGGTTAGCCATGATGACCCCGAGTGCTTTCGGCCAATCGATTAAGTTTCGCTGTGGTCGGACGACTTTGGGGGAAGACAACCGGTTAGAAACCAAGCTAAGGTTGGGCGATGATTCTGGGTGCAAAAATCAGGCGCGCAGACGCCCTGATACTGAGAACAAACTGGGGAACAACAGATGCGTGCTGTGGCACCACCAGAGCCTAATTCGTCGGCTAATGCTGACCGCCCCAAGATCACAAAAGACGTCTGGTTCTTGCTGTTTGTTGTCGGCACAGCCTTTATGGCCAGCCGATATGACTTTCAGCTCTCTACACTTGCCTTGCCCCAGTTTCAGCAAGCCTTTGGCTATGATGATCAGACTTCTATCTTGATCGGCACGATTGCCAAGGTTGGCGCAATCCCGGCCGTGATGTTGACCTTGATGGCCGACAGGATTGGCCGAAAGCCACTGTTCTTGATGGCCATTCTCGGGTTCTCCGCGTCAGCTTTGTTGACGGCTGTGGCGCAAAACCCTGTGATGTTGGCCTCGGGCCTTTTTTTCACGCGCCTGTTCACCATGGTCGATGAGCTATTGGCCGTGGTGCTATTGGCCGAGGCGGCCCCGCCGCAGGCGCGCGCTTGGATGTTAGGCCTCTTGTCCCTAATTGGCGCGTCGGGCGACGGTTTGGCATTAGCAGTCTATGGCAATTTTGCCGACCAGCCCGATGCGTGGCGCTGGATGTATGCTGCGGGTGCGATACCAGCGGTTTTGTCCATTATCTGGCGTTTAGCCCTGCCGGAAAGCGCGGCCTTTGTGGCGGCCAAACAAGCCAATCAAGCCGATCAATTTGCGCTAATCCGCGCCAACCGCCGCCCGGTCATTCTGATCGGGCTTGCTTATTTCCTCTTCTGGCTGCCGATCTCGCCCGCCTTGTCCTATAATTCGCAATATCTGCAATCCGTCGCTAAGTGGGAGCCAAGCCAAGTTGCCTTGGTCTCCTTCGTCGCTGGCATCATCGGCCTAGTCGGAACCTTCCTCGGCGGGCGTTTGGCCGATCGTTTTGGCCGCAAACCGGTCGCGATGGTTGCCACGCTCATTTGCGTACTGGGTCTTTCGGGTGTTTATCTCAACAGCACGTTTGGCTTTGTTGGGGGCGCTCTCAGCATTGGCTATATGGCGTGGTTTGCTGCTTCTGTGGCCTTGCGCGCCACCATGACCGAACTCATCCCTACCAAGGCAAGGGCAACGGTTGCTGGCACGTCTGAGATTGGGGCAAGCAGCGGAGCAATCTTGGGCGGCAGCCTCGTCGCCTTCCTAATTCCAGTCTTAGGCGGGCTCGGCCATGCCTTAATCGCCATCCTGCCCTTAGTAGTCCTGGCTTTGATTGCCATTGCCTTTCTGCCCGAAACCAAAGGCCGCGTTTTGGGTGAGGGCGAAGAGGTTATCGACAAGACAGCTTAATTGGGGTTCAACGGTCGAGGAAATCTTTCGCCAAATCAACCGTGCTGTGATGGCCAACAGCAGCCCCGCATGCATGTGACCACGCCTGCCACGCGGCCCGCCCTTGATCGCGTAAGCCTGTCAAAAAGTCCCAGTCGGTCGTGAATTTGCTCGCAGCCCCTAAGCCTTTCAGTGCATCGTCTGCCTTAATTGCATGGACTTTAACATCGCGATAGCGCTCTTTCAATTTGTCGCCCATTTCCTCATCTTCCAGTAAACGCTGGACAAAGGCTATCGCGCGCAATTCGGCAATTAGGCTGGCATTGAAGGTGATCTCGTTCAGCCGGTCCATGATGGCTGCGCTGGTCTTAGGCACCGTGTCGAGCGTCTGGGGGTTGAGGGCGCATAGCAGCACATCATCGGGGAGCCCTGCCTCGTAAAAGAGGGGCCACAGCGCTGGATTGGCCATATAGCCACCATCCCAATAGGCTTCCCCGTCCACTTCAACCGCTTGGAATAAATAGGGCAGACATGCCGAAGCCAAGGTCACATCGACACTGACTTCGTGGGTACGAAACACTTTCGCCCGCCCGCTTTTCACATTGGTGGCGGCAATAAACAGCTTGAATGGCGGACTTTTCACCAGCCCGTCAAAGTCAACCACATCCTGAAGAGTATCGCGCAACGGGTTGAAATTCCACGGATTAAACTCATAGGGACTGGCGACACTGGTCAGTGCATCAAACCATTGAAAGCTTGCTGCCTTAAAGATGCCGAACGGGTCGAAGGCTTTGCGAATGGCGTTCAGGCTGACTGGGCTGAAAGGGCCGCGGGCGGTGCTGATCTTTTCCCAAAAGCGGTTCAGCGCGTCGCGCGCGCCTTGATTGCCGCCCGTCCGCAACCCATGAGCGCAGACAACGGCATTCATCGCCCCGGCGCTCGTCGCCGTGATGGCAGCAATGTCAAACCGACCCTCTTCCAATAGGGCATCCAAAATCCCCCACGCAAAGGCCCCATGCGAGCCACCACCTTGCAACGCGATATTGAGGGCTTGCTTGGTCATCTGGGTTAACCCACCTTGCCAGGAGGTTGCTCGCGCGAGAACACCCAGTTGTCCGGCTTAGAGCTTGGCCCGTCAAAGCGATAGCCATCCCGATCAAAAGCTTTGATGCCTTCAGGGTCGGTGATCCGATTTTCGATGCAAAAGCGCGCCATCGCGCCGCGTGCCCGCTTGGCATAAAAGCTCAAGACGCGGGCCTCGCCATCCTTAACTTCTTTGAAGTTTGCGGTAATGACCCGCGCTTTCAAAGCTTTTTTCGAGACGGCACTGAAATATTCGGTGGAGGCGAGGTTCAAGACCGTGGGTGTGGATTGGCCCGATAAATCGGCATTGATCGCCTTAGACAGACGGTCGCCCCAAAAATCATAGAGGCTTTCTCCGCGCTTGGTTTTCAGCCGCGTGCCCATCTCCAACCGGTAAGGCGCAATCACATCCAGCGGACGCAATAGGCCATAGAGGCCAGACAGGATGCGGACATGATCTTGCGCCCAATTGAGGTCTTCTGCGCTCAAATTGCGTGACTGTAGGCCTTGATAGACGTCACCATTGAAAGCAAGAACTGCCTGCAACACCTCTGGCCCCTCAAGCGCGGGGTCAAAGGCTTGAAAGCGCTGATAGTTCAGCTCGGCCAAATTGTCTGACAAATGCATCAGTTTGGCGATATCTGATCGCTTCAGCTTGGCTGTTACTTTGGCCAGCGCGGCAATATCGGCTTCTAAGCGCGGCTTGGTTGCCGGAAGCTCTAGCTCGACCGGCTCATAATTTAAGTTTTTAGCGGGGGAGAGAAGAATCAACATGTCCCTAAAATAGGGATGCTTGGGCGGGGGGGCAATGCATGATGATTGCCCCGCGCCGTCTCTCGTTGCGGATAAGCTACCTAGAAGGCGCGCTTGCCTGTGATGGTCTCGCCAAACATTTTAAAGTCGCCCATCAGGCTCCACGCTGGATAGGTGAAGGTGGCTGGTTTATTCTTCTCAAAGAAAAAATGGCCAACCCAAGCAAAGCCATAGCCAACGATGGGAGCTGCGACCAAATATTGAAAGCCGCCGACAACGCCCCACAGGACAACCATCAGCAAACACAGACACACAAGGCCTGTGCCCACGATATGGAGGCGGCGGCTGATCACATTTTGGTGCTCAGACAGATAAAAGGGATAAAACTCCTCAAAGCTCGCAAAGCGGGCAGGGTTGGAGCCCATGTTTGAAGCGGGAGCATCGGTCGGGGCGGTGGTGGCGTGTTCGTCAGTCATGCCCTGCATGTGTGGTGGCCCACCCAGAAGCGCAAGGGCCAATTCGGGTATTTGGGGAAAATTTTTAGTATGGACCAATCCCTAAACCTTCTGCCGCACCACCCGCACGCGACAGTCAAGCGCGGCCTCAATCGGCACAAGCGCCTCGGACGCCAAATTACCAACGCCGGCATTGGTGGCAACCAAGGTAAAGCGGCCAAAGGCGGCGGCGGGTTGATAGGTGAGGGCATTGAGATTGGTCGCCCCGCCGCAGCAATTGGCCGTGACGGCCAAATCTTCAAACTCGGTCTCAGCCGCTTGATCCATCGCGCCTTCCCACCAGCCTTGAGCGTCTTTCCCACACAGCGGGCAGGTGATGGCCTCAAAGGCTTCACCGGCGTCGATAAAGCGCACATCATCAAACATGTCATAGGTGACTTCATGTGCGCGCGGCAACAGGGCCTCGAGCGCGTCAGCTCCGGCTTCGGCCTGCGCTTCGCTCGGCACGTAGTTAGGATCAGTCGGGATGAGGATCAGAAAGTCGAGCGATTTCATCTAGCTGGCCATGGCCGCTTTCACGGCCTCTAGGCCAGCCGCAGCGGCATCTGCCGTGGGTGCGCCACCTTGGGCAAAGTCGGGCTTGCCGCCGCCGCCTTGGCCGCCCATGGCCGCCACAGCGGCCTTGACGAGATCGACTGCGCTGACACTGGCCACCGTGCTTGCCACCGCAATCGCGGCTTTACCGTCAGCTGCCGCGACATAAGCGACCACGCCATTGCCCAGTTTCTGGATCGCTTCATTGACCATAGGGCGCAAATCCTTTGCCCCAATGCCATCAAGAACGCGGGCATCGAGCTTTATACCGTTGATCTCTTCAATCGCAGCCGCAGCGCCACCGCCGCCACCCAAGGCAAGCTTTTGTTTGGCATCGGTCAATTCTTTTTCCAGCCGCTTGCGGTCGGCAATCATCGCCTCAATCCGCGCGGGCAGGTCGGGCAATTGGGCTTTCAACGGCTCGGCCGCCGCGCGCGCAATGGCAGCTTCGGCTTTCAGATGATCCAGCGCAGCTTGGCCGGTGGCGGCTTCGATCCGGCGCACACCTGCGGCGACCGCCCCTTCTGAGACGATCACAAAGCTACCAATATCGCCTGTACGGCTGACATGGGTTCCGCCGCACAATTCGACTGAATAGGATTTGGGCGCGTGGTTAAGCTTGCGACCCATGGCCAGCACGCGCACTTCATCGCCATATTTTTCACCAAACAGCGCCATGGCACCTTCTGCAATGGCTTCATCTGGCGTCATCAAGCGCGTGGAGGCTTCGGTATTCTGCCGCACAACGGCATTGACCTCTGCCTCAATGGCATCAATCTCAGCCCGCGAGAGCCCCGCGCCATGAGCAAAGTCAAAGCGCAAACGGTCAGCTTCCACCAGAGAGCCCTTTTGCGTCACATGTGGGCCCAAGACGTTCTGCAACGCAGCGTGCATCAAGTGCGTAGCGCTATGGTTGGCGCGGATGGCATTTCGGCGGCCGGTATCGATGGACAATAAAGCCGCATCGCCCACTCTGATCGCACCTTCTACCAGTTTGCCCTTGTGGCCATGGATGGCCCCGGCGCGCTTTAAGGTGTCTTCGACTTCGAACACCGCTCCATTATCAAAGCGGATCACGCCGTGATCGCCTGCTTGGCCACCGCTTTCGGCATAGAAAGGGGTTTGGTTGAAGACGAGCTCGCCGCTTTCGCCTGTGGCCAGCGAGTCAACTTTAGCACCACCCACAATGATGGCGGCCAATTGGCCACTGGCTTCGCTTTGGCTATAGCCTAAGAATTCGCTGCCACCCTGCTCATCCTTCAAGGTCAGCCAAATGGCATCGGTGCCCGCTTCGCCGCTGCCAGCCCAAGCGGCCCGCGCCAAAGCTTTTTGCTCGTCCATCGCGGCAGTAAAGCCTGCCATATCCACGCCGATCCCGCGTGCGCGCAGCACGTCTTGGGTCAAATCTACGGGGAAGCCATAGGTGTCGTAGAGCTGGAAGGCAGCCTTGCCCGACAATTCTTGGCCTTTGGACAGGCCCGCGCTTTCTTCCTCGAGCAAGGACAGACCGCGACCCAAAGTACGGCGGAAGCGCACCTCCTCTTGTTCGAGGGTCGAGGTGATGAAGGCCTCTGCGCGGCGCAGCTCTGAATAAGCGCCGCCCATTTCTTGGATCAAGACAGGGGCCAAACGGTGCAGCAACGGCTCACTGGCACCCAGCATGTGCGCGTGGCGCATGGCACGGCGCATGATACGGCGCAGCACATAGCCGCGTCCTTCATTGGATGGTGTCACGCCATCGGCGATCAGGAAGCTGGACGCGCGAATATGGTCGGCAATCACGCGGTGGCTGGCGCGCTTATCGCCTTCGGCCTTTACGCCGGTCAGGTTTTCAGATGCGGCGATCAAGGTCTTGAACAGGTCGATGTCATAATTGTCGTGCACGCCCTGCAGCACCGCAGAAACCCGCTCTAGCCCCATGCCGGTATCGATGCTGGGCTTGGGCAGACTGGTTTGGCTGCCATCGGCATGGCGCTCAAACTGCATGAAGACCAGGTTCCAGATCTCAATCCAGCGATCGCCATCTTCTTCCGCGCTGCCTGGCACGCCGCCCCATATATGGTCGCCATGATCATAGAAGATTTCGCTGCAAGGGCCGCAGGGGCCCGTATCGCCCATTGACCAGAAGTTATCGCTGGTGGGGATGGAGATGATGCGATCATCGCTGAGGCCAGCAATCTTGCGCCACAGGGCACGGGCTTCGTCATCGGTGTGATAGACGGTGACAATCAACTTTGACTTATCAATGCCAAAGTCCTTGGTCAGTAATTCCCATGCATGGCTGATTGCGTCTTCCTTAAAATAGTCGCCGAACGAGAAATTGCCCAGCATTTCAAAGAAAGTATGGTGGCGCGCCGTATAGCCGACATTGTCGAGGTCATTGTGCTTACCGCCAGCACGGACGCACTTTTGACTTGTCACCGCACGCGGCGGTTGGGGTGGGTTTTCGGCCCCCGTGAATACGTTTTTGAACTGCACCATGCCGGCATTTGTGAACATCAAGGTCGGGTCATTATGCGGCACCAACGGGCTCGAGGCCATGATTGTATGACCCTTGGATTTGAAAAAGTCCAAAAACGCGGTCCGAATGTCGTTAACGCTAGCCATAACTTCCCGTCCAGGCACCTGACGTGCCGCTTAGAATTGTGTTGCCAAATCTATAGGCAGCCATGGCCTCAACGCCAAGTGGCTGACGGGATGGATTGCAGGGGGTGGGCATTAGAAGAGTGGGCTGTGTGAACCAAGCCGAACGCGATGAAGTTCTCCTTCATCGGTCTTTTGATAAATAAGCAGGAAGTCGGGCTTCATATGGCACTCGCGAAATCCCTTCCATGTGCCACTCAGATTATGGTCCATATATCGATTGGGAAGTTTTTCATCCAGTGCAAGCCAAGTAATCACTTGGGCAACCAAGGCCTCGACTTTTCCGTCCGTCTTGATTTCCCGTTTATAGTCTTTCTTGAAACGCGTTGTGGGAATGATCCCCCGCATTTTGAGACGCTTCCCTCAATGAACCAGCAGCTCGAGCGTCGTGGGAGGACTGCAAAGCCCATTCAGCAAAGACGACCAGCCATTGAATTTACTATAAAGTAACAAAGCCGATTGCCAAGTCGCAGTTTTGGCGACGCGAGTTTAGAAGCTGCCTAAAGCAGCATCAAACTCACTGGCCTCTACGATATTTGTAGCTAAATTGTAGCTACAAATATCCAGTTGGATGTTAATCATGGCTAGCGATCAAGTTGTGCGGGCGCGCATCAGCGCAGACCTGAAGCAAGAAGCGACAGAAGTTCTCGAAAAAATGGGCCTGTCGGTTTCCGACGCCATCCGCATGATGTTGGTGCGGGTCGCAGCTGAACGCGCTTTGCCTTTTGACGTAAAGGTCCCAAATCAGGCTACGCAAGCAGCCATGGATGAGGCGCGAGCCGGGAAAGGCAAGCGCTTTGAGCGCGTCGACGACTTAATGAATTATCTGAACAGCGCCGACGACTAACCCAGCCCTACCCCTCATACACAATCTTGCCGTCGACCATGGTGAGGACGGTTTTGGCGTCGAGGATGTCCGCCGGTTTGACGGTCATGAAGTCGCGCGAGAAGACGCTAATGCTGGCTGCTTGGCCAACAGCTAAGGTGCCACGGCTGCGCTCTGCCCCCACGGCATAAGCGGCAGAACGCGTGAACATGCTGAGAGCTTGCTGACGGGATACTCGCTCTTCCAAGCCCCAATCTGGGCCAACATAACCATTGAGCGCATGGCGATAGATGGCTGCGTAAAACTCGATGCGCGGATCGCCTTGCTCAACCGGCGCATCAGAGCCGCCGCACACCACCGCACCCGTCTTCAGTAGGCTTGTCCAAGCATAGGCCCCTTTGAGGCGGTCTGGACCCAAACGCGCTGGGGCAAAGAACAAATCGCCAATGGCGTGGGACGGTTGCATAGAGGCGATCACGCCCAATTTCGCAAATCGTGGCATATCGGGTGGCGAGACCACTTGCGCATGCTCAATCCGCCAGCGTCGATTGGTTTTGGCATGGCCGAGCACACGTTCAAACCAGTCGAGACTTTGGCGGTTGCCGCGGTCGCCAATGGCATGCATGGCCACTTGTGCGCCGGACTTCTTGGCCCGCTCCAGCACAGCCAACACTTGCGCTTCTGGTGTCAACAACAGGCCTTCGGAATCTGGCGCATCGGCATAGGGTGCAAGCAGGGCCGCCCCGCGAGAGCCCAAAGCGCCATCAGAATAGATCTTTACCCCGCGTGTGCTGATCCGGCCGGTGGCGTCGACACTGGGGCCGCGCGCCAAGACGTCGGTCGCAAAGGGAATGTCGAGATAATTATCGACCCGCAATTGCACCTCACCCGACAAAGCAAGGGCTTTCAGCGCAATCAAATCCTCACCCGACACGCTCATGTTGTGCAGGCCCGTCCAACCGCGTGAGCCATAAAGGCGGTCGGCTTTGATTAGGGCTTGGCGGATCATGTCCGGGGTTGCCGTCGGCATCCGGCTTTCAACAAGGGCCTGTGCATTGTCGATCAACATACCCGTCGGCTCACCGGAGGCATCTTTCAAGATTTGCCCGCCGGGAGGGCTTTGCGTGCTCGCATCAATCCCAGCGAGCTTTAGTAAGGCGCTGTTGGCCAAAGCGGCATGGCCATCAGAACGACCCAGCAACAAGGGCCTGTCAGGCACGATGGCGTCGACATCTTGGCGGGTCGGGAAGCGGCCTTCGGGCCAATGGGTTTCAATCCAGCCGCGCCCAGCAATTGGTCCTGTCGGGTTCTGTGCCGCCCAAGTGGCGAGCTTGGCCTGAAGCTCTGCAATGGATTTGACGCTATCGAGGTTCAACGTCATTTCGCGCAAGCCAATGCCCGTCATATGGGCGTGGCTGTCGACGAGGCCCGGTAGCGCGGCTGCGCCAGCTAGGTCAATCTCTTTGGCACGTGGCAGGGCGGTGCGAACCGTGCGCAAGTTGCCGATAGCCACAATTCGACTACCCTCAATCGCAATCGCCTGCGCGGGGCTTTGGCCTGCCACGCCTGAATAGATTGGGCCGCCCGTTAAAATGGTGCCGGTTGAGGCGGTGGCGGCGAATACCGGCGCGCCCACGAGGCTCGCCGACCCAAGTGTCAATAGATCGCGACGATTCATGCCCAGCCTCCCACTCCGAAAAATGGAAAGTCAGACACATGGGCTTGAGTGTCAATCGCTGAGGGGGTTCCACCCACAGCCAATGTCTTGTGTGCCTCAATGATACCCGCGGACGGGCTTTGGAGTTGCAAGTGCAGGCAATGGTGCGACGGAAATGCCGTCTTCAATCAGCTCTTTGGCTTCTTCGGCCGTCGCTTGGCCATAGACGAGACGCTCTTCTGTCTCGCCCTCATGCATGGCGCGCACTTCTTTCGCAAAGGCGTCGCCGACATAATCATAATTCTTCTCGATATGTTCCTTCCAGCCTTGGAAGAAGGCTTTGACGGGCTCTGGCAAGCTTAATGTATCGGGACCATTGGCCAGCGGCACAGGGACGTCCGCAGCGGCGGGTGGGGCAGGGCGGTCTGATTTTGACGACAGGACGGCCGGGGCCATTGGCGCTTTTTCAACGGCCTTTGAGCCACACAAAGGGCATTCAACCAAGCCACGCTCGACTTGAGCCTCATAGCCTGAGATGGAATCAAACCAGGCCTCCCAATCATGGGCCTGATCGCAGCGAAGCGCATATTTAATCATGGGCTTTGATAGTCACGGTCATGGGTCAAACAGGGAATTCTTTCACGGGCGCTGCTGACGCGCTCAAGATCGAGTTCGGCAAACAACACGCCCAGATTATCGTGCGGAAGTTCACCAATGATTTCGCCCCATGGGGAAATAATCAGACTATGGCCAAAAGTGGCGCGGCCATCTTCGTGATTACCACCTTGGGCGGCGGCCAGAATGAAGGCCCCGGTCTCAATCGCGCGGGCGCGCAGCAACACATGCCAATGCGCTTTTCCGGTAGGGGCGGTAAAGGCTGCGGGAACCGCGATAATTTGGGCACCGGCTTTCGCCAAGTCCCGATACAAATGCGGGAAGCGCACATCATAGCAAATCGTCAGGCCCAACGTGCCAAAGTCTGTCTCCACCACGACTGCTTTGTCGCCCGGCTCATAGGCATGGCTTTCGCGCGTTTCTTGCCCCGCACCCAAGTTCACATCGAATAGGTGGATTTTGTCATAAGTGGCTAAAAGGCTGCCGTCCGGGCCAAACAAATGGCTGCGATTGGCTGCTTTGCCGCTGCGCCGTTTTAATAGGGCCGAGCCGATCAGCAGATGCACGCCATAGGCCTTGGCCTGTTCGCCATACCAATCCAGCGCCTCTGGCTCATCTTCAAAGAGGGCCGCTTCATCAAAGCGGGCGCGGTCGCGCTGAAGAATATTGGTGCCTTCCGGTGTGACGATCAGCTTGGCCCCGGCTTTAGCGGCGCGGGTCAACAAGGGCTCAAGCTGCGCGCGCGCCGCATCCAAGCGTGCCGGCGTGCGCAATTGGAGGAGCGCGACCTTAACCAAGGCTAGGCGCTCAAGAGTGGATCGAGGCCGCCTTTGGCCTCCAGTGCCATCAAGTCATCGCAGCCGCCAATATGGGTTCCGCCGATGAAGATCTGCGGAAACGTGTTGCGCCCCGATAATTCATTCATCTTGGCACGGACCTCCGGGTTGGAAGCGGCCTCGATATTAGTGATATCGGCCCCCTTCTTTTCCAAGAGAGCTATGGCCCGCTCGCAATAGGGGCAAAAATACTTGGTATAGATAGTGACTGCTGCCATGGGACCGATCCTAAAAAATTGTGGTTCGCATCTTTGTCATATAGAGATGATTAGGCTGATTTGGAGGCCTTAACATGACTGAAACTTACACATCAGCGACAGTTCCTGCTGATCTGCCCCCTAGTCAGGCGCATATGCTGGGTCAAATCCTTCTCGAAGAGGGTGGATTTGCACGACTTTCTGCGAAGGACCAAGCCCTGGTTTGCGCGATTGCGCACCGGGTTCACAGCACGCAGGATGCAAACGAAGCATTCGAGTTGCAAACCACCTTTGGCCAGAGGCTCGCAGACCGGGTCGCCGAGGTCGGCGGCTCTTGGGGCTTTGTGATCAGTTTTGGTATTTTTCTGTTCATCTGGGCGATGCTGAACTTGGTCATCTTACACGGCCAAGCCCGCTTTGACCCCTATCCGTTCATTTTCTTGAACCTGATCCTATCGATGTTGGCAGCCATCCAAGCGCCCATCATCATGATGGCCCAGAACCGTCAGGCTGAGAAAGATCGCCTGACGACACGTATGGATTACGAGGTCAATGTGAAATCAGAGCATGAAATTGCTTTGCTGCGTCAACATCTTGCTCAATTGCACGAAAAGCTTGATCGCCATTTGGCCAAGACGACTTAGAGGCCAGATTGATGCGAATTGTTTCAGGGCGGTGGAAGGGAAAAGCGCTGGTCGCGCCCCTAGGCGACGCAACACGGCCCACCTCGGATCGGGCGCGTCAAGCTATTTTCAATATCCTAGAGCATGCACCATGGTCGCCCGGCTTGGCGGGGGCGAAAGTGCTGGATTTATTTGCCGGAACAGGCGGGCTGGGCTTGGAGGCCTTATCACGCGGCGCGGGGCACTGTTTGTTCGTCGATACCGACCCTGCGGCGAGGGCGGCTCTCGCAACCAATATTGAGGCTTGTTCGGCCCAAGGCATCAGCCGGGTCTGGAAGCGCGATGCGACGGATTTGGGGGCGATGCCGGCTTCAGCCAATGGCCCATTTGATCTGGTGTTTCTCGACCCGCCCTATGCCAAGGGCTTTGATTTGGCAGCACTGAAAGGCTTGCGGCAGGGGTGGTTGCCTGATCAAGCGCTCATCATGCTGGAGCGCGGTCGAGGCGAGGTCCCGCTTCAAGCTGAGGGCTTTGAAACGATTGATAGCCGCAGCTATGGCGCAGCCGAAGTATTCTTTTTGAAGCCGGTCTAGCGCGCCCTTAGGCGACTTGATCTTGACCAAATAGGCCACCGCCAGCCCGCGGGCGACGGGCTTTGGCGAGGATTTTGTCTAAAGCTGCGACCGCACGGTCCGTCATCGTTTCAATGATTTCGACATCGAGGTAGAGGTCGCCAGCAGGGCGGCCATTGGTGGCCGGCAGGCCGCGGCCAGCAACCAACAGGCGGTCGCCATCCTGACTATCTTTTGGCACATTCAGGCGTAAACGACCCATGGGTGTTTCGATCTCAACCCCACCGCCAGATTTAGCTTGGGCTGCTGATAGGGTTAGCGTGGTCACGATATTGCCGCCATCAATCTCAAAGCCGTCTGTATCTTCAATCCGAATGACGCAAGCAACATCGGTCTTGCCGATGCGGGCGATAATGCGGTCTCCGGAGCGGGCACCGGCTGGCACGCGGACGCTGGCTTTCCCTAGCGGGCAGGAGCCTTTGACAGAGCCGCCACGAGCCGCGATCCAAACAGAAACTTCCAAGTCAATTTCGGTCATGCGGCCAGCGCGCGGGCTGCCAACACGGCCAATGTCGGCCGAGGCGGCACCGAGCGTGATCACCCGATACGCTTCCCGGGCCTCCTCGAAACGCTGTCGTGCTTGTGGGTCAGAATTGACGTCTGGATGGCACGCTTTGGCGACAGCATGAAACGCAGCCTTGGCGGCGCGGGGATCAGCATTGGGCTCTAGCCCGAGGATGGCATAGGGTGAAGACATGGCGCAGACCATCGTCTCGGCACGGTTAACGGCGTGTAAACTCAGTCGTTAAATTTCACTTTTTGCCCATTGGTTTTTGCAGGCAAGGCGGTGCATTTTTTCAAGTCCCCGTGAGGTCCATTTGAGGCCGCGAGTTGGCGAAAGGGGGGCCGTGCACTACATTGGCGGCATGACCTCCAACACCCTGATCCCCCCGACCCCGTCTGAGGCCGAGTATCAAGCCGCAGCTGTCGATACCGTGCCTATGCTCGACCCTGATTCTGACCCATTTGAGCTGTTTGGCACATGGCTGAAAGAGGCCAAGGAAAAGGAGATAAATGATCCCAATGCGATGGCATTGTCGACCGCCGACACGACGGGCCTGCCGGACGTGCGCATGGTGCTTTTGAAGGATTTTGACCAGCAAGGATTTGTTTTTTATACCAATCTGGAAAGCTATAAGGGCCAGCAATTGGCTGAAAATCCCCAAGCCGCGCTCTGCTTTCATTGGAAGAGCCTACGTCGGCAAGTCCGCGTACGGGGCGCGATTGCCGCTGTCAGCCAAGAAGAAGCTGATGCCTATTTTGCCTCCCGCGCCCGCGACAGCCGGATCGGCGCTTGGGCAAGTGCGCAATCGCGCCCGTTAGAGGACCGCTTTGCGTTGGAGAAAAATGTGGCGAGCTATGCCTTGAAGTTTGGGATTGGTGAGGTTCCCCGTCCGGACTTCTGGTCAGGCTTCCGCCTGATCCCCACACGCATTGAATTCTGGCGCGACCGTCCATTTCGCTTGCATGATCGTTTAGAGTTTATGCGGACCGATGCCACGGCACCATGGTCCACTTCGAAGCTCTATCCGTAGAGCGATTTAACTTCGCTTCGTTTCAGAAAGTGGCACTTATGCGCGCAGATCAAAAGGCCTTTCTGGTCACAGGGGCTTCGACCGGTATTGGTCGAGCTATTGCTGACCGTCTGGTGGCCCAGGGCCATTATGTCTTTGCTTCGGTTCGTAAACAGGCCGATGCCGACGCCTTGAATGCCGCTTTTGGGGCCAATGGCCGGGCTGTCTTGTTTGACGTCTCAGACATGGCTGCCATCGAAGCCGCCGCTTTGACCATTGGTGACGCTCTTGCAGGGCGCACCTTGGCGGGCCTTGTGAACAATGCCGGGATTGCACTGCCCGGGCCTGCCTTAATCCAACCCTTGGGCGAGATTGAGCAGGTCATGAACATCAATTTCATGGGCGTGGTGCGCTGTTGCCGCGTATTTGCGCCGCTCTTGGGCGCGGATCCAACCCGGACAGGACCCAAGGGCAGAATTCTGAATATCACATCGGTCTCGGGCAAATTCGGCTATCCGTTCACCGCCGCTTATGTTGCGGCCAAACACGCCGTTGAAGGTTTCTCCGACAGCCTCCGGCGGGAGCTTTTGTTGGTTGGCATTGATGTAATTGTTGTGGGCCCCGGTGCCGTGAAGACGCCGATTTGGGAGAAGGGAGCGGCAGCCGGGGGCAACAAATATAATGACACGATCTGGGGCAAGCCTTTAGAGCGCCTCACCCAATCCTTGGCGGCCATGGACCAAGAAGGCCTTGAAGTCAGCGTGGTTGCCAATTTGGTGGAAGAGGCACTCACGACCGCCAATCCCAAAACCCGCTACGCGCCCGTGCCCAATAAGCTTGTGAATTGGTGGCTCGCCCGTTTCCTGCCTCCGCGCATGGTTGACCGCGTCGTTGGCAAGAGCCTGTCGCTGCTGCCTTAGGCTTCCTTTGCCAGCCTAATCAACAGCCTTGTGATGATGCGCTGGCCCCTGCCTAGTTGACGTGGGCGCTTCAAGCCTTAGGAAGGGCCAAAATCGGCCGTTTCACGGAATTGGCCGGCGCACATGCCGTATATCGGCCAGCCAAAAATTTGGGAGATACTCATGCTCGGTTTAATGCAAAATTGGCCACTGACCGTCGATAAGATCATGGATCATGCCGCGATCAATCACGGTCGCCGTGAAGTCGTGACCCGCTCGGTTGAGGGGCCAATCGTTCGCACCACTTATAGCGACATCAATACCCGCGCGAAGAAGGTCTCCAATGCGCTTTTGGCCGAAGGGATCAAGCTGGGTGATCGCGTTGCGACCTTGGCGTGGAACTCTGGCCGCCACATGGAAGTTTGGTATGGCGCGATGGGCTTGGGCGTAGTCCTGCACACCTTGAACCCACGCCTGTTCCCCGAGCAATTGGTTTATATCGTCAATCATGCCGAAGATAAGATCATCTTCACCGACTTGACCTTCCTGCCCATTCTAGAGGCTCTGAAGGATAAGTTGAGCCCGGTGACCCGCTATGTGGTCTTGACCGATAAGGATCACATGCCGGCCTGCAGCTTGAAAGGCGCAATCGACTATGAAACTTGGATTGAAGGCCATAGCGCCGAAGCCAAGTGGGGCGGGTTTGACGAAAACACCGCTGCTGGCCTGTGCTACACCTCGGGCACGACTGGCAATCCAAAGGGCGTGCTCTATTCGCACCGCTCCAACGTGCTGCACACGCTTTTGACCATGCAGAAGGACGTCATGGGCCTTGGTGCCCGCGACGTGATCTTGCCCGTGGTGCCTATGTTCCACGCCAATGCGTGGGGTGTGGCTCTGTCGGCTCCAGCTGCTGGCGCGAAAATGGTGATGCCAGGCGCAAAGATGGATGGTGCCTCCATCTATGAATTGCTGGAAACCGAAAGCGTGACCTTCTCGGCGGCGGTTCCAACCGTTTGGATGATGCTGTTGCAGCATTTGGAATCCACCAATTCCAAGCTCTCCACGCTGAAGAAAGTCGCTATTGGTGGTTCCGCCGTCCCAGAGCGCATCATGCGTCTGTTTGAGGAAAAATATGGCGTCGAAGTCCTTCACGCTTGGGGCATGACAGAAACCTCGCCCCTGGGCACTCTGGGTTCGCTCGGCCCCGATGCAGACAACATGACCCATGACGAAAAGATCAAGACCAAGCTGAAACAAGGTCGTCCACCATTTGGTGTTGAAATCAAGATCTTGCGCGAAGGCGTTGAAGCCCCTCGGGACGGTGAAACCTTCGGCAATCTTGTGGTGCGTGGTGCCGCCATTGCAGCTGGCTATTTCAAAGGTGAGGGCGGCAATGTCCTTGACAAGGATGGCTTCTTTGACACGGGCGACGTGGCAACGATTGACCAAGCCGGCTTCATGCAGATCACAGACCGCGCCAAGGACGTGATCAAGTCGGGCGGCGAGTGGATCAGCTCCATCGATGTCGAAAACGTCGCGGTGGGTGCACCCGGTGTGGCCGTTGCAGCCGTAATTGGCAAATATCATCCCAAGTGGGATGAGCGTCCTTTGCTGATCATTGAACCCGCCAAAGGTGCTGCCCCCACCAAGGAAGAAGTGCTTGCCTACCTCGATGGCAAAATCGCCAAATGGTGGATGCCAGACGACGTTCAATTTGTTGAAGCGATCCCACTGGGTGCGACTGGCAAGATCAACAAGTTGGCCTTGCGTGAAACCTTTGCAAATTACGATCTGCCAACTGCAAAAGCATCGTAATCACAGTTAGATGGGCCAGAACAGACTGAGTTCTGGCCCAACATGCCTTTACCTCGGATCAGGGGCACTCTAACGTAGGTGCACTAGGCCGCTGCCTAAGCGGCCTTTTCTATTTCGGGGAGAGTAAGATGGCCGAGGCACAATCTCGTTTCACAAAAGCGCGCAGCGTCGTTTTGATGATTGGCGTCGCTTTGGCCATTTTCGTGCCCATCTGGTTTATGGTGGCAGCGCTGGGTACCAAGTTTGGCCTTTGGCCCTGGACCATCGGTCTTGTGAAGATGATTGGCGGTATGGGCGTACCCTTGATCGGCGTCTTAATCGTCTTAACCTTTATCACCAGTCTCTTGGTGGTCTTCATTAAACCGCGCGCCGGGTTTGCCGCTTTGGGTTTTATGTGGGTGGTTGCACTGGGCGCAGCCGGTATGGCGTTTTCAGCGATTTCTGCGGCGCGCGCCGTCCCTCCTATCCATGACATCTCAACCAATACCGCGGCGCCCCTAACGTTCTCACCAACCGTCATGGCAGCGCGTGGGCCCAAGTCGAATCCGATTATCGCCCCCAAGGATGCAACCGTGCCCTTCAACAAGGCCCGCCTCTCGCCTTGGTCTGGCCGGGCTTTGGATGATATCCAAGCCGAAGCCTATCCCGCAATCAAAACGCTTAAACTTGCCACCACTCCGCCCGCAGAGGCGTACAAAAAGGCAGAGGCTGCCATGAAAGCCAAGGGGTGGACGCTCGTGACACAAGATCCCGCAAAGCTCCGGCTGGAGGCAAGCGTGGAGAGCTTTTGGTTCGGCTTTAAGGATGATGTGGTTCTGGTCGTAACCCCAGACGGCACCGGCTCTGCTGTCGATATGCGCTCGGTCAGCCGTGTCGGCATCTCTGATCTGGGTGCGAATGCCAAGCGCATCGAGGCCTTGCTGGCCGCAGTGAAGGGGTGATGTGGGCGGTGGGAGCTGTCACATCCGAAGCAAGTCAAGCTTGAGGGCTTCTTCGACTGAGATCGGCTCTAAGCCTTGCGTCGCCCACCTTGAAGCCGTCCGGCAATTCTCCTCCCGCGCGCAAATTCGCACAAAGCCAAAGCCTCAACGTGGCGTATGACAAAGGTTGTTCAAAGCGAAAATCAGTTCGCGAGAGCCGCATGGTTTGAGCGCCGCTTTCCTGTCCAAATAGCATTTTAGGACGTGGCCCGCACAACCTCAATTCGCCCAATAGACATATTCCTGATCGGGCTTCCAAGATGCGTTTAGGGGCACATCGATGCGGATGGCATCTTCGACCAAGGCTGGCCACAAGGGTTTGGGCATTTCGCCGTCGTGGGCCTGTAGCAAGGCCTTCATGGCCGCTACACGCTTGGGGGCGGACTCTGCCAAGTTTTTTCGCTCGGTTGGGTCAGTCGCCAAGTTAAACAGCCAAGCCTTATTCGGATTTTCGGCGACCTGCAGTTTCCAATCCCCCTGACGCACAACTCGGTATGCGCCGGAACGCCAAAACAAGGTCCGCTCGGACAGTTGGGGGGTGCCCGTCAGGAATGGCATCAGATTGACCGTGTCCATCTTGCGATCTTGGGGGACTTGCGCGCCGGCGATTGCGGCTGCCGTGCCATAAAAATCAAGATGGTGCGCGGGCATGACCAGCTTTTGACCGGCCTCAATCCTACCGGGCCAGCGCATGAAATAGGGCACCCGTATCCCGCCTTCAAAGAAGGTTGCTTTCCATCCGCGATAGGGCTGGTTGATGTCTGGCAGGCCAACATACCACGCCCCGCCATTATCGCTGGTAAACACAATCAGTGTGTTATCATCCAAGCCATTCTTCTTGAGGGCCGCAAGCACTTCGCCAACACCGCGATCTAAGGCTCGGATCATCGCCCCATATACGCGCGTATTGTGATCCTTAATCCCGGATAGAGCGTCAAAGTCTTCACGCTTGGCCTGCAATGGCGTATGGGGCGCATTGTAGGCAAGATAAAGGAAGAAGGGCCGGTTGGCATTGGCTTCGATCGCGGCAACGGCTTGATGGGTAAAATAGTCGGTCATATATTCGCCGACGTGGAATCTTTGGCCGCCATCTTTCTGAACAGCATCCGTGCCAAAGATCCATAGAAAACGGTCAATCGGATCAAACGGTAGCTTGGCATTGACAACGTCTGGATGATTATCTGGCAGAAACTTGCCAGCACCAAACATAAATCCCAAGCTCTCATCAAAGCCTTGGGCTTCTGGCCGCAATTTAGGCGCTTCACCCAAATGCCATTTGCCAACATGCAAAGTTCGATAGCCTTTGCCCTTGAGTAGCTCAGCGATGGTGATCTGGTCTGCGGGAACACCCATGTTTTCCATAGTCGGCATCTCGGCTTCGCGCTCGGCATGATAGATCGGCTGATGCAATCGGCCTTCAACAGGCACGCCCAAATTGCGCGCAAAGGCCTTGGGGACGGCTGTAAACTCAAAGCCGAATCTGGCGGGGTAGCGCCCTGTCATTAAGGCGGCACGGGAAGGGGAGCAGGTGGCATTGCCTGCATAGCCCACATTGAATTGTGCACCTTCTTTGGCCAGCGCATCAATATTGGGCGTGGGGACAAGCCCGTTGGCAACGCCTTTACCGGTGGAAGTCAGATCATTAATCCCCAAATCATCGGCTACGATTAGGATGATATTGGGCGGACGCTGACCTGCTAGCGGCGCAGTTGGACCTTTTTCCCAAACGACACTTTGGGTGGGCGCGACTGGATTTCGAATTTTGTCGACAGCCGCTGCGATCTGGATGGGGAAGAATTTAAGGCCGACAAAGGCACCCGCCAAAAGCACCGCAGCACTTGCTGCTGCAATCTTCCATTTGCTCATCGTTTCCCCCAGATTTATTTTTCAGTGCGGCATGTGCGCTTTGTATTTCGGACTATCATGGCATTCCTACACACAAGTGCAAGCACGGCGTTCCGTTGCTGAAGTGATGTGCAACGGCTAGGGGAAATCATCTGGACGGTTCGCACACAAACGGCCAGACGCCCCAAATTACACATTGGTAATTGACTCATCTGGCACTTGGTGGGATCAGGCAACCCATGAAAATCACCTCTCTTATGTGTGCGGCAGTCCTTACGGCCACCATTTTTAGCGTGACGACAGACAGCTTTGCGGCAACTGCTAGCAAGGCCGCAACAAGTTCGACTGCTGTAAGCGAAGCGGCTGAAACACCCACGACGGGCGCTTCCTCGACTCGGACAGCCTCAGACCGCCCGGTTGATGTGGTGATCGTCTGGGGTTTCAGGGTCCGTGCTCAGAAGTTTGATGAGCGAAACCCGCCATTGGTGGAAGGCTATGGAGAATTGGTCAAAAAGCCTGAATGTGTGACCAATGTGTGCGGTTACGTGGTTTTCCACGATGGCACAAAATGGCGCTATACCAATATCTTGGCTGGTGAAGAAGATAAGTTGCGCGAACTACAGGCCAATTTAGAATATGACCGTCAGACCTTGGTGATCGTCCATCCTAAGGGCGAAAAGCGAACCATTCCCGATTTCTAACCTCATCAGGCTAATTGGAAGCGCGCATCCATATTAGGCTCGCCGTCACAACTGACGCGCCCGATTTTTACCAGGCGGCTCATGTGCGCCATGACGGAGTGGCATGCTGCCGGCCACAGTCTTTGATCGACCGCAGCATACATGACTGGCACCATGTCTTTCACTTTATTATGCCCTGAGGCCAAGCAAGCAAGGATTTGATCTTCCCGATCCAACCGGTGATCCCGATAGGCGGCCACAAAGGGCGCAGGGTCGGTAATAGGCGGGCCGTGTGTTGGCCAAATGGTGGTAAACTGCCGCGCAGCAATCTTTTCAAGGCTGTTCAAATAGGCGTCCATATCGCCATCTGGTGGGCTAATGACCGTTGTCGACCAACCCATAATATGGTCGCCAGAGAAGAGGCAGTTTTCCTCTTGCAAGGCATAGCACATGTGGCCTGATGTATGCCCCGGCGTCGCAATCGCTTCAATGGTCCAGCCTTCTCCTTCAATCAAAGTTCCATCATGAAGGACAGAATCTGGTCGGAAACGCATGTCATCACCGGCTTCTAAGCGCACTTCCGACTCTGTGGGTAGAGGGATTTCACCTGAAGCAAGGACAGAACAGCCCGCCCAACGCGCTAAAGGATGGGCAAGCGGACTGTGGTCCATGTGCGAATGCGTGACGAGGACGTGGCTGACTGTTTCGCCGTCCAAAGCCCGTTTCAGGGCGTCAAAGTGATCCGCCATATCTGGGCCCGGATCAATCACGCAAACGTCTCCATGCCCGATGATATAGACACCTGTGCCGGTAAAGGTGAAAGGGCCGGGGTTATTGGCGATCACCCGTCGGATGAGCGGACTAACCTGTTCAACGCGGCCATACTCAAATTTGATGTCGCGGACAAACGGAATCGCAACAGCCATTACATGCCTCCACCAGCGCGCAGCTGGACTTTCTCGCAGCTTATCTTCAGGGCAGACGCCAGAATATAAGTACTTTTTAGTTTCTCTGATAAGGGTAGCGCGATTGGCGGGCCCATGTCGGTACGGTTTGCATCAACAATATAGATCAACCCGCTGCTGCGGTCGCGCAAAATGTCCAGTCCCCCCCAATCCAAGCGCAAAATTTTGCAAAAGCGGCCGATCCCAGCAATCTCATCGCTTGAGAAAATCTCATCCACATTGCGGAGCCAGCATTCGGTATTGTCGTTGGAAAACCGCACCTGCTCCGGTCTGCGCTTAATGTACACCAATGCAGGGCTGCCGTTAACGGTCGGGGTCCGCAAGTCTTCTATTAAGCCATCATCAGCTCGGTTGTTGATCAATTTTTGATAGACTTTGCCGGGCTTGGGCTCGCAGGGCAGGGTGACAATGCGGCCATCATGGATGCCATTGGCTTCACCTTTTTCCACGGCGAAGCCTTCATGCTGGCGCGGATCAAGCGCTAAACTATAGCCGAAGGCCTCTTCAAAGGCCGCAGCGACGCGCGATTTGCTTAAATCATGGGCATCGAAGTTCCAGCGCGGCACGCCATCTTGGGGCAATGACACGGGTTCGCTGTGCGTCCTATCTTCAAAATGCATCCAGACATGCGGCCGTTCACCCGGTTCAGCTGCGCGACCCCCTGTTAGGAAAAGGCTGGGCCAAATCAAATACCATGGTCGGGCAGGATCAGGGGCGAAACCAATGAGGGGGCCGTCTTTCGGGCGGGGGCTCAGCACAACTCGGATGAAATAAATACACCAGTGAAAAATCTCACTCAAATGCGCCGCATCAAAGGGCACACGTGCCCCAGTTTTGCGTACCGTGACGCCGGTCCAGCTCCACTCAAAATCGCGTAATAGATTGGTCAAGTTAAACAGGCCTTTAGCAGACAGAGACGGAGCTCGGGCTGATTGAGAGTCAGCCATAAGCGATTCGACTTCATACACGTAACCATCCGCTCAAATTGTGACAGGGTCTTGCTGTCAGGATACGCCGATGTTGTTACAGCGGTTACGAAGTTGCATGTTTGCTGAGCAGTTGGGTTGAAATGACTGGCTAGTGGCCCTGTGAGAGCGATCGAAGGAGGGGCATCAGACCTCGTAAATCATAGCCACCCCGGGCACCGGCTTCGACCAGTTCTTCAGGAATTCCACCGGCACTCGCCTGAGCCAAGGCCCATAGATTGGTCGAACGCGTCCCGCTACGGCAGTAAGCGAGCACAGGACCAGAGCTTGCGGCGAGAGCCTCGCGCATCAAGGGGACAGCCTCTTCTGGGATGCCGCCGGAAATCGGGATATGGGTAAAGGACATGCCGTGTTCAGCGCATGCTTTTGCAATTTGGGCGGCCTCAACTTGCCCGCCATCCTCGTGATCGGGGCGGTTGCAAATGACCGCAGAAAAGCCATCGCGGGCGGCTTGGGCAACGTCAGCAACACTGATTTGGGGCGAAGCCGAAAAATTGGCAGTGATGGTGCGGAATAGGCTCATGTCGCTCTCCTTTTGTAACGGCATAGCCTATGCCCAACATGGGGTCTAGCAGGCTCATCTTGAAATCTAGTGGCGGTGACGAGCCTTAGTTTCTTTCTCAATCAAGCTCTTGTCAGAATTGATGCTGGCATCCTCCGTTGACAATCCAGCAACCATCATCAATTGCTGTGTGCAGGGCCCAACACCACTACTGGCGGGTCTATGCAAGCTTCAAGAGGACCCAAAACGCCATGTTAGCCTATACGATGCGACGCCTCATGGTGGCTGTTCCCACCATGTTGGTCATCATAGCGGTGGCTTTCTTCATGATGCGTTTGGCACCAGGCAGCCCATTTGATACCGAGCGTGCGCTATCGCCTGAAATACGGGCGCAACTCATGACTTTTTATGGCTTTGATAAGCCACTTTACATTCAGTTTTTGGACTATCTTAAAGGCCTCGCGACCTTTGATTTGGGCCCATCATTGATTTACAAGGACCAAACGGTCAGCGAGATCATTGGTTCGGGCTTTCCGGTTTCTATGACAATTGGTTTGGCCGCCCTGCTGTTAGCCACTTGCGTCGGTGTGCCGATGGGATTGTTTGCCGCCCTTAAGCAAAACAGCCTGCCAGATTATTCCATTATGGCGATCGCCATGGCCGGTATTTGCATTCCCTCGTTGGTTGTTGGGCCGATCCTGTCATTGGTTTTTGGAGTCTATCTTGGCTGGTTGCCTACCGCAGGCCTAGATTTGGGCAAGATGACGTTTGAGACTTTGCTCTTGCCAGTTGTCACCCTGTCTTTGGCCCAAATCGCCATCATTTCGCGCTTGGTGCGGTCGAGTGCGGTTGAAGTCTTGCGGTCCAACTTTGTGCGAACGGCGCGCGCCAAGGGCCTACCTGAAGGTCAAGTGCTTGCCAAACATGCCCTGCGGGCAGCACTTCTGCCATTGGTCTCTTATCTGGGACCGGCTTGTGCCGGGCTAATCACGGGCTCAGTCGTTGTTGAGACTGTCTTCCAATTGCCGGGCATTGGCAAAAACTTCGTCACGAGTGCTTTGCAGCGCGATTACCCCGTCGTGATGGCGGTCGTCGTGCTTTATGCTGGCCTTATCATTCTGCTTAATCTTCTGGCCGATCTCGCATACGGCCTATTGGACCCGAAAGTTAAATACGAGTGACCCTCCTGACCACACCCCAAGAAAAGGCAGAGCTTTTGGAAGCTGCCGTCAAAGGACGTTCGCTGTGGGATGATGCACGGCGGCGCTTGTTCCGAAATAAAGCTGCTGTGGGCAGTATGATTGTGTTGGGGTTTCTGACCCTGATGGCCATCTTTGGACCATTTTTCTGGCCGCATGATTATGAAACCATCTATAATGACCGCGTGCTTGAGGGCCCAACTTGGGAGCATTTGCACATATTCGGTACCGACCCACAGGGACGGGACTTGTTTGTTCGCCTGTTATACGGCCTGCGTATGTCCCTCGCGGTCGGCCTCGTTGCGACCGGGGTTTCGCTTCTAATTGGGGTGATTTGGGGCGCAACGGCTGGCTACATTGGCGGCCGCGTGGATCAGATCATGATGCGTATCGTCGATGTGCTCTATGCGCTGCCCTTCATCTTTTTCGTGATCATCTTGATGGTGGTGTTTGGCCGCAATCTGATTTTGATCTTCGTGGCAATTGGTGCCGTCGAGTGGCTCACCATGGCGCGGATTGTTCGCGGTCAAACCATCTCCCTACGCAAGAAAGAATTTGTCGAGGCGGCCGAGGCGGCTGGTGTCACCAGCTCCAGCATTGTGACGCGCCACATCGTTCCCAACGTCCTCGGACCTGTAGTTGTCTATGTAACTTTGACAATTCCGGCTGTGATTTTGACCGAAAGCTTCTTGAGCTTCTTGGGTCTGGGCGTGCAGGAACCCATGACCAGCTTGGGCAATTTGATTTCCATTGGTGCGCGGGAAATGGAAATCGCCCCTTGGCTGTTGATTTTCCCAGCCACCACGATGATGGTCACCTTGTTCTGCTTCAACTTTATTGGCGACGGCTTGCGCGACGCGATCGACCCCCGCGACCGCTAGACGACGGCAGGGTGGTTTGCCACTTGGAAGTCAGTCGACGCGGCGAACTCGGTAGCCCTTATTGCGCCCTTCAATCGTCAGGATGAAGGAGCCCATGGTTGCTTTCCGGATTTGAATTTTGAAGGGCAAGCGCTTGGGGGCATTAAGCTCATCAGGGTCGTTCAAGCGCCACACTTGGCCGTTTTCAAGTGTCAGCACCAGCCTGCCGCCCAATTCACGTGTGCCGACCACGACGAAGCTTTGCTCTTCAATCTCTTCAACCAAGGCCGTATTGCTTTGGTCCTTGCCATCTGCCTTGGGTGGACCTCCGAAAGCGGGGAAGCCCAATTTAGGAAGCGAAGGAAGGGAAAAGCCAAAGGCCTCGCGACGTACTTTTTCCACCCGCTGTTTGTCAAAGGTTACAATCTCAGACTTGGCTTCCTTGGCTCTGATGGTCGCAACTGCGGCATCAAAGCAGGCGAGGCGCTCCGTCGGGTCGGCTTTTGCCGCACAGACATAGATGGGCTCGAGCGGTGACATCGCAGCACTGGCAGCAGTTTGGTCAGATTGAGCCGCAGCAACTGTACCAAATGTGACGAAACCGGCTGTTATCAGCGTGGCACTGATTTTGTTCATTTCACGTTACCTTCACAAATCGTAACAAGGGCGATGTCCCACTGCCTGTCTGCATAGTATATGCAGGCGCGTGCACTATAGAAGTCACACACTAACCCGATCGGGAGAGACAACGAAATGAAAATCACACGCCGGTCTTTGGCCGCTGCAACAACTGCTTTGGTGCTGAGTTTAGGTTTGGTTTCTTGCGGCGGTGGCGGTGATTCCACTGCAGACAAGGCGCGGACCTTGCATATTGGCAATAGTGCCGAGCCTTTATCTCTTGATCCGCATCAAGCATCTGGCACGTGGGAAAATCGGATTATTGGTGATATGTTACAAGGCCTGACCACCGATGACCCGCAAGGCAGACCAATTCCTGGCATGGCAACAGAATGGTCGACCAGCCCAGATGGCTTGGTGTGGACATTCAAGCTGCGCGACGCCAAGTGGTCAGACGGTCAGCCTGTGACGGCGGATGACTTCGTGTTTGCTTGGCAGCGCATTATGACGACGACGCCGCCCGCTAAATATGCCTCTATCCTCTATGTCATCAAAAATGCCGAAAAAATTTATAATGGCACAATTAAAGACGTGAACCAATTAGGTGTACGGGCGATCGACGCCAAGACGCTGGAAGTCACCCTTGAGCATCCTGCTCCCTATCTGCCGGGCCTCTTAACCCATTACACCTCGTTCCCTATCCCGAAACATGTGGTCGAAAAAGTTGGCAAGGATTGGATTAAGGCTGAAAATTTCGTCGGTAATGGCCCTTTTAAGCTACAACAATGGAAGCCAAATGACTTCGTCCATGTGGTCCGCAATCCCAATTTTTACGACAATGCCAATGTGTGTCTCGACCAAGTCTTTTACTACCCAACGGCAGACGACAATGCGGCTGAGCGGAAAGTTCGTACGGGCGACCTAGATATCAACACCAACTTCTCCGGCTCTCGCCTAGAAGAGATCAATAAGAATTTGCCGGGCTATGCACGCATCCATGGTTATACGGGCCTAACCTATTACATCTTTAACATGCGCAAGGCCCCATTTAACGATGCTCGCGTGCGAGCTGCCATCTCCATGACCGCCGACCGGGAATTTGTGACGAAGGAAATCCTGAAGGCCGGTCAGCAGCCAGCCTATAGCCTCGTGCCACCGGGCATTGCAGATTATCAGACCGGTGCCATGACAACAGACTTTAAAGGTCAAAGCATGGAAGAGCGTTTGGCCCGGGCCAAGAAATTGCTGGAAGAAGCAGGCTATGGCCCCAACAAGCCGCTGAAATTTACCTTCAGCTTCCGCAACTCTGGCGACAATCCGCGCGTTGCGCCGGTTGTGCAACAAAACTGGGCAAAGATTGCGCCTTGGGTGCAAGTCGAGATTTTGGGCGCAGAGACGCAAATCAACTACGAAAAATTGCGTACCGGGGACTTCGAATTGGGTGACGCAGGCTGGATATCTGATTTCAATGACGCCAAAAACTTCATCTATTTGTTCCAGACAAGCACGGATCAGCTCAATTACGGCAAGTTTAGCAACCCCGAATTCGACAAGCTGATGGAAGCCGCCGACTTGGAAAAGGACAAGGAAAAGCGCGCTCTAATGATGAAGCAAGCGGAAGCCATTGTGTTGAAAGAAAATGGTTTTATGCCGATGTGGTTCCTGACCAATCGCAATCTGGTGAGCCCACGCGTCACGGGTTGGGTGGACAATTCCGTCGACATTCACCGCGCCCGTTACTTGTGTACGACCGATGTCCAAAAGGCCGGTGCTGCGCCTAAGTCATGATTTGAAGCTGTTGCTTCATTCCGCCCAACAAAAAGCCCGGCAGGATTTCCTGCCGGGCTTTCATTTTGACCGAGTGGCCCGCCTATTTGGAAGCGCTTTTGGACGCCGCAGTTTTAAGGCCAGGCTCTTTGAAGGTAGCGGAGATATTCCCGCAATTGTTGCTCATCCAATCTAGGATCAGAGGGATGAATTGATTTCGCATGTCTGGTGTCATTTCACTCAAAGTATGCGCCATCTTTTTGATTTCGACATATTTGAAGTTTGGTTTGTTCAACTGACGCATGCGTGCGGCTGCTGAACGGGAGTAAACTGTATCTGCCTGACGATCAAAATCGCCATGGAAGATCAACCAAGGGATCTCCACCTGATCAAGGTTTGCCTGTGGGTTCCACCCTCTAACGGTGTCGCCTTGTGCCTTCCGAGAGATTCTGTTCTCGCCCCACTCGTTTTCGCGAAGGCGATCCATGTCGATGACCGGCGCGCCGGAGATGGCGCACTGGTAGAGGCCTTTTGATGCGCCGCCAGATCGTGCTGCAGCTGCTGCTGCTGCAAAGCCGCCATAGGAATAGCCATACATCATCATCCGCGATGGATCGGCTACACCTTGTTCAACCAGCCACTTCGCGCCATCATCTTTGTCATCTTGCATTTTGGCGCCCCACTCTTTGTCGCCAGCAAGCCAAAGCTTACGTCCTAAGTCATCCGAACCACGATATTGCGGCTGGAGTACCGCGAACCCGCGCGTTGCAAACATTTGCGACCAATGGGAAATGTCATAATCCATATCGTCACGGGCCCAAGGACCGCCATGCGGCATCACGACAAGTGGAATTCTGCCATCGCGCTTTGCATCATAATTAGGCGGTAAATAGACGATTGCCGGGATTTCCAAGCCATCGCGGGCGTTGTAAGTGACCCATTGCGCTGTGCCCAAAGTGGCTGGATCTACATTTTCAAGAACGCTGCCAATTCGAACTAGTTGGCGTTCGCCTTTGAGTATGTACCAAGTATCCGGGAAATTTGGTCCAGTAGCTCGTACAAGCACCATGTTCCCACCCTGGCGAGCCGTGATCGAAAGCGTTCGTCCTGGCAGCGAACGCTTCAGACGCGCTTCGATTCTTTTCAAGACTGGATCGGTGTAGAGGCATTCCACGGTTGGGCCATTATAGCAGAAGCCTGCGATTGGCGTGTCTACGTCGGGGCGTTCATCGGCCTCATCAATTGCCTGCCAAAACACAATATTTGTGGCATCGAATTCCGTGTTCTGGAACAGTGGCTCTGAGAGTGTTTGCGTTTTAAAGTCCCAAAGGTTGATCGTAGTGAAGTTTGTCCCGGCACTGTTTGTGGAAACATAAGCCTTAGTGCCGTCAGCAGTTAACCGCAGCAAGCTGAATTTCTTCCGCGACGCAATATCTGACCTAAACGCACGTTGCTCCACCCAATTCCCTGTGTCGTCCTTATAGTAGACATATCCAACCCAAGTGCCATTCTCGGGCTTCAATTCAGTCTTGATCCTTGGTTCCCCGTTACGATCAACACCGCCACTAACGTAATCTTCTAAGTCGTTGCCGCGTGCCATGCGCTGAACGCGCTTTGTTCGCACATTATACTTAACCAGGTCTAGTGTGAGATCGTCGCTGGCGTATTGGAGCAGGATGTTATCAGGGTCTGAGGCGAGGCGGCTGACCAACCCTACCCGAGCCACATTGCCGGCAGTCGACAGTGGCTCTTCAAAGAATTTCCCTTCCAAGTCGGTGATGACGACCTTTGACAACCAGCGCGACTCTGTCCCCCGTTCCACCGGTTGGTTTGCGGTAATGTAGAGCCGATCGTTCTTCACAAATGTCACGCTGGTAAAGCGCATGGATTTGGAGTCGATAGCCACCGGGGTCGCGGATAGGTCATCCGTTTTCCAAATTTTGATAATCGGATTGCGACCAGGTAATCCGGCAATGCCCGCGATATGCTTCCCATCAGGGCTAATCGCTACCCCACGCAATGGCCAGTCTTCCACGATTTTTGAGACGGGCAGTGGGGGTGTCGACGGTTTCCATTGCGCAAGTGCAGGGGCTGGCAAACCGACGAGGGCTGCAAGGCTCACGATGCCGACTAACAACGATTTTGCACTGTTCTGGTTGCACTTCATGTGTTGAATTACCTTCCAATTGGAGCTGCACTTTCGTGCCAGGAATTCTAGATATTTGATCTAAACTTACCGAGATAGGACGTTGCGAAATGACCTCAGCAAGGATTCTAACTCGAACCTAACGCGCTAGTAGTGGTGCGCCAAGGGTGTCTTGCATAAAGTGGAAAAATTTGAAGCCTATTTCGAAAATTTCAAGCCAATGGCCGTGCCATCCAACCGCAAAACCTATTTGGCTGCAACCTGACCGCTTGGCTTGCTACGAAAGTGGCAGTCCGAAATGACCCGTGGCATTAATTGTTGCACACATGTGACAATTTGCCAAAAATCGCATCAAGATCGCACTTCTTGCATCTTACTAGATTGTAACTTTTAGCCGAGCCGTTCTATTTGCCACTCAAAGCGTTGCCGTTTGGCCTCGCTAACCAGTCGTGTTCGTATCCGAACACCCAAGGGGGATCACAGTAGTGAAAATGACTTCTAGACAAATGATGATGGGTGCCTCAGCCCTTTCATTCGGACTCATGCTAGTTGGGACCGCTAGCGCTCAAACCGTGCCACCAGCGACGCCTGAGCAGCCAGCCGCCCCTGCGGCTTCAGCGCCGGCACCTGCGACAACTCCCGCGAAGCCGGCAGAGCCTGTGGCGGCTGCGGCCCCTGCGGCCCCGGCGGCTCCTGCGGCCCGTCCTGTCGAAACAATTGTGGTCACCGGTTCGCGTATCCGTCGTGATTCCTTCAACTCGGCAGCTCCAATTCAGGTGATCACCGCAGAGGATGCCGAACTTGAAGGTATCGTAGATGCGGCTGAAATTATCCAAGGGTCGACCCAAGCTGCAGGTTCATTCCAAATCAACTCCACCTTCACTGGCTTCGTTGTTGAAGGCGGCCCAGGTGTGAACAGCGTTTCGCTGCGCGGTTTGGGTGCAACTCGTTCCTTGATCTTGCTCAACGGCAAGCGTCTGCCTCCATCAGGCGTGCGTGGCCAAGTTGGTGCGGTCGATTTGAACGTGATCCCAAATTCGATGATCAACCAATACCAGTTCCTCAAGGATGGTGCGTCCACGATCTATGGGTCTGACGCAATTGGCGGTGTTGTGAACTTGATCACAAAGTCAAACCAAGACGGTGGTATTGTTAACGCCTACTACAATGTGACTGAAGATGGCGGCGGCGAGCAATTCAGCATCGACGCCTCCTATGGCTGGAATTTCGACCGCGGCAACGTTCTGGTCGGCGTTGAATATTATGATCGTGCAAATCTGTCGGTTAAAGACAGAAATTGGGCAGGCTGCTTTGAGGATTACGTCTTCAATCCGACAACTGGGGCACGTGCCGATATCATCGACCCCGCTACTGGCCAGCCAAAGTGCTTTAACCTGTGGCAGAACACAGTTCGCGTTCTTTCGGGCACCAACTTGGGTGAATATGTTGTTGATCCATCCTCGACAACTGGCCCAGTTGCAGGCTTCCGCCGGATCCGCAATCAATCGGCTGCAAACGGCCCAATCACCTCATTGACCGACGCTTTGATTGCACGTCCGTATCGCTCCGCGAACAGCGACACTCGGTCGTTGTTGTCTCCAGTGAGCCGTGCAACAGCTTACGCAACAGCTCGTTACCAATTGCCATTTGGTGAGAATGTCGAAGCAAAAGCAGAAGTCCTGTTTAACCGCCGCGAATCTGAGCAATTCAACTACGCTCAGCTGTTTGGTTTCGGACCTGCACTTCGCGCTGGTGTACCAGGTAACCCAGCCAGTCCATTTGGTACCGGCCAAGCAGACTCGCTTCTATTGCGTCCTGCTTTCAACGCGCAAACCGTTGACACTTACCGGATCAACGCCACACTTTCAGGTGGCTTTGGCGATGCCATTAGCTTCTTGAGCGACTGGACTTGGGAAGTCTACGCCCAAGCAGGCCGTGGGGAAGGTGACTACTCTGGTGATGTGATCGTTGGTAATGAAGGTAATGCGACCGTATTGGGTGACGAGACTGGTCCATTCTTCCAAGCGTTGCGTGGCTGCCCAACCGGGTCTGCACCGGGCTGTAAGCCATTCAGTTGGTTCAACCCTTCCTTCATCCAAAACGGCTTGACCCGTGAAGACCTGAGCTTCTTCGGGGCGGTGGAAACCGGCAAGACGATTTACGAACAGAACATTTTCGAAGCCAGCGTGACCGGTAGCTTGTTCAAGCTCCCAGCCGGCGAAGTCGAAATGGCTGCCGGTATCGCTTTCCGCGAAGAGTCCATCAATGACGTTCCAGGCGAAGTTAGCCGAGCTGGCAATAACTTGTTTGGTACCGCTGCTGGGATCACCAAGGGCACCGATAAGCTCCGTGAAGCCTATGTGGAGTTTGATGTTCCTGTGCTTCAAGATGCTCCGCTTGCGGAACGTCTGACATTGAACATGTCCGGTCGCATTACCGATTACGATTCTTATGGCGAAGATTCGGTCTATAAGGTCGGTGTAAACTGGCAAATCACCCCAGAGTTCCGGGTGAGCTCGACAGCAGGTACCAACTATCGTGCGCCTGCATTGTTCGAATTGTTCTTGTCAAACCAAACCTCGTTTGCCGGACAAGGCGCTATCGACCCTTGTATTGAATGGTCGTTGGATTCTAACCCAGCAATCCGGGCAAACTGCTCGGCGCTTGGTTTGCCAGCACTTTATCAAGGCGTAGGTGCAACTGCCCAAGTGACCTTGGGTGGCGGTGCAGGCGTGTTGGAAGCTGAAACGGCTGAGAACCAAACCCTAACCCTGACTTGGACTCCGTCGTTTGCCAACCTTTCGGTCGCAACCACCTTCTACGAGATCGAAATCACAAACGGCGTTGAATCTCTCGGCGCGGCGACAATCGTTGCTCTCTGCTACGATGGCCGTAACCCCTCGCTGTGTAGCCAACACCGTCGTGACTTGACTGGCACACCGGCAACCAATCCAGAGTTTGGTCGTATTATCGACGTGAAAACTGGATACGTGAACGTGGCAAGTCAGAGAGCCCGCGGTATCGACCTCGAAGCACGCTATCGTAAAGAGTTTTCGTTCGGCAAACTGGAAGTCAACACTTCGGCTTCTTGGAACTTCTCTTCGTTCTTCGAACTGTTGGGTGACGAAACCGAATCTGCCGGTTTGATCTATCAGCCAGAATTCGTGGGTGAGTTGGATGTCCGTTTTGATCGTGGCGACTGGACCTTTGGGTGGAACGTCGACATGATTGGTCGGGCTTCTAACTATGACTTCAACGAAGAGCTGACTGGAAACCGCGATTTGGCAAACCGTCGCGACGGCGCACAAGTTGTGAGAGTTAAGGCGAATACTGAGCCACAATTCACCCACGACGTGTCTGTCCGTTATTCTTTGGATACCTGGCGCTTCCAAGTTGGCGTTCAGAACATCTTTGACGAAACCCCTCCTGCGGTATCGGCACAGCAAGTTGTGGGCTGGTATACGCGTGTGGGTAACTCGTTGGCTGGTGGGCCCTACGACCTCTTGGGTCGTCGCGCCTACTTCGATATCCGCAAGACCTTCTAAGGTTTGGATACCTCTTTGGGCTGCTAGCTCGACGAGCTAGCAGCAAAGGATCTAGAAGCGGCAGGGTGAAAGCCCTGCCGTTTTCTTTTGGCAGCCGCGCCTTGCGAGACGGAAACATGCGATGAAGATTTGGGGCCGTTCGCGATCAGGATGCCGATGTTTCACGTCGCCGCATCAATTTATTCATAGCGAGAGCTTTGCGACGTATGTCAGCTAACGCCTGGAGCCTGGCTGCCAAGTTTCACAATTGGGCATTTCTACGCCTTAACATTTTTTAACCCCGCCAAATAGTTGACTTTAAGAAGCTCATTCTATCTTATCCGGCCACATATTTTCAAAATACCGGCTAAAGAGGTCCCTTAATGATTGGTCTAGCATTGTCCTTAATTATTGGCGCAGCAGGCCTTACAGGCGCTCAAGAAGTAAATTCTGCGCCCGCGACAGGCGCTCAGCCATCGGTTGCGGTGCCCGCCCCAGTCGTTCCTGTGCCTCCTACCAAGCCAGCTGAGCCAGCAAAGCCCGCTGCTACAGATGGCAAATCTAAAGAAGCCAAGAAAGTCTGTCGCGCCAGTGATGTTACTGGGTCACGCCTACGGCGGGTGCAGATTTGCCGGACTACCGAAGAATGGATCCGGATTGATGAGCAAGCCCAACGCGCGACGCGCGCTCTGCTTGATCCAGCCCGCGGTGCGCCACCAAAAACCTAAGGCTACGCATCCACATATTTGGTGCGCGCGACCAAAATCGATTCTGTGAGCGCCCGTTCAGCCTCGGTCAAATAGGGGTTCCAAAGATCGAATAGGACAACGACGCGATTTTCGGCACTCTTATTAATGGCTTCATGTTCAATCGTGTCGTCAAACACCATGCAAGTGCCCACTTCCCATTGGCGCCAGTCATAGCCAACGCGGAAGTGACAGTCTGGTGGCACAATCAGCGGCAAGTGGCCGACCAACCTAGCATTGGTATCGCCTGTATGTGGCGGAATATGGGTCCCAGGGGCCAATAATGAGAACATAACCGTTGGGCTATACCCTTCAATCTTAGGCATAGGCAGTGCCGAAAATGCTGCAACCGTCACGGGGCAAAGCGCGGCTGCCTCCTCTTGCAGTTGACCATTTTTCCAAAGAAATATCCCGCTCCACGTATCTGAGTGGTTTAAATCTTGCCATTGGTTGACGGGTTGACCCGGTTCATATTGGACATAAGGCCTAGCAAGGTGAGGGGCCTTTACGAGCAGATTTTCAAGCTCTCGGCGGATATCATCCGTTTTGGATTCAATGATCTCGAGACCTACAAACTGTTCGCGCGGATAGAAGGTTTCGGCCGGCAGACGCGGTATATGGAACATGATAGGTTCCTGAGGGTACGCCTTTGTGCGACCTGATAGGATTGAGATACCCTCATCGAATCTTTTCCAGTCCTGATCCGCAAACTTTTGTTTGGCCTCCGCCAGCGTGTTTTGAAACCAAGTCTCTCTTTCCTTGGATTGGGCTTCGCAAAATGCTCGCGCTTCTTCTAGAGGTGCTCTCAATGCCTCAGGCCAGTTGAAGCTCGGGCCGACAATCTTCAGCGCATTGCCATACTGGATACTGGCTTGGATGGACTGGCCTAAGGCCTTCAAGGCGTCCCCTTTCGCCAAAATCGACTGCAAGTGGTACGGGTCTGCGGCTAAGGCTGAATCAAGGGCCAGTAACTCCCCCTCGAAATCAGATATTTGCTTGAGAGCGCGCGCGATCGTGAACTGGAAACCTGTGCTCGCGGCCTGATCCAGCAAAGCAGCCCTGAACCGCTGTTTTGCGGATGCCAAGTCATTGCGCTGGTAGGCGTGAACACCCAAAGCAAAATTTGCATCAGCATGATTAGGTGCCAGCTCTACCACCGCTAACCAGATCTTTTCGGCCTCTGCCATGGCACCTTGTTTCGATTTTTCACCCGCGGACTTGACCAAAGCCTCAATACTGTTTGGGGGTGAAGTGGACATCCATAGCTTCCTTTTGCTGGGAAAGAGCTTTCGCGGCGTTTTGATTTCAAATTATGCGTTGGGTTTATTGTTCGCTGGGAAGTGCATCAAAAGCAACCGTCAAACGTGCGGCATCTTCTTCAAATGGCATGGTTCCATGCCACATATAGGATGGAAATAAGATGAGAGTACCAACGGCCGGCTCGATAAATTTGTCAGGTAGATCCTGGTCGCCCAGAGCAAGGTTTGACTGGCCAAGCTTGAACCAGCCGGGCTTGCCCTGATCGTCTCGAATACTGGTTGGCAATGAAATGTAACAGGCAGAACTCAACCACCCTTCGGGGTGCATGTGATTGGTGTGGAATCCGCCACTGGTCAAGAGCGAAGACCAAGAGCCTGAAAACGCGATCCGACCCGTATTTCGCTGCAAGAACGGATGTCCATCATCGCGTGGCAATTGGCTTAGATAGGCTTCGACGGCGGATTTGATGCGGGTTCGCAATTCCTGGATCAAAGGGTCGGCTTGTCCCTCGAAAAGCTGCCCATAAGTCTGCGTGCCACCCCTTAGAGTTTGATCGAGCGGATGGACTTTAGCCGTGTGCAGGGTCTTAAGATAATGGCTTAAATCACGAAATAATTGATTTCCCGCCTCTCGATCTGTCTCACACAGGTCGATTTTTGCAACCAGATTTTGGTAGTCGCAGAGCCAATGATAGCGTGGATCTTGAGTTAACTTCAGCGCGAGTGCCAAACGTGCCAAGACATCTTGCTGGCCGCTAAATCTGTTCGCAGCTGCCTCGCAAAGGCGGAGGGCCTCGTCATAGGCACCCATTTGGAGATGTGTGTCAGCCAGATGCACGTGAAAAGCGGCATGATTTGGGTAGGTCTCGATTGCTTTTTCTAGGGTTGTGGTCGCTGTTTGAAAGTCGCGCGTTTTCAGCGCAAGGCGACCTTGCAGCTCAACACCGTCAATCTGATTTGGTCGTGCTCGCAAAAATGGTTGGAGATGCTCCGCAGCCTCGGTGTAGCGGCCTAGTAGAAACTGCGCCTTGGCTAAAGCAAGACTAAGGTCTGGATGCTGTGGATGTTGGCTGAGGGCAAAACTATAGGAGCCGAGATGCCCTTCCACTCGGCCTTGCGTCCACAAAATGCCATTGAGTATTTCGTGAGCCGTGAGATTGGTTGAATTGATTTCCAACGCTCGGATCGCGGCTTCTTCAGCATTCGGCAAGTTTCCGAGGTGGCGCATGCACAGGCTATAGCCCACCCAGCTGACATCCAGCATCGGATCGAGATGCAGGGCCTTTGCATAGGCTTGGGATCCATCCTGAAAATTAGAACTGGCTGCTAAGGCATCGCCAAGTCTGTGCCAAGCGCGCGCTTTGTTGGGGGTACAGCGCGTGGCGCGTTGGGCCAAATCAAAAGACATCTTGAAGTCGCCAGCCCGCAGCGCCGCTAACGCGCCCACGTCCAAGGCGAGCGCATGGTTAGGGTCGATGGCTAAGGCAGTTTTCGCGAGTTCTAAGGCCTCAGCGGGCCCATTTTTAACGTCTTGTCGGACGATGACATCTGCAAGGTTTGCTAAGGCGTCGGTATAGTCAGGCTTCAGACGAATTGCCTGTTTATAGAGCTGCGTCGCCTCTTCCGGGTCGGGGTCTTTCAGCAGATTTGCCAAATTATTGAGCACATGAGGTTGATTTGGGTGCTGCTCTAATGAGCGACGCAGATAGTCTTGCGCCAAATCCATTTCGCCACGCGCTTTTGCCAGCATGCCTAACAATTGGAGTACATCTGGGTTACCCGGGGCAAGCTCTAAAGCTTTGTTCAAATTTATTTGGGCATCATCCAACTGTCCGGTTTGCAGATACTTTAGCCCAAGACCTATATAGTTGTTTATCTGCAAAATAACCTAACTCCATAAAAGGTCTCTCGCCTTGGTCGTAACCTATACTGCTAGAGCCTGGTGCGCGTCCGCCCGAGCAATTGTTTGTGAGTGGCCGCTGGTCTGATCCTGCACGTCAGCACCTTGACGGGCTTCTTAGCATTACAGATTTGTGAAGCAAAGTTGCAACACGCATGCACGCTTTACCGCGTCTGTGACTTGACCGGATTGACTCGCACTGATCCAAGCGTAACGTCGAAATAGCGTCGACATTTTCTGTTTGTCAAAAAGCAGACGAAGTGTCGAGAGGCAGTACTGGAGGACAAATATGATAAGACAAAAACGTAATCTGCTGTTGGGGACTACTGTTCTGATTGGATTGGCGTCCGTGATCGGGATGAGCAGCGCCGCAAACGCACAAACTGCGGCAGCAGAGCCTGAACAGGCTGCTGAAGTGGTTGTGGTTACAGGTACGCGCTTGCAGCGTCCTGATTTGGTTTCAAACAGCCCAATCAGCACTTTGAGTGCTGCGAATCTGACCGCTCAAAACACATCGAACATCGAAACAACTTTGCGTACATTGCCGCAGTTCACTCCAGGTGCGACTGAATATGCAAACAACACCGATGGCCCTGAAGGGGTTGCGACGGTTAACTTGCGTGGCTTGGGAACCAGCCGCACCTTGGTGCTGATGGATGGCAAGCGCTTGCCTCCATTCGACTCGTCGGGTGTGGTTGACATCAACATGATCCCACTGGCCTTGGTTGAGCGTATCGATATCGTGACCGGCGGTGCATCTGCTGTGTATGGTTCTGACGCAATCGCCGGCGTTGTTAACTTTGTCATGAAGAAGAACTTTGAAGGCGTCGGCTTGGATGTCAGCGGTACGCGTTTTGGTGAAGGCGATGGCGACACCCGCAACGTCGCACTGACCATGGGTTCCATGTTCGCTGAAGGCAAAGGTAATGCTGTTTTGTCGTTGGGTTACACCATGCGTGAAGCAGTCTACCAAGGTGATCGTGAATATTCCAAGTACAACTTGGACCCATCAAAAACCGGTGCCGACCTGAACGCAACTTCCCGTCGCTTGGGCTCGTCTAACGCTGGCTGGACCCGCGTCAATTTGGGCGCTGGCAACCGCTGGTTCACCAACACTGGACAATTTTTGACCGGTGCACAATTGCCCGCGACCAACAATGCTGGCTTCAATTACAACCCATATAACTTCTTCCAAGTTCCCCAAGAGCGTTATCAGGGTACGGCCTTCGTAAATTATGAAGTTAACGACCATTTGGAAGTCTATTCCCGCGCCATGTTCTCGTCGTCGAAAGTTGACAGCGAACTTGCATCATCGGCCTATTTCGGTGGTTCGACCTTGGACTTCACGGTCAACGTGGACAACCCATTCTTGTCGACCGATCAACGCAATGCTTTGATCGCCCGCTACAATCAGTTGAACCCAACAGCGCCTTACAATCCTGCAGCCACCCCTGGCTCGCAGCAAGTTAGCGTTGCAGGTATTCGTCGTCGTTTGATCGAAATGGGCAACCGGATCGGGATCAACGACACGTCGACCTTCCAGCTCTTGATCGGTGCAAAGGGTGACCTCGGCATCAGCGGCTGGACTTGGGAATTGACCGGTTCGCAAGGTCGCGTGAATTTCAACGCTGGCACACAGAATGACGTTGATATTGAACGTGCACGCCAATCGTTGTTGGCAATCAGCAGCCCGAACGGCCCTGTTTGCTTGATCGGCGGAAGCTGCGCACCTGCAAACATCTTCAACGGCAATGGCGGCATCGATCCAACCACTGGCCTGCCAATGTCGGGGAACATCAGCAAAGCGGCACTCGATTATATCCGCGCCAGCTACTATTCGTCACAAGAGACGAACCAGCAGGTTGTCACCGGTAACATAAGCGGTGATCTTGGCTTCAAATTGCCTATGGCAACGTCGAGCGCCAGTGCTTCGTTCGGTATGGAATATCGCCGTGACACCACGGACTATAATCCAGATGACCTGACCCAATATGGCGGGGCAATGGGCCAGGGTGGTACTTCCCCACCATTGGCAGGTGCTTTGTCGTCGACGGACGTGTTCGCAGAAGTCTTCATTCCATTGGTCGAAGGCAAACCATTTGCCGACACCTTGGCTTTTGAAGGTGGCTATCGCTACACGCAATCGTCGAACTCTGGTGAGTTCAGCTCTTGGAAGGCCGGCCTTGAGTGGACCCCATTTGCTGGGATCCGTGGCCGTACCATGCTGCAGCGCGCAGTCCGGGCTCCAAACTTGAACGAAGTCTATCAGCCACTCGCTGCTGGTTTGACCGAAATTCAATCTGACCCATGCGCCGGTGCAGCACCTGTCACCAATGCAACTTTGCGGGCAATCTGTATTGGTCAAGGCGCACCTGCTTCGACCATCGGCTTCATTGATAACCCAGCTGCTCAGCAGGCCGCGTCCTTGACCGGTGGTGCTGTTGCTTTGGGCGTCAGCCTTGAAGCTGAAGTTGCAGACACCTTGACGGTTGGCTTTGTGGTTACGCCTGACCTCATCCCAGGCCTGTCTGCTTCGGTAGACTATTATCGGGTTGACATTGATGGTGCGATCGACACGCTTCCAGCACAGCTGATCGTCGACAACTGCTTTGTGCGTGCGTCGGCTTCCTCGTGCGCCCTCATCCGTCGTAACAGCCAAGGTAACTTGGAAGGTGACGGCTTCGGTATTTCATTGGCAATCGCCAACTTGGCAACTTTGAAAGCTGAAGGTATCGACTATAACATCAATTACAAGCTTGGCCTTGGTGCAATCGGTCTCGAAAACACCGACCTTCGCTTGGCATTTGGTGGTACCCACACGCTGAAGAATGAGTTCAAGGATACGCCTGTGTCCGCAACAACCAAGTGCGCCGGCCGTTATGGCCCAAGCTGTGGTGAACCTATTCCAGAAAACAAGTGGTATTCGCGCGCGGACATCACTTTGGGTGACTTCGACTTTGGTGCACAAATTCGCTATGTCGGCGAAGTCAAGATGGAAGACGGCCAAGCTGGCGTCTTTGAAATTGAGACCATCAAACCGAAAACCTACTTGGACCTCTCGGTTCAGTGGTCTTTCAACAAGTCCATGACTTTGATCGGTTCGGTTGACAACGTGTTGGATCAAGATCCGCCACAAGTGAACAACATCCCAGGTGCAAACACCTCGATGAACACTTACGCAGGTACCTACGACCCACTGGGCCCACGTATCGGTCTGGGCCTCCGCGCCCGCTTCTAAGCGTTCCACAAATCTAAATTGGAATGGCGGGCTCTCGGGCCCGCCATTTTTTTTGTGACCTTCAGGTGGCCACGTCTGGATCGCGATTGTTACAAGCCGAAATTGCCGGTGTAGAGAAGTGGCCTGCCCCCCGGCAAGCGCAAAGAGACTGTGCTAGGTTGGATTATGCGTTCTTTAGTGGGGCAAAGCCGCAAGTTCAGCGCTTAATCACAAGCTCGGACCTTGGTGTCGTCAGACGCGGTGCGGTCACGCCGAAACTCCCTAGTCGGCCCACCGATACGCCAATGCGTGCCCTTCCATGGCTTGGCCATTTAGGAAGCGTTTAAGCTCGGAACCGCCTGATAAGTTTTGGCCAATGTGACAAAGACTTGCCGTCCTACTCGCAGGGCGTGCGACTAGTCAGCACTGACTAGGCGCGCTGCCTCAACCTAGTTTGCGTGTAGCCCCTCTCAATGCACACGAACAGGCTCGCGCATGCTGGGCCCGCGCGACTGAGAGGCTTCACTGAGGATCTGGGAAAGCCGCTCATCACCCACCAAGGCTCCGATAACAGTTGCGGCGCGGGCGGTCGCCCTCGCATTGGCCGCATTGGCCCCAAAGGCGCGGCTGAAAGCAGTTAGAGGATCCTCCACGCTGGGATAGGTCCGCAGGGTGACGCTGTCCTTCGCTTCGATCTTTGCCAAAGCTTTGGCCTTCAAGATCGCCGTACGCAGCCCGCCAATCTGGTCCACAAGGCCTAGGTCTTTGGCTTCATTGCCGGTCCAGACTCGACCCTTGGCAATTTCTTGCACACGCGTAAGCGGAAGCTTCCGGCCGGCAGCAACTTTGCCAGTGAAGTCATCATAAATACGGGTCACGGCCGCATTCATCGCGGCTTTTTGGCTGTTGGTATAGGGTGTGGCAGAAGAATAGGCATTGGCAAAATCGCCGCCCGTTTGGATGGAATCGATATTGGCCCCAGTATAGCGGTTCAACGCGTCATTGATGACAAACTTGCCGTTAAATACCCCAATCGACCCCGTGATGGTGGAAGGCATGGCGAGGATCGCGTCCGCCCCTGTCGAGACATAATATCCCCCTGAGGCCGCATACGCCCCCATTGAAACGACGACAGGCTTCCCAGCTTTCTTGGCCCGCTCAATCGCCGCCCAGATTTGGTCTGACGCGCTTGGCGACCCCCCGGGTGAGGAAACGCGGAAGACAATAGCTTTAACCGCATCATCATCGGTGGCGTCGCGAATAGCCGCCGCAAAATCATCACTGGTGATATTGCTTTCCTGGGCGAATGGATCGCCGCTGCGTTCGCCTGTGATGATTGCCCCTTCACCGCCAACCAGTGCAATCACAGGGCCGGACTCAAGGGGGAGTTGATAATTGGCCAGGTCGACAAATTCTGCCTTATCGCTCCCCCCAGCGCGGGCGAGGGCAGCTTCCATCGCTTCTTCGGGCTGGCCGATTTTGTCGATTAATTTGGCTTGGAGGGCAGCCTCTGCCGACAATGGTGCTTGATCAAGGACCGATTTCATCGCCTCCACGGGCATTTTCCGGTCAAAGGCTGTCGAGGCCAAAAAGGCGTTGTAGATACTGCCTAGCATGGCCGTGGTAGCTTCGCGATGCGGCGCGTTAAAGGTCTTCTCGGTATAGGTATTCACCGCATTCTTATATTCTTTGAATTGCTCAAACTGCGGCAAAATTCCGAACTTCTCCATGAATCCGCCCAAGAACAGAGTCTCGGCGACAATGCCCGTCGCCGCAAAATCTGTGGTACCTTGCATCCACATTTCGCTTGCCCCAGATACTGCGACATAATTAGAGAGTGTTGGATACTCAAAGCCTTGAGCATGCACGACTACGAATTTCCCAGTCGCTTTAAAGTCGATCATGGCCTGACGGATCTCTTCTGCATGCGCTGGAGCCATGCCGCCCTCGCTGGCGCGGACGAACAAGCCTTTCACATTCCCGTCAGTCTCGGCCGCCTGAAGTTTGCGGACAATATCAACGACCGATGTGCCCGTGGAAAAGCCGGCAAACGGCGAATTAGGCGGGACATCGGTTATGGGTTGGCGCAAGTCGAGGCTTATCACCGTGTGGGATGGGGTAACTGGCGCGCTAGAGCCTGCAATTGACGCAATAAGTATCATGGGGATCAGGACAAAAAATAATACGAGGCCCAAAAAGACGCCTGCGATCGTAATGAGAAATTGCTTCACCCTGTCCTCCATCGCGCCCGCGCCATCTGGATTAAGAGATAGGTCAAGTAGGCGCGCTTATCACCCACGGTGATATAGGAAATTACAGGCTCCGCCTAGCGGCAGTTACAAAACCCCGTTAGGCGCAACACAACTCAATTAGGGCGCGTTTAACCGAGGCTTGCTTTGCTACAGAGGCGACCCTGACGTAAAGCTAAGTGGCCTTGCTGCAGCTCATAGCGCCTTGATGGCAGTGTTTATGTGATCAAAAGTCTTGCACCGAGGTCCAAGCGCGTCTATCTGCCTGCCTCTCTTGGGGTGTCGCCAAGCGGTAAGGCATCGGTTTTTGGTACCGACATTCCTAGGTTCGATCCCTAGCACCCCAGCCACTCTTTCCGCCAATCTGATATTCTTGTTCGTGCTTTAGGGCTTGGCCGGCGAGGCTAAGGCAAACCATACTTCATGACGACGCAAAAATGGCGCGGTCCAAGGTGGATCGTAGGACGCATAAATCGGTGCACCAATCGGCGTGAGTTTTCGGCCCTCAAGCCAGCTACGCAATTCTTCGCTTTTTTGCGCCATGGTGGCTTGGCTGCCAAAGCCTGAAAAACTGATTACGCCATAACGCTTTGCGGGTTCTTCCAGTAAGCGCACATTTGGATCAATGGGTACTGGCATGGTCGCCAGTGTCGATCCCTCCGGCATGATGAAGCGAACTTTCCATTCTGCGCCAGCGTCCTGTCGGATAACAGGTGCTGTCATCGCGATGGACTGGCCCTCCTGCTGGCGCGTCACAGGGGCAGTCATGGCAATATTGGCGCGCGGTTTATTGCCGCCAAAGATGTAACGCGCTAACGGCCGAAAGCCCGCGCTTGCCGGATCGCCACGGCCTTCGGGAACCCGAACTTCGGCGACCACTTGGCTGTCATAGTCACGGATTTCAAACGCGCCGTCGCGCATTACCCGCTTGAAACTAGGTTCGGACGTGTCAGCTTTGGTTGGGCTTGCGAGCCCGATGGCACTCAGCAGAGGCAGGAAAAGGGTGAGGGCAGGGTGAAGTGGGGATTTGGTCATATTCACATTACGTTCTTCGCCCGCATTTGGTTCAAATGGCGCGCGATTAAGCCAAGCCTATCCACTTAGCATCGAAATTCAAAGGTGTGATTTGCGCCTTTCATCGGGGACGCACGTCCTCTAAAGCATCGCGCGCGTTCTCATGGCGCATCGGCCCCCATCAATCGACAAAGTGACCCTAGAATTGACTGCCAAGTTTGAACTCCTGCCTGATGCCGTTACCCATGATGCGGCCACTGAAGCGCTTTATGCCTTAGCCTTTGGGCCGGGCCGCCACGCTAAATCTGCTGCACGCTTGCGCGAAAGTCACACGTGTCGACGGGACCTGTCTTTCGTGGCCTTGTGGGATGGTCGGTTGATTGGCGCGTGTCGCTTGTGGCCCATTGTCACGGATCAAGGTGATGAAGCTTTGTTTCTGGGGCCAATTGCGGTCGCGCCGGATAAGCAAGGTTTGGGCCTGGGTGGCAAATTGGTGGAGGCGTGCCTGGAGGCCAGTGACCGTTTAACGGGCTTAGCCGTTGTTTTGGTCGGAGATCTCGCCTTTTTTGAGCCCTTTGGCTTTCGCCAAGTGCCAAAGGGCCAGATGATTTTGCCGGGCCCTGCCGATCCAAAGCGTCTACTCTACCGTCCTGCCGCGGCGGCGGGGGCATCGACCCCGAGGGGCAAGCTTCTGATCAAGGGCTAGGTTTTAGAAAGACTTGCGGCCGGCGATCATGCGTCTGCCTTCGCGCCACCAGCCCCACAATGCAAGTGCAGCTAAGAACATTGCATAAGCCCAAGGTGGCAAAATTGCTTCGCGACTTGTTGCTGTCACGCTTGTCGCCCCGGCGCGACGCAAACCTAGCCCTTCAGTGCTTGCATTCTGGTTTTTGCCCAAACGTGCGATGTCGGGCAGGGGGCCTGTGCCCGCTCTCCCAACCCATGTCACGCCGCCGCCGCCCTGTTTGGCTTGTGGTGCGGCAAGTGCCTCAGGGTCTGCCGTTAACAGGCGCGCTTCGTTAGGATTGCCAATGCCTGCGACGATAAATCCACTTTTGTCGCCCGACTGTACGAAGACCAGCCCGGGCTTGGCCATTTGGCTCTCGCCGCGCCAAACGCCCGTTCCGGCCGCGGTCAAGGCGGCTTGGTAGGTTTGGCCAGACAAGGTAACTTGGGCTGGGCCGGGCTCTTGGCTGCTTTGCCGCTCTATTAACAAGCGGCCTGGCTGACTGCGCAGCACGAGGCGGTCTGCTTCAAGGTCTGCTTCTTTCATCAGCCAATGGGCTGTGCGGCGAAAGAGCTCATCGAAGGGACCACCACCATCATAGCCGCGACGCCAGAGCCAGGCCTGATCGCTCATAACCGCTGCGACGCGCCCCCGTCCAACCTGCCCAAGGACCAGAAGGGGCTCGCCCGCACCTTCTAAAAGGACGTCGCCAGTCGCGTCGGAGGGTTGGACCCGCAGCCATTTCCCCCATGTGTCAGACTGCGCAGCTAAGCTTGCTGAAACAGGATGGCTAAGGCCACGATCCGTCAAGGTCGGTTTAAAAGCGGTCTCTATCGGCTCGCCGCGCGATTGAACGGGCAAAATGCGTTGCAAGGGCGTGGACTGCACCCCTTCATCCAAGCCCTCTGAGGGCCCCGCCAGCATCAAAAAGGCCCCGCCGCCCTCGACCCATTGAGCCACGGAATCAAGATAGGCATCGGGAAGTACAGACAGGCGGGTGAAGCGGTCGAACACCACCAGGTCAAAGCTATCAATTTTGTCGAGGAAGAGTTCGCGGGTCGGGAACGGGATAAGTGATAACTCCTCGGTCGGCGTAAAATCCTGCTTTTCCGGCGGGCGAAGAATGGTGAATTGCACCAAATCTACACTGGGGTCTGACTTCAACAGGTTACGCCAGGCCCGCGACCCAGCATAGGGTTGCCCTGTTACGAGCATGACGCGTAAGCGATCTCGGACACCAGTGATGGAGAGGGCTAGGCCATTATTGGCAGTTGAAACCTCGCCTGCGACGCCTGGGGTTTCGATGGCAACTGGCACCAACCCGCGCTGCTCAATCGGCACCTCAATGACGATATCCTCGCCCGTCGGTACATTGAGGGTTTGGGGTAATTCGGTTCCCACCCGCACCGTCAATGGGACTGATGGGTCGCTGTCTTCCACGCGCACCACCACCTTGGTGATTTCACCAATTGGGGCTTGTTTGGGGGCAGACCGAAGATCAATGCGGCGATCCCGTTCTTTCGGGCTGCCCACCAGTATCTGATGCACTGGGAATGGACGGGCAGCTTCTTCGCCATCGATGAACCGACCGTCGCTAATGACAATGGCCCCCGCAACCCGATCTGGCGGGATATCCGCAAAAGCCTGATTGAGACCGGTCGAGAGCGCGGTTCCCGCTCCGCCGCCATCAAAGTAAGTGACACGCACTTCAATGTTCTCAACTTGGCTGAGCTTGGTCTTTAATGCACGTAGCGTGGCTTCTGCCCCCGAAGTGCGATCGCTCAAGGCCATACTCTCCGATCGGTCCACCAGAATTGCGACGATATCCGCCAGCGCCAGACGTTCTTCACGAACTTGGCTGGGGCCAGAAAGGCCAATAAGCGCAATAACCAGAAGGCATAAGCGCGCCACCGGCGCTTTGCCGCCTAAGCGGGCGTATAGGGCTGTAAGTCCAAGCCCAAGGATCATAAGGCCCAACAAGAGGTAGGGCGGAAGCCAGGGGTCAAAGCCCAGTTTGACAAGATCCGAGCCAGTCATCGCGGCTGTGCCTGCCGGCGTCCTAGCCGTTCAAGGAGGGCAGGCGCATGGACTTGGTCGGCTTTGTAATTGCCAGTCAGTGCGTACAGCACGACATTTATGCCTACCCGAATAGCCAGTTCATTCGTGCTTGGGCCTGTGCCATCGAAGCCTTGCATCAAGGCATTGGTCGACCCATTTGACGCCTTTGCCCAAGCAGATGTCCAATCGCCATCGCCAAGGATAAGGGGCGACACCCCATCATTAGCACTGGCCGCCGCCGAAGCGTCGGTCTCAACCCATAGTTTTGCGTCAGGATAGCGACCGGGAAAGCGTTGTAAGATATAAAAAGCTTTGGTCAAAACATGGCCATTCGGAACTGGGGCTAACGGCGGTGCCTCAATACCGCGCAAAGCGGCACGTGTGATTTGACGCGCCATGGCCGGTGTTCGTCCGCCACCTCGCGAATCCACAAACAATACCCCGCCATTCTTCATATAACGGTCCAACGCGCTCGCCACTTCCGGCCGGGTTTCTGTAGCGGCTTCCCCTAACGTCCAGAATAGGATTGGGTATAGGGCCAAATCATCGCGTGCCGGATCAATGCCAATCACAGCACCTGGTTCGACCGAAGTCCGGTCCCGCAGTGCGCGCGACAGCCCCTCAAGGCCGCGTTGAGTTTGGGCATCAAGCGCTCCATCCCCCGTTTTAATGAAAGCCAGTGAAAGGTCGCTTTGCTTTGGTTTGGATCTAGCCGTCTGTGCAGTGGCTTCATGCCCCCCGCCAAATACCAAGGCGCCGATCAACATGATAGTCACCAGCGTCGCATTCGGCTTAGGCTTTGCCTGCCCTAACCGAGGTACTTTTACCCCAGCAAACTTGCCTGCTAGCATCAAGCTAATGAGCATATCCACTAAGAAAAATGTCATCCCAACCCCTAGGAAGGGGGCTGCGAGCGACTGCGGTTGTTTTTCAGCCACATCCACGCGTTCGACATTTGCAAAGGCCGGCAACGGGTCAAGTCGTAAATTGGGTGAAGCGGCTTGAAGGATCCAGCGCACGCCGCCACCTTCATAGATGCCGGGCGGTTGATCGATATTAGGCCTTAGGGTTTGCACCTCCTCTGGGCGGATCGGCCGGATTGTCGGCTCAGCGGCGCGGAAAGCACCAAAGCCATCGAGCACCAAAACGGGCTTTAGCGGCGCGGTCCCAACAACGAAATTTGCCGGAATCGCGCTTGAGGCTGCTTGGGCCAGCACGCGACGCAACATGGCAACTTGTAGGCCTGAAAAAGCAACATCGCTCCATGCAGGGCCCGCGGTCGTATGGAATAAGACGACCTTGCCCTTACCCAGTCCACGGGCAGTGACCAAAGGGGTCCCGTCTGACAAGCGCGCCCAGATTTGCAGTTCTTGGGCATCGCGCGCCGGTGCAGCGGCAGCCTCACCTGTTTCCGGGGCCAGAACCGCCACTCGGGTGACGCGGGCATCATCGGGCGTCGCAAGCCCCGCAAAGGGACTGGTGCGCTCAAAAGGACCAACTTTACCGGCATTATCCCACGTCATCGAACCGCGAACGGTGCGGGGTTCTGGCAGCAGGGGGGCTGGGATTAGCGAGTTTGGCGCAGCAGCAATCACCTTCGGGCCAGCGGTTCGGATCAATAGACCACCACCCCGGACAAAGCGTTCTAAAGCGTCACGATCTTGCGGAGCCAATTCACCAGCATCGGGCAGGATGAGCGCGTCAAGGCCCGCTTCGATCAGTCGGGTCAGATTGGCCCGGGTCAAATCGGTAAAGGGTTTAAGCGCCTCTTCCAAATAATGGGCATCTGAGAGCAGAGGTTGATCATCCTGACGCTCGGCAATCAAACCAGTTCGCACGCGGCGGTCAAAGGCATCCAGTAAAAAGACGCCACCGGCAGAGCGTGCATCGGCGACGCGCAGGGCTGCCACATCGCGCATGATCACCGATTCCAAAGCAAAGCTTACCCCGGTTGGTACAACGGCCTGTGTTGTTTCGCGTAGCCTTTGTCCCCGATTATTGATGGCCTCTAGGCGCTGCATACGGTTCGTAGCCGGCGCACGCATGAGGCTGAGGCTATAGCCCTCAGAGGTGGCGGCCGCGCGCGTGATCGCGACTGCGCCCTGTGGTACGCTGCGCAGGCGCACAGCCCCGAGTTGGGTCAATTTGGTGGCAAATTCTTGACTGCCCATATGGCTAACACCATCGGAAAACCAGAGAATTCGTTGGCCTTTTGGCAGGCCCGATAGCGCGCTGGTGGCCGCAGCAAGGTCAGGTAAAATTGGCTTTGGTTGGGCCGCCAATATGCGGGCAGCGGCTTGATTGGGGTTTAAGACCTCCAATGGACCAGTTTGACTACTCCCACTTGCCGTCCATAACACGCGGACTGGCCCTGTTGCGGCCCGGGCGGCTTGGGCAGCTTCATCGGTCACCACACGCCAAGAAGGGGCAGACGTCCAACCATCATCTACTACAATCAACAACGGCCGCGCATCGGGTGTCGTGACGGGGTTGAGCACGGGGCCTGAAAATCCAAGCGCCAAAAGACCAAGTGCGATCATCCGAAACCAAGCCAACCACGGCGGAGTCTTCTTTGGCGTCTCTTCGGTATTGGGTAGATTTGCCAACAAGGCCGCAGGAGGAAAAATTTGTTCGCGCGGGGCAGGCGGCAAGGCCCGAATAATGAGCCAAATCAAAGGTAAGGCTGCCAATGCTAACAAGGCTAATGGCGTGGTGATCCCAAGTGGGCCAAAGGTTAGCATGCCTTAGCCCTCCTTGAATTCAGAAACGCCACGTCCATCCAATAAAGCCGCCGCTTGTAGGGTGACAGGCAGGGCAGGCTGGTCTGTGGCATGGCTGATCAAACTACCCCATGAGCTAGCAAGCGCGGCGCGTAGGGCCTGGAAATGCAGGCGATAGGTGCGCTGATATTCATCCCGTGCCGCGCCGGCTTGGCCGATAATCACGGGCGTATCGCTGCCCGGTGCGGTAAAGGAAATCCGGCCCTCAAACGGGAAGGCTTCCTCATCTGGGTCTCGGATCAAAATGAACGCAACAGATTGGGCCTCAGACGGCAGGCGACGTAAGCGCTCTGCCCAGACCTCAACAGGCTCGAGGCCGTCGCTGACAATCAGGATTTGCGTCTGCCTGCCGCGATCGATGGACGATCTTGTGTCAAACTGTGAGCCGCAAGCGATCAGTGCTTCGAGAAATGTCTCTTCCTGACCCATAATCTGGCCGCTAGGCAGCGCGCTTACGCGTTCACCGCCTGCCTTTGCTGCCATAGCCAATGCCAAAGCAACCACCAAAGCGCGCTCGGCTTTCGTCGGCCGGCTGGTTTGATTGCGCCAGAGCATCGATGGTCGTGTATCGACCCAAATTTGTAAGGAAGCGGGGCTTTCGCGTTCCATCTCGCGCACAAAGAGCCGGTCTGATCGCGCGGAGCGACGCCAGTCAACTTGGCGCAGGGTTTCGCCATCGAGAAGTTCGCGGTGCTGCCAAAAGGCTTCGCCCGTACCAGCGCGGCGACGGCCATGCGCACCAAGCATCAAGCTGGCAGCCGTTTTGCGCGCATCCATCAAGAGAGCAGGCAGGCTGTTGGCCAAAGCTTGGGCATCGCCAGCCAGTCTGGCAGGCATAAAAGCCTGTTGGCTCTGCTTCATGCGGGTCGCAATGCCTCTTGCACCAAACGGTCAATCAGTTTTGCAAGATCCAAGCCGTCGGCGCGGGCCCGCCAGGTCAAGGCCATACGGTGGGCGAGGGCGGCGCGCGCGATGGCGGTCACATCATCCAAGCTTGGGCTAACCCGCCCCCGCAAGAAGGCGCGCGCTTTGGAGGCCTTGATTAAGGCTTGGCCCGCGCGAGGTCCCGGCCCCCACGCGACGAGGTCGCGAATTTCAGGGTCGGTCGCACTTTCAGGGCGGGCAGACCGCACAAGGTCGAGCACCGCATCTAAGATTTTTTCACCCACTGGCATCGTGCGCACAAAGCCTTGCAACTCGGCAAGTTCCCCAGCCTTTAAAGCCTGTTTGGCGATAAGTTGGCTATCGCCTGTGGTAGCTAATAATACTTGCCGCTCTGTCTCCCGATCCGGAAAAGGCACGTCAATTTGTAACAAGAACCTGTCCAATTGCGCTTCTGGCAAGGGATAGGTGCCTTCTTGTTCAATTGGGTTCTGCGTGGCCAGCACAAAGAAGGGCTCTGGCAGGCTGTACGTGACGCCAGAGACCGTCACTTGGCCTTCTTGCATGGCTTGCAGAAGCGCTGATTGCGTGCGCGGGCTTGCCCGGTTGATTTCATCGGCCATCAGAAGGCTTGTAAACACAGGGCCACGCGCAAAGCGGAAATTACGTTTGCCGGCGCTGTCTTGGTCAAGGATTTCAGACCCAATGATATCTGACGGCATGAGGTCTGGCGTAAATTGTACCCGCCCCCAATCCAGCCCTGTCGCAATGGCGACAGCCTCGACCAGACGGGTTTTGGCAAGGCCTGGTGCGCCAACCAAGAGACCATGACCACCGGCCAAGATGGTCGCGAGCGTCAGATCAATCACCCGCTCTTGCCCAAGGATGGCACCCCCAACCCCAGCTCGGACCGCAGCAATGGTTTCAAGCGCACGATCAATGCGCCCAGCGGTCTTTTCGGCAGAGTCGTCGGAAGGGATTGGATGGGGCATATCACTCATAAATTTAGCCTAGCCTGACTCAAGGGTGTTGTGCGAGTGTCTTTTCAGAGAGGTTTGTTCTGTCGATCAGTGCGCGCTCATCTGGTCATCCCTCTTGAACAAACCTAAGTTGATCGCATGAGTGATCCACGTCCCCTTGCAGATTTGTTGGCCGAATTGATGCGCTTGCAGGGCCAACATGGGCGCGAGCGGGCTTTGCCGCCGGTTGAAAAGTGGAATCCAGCCCATTGCGGCGATATTGGCATGGAAATTCGCGCCGACGGCACGTGGTGGCATGAAAAGGTGCGCATTACCCGTCAACCCATGGTCGATCTCTTCTCAACAATTCTGCGCAAGGATGAGGATGGGCAAACTTATTTGGTGACACCGGGCGAGAAAGTGATCGTCCATGTGGCTGACGCGCATTTTCTGGGTACGCGCGTTGACCGGCTTGAGACCAGCCTTGGGCCTGGCATCGTCGTGACAACCAATGTCGGTGATCAGGTCGTCGTTGGCCCCGCTAATCCTTTATGGGTCGAGCATGATCCCAAAACCGGGGAGCCCAGGCCCTATGTGCGGGTGCGCGGACGCCTTGATGCGCGCATCCTACGCGCCCCATTCTATGAATTGGTTGAATGGGCTGATTTGCAGGGTGAACGCCTGTCGCTGGCCAGCCAAGGAGCCGTCTTTGATCTGGGGCAGGTAGAAGGTATGGAGGGATGAGCGAAGCCGAGTTGATTGCGCTGCTTGAGCAGCGCTTAGCGCCGCCAGAGGCCTTGGCCGGTCGGCCACCCTATTCGGACTTCGATTTGTCGGGAGAACGTCCCGCCCAGCCAAGTTTGCGGGATGCTTCGGTGCTGGTGCCGCTGGTTACACGGGAGGCGGGCTTGTCGGTCCTTTTGACACGCCGTTCGGCTGATATGCCAACCCATTCCGGTCAAATCGCTTTTCCCGGCGGCAGACGGCAGGATGAAGATGCCGACGCGATTGCAACAGCCCTGCGCGAAGCCCGCGAAGAAGTTGGCCTCGATCCGGCCCATGTTCGGGTGCTGGGGGCTTCGGACCCTTATGAAACGGTCACGCAATTTCGGGTTACACCAATCGTGGGCCTTGTTTCCCATCAAGCAAACTTTGTCGCCGATCCGCGCGAAGTCGATGCCATCTTTGAAGTACCTTTTGCCTTCTTCATGAATCCCGCCAACCACCAACGCCATTCGCGCGACTATAATGGCCAGACACGTTATTATTATGCCATGCCCTACGGCGATTATTATGTCTGGGGTGCGACCGCCGGCATGCTGCGCGCCCTATATTTACGGCTGTTTAGGGAGCGGTGAGATAGTGGTTACTTAAAATGTCTTGACCCCGCATATTGACTTAAAATTCGTATTCCATGAAGCTAAAGGAATCTAACGAGGACAAGATTCCAGCTAGACTTGAGGAGGTTTAGATTGCGCTTGATCGCAAGGGTGTTGGTTGGTTGCGTTGCAATCGTAACAACTCTTGTAGGTGCAATAGCCCTTGGCGATGACAAAGATGAACCGCTTGCCATTGCTCTCTTGGGCCAAACGGCAAAGGAACTCACTCAAGATCAAAATGCGATTGGTGCGCTTTCCAGCCAGCAGATTTGCAATCGGCCACTATCCTCTGTGGTGAATCTATCACCGAGCGGATCGTTTATTTCGGTCTTTCAGAGTCCTGAATTTGAACCAAAGCTCAACGACACAAAGTCTGTCGAGCTACTCAAGGTACAAAATGGGCTTAGAGGCCTTGGGATATTTAAAGTTACCCCACTTGGGTGGGCACGAACGACTGACTCATATTATCTCCGAAAGATCGATGGCGCAGTCATCAAGATTGATCCGCAGACAGCACTCGTTGAGGAAGTTCAAACTCTCAGCAGCCAAATCAACCATTATGGTAGAAACCGTCAATTTCTTGGCGGTCATGCAGGATATGTAGTCTTTGGACCTCAAATTTGGAACAAAAACTTGGTTCTTGTGGATGTGGAACATCCTGATCATATCCTAAGGATTCCAACAAATTTTACTAAAATAAATAGAGTTTCTATTTCGTGCGGTGCAAATGTATCATCTGCCGACATTTGTACCGTATCAATCATGATGCAAGATACGTTAAACGAAACACCGCTGGCGAAAGCTGAAGCGCAAGTACAGATTGCCCGCATTTCCACTCGTACAGGGCAGGTGATTTCGCAACAGACACTGAGATCTCCCAAACTCGTTGCTGCGGATTATGTTGGCCGGTTTTCTGAGGGAGTGGATATTTGGTTGGGTTATGGTGGTGAAAACCGTAACATGTTCCTTGTCGATCAATCTGGCTCTGTCGCAGAGTTGCCGAGCCCAATTGGAGATATAAAGGAAGCCTATTTGGACGCTAACAATTCATTGATTATTGAAAGTTTTTCTAATCAGGTTGCGCGGGCCGGCAAGTTCAATCCATCAACAGTGAACCACGAACTTACACCGCGCTGGATAAAGATTGGGAGGCATCTTCCCGTCCAAGGTCCCAGTGGTCTTCGCTTGATTAACCTTGGCGAAGACCCAGTTCAAAGCGGAGTTGAGGAAGGTTCCAGAACACATGGGGAGGTCTCATTCGGATGCCAATCAAACCATAGCAAGCACACTTGGGTGCCGTTAGGGAGATCGGGTTATCATGAGTTTCTGCCAGAAACTGGGCAGCCAAGAGGTTTGCTTGTTTATCTGCACGGAGGACCCTACTCGAGATATTCGCCCTCACCGAGCAATATTCTGCTGCCGTGGCTGGCAAAGGGCTACAAGGTCTGGGTGCCAGAGCACCCTGGAACGCCCGGCTTTGGCCTTTCCTACATGATGCCGACTCCTGATCTCATAAATGAGGAAATCAATTTACTTGCTAGTCGAATTCAATTCGAGCAGTCGACCCTGAAAAAGGGAAATTCTGATGAGTTCTCTACTGCCTTCCTTGGCAATAGCTTCGGTGGATTTACCCTGATTCAGCTTTCGAAAATCTTGCCCCAATCGCCAAGGACCGTTTTCGCTCTCGTAAATGCCCCTTGTAGAAACTACTCGAGCATGCTCAGTGCGCGTGGGAAATCTATGCGCTACGCGCACGTAAAGGCAGTCGGCACAGCATACCAAGAACTTTCACTTCGGAATAATGACGATTTTGATCTGTGTGCTGCTGAAAGTGACGCTCCGATTTTTGTCTTTAGGAGCGAAAATGATGAAACCGTCGGTCCTCAAAGCGCCATGCGTATCGCGAAAGCTTCTGCCTCAAACGTTGTCGTTCTAAAAAACGAGACCCACAACATCAGTTTGGCTGGTGCAGAAATGATTTTAGAAACGGTTTTGGGTCAAATGGAAAGGCAGTAGCATCCAAACTTGACCGCGTTTCAAAGCACTTGGTTTGGTATATCGTTCTCAGTTTACCTAAGGTCTGCATTGTAATCTGTTTGTTAGTTTCCATGACTCATTTTTGACCCGCTGCCCAAACGCACACGCTTTAAGTAGAAAACTGCCTACTGAAATTTCAGCCAAAAACCCGAATCATTTGTGCACCAAAGTGGGTGGGCTTTAACTTACCATTCACCTCAATCCTTCATGTCTCATCAATTATTGCGACGGGTACCGATGCGTGCCCCAAATCAAAAAGGATTGGCGCAGCATGAAGGGCGTGCGGGTAGGGGTGTTAATGGGTGGCTGGTCTGCCGAGCGACCTGTGTCGCTTGTCTCCGGCAAAGCCTGCGCCGATGCCGCGCGTGCGCTGGGTGCTGACGTTGTGGAGATTGATGTCGATCGCGACATTGCTTCGGTCCTGAAAACTGTCTCGCCAGATATTGCGCTCAATGCTTTGCATGGACCTTGGGGTGAAGATGGCCGGATCCAGTCTGTGCTGGAAATCGCGAATATTCCCTATACCCATTCCGGCGTTCTTGCTTCTGCTTTGGCGATGGATAAGGAAAGGGCCAAGGCCGTATTTGCGAGTGCGGGTCTTGATGTGCCGGCTGGCAAGCTGATGTCGCGCCAAGATGCAGCCCGCGAACATCCCCTTGAGCCCCCCTATGTCGTGAAACCCAATGCTGATGGTTCCTCTTTTGGGGTATTCATTGTGCGCAAGGGCGAAAATAGGCCGCCCGAAAAGCTGCTCGACCCGGATTGGCGCTCTGGCGACGAAGTGCTGGTTGAAGAGTTTATCGCGGGTCGTGAACTCACCGTTGCCGTCATGGGCGACCGGGCTTTGGCGGTTACAGAAATCCGTACGGGTCATGAGTTTTACGATTATGACGCCAAATATGCCGCAGGCGGGTCTGTTCATCATGTGAACCCACCTGACTTACCGCCTGCAATCCATGAAAAGGCGATGAGAGATGCGGCCCGCGCCCATCAATTATTGGGCTGTCGAGGCGTGACACGGACAGACTTCCGTTATGATCCCGCCACCAACCGCTTGGTAGTGTTGGAAATCAATACCCAGCCCGGAATGACCCCAACTTCTTTGGCCCCCGAGCAGGCAGCCCATATCGGCTTATCGTTTACGGATCTTGTGAAATGGATGTTGGAGGACGCGTCATGCCCGCGATGAGACAAACGCGCCGTGCGGCCCCCAAGCGCGCCCCAGTTCCACGTGGTCGTTCGCGGTCTCCGCGTCGCACCGATAGCCATGCTTGGACCATGAAACTGGGTGCCTGGGCGCATGCCCGTATGCGTGCCGCCCAATATGACGGCCCAACGCGGCGTATTTTGGTGGGCTTTACCATCGTTTCGGTTTTTTCGATCTTTGTACTTTTGGCGGCGGGTCTCGGCATTTTGGACGACATGGGTCGCGGCATTCAAACGACAGCCGGCAATACGGCTCGCAGCGCTGGCCTTGCCGTGCGCGTTATCAATGTGCAGGCCCCCAATGGTATGCAATTGAGTGAGTATCAGCGGGCAGAGGCGGAAGTGAAATCCGGCGTTATGGCCGATGACGTCATGTTTGGGGTTGACCCATCCGAAGTCAGAGCCCGTGTAGCCGAATTGCCGTGGGTTGAGGGCGTTGTTGTCCGTCGCCTTTGGCCGGATCAAATCCAAATTCTCATCACGCCTCGTGCTGCGACTGCTCTGTGGCAGGAAAAGGGCAAACTGTCCTTCATGGATGGCTCTGGTCGCAAGCTCGGTGATGCGCCAGATACGAAATCCGCCAAAGGCTATGCCTTAGTGGTCGGGGCTAATGCAGGCCCCCAAGCTCCAGCTTTGTTCGATGCGTTGCGCAACTATCCCGCTATTGCCGAGCGCACCAGTGCCGCGATCTGGGTTGGTGATCGTCGTTGGACCCTGCGTTTGAAGACAGGCAGCGACATCCTGCTGCCAGAAGTTGGCATGGCCGAGGCTTTAGCTCACTTACAAGCACTACAAGCCAGTCATCAAATATTAGACCGTGAATTTGCCCGCTTGGACTTAAGAACGTCCGGCACTTTATTACTCCGCCCGACTCCAGAACGTTTGTCGGTGACGAAGCCTCAAGATGCGGCAAAGTCCGCACAGAGGGTTTGATCCACACCGAAATGAGACAAACATGTCCTCTCTGACCAAGCGTGCAGCCGTCGAAAGTCGAACCCCCGCCCCACGGGCCGCCATGTTGGCCGCTCTCGATATTGGTGCGTCCAAAATCACTTGCTTCATTGGCAGTACGGGCCAAGGCACCGGACCTTTGCGGGTGGCGGGGGTCGGCACACAACCTGCGCGTGGCGTTCGCAATGGCGCGATTGTAGACTTGGAAGCTGCGACAAAAGCTGTGAAATCGGCGATTGCCCAAGCCGAACGCATGTCTGGCGTCACGGTCAGCGAAGTGGTCGTCTCCGTCTCGGGCTTTGGTGTTCGGGCAGAACAAGCCCATGGCGAAATCAGTTTCGTCAATACCGACATCGGGCCGAAAGAGCGTCGCCGCGTCGTGGGGTCAGCGCTACAACAGGTCCGATTGGATGGCCGTTCCATCTTGCACGCAACACCCAGTTTCTTTGTTGTTGATGGCCACAAGGTTCGCGACCCACGCGGCATGTTGGGACGTCGACTTGGCGTGGCGGTGACCGTGGTGACGGCACCAACACCACAATGGCGCAATATTGTTCTATGTGTAGAGCGCGCGACCTATACGATTTCGGGCTCCGTGGCCGCGCCCTATGCGGCGGCTTTGGGCGCGCTGGCAGAAGATGATTTGGAGCTTGGAGCCTTGGTAGTCGATATGGGGGCGCGTTCCACCACGGCGGCGCTGTTCCATGCGGGGGCCCTAATCCATGTGGATGCGGTGCCAATCGGGTCCGACCATGTCACACATGACATTGCCCATTGTCTCGGTACAACGGCCGCCGCGGCAGAGCGCCTGAAGATTGTGCATGGCAGTGCCATTGCCAGCCTCAATGAAGACAATCTCATGATTGATGCCCCACGCATGGGGGAAGATGGTCAACTCATATCGGATCAAGCCCCGCGCTCGATTTTGACAGGTGTGGTGCGGCCACGCGTGGAAGAGACGTTGGAGCTTTTGCGCGATCGTTTGCGTGCCGGCGGCCTTGATAAGCTTAATGCCGGGCGTCGGATCGTGTTAACGGGCGGCGGTAGCCAATTGAATGGCGTGCGCGAACTAGCAGCGCGGGTGTTCGAAGGCCATGTCCGCATCGGCCGCCCGCAACGCTTTACCGGTCTTGGGGATGCGGTTGCCGGTCCTGGCTATTCGGTAGCGGCTGGTCTGTTGCGCTGGGGTGTCGAACGGCCAACCGATATGGCCAATAGTGCGTCGCAGATGGTGGAACCCTCTAGCCATCCTGTCGCACGTGCGCTGCAATGGCTGAAAGATAATTTCTAAGCTGCGTTAGCCTGCCGTCCCGACCCGTTTGATTTCCCAATGCAGGTCAACACCTTGCGTTGCTTTAACCTGTTGGATGACATGTTCGCCTAAGGCTTCAAGATCCCGTGCTGTTGCAGTGCCGGTGTTGATCATGAAGTTACAATGCTTCTCGCTCATCTGCGCACCTCCAATCTGGTATCCGCGCAAGCCCGCTGCATCGATGACCTGCCAGGACTTAAGTCCGCCAGATTGTAAGGGGTCGGGGTTCTTAAACGTACTGCCGCCAGTCTTATCGCGAATGGGCTGACTTTGCTCGCGCTTTTGCGTGATGGCGTCCATCCGCGCAAGGATTTCAGCCGGATCATCTTGAGTGCCTTGAAAAGTAGCAGATACAAAGATTAGGTCCGCTGGTGCAGTTGTGTGGCGGTAGGTGAAGCCCATGTCTGCACAGCTGATCTCATGTCGATTGCCTGCCCAGTCATAGGCCACGCACGAGATGAGAACATCCTTGGTCTCGCTGTCGTAACAGCCCGCATTCATGCGCAAAGCGCCGCCAATCGTACCGGGCACACCGCGATAAAATTCTAGGCCCGCAATGCCTGCTTCGGCCGCTTTTTTGGCGACACTGGCGTCAAGGCAGGCTGCCCCTGCTGTCACGGTTAAGCCATTTATTGCTATCTGCCCAAACCCGCGCGGCGACAGGCGGATCACAACACCTGGCACTCCGCCATCGCGCACAATCAGATTAGAGCCGACACCTACAGCCAAAATCGGAATATCTGCCGGGCACGCGCGGAGGAATTCCGCCAGATCTTCTTCATCGGCCGGCTGAAATAGCACTTCCGCCGGTCCACCGACGCGAAACCAAGTGAAAGGGGCCAATGTCACACTGGCTTCGAGTTTGCCCCGTACGGGGGGGAGGCGGTCCATGAGGTTCATTACTACGGCTTAACGCCAGCTTCGGCCCTCGAAAAGGGGCTAAAGCTGAGCGTCAACACTCAAGGCCTGCGTCGTCTGGAATCCGACTTTGCGTAGCACGCGGTGCGTGGCTTCATCTGCTCCGCCGGTTGTGAGGCCTGTCCGCAAGACCGGCGCGGTCTGATCCATTTGGTTTTGCAACAAATGGGCGGTCCTACGGGCGATCGCTTCGCCGGAATCAACCCAAGTCACTGGGCGGGGGGCTAAGGCCTCAAGTTCGGTTTGAACCAACGGATAATGGGTGCAGGCTAGGACAATCACGTCAACGGAAGCGCCACCCTCTTGGTCAAAAATCCCCGACATGGCCGCTTTGAAAATCTCAGGATCAGGCGTTTGCCCAGCCAATTTAGCTTCCGCTGCGTCCGCAAGACCTACCGCACCATGGCGCAGAACACGTGTACCGTGGCCAAACTGTGCAATCAATTGGTCAGTATAGGAACGCGTGACGGTTTTCGGTGTTGCCAATAGACCGATCGTCCCCGTCTGTGTGAGGGCAGCCGCAGGCTTTATCGCAGGGACCACGCCCACAACTGGGATTGAAACTTGGGCGCGGACAGCATCGAGTGCCAAGGTGCTGGCGGTGTTGCAGGCAATGATTACCAAATCAGCAGAAATCGCCTCGATTCCTGCTTGTATCACCGCAGGTACACGGACCATCAAGGCCTCATCTCGCTTCTCGCCATAGGGGAAGAAAGCTGTGTCCGCCAGATGGTAAATGTCTACGCCAAGGCCCGCGTTAACAATCGCATTAACGACTGACAAGCCGCCTAGACCAGAATCAAAAACAAGCAGATGAGGTCTATTTTTCAGGGGTTTCATCCGCACCATGTGCCTTTCAGAGACGCGTGAATCATGCTGAATTTTTTCTTAAGATTCATCATTTGCATGAATCAAATTAACTCCTGCTTAAACATGTCGGGGGCATCCTCAGCCATCGATTCTTTCACCAATCCCGCACGAAGCCTTCGAGGAGCCTAGAATGGCTATCCGCCTAAACGTCCCCACCCAAACTGAACTCAGCCCACGGATTGTCGTATTCGGCGTCGGTGGCGCGGGCGGCAATGCCGTCAATAATATGATTGATGCAGACTTGCAGGGTGTGGAGTTTGTCGTTGCAAACACCGATGCGCAGGCTTTGGCCCGTTCAAAGGCAGAGCGCCGCATTCAAATTGGCTTGAACACTACCCAAGGCTTGGGTGCAGGGGCGACGCCCCAAGTTGGCATGGCAGCCGCAGAAGAAAGCCAAAGTGAAATTCTCGATCATTTGGCTGATGCCAATATGGTTTTTATTACAGCCGGTATGGGCGGGGGCACGGGGACAGGGGCGGCCCCAGTGATTGCACGTACCGCAAAAGAGCAGGGCATTTTGACGGTTGCTGTGGTAACTCGTCCATTCCAGTTCGAAGGGCCTCGCCGCATGCGCATGGCCGATGCCGGCATTGCCGAGCTTCAAAAATATGTCGACACGCTGATCATTATTCCCAACCAGAATTTGTTCCGCGTGGCCAACGACAAAACAACTTTCCACCAAGCTTTCCAGTTGGCGGACCAAGTGCTGCACTCCGGTGTGCGCGGGATCACCGATTTGATGGTTATGCCTGGGTTGATCAATCTCGACTTTGCAGACGTTCGCTCAGTAATGGGCGAAATGGGCAAGGCCATGATGGGTACCGGCGAGGCGTCGGGCGAACGTCGTGCGTTAGAAGCCGCTACCAAAGCCATCAACAATCCTCTGCTGGAAGACATGTCGCTGAAGGGTGCGCGTGGGGTGTTGATCAATATCACCGGCGGCTATGACATGACTTTGTTTGAGTTGGACGAAGCTGCCAACCATATTCGTCAAGAAGTTGACCCAGATGCCAATATTATCGTTGGTTCGACTTTTGATGAGACTTTGGAAGGTGTGATGCGCGTGTCCGTTGTTGCAACCGGTATTGAAGCCGCTGCGATGACAGAAGGCCGTCCGCAAGCCACGGGTTATTTCAATGCGGCACCTGCTTCTCAGCCCGTTGCTGCAGCGCCTGCTCCAACCGTTGTGCGGGTGAATAATGGCCGTGAACCGATGGTGCATCAGCCCATCGTGCAACGCCAACCCGAACCACAGCCAGCCCCAATTGCTCAAGAGCCGAACTATCAGCACGCGCCTCAACAGCCAATGACACAGCAATCAGCACCTCAACCAGTGCAACAGCCTTTGTTCCAGCAGCCACAAGCAGCACCTGAGGCAGCCGTTGCGCGGCAAGACTATCAACAGCCTGCGCCACAAGCGCACGCAGCTTATGCAGCAGCAGCGCCGCAAGCGCGTCCTGTCTATCAAACAGCTCAGCCGCGCCCTCCGGTTCATGGCTCAACCATGCAGCAGCGCCCAGAACAGCCAAGCTATCAGGCGCGCCCTGCCGCGCCTCAATACCAAGAAGAGCCACGCCAACAGCGCAGCACTGGCTTCAATGGCTTCAATATTTTCGGTCGCCCAAAGCCTGCTGCTCGTGAAGAGCAATGGGACGAGCGACCAGAGCCAAGCGCAAAATCAATCACGCAAACTCAGCCCTTGTTTGGCGACGAGTTCGATGATGAGATCGAAATCCCAACCTTCCTGCGCAAGCAAGCTAACTAACACACTCTTTATTCGAGAGTTTACCAAGAAAAGCGCCGCCGTACAGAAATGTGCGGCGGCGTTCACATTCTATTGTCACATATCGAAATATTGTTTGGTTTGTCAGGTGACAGCGTCTGCGGCAAAGGGGAGCCTCAGACATCTGTCCCCCGAGGCAAGACGTTTAGATTGAGATGAAGGTCCGTAACGCGTGCAATACCAAACTGTGACAGCCCTCCAACATACGCTCGCAGGCCATGCGTCTTGCGTCGGCGTTGGCTTGCATACGGGTAAGCCTGTCCGGGTAACGTTGAAGCCTGCAGGTGTTGACCATGGGATTGTGTTCGTCCGTTTGGATGCACCAGAGTTTGCGCGCCGGATTGCCGCTTTGGTCGACAAAGTGACCACAACCGAATTAGGCACCACTTTGGCCAATTCAGCTGGCGTGTCGGTTGCTACAGTTGAGCATCTGATGGCTGCGCTGTTCGGCATGGGCATCGACAACGCCATTGTTGAAATCGATGGCCCCGAAGTGCCTATCCTTGATGGGTCGTCTGAACCCTTTATCGAAATGATTGAGATGACGGGCACACGCGCTTTGGGTGCACCCCGGCGTATGTTGGAAATCGTGAAGCCTGTTGAAGTTCGCCTCGGCAATAAACTTGCCCGACTTGAACCTTTTGACGGATTTGAACTTGATGTGACGGTTGAATTCACCACGCGCGCCATTGGTCGCCAGCGGGTTGTGTTTGATTGTACGCCACAGAGCTTTGCCAATGATTTGGGGGCTGCCCGCACCTTTGGCTTCTTGCATCAAGTTGAAGCCATGCAGGCCAAGGGTCTGGCCTTGGGCGGTTCGCTTGAGAATGCGGTCGTGATTGATGGCGATGCCATCGTCAATCAAGAAGGCTTGCGCTTTGCCGACGAATTCGTGCGCCATAAGGCGCTGGATGCAGTTGGTGATTTGGCTTTGGCGGGCGCACCCATCAAAGGCCGTTATATGGCTGAGCGTGCTGGCCATGAAATGAATGTGGCATTGGTGCGGGCACTTTTGGCGGATGAAACAGCCTGGCGTTGGAACTTCGCACCCTTGGCGGCAGAGCTTTTGCCAGCAGCCGGCGCCTAAATTCTTGCATTTTCTGCTTGGTGAAATGCTGAAGTGGTGAAACGCTATCACCCGAACTTAACCTAACCCCGCTAGCCTTTAGTCTGGCATAAAAGGAAGTACATGATGGGTCGCCGCTATTTTGGAACCGATGGAATTCGCGGTGAAACCAATAAATGGCCCATGACAGCCGAAGTCGCCATGACCTTGGGCATGGCTGCAGGCACCGTGTTTAGGAAGGGCGAGCATCGCCACAATGTTATCATCGGCAAGGATACGCGCCGCTCTGGTTATTTGGTAGAGTTTGCGCTCGTAGCTGGCTTTGCCGCAGTAGGTATGGACGTAAAGATCCTCGGGCCTATTCCAACCCCGGCGATTGGCCTGTTGACGCGCTCGCTGCGGGCAGATCTTGGCGTGATGATTTCAGCCTCCCACAATGGCTTTGCTGACAATGGTATTAAACTTTTCGGTGCCGATGGCTTTAAGCTGAGCGACGCGCAAGAGCAGGAAATTGAAAAGCTGTTGGACGAGCCCGATCGGATCGTCCGCGCCGCGCCGCATGAAATCGGCTTGGTGAAAAGCTTTGAGGATAGCCGTGGCCGTTATGTTGAGTTTGCCAAGGGTGCTTTTCCGCGTGGGATGAGCCTAGAAGGCCTCCGCGTTGTCGTCGATTGTGCCAATGGTGCAGCCTATAAGACAGCCCCTTGGGCGCTTTATGAATTAGGCGCAGAAGTCGTTGAAATTGGGGTCAATCCAAATGGCAGCAACATCAATGCAGGCTGTGGCTCAACCGATACCCGCCTCCTGAAGCAAACCGTGTTGGAGCGTCGCGCCGATATTGGTATCGCCTTGGATGGTGATGCGGACCGGATTATCATCATTGATGAAAAGGGCCGTGAGATTGATGGCGACCAAATCATCGCGGCCATTGCGCGCGACATGATTGCCGACAAAAGCTTGCGTGGTTCGGGCGTTGTAACCACAATCATGTCCAATCTGGGGCTAGAGCGATATATCGCCGATCAAGGTTCACAATTGATCCGTACCGGTGTGGGCGATCGCCATGTCGTCGCGCGCATGCGGGCCGATGATTGTAATTTGGGTGGCGAACAATCCGGCCATATCGTGCTATTGGATTATGCTACCACGGGCGACGGCCTTGTTTCGGCCTTGCGGGTCCTCTCGTCCATGGTGACCCATGGCAAGTCGGCCAGCGACACCTTGTCGGTTTTCACCCCATCGCCTCAAGTCCTGAAGAATATCCGCTATAGCGGTTCGTCTCCCTTGGCGGATCCAGATATGCAGGCCCATGTCAAAAAGGCTGAGGACGCTTTGACGGCGTCTGGCGGTCGCTTGGTCGTACGCACTTCGGGCACTGAGCCCTTAGTGCGCCTCATGGCTGAGGGCGATGATCTGAAGAAGATCACCCAATTGGTCGACGAATTGGCTTCTACCCTGCAAAGCCGCCGTTTAGCGGGCTGATGGCTCAGCCCGCCAGCTTCACCATCAAATGCCGCTTCTTGCCGAGTGAGAGCTTGACCTCTTGGCCGTCGCGGAGCGCGTCCGGGATTGGCCCGGTTACGTCTTGGATCACCGCATCATTGAGCCGGAGACCACCGCCTTTGGCTTGGCGCTTAGCCTCCCCATTGGACTCAACAAGACCAGCTGCCACAAACAAGGCCGCGAGCGAGGTGGGTGCCTCTGTGAGATCAACACTGGGTAGGCCTCCGTCGGCCCCGCCGCCACCAAACTGCGCTGCGGCTGTGGCTTGGGCCGCTTCAGCCGCCTCGCGGCCATGCAACATGGCAGTGGTTTCGGTTGCCAACACAATCTTGGCCAGATTGATTTCAGACCCGCCCAGAGCTGCATAACGGGCGATCTCGTCCAAAGGCAGATCCGTCATGCGCTTCATCAAGGGCTCAACATCGGCATCATCGACATTGCGCCAATATTGCCAATAGTCGAAGGGCGAGAGCATGTCGGCATTGAGCCAGACTGCGCCATTGGCCGTCTTGCCCATCTTTTGCCCGGCCGCATTCATCAGCAAGGGTTGGGTGACGCCCAGCACATGGCGCTCGTCCACGCGGCGGCACAGCTCTACACCTTGGACAATATTGCCCCATTGGTCAGAGCCACCCATTTGCAAATTGCAGTCATATCGCCGCGACAGCTCTAAGAAGTCATAGGCCTGCAACAGCATATAGTTGAATTCAAGAAAAGTGATTGGCACTTCCTGGTCGAGCCGCCTTTTGACGATATCGAGCGCAATCATCTTATTGATGGTGAAATGCTTGCCAATTTCGCGCAGCATATCGAGCCATTTGACCTCATCGAGCCATTGGGCATTGTCCACCATAATGGCGTCACGCGGCCCGTCGCCAAAGGTCAAGAACTTCGAGAACACTGTCTGGATTGAGGCCTTATTGGCTTCAATTACTTCTTGGGTCAGAACGGGGCGGGCCTCATTCTTGTCGGACGGATCGCCCACCTTCGTGGTGCCGCCACCCATCAAGGTGATGGGCTTGCCACCACATTGCTGCAGGCGGCGCATCAGCATGATCTGCGTCAAGCTGCCAACATGCAGGCTCGGCGCGGTGCAATCATAGCCGATATAGCCGGTTAAAGCCCGGCCACCGCGCTCACTCTCTAGCGCTGCTGCATCCAAAGCTTCCAGATCTGTTGCCTGATAATAATGCCCACGCTCCAGAAGCGTTTGAACGAATGCGGATTTATGCGTCATGGCCGGTCTCCTCTGGATTGGGGGTTGCGTGGGTTCGTGCGTAAATCGACGCTGGGGCGCGTTTAGCACAGGTGAGGGGGATTTGAAGCCCGCAGGGTGCATTCCCTGTGGCGCGACACCCATGTCACCTGAGGGCGGAGTTATGGCAAGAACGCCTATTTATCAATTTTGTATTCAAAGGTCATCGCCAAGACTGCGCCAACCGGTGGTGCAATGTCGCAACCATCCGGACAAATTTGGACGTCGTGCGCAACCCTAAGCACCAAAAGCGAGTAGATCGCTTTCAACTCTGCCAATTTGGCTGGGTCAGTTTCTGTAAACGAAGCAATCTTGCAAACAGCGGATTGATCAATTTGAACTTGGCACAAGACATTCATCTTTGCCCCTATTCCCCTGTCAATTGCTTCCTTCGGCATCGTCCGTTCACTGAATTTTGTAGGATTACGAAATGGGAATTTCAGCAGAACGGCGGGCTGTTCAAAGTCGGTGGACACAACATCAGTTGGCGACAAGGTTACGGGGAAGGTCACCTGCAATGGGGTTGGATCGTCAATATCAAGCTCATCGCTTAAGGTATTAAACCGATAATATAGCGCGAGGCTGGTCAAGGCGCTTCTAACAATTGATGGATAAGTTGGTTCACCGGGTACCAATTCACACTTTTGGGAAACGCCAGTGTATCGATCAATCGTACACCGGGCTTGCGCGGTGACTGCTTCGGCTAACAAGTTTCGGGGTGATCGATCCTTGTTTTGAACACCACCCTCAAAATAGGGTGGGAACCAGTTTGCCAAGCTGCTGGCCAGAAAGTGCCGTCGCCCAATGGAAGGCTCAAGCACAATCTTTTGCATGGCGTTTGGCAGTTGGCGTAAGTTTTTCGGCTCCTCAACAGTCTGCTTCATCTTGAGTTTAATAGCGCAGACACCTTCGGAATAAGCCGCCACTAAGGATGCGTCTGATTTATAACTACTCGCTGCGGCAAACACAGGTTTCGCGCTAAAATGAAAGTGCGTTGGTGGACGATTAGGCCACCTTCGTATTGGCCAATAGCGGGACCCTTGAAATGCCCCCAAGCGTGCAACACCGCTAGGTCCCAAAGGTAAGGCTTCAAAACGGCCTGTAGGGTCATCAACTACCAAAGCCCCGCTTGTTTCAGCCAGCTTTATCGCCCAGCCTTTCGCACGTTCTAAACAAGATTGAGGATCTGTCTCCTTGGCCGGTGCTTCCAAGGAGATTTGTCGTTCATAATAAGTTGATTCCAAGGTGACCTTGGTTAGGTCGCCCGCCCATTCAAGCGCATTATCTGCAACTAAGCGGCTTGGCTTTCCGCTTGGAAGTCGTTCCTCGACACGCCAATTAGTCATGGGCAAAGCGCTTTGGGCTTCTTCCAAGCTCATACTGAGTGAGATGGGCCCAAGCTTCGGCGCTGGCACGTTCGCGAAGGGTTGTGCCTCGACATTTGCTGTAAATCCGTACGAAAGAAGCAGAAGTGGGACCATCTTGAGCGCGTTCCGGACAGCACCTTTTAGCCAAGAGGCCGTGTGTCGGCGCTTTAGGGCATGGTCATCTGGCAAATCTAGTGAACTCATAAGGTATCCCTGTAAAGCTTGAGCTGAAGCACTTTGAAATCAGGTAGCTTGGTATGTATTGCCGGTCCCCGACGCTTGAATGTTTACCTTAGGTCGCCAGCTGCGAACGGCGCAAGGGTTTTTTTAGGCCATAGTCCGTCTCGTTTGGGGTAAAGGTGATTGCCGCGCTTCGAATGTAGCCTCAGGCCCCTAAGCCGTTTCAAACTGCATTGACTTGACCTATACCCCGGCCAAAGGTCGCAAGGACGTAACTGCGGAACCATAGCATGCTAGCAAATTCCACCCCCCTCTGGGCCATTGGCTTAATGACGGGCACCGCATTGGATGGCTTTGTCGATACGGCGCTGATCCGCACCGATGGGGTCAGTGTGGCAGAGTTTGGGCCTTTTGAGTTGTTTGCTTATTCCGCCGCCGACCGGGCGCTCTTGGCTGAGGCCATCGCCCAAGCCCGGGCGTGGGACTTTCAGGGGCCAGAGCCCGCGATCTTTGCTGAAGCCGAAGACCTGATCACGCGCATTTATGCAGGCGCGGTCCTGAAACTTGTTGAAAAGGCCAAGATGCGGCCTGACGACATTGCCTTTGTCGGTGGGCATGGGTTGACGGTACTCCATCGCCCGCAGATTGGTGGTGGCGGGCGGACGCGGCAATTGCTGGATGGTGCAAAGCTTGCCAAATTGACGAGCATAGACACAGTCTGGGACTTTCGAAGTCATGATGTCGCCATGGGCGGGCAGGGGGCACCGCTTGCCCCCATCTACCACACCGCCATTTTACACCATGCGGGCCTTCAGGGGGATACATCCATCCTCAATCTGGGCGGGGTGGCCAATATCACCTGGTGGGATGGGGCAGATGGACTGGCAGCCTTTGACACCGGCCCCGCCAATGGCCCTTTGAATGAATGGGTCGAGGCCCATGGCAAGGGCGTCTATGATAAGGATGGTCGCTTGGCCGCTGCAGGCCGCGTGCATGAAGGCCGCCTGCTGGAGATTTTGGACAACCCCTGGTTTGACGCGCCATACCCAAAGTCCCTCGACCGCTATGATTTTGACGCAGGGCTTGTGCGGGGTCTGTCGCTCGAAGATGGGGCTGCGACTTTGACGGCATTGGTGGCAGCCAGTCTGGACCTTGGTTTGCGCCTTTTACCCAAAAGGCCGACGCGCTTGGTGGTGGCAGGGGGTGGCCGCAAGAACCCCGTATTGATGGCGGAAATCTCCGCCCGATGCGGTGTTAGCGTCGTAGATGCTGACACGATTGGCCTGCGCGGCGATGCCATAGAAGCCGAATGCTTTGCCCTCCTTGCGGTCCGCTCTGCCCGCGGCCTGCCTTTAAGTTTTCCGGGCACAACGGGGGTGGCGAGGCCGACGACCGGTGGGGTGATTTCGCGGGTCGGTTAGAGTCTATGACTGTTCACCCCTTCACCGCTTTCGCCGAAGCGACTGAAGGGGCTGTCCTACCGTGCTGCCCCCCTATCCAATTGCGCCCACATAGGGTAAAGGCCCCGCCTATCTGCTGTTTAACATCGTGAAGAGAGCCCCCTATGAGCGTAGTCAGTCCGCTTCTGACCGTGATGATCGCCGCCGCCCGCAAAGCTGGTAAAGCCATCAGCCGAGATTTTGGTGAAGTTGAAAATCTACAATTGGCAAAAAAGGGCCCTTCCGATTTTGTAACCGCTGCCGATCTCAAGACTGAAAAAATCCTGTTTGAAGAGCTGAGCAAAGCGCGCCCCGGCTATGGTTTTCTGGGCGAAGAACGCGGCATGGTCGAAGGTACTGACAAAACCAATCGCTGGATCGTCGACCCGATCGATGGCACGACTAATTTCGTCCACGCCATTCCACATTTAGCAATCTCCATCGCCCTTGAACGCGAAGGCCGCTTGGTGGCTGGCGTTGTCTACAACCCCATCACCGATGACCTTTATTGGGCTGAGACTGGGCGTGGGGCTTTCCATAATGATAAGCGTTTGCGGGTTGCGGCACGCAAGACCTTAGGGGATTGCGTTTTGGCGACCGGCATTCCGTTCCAAGGCAAGCCCGGCCATGCCCAAATGTTCAAGGAATTACACCAATTCACCCAGCGCGTGGCGGGCATTCGCCGCTTTGGGGCTGCTTCGCTCGATCTGGCTTGGGTGGCTGCTGGTCGGTTTGATGGCTTCTGGGAACATGATTTGAAGCTGTGGGACATTGCGGCTGGCGTTGTGCTGGTGCGCGAAGCTGGCGGGGTTTGCGCTGAAATCTATGGCGGGGACTTTATGGAGACCGGCTCCATCGTGGCGGCCAATGAAAAGATTCTAGTCCTGATGAATGAGCGTTTGTTGGCAGCGAAGAGCTAAATCCTTCAGGTCTCTAAAGGTGCTTGTGGGCGGGTTTGGCTGAGATTATTGAGATTCATCGAGATCTTATTGCCGACCCGCTCCATCATATCGACAAACTGATGCCCAAACTGGATTTGGTCGGCGGCATAATGGTGGAGCGCAAAGACCGGGGCGGTAAGCGTATCGTCGGTGCCTGAAATCATGATCATAATGCGCGCACCGATTTGGGCCTGCGCATCGACTTCAAAGTCAAAGCCCCACAGTGGGCTTGCCTCATCAATCACATGCATCAAGGTCCAACTGAGGCCAAATACGGGGATGCGGTCACGCACCAGTTTTAGCTCTTGATTGGCATAGGTCGAGATCCCTTCGCGCGAAATATATTCGCAGACATAAGTAGCACGTGCCGTGACATCTTGAATCAGGTTGGACCGGCCATGGGCGACGCGGATCATGAGGGTCGGAATCCCATCAAACCGGCAGACGACAGCTTTGTCGGCAAAAACAAAGCGTGCATTGGGCCGCGCTAAGCGCACAAACAATACACCGGTGATAACCGCTGTTGACAACAGGCCCACTAAGATTTGCGTCGTCGACAAGATATGGCCCATCAAGCTGTGCGGTGCCATCGCGCCATAGCCGACAGTGGCAAAGGTCTCGACCGAAAAGAAAAAGGCATTGATGAAATCGCCCGCCGCGAGGTTTGCTACACTGCCTGGAAATGCAAAATAGAGCGCGCCAAAAAAAAGGTTGACCGAGATATAATAGACAAAGACGGCCCCCAAAAAACTGGGCCAAGAGAGCGACAAGGCCACATGATAAGGGTCGCTCCAGTCAAACCGCCTTGCGCCGATGCGCGTAACCGTCAATTGCCCAAGGCGGATTGTGGTCGTGGGTAATGGCTTTTGACTAGCATCTTCTCTTTGCATGGCCTTCAACCCTCCCCCCAGTGGCTTTTCGCGATATTACGCACATGTCCGGTCACACTTCTACTGGCCAAGCCCTTGCAAGCCAGCCGTATCAGGCATACCTAAGCCTTTGGTGGTTCTGTGGTTCGCGTGGGAAGTCTACGTCCCGCCGACCTAACTCACTCGTCGGGAGCTGGCGCTGGTTGGAACCGTGGTTCCTGTCATCTGGCACCCACCTGGTTATCCAGGTCGCACGGGGACGAGTTACCTTCTCACGGTCCTTGCGGATCCACCAGCCTTTTTCTTTTTCATCAGCCTTTTGATGGGTTTGGCAGCGATGATTGAAGTCAAATCTGAACTTCGATCGGCCTTGATCGCAGCCCGTGTCAAAGCCCAGTCTGAAGAGCCCTCGGCAGGGCTTGCGCTCGTAGCCCAAGCTTCTGCTTTGCTTGGTGACGTACAGGGCCGCGTCGTTGCGGGCTATATCCCTTTCAAGCGCGAAATTGATCCCCGTCCTTTGATGCGGGCTTTGGCAGCCCAAGGCGCAAAACTCTGTCTGCCGCGCACCCCGCCAAAGCGCGGTGAGGGTGCCGGCCTGACCTTTCATCTGTGCGATACCGATGATCCAAGCCAGCTTGAGAAAAGTGCGTGGGGCGTGATGGAGCCCAAAGCCCATCTCCCCCAAGTTCGGCCCGAAATCGTGCTCGTCCCTTTGTTGGGATTTGACCGGGCTGGCAATCGTTTGGGCCAAGGGCAGGGCCATTATGATCGCACCTTAGAAGTCTTGCGCGCCGAAGGCACCGTGCGTGCCGTAGGCGTGGCCTTTGCCGCCCAAGAAATCGACCACATTCCGATTGAACCTCATGATCAGCGCTTGGATTGGATTATCACGCCGATTAAGGCATACCCCATCGCAACATAGAGTGGGATAGAATGAGACTTGCTTTTTTTGGCGATGTGGTGGGCCGGGCTGGCAGAGTGGCGCTTTGCGAGCGCATGCCGGACTTAAAGCGGCGCTTGCGCCTCGATTTTGTTGGCGTGAATGCTGAAAATGCTGCTGGCGGCTTCGGCCTGACTGAATCGATCGCCAATGAATTGTTTGAGGCAGGCGCCGATTGTTTGACTTTGGGCAATCATGCGTGGGACCAGCGCGAGGCGATTGCCTATATTGACCGCGAGCCACGCCTATTGCGTGCCGCTAACTATCCGCCTTTGACCTTGGCACCGGGCCGTGGGGCCAATCTGTTTCAAATGGGCCAGCGGAATGTGCTGGTCGTCACTGTCATGGGCCGGGTCTTCATGGATGCGCTCGACTGCCCATTCAGTGCGGTGGAGCGTGAGGTGAGCGCAAGTCCCTTGGGCCTTGTGGCCGATGCCGTCATTGTCGAAGTGCATGGCGAAGCCACCAGCGAGAAGCAGGGCATGGGCCATTTCCTCGATGGACGGGCCAGCCTTGTGTTTGGCACACACACCCATGTACCAACTTCGGATACGCGCATTCTGCCCGGCGGAACGGCTTTCCAGACCGAGCTTGGCATGTGTGGTGATTATGACAGTGTGATCGGCATGAATAAGCATATCGCCGTGCGCAAGCTGTCGTCCCGCATGCCCTATCAACGTCATGAGCCGGCTGAAGGCCAAGGCTTGGCGTCAGGCATCTTTGTCGAGACGGATGATAGGACAGGCCTTGCCCTGCGGGCTGAGCCCATACGTGTCGGGGTCGGGCTCAAGCAAACTGTGCCTCTGGTGGATGGCTAGCTAAGCGTCCAACAGCACCATCCTGTGGCACTTTTCACCACACCCTGCTACATCGCAGCCCGCAACTCACCTACCAGACTCAAGAGATAGATCCGACTATGGCCGGCCATTCGAAATTCAAAAACACTATGCACCGCAAAGGTCGCCAAGATGCCTTGCGCGCCAAAGCCTTTACCAAGATCGCGCGAGAAATCACCACGGCAGCAAAATTGGGTGTGCCAGACCCCGCGATGAACCCGCGTCTGCGCTTGGCTGTTACCAACGCACGGGCTGTCTCCATGCCAAAAGACCGCATTGAACGCGCCATCAGCCAAGCCTCTGCAGCAGGCGGTGAAGACTATAAAATGGTGCGCTATGAGGGCTATGCCCCCGGCGGCATTGGCCTCATCATCGAGACTTTGACCGATAATTTGAACCGCACCGGCGGCAATATTCGCAGCTATCTCAGCAAGGCTGGTGGCAATCTCGGCACCACCAATTCGGTAATCTCAGGTTTTGATCGTGTGGGTGAGATTTTTTACCCAGCTTCCGTCGCCAGCGAAGATGAGATGATGGAGGCCGCCCTTGAGGCCGGGGCTGACGATGTGGAAAGCGATACGGACGGCCATTCCATCACCTGTACTTTTGAGAGTTTGAGCGAAGTCTCCACCGCCTTGGCCGAACGCTTTGGCGACGCAGAAGCGGCCAATGTCGTCTGGCGGCCCCACGCCCGCATCGAGGTGACTGGCGACGCTGCCACCAGCTTGCGCAAACTGATCGACATCCTAGAAGATGACGATGACGTCCAAAACGTCTTTGGCAATTATGAGATGGAAGAAGACGAGGGGGAGTAAGTCTCTTCTCTCCCAAGGTCCTTGTCGATCAAAGCGGAATGGGTCAGTGTAGGCCCATGACAGACCTACTTGCCCAAGCCCAAGCCCTGAAGGCCACCGTCGCCGCACGTGCCGATGAGATTGATTTTGCGCGGCGTTTACCGGCAGACCTTGCGAAGACACTTGCGGATGCAGGCTTTTTCCGCATGGCCTTGCCTGCGGACTATGGCGGGCTGGAACTCGCGCCAGCGCGCATGATTGAGATCATTGAGGTGATGGGCAATGCCCATGGCTCCGTCGGTTGGTGCATTATGATTGGCGCAACCACGGCGATCAATGCCGCCTATCTGCCCGACCATCATGCCCGCACGATCTGGGCAGACCCCACGATTATCACGGGCGGTGTGTTTGCGCCCAAGGGCAAAGCCGTCCGCGAGGGAGATCAGTACCGCGTCACGGGGCGGTGGAATTGGGGTTCTGGCAGCGCCAATTGCGCGTGGCTGGTCGGTGGCGCTTTGACCTTGGGCGACGGGCCACCCCAGGCGCGCATGATGTGGTTTGAGCGCGATCAAGTTGAACTGATTGATACGTGGCATGCCATGGGCATGAAGGGCACGGGCAGTGGCGATTTGGCGGTGACGGACGTCCGGATCCCGGTCGACCGCTCCGTCTCGCTGAGCGACGATAAGGCCCGGATTGAGCGGCCGCTTTATGCCTTCCCGGCGTTTGGGTTACTGGCCATGTCGATTGCTGCCGTCGCGCTGGGCAATGCACGCGGGGCGATTGATGATCTCGTTGGGCTTGCGGGCGGCAAAGTGCCCACCGGTGCGCGCCGACCATTGGCAGAGCGGGCCTCAACCCAAGTAGAAGTCGCCAAGGCCGAAGGCCTTTTGCGGGCCGCGCGCACCTATCTGCTCGATAGCGCTGAGATCGCTTATGAAGGGGCAAGCCGCACGGGGGCTTTGACGTTGGAAGAGCGCGCGAACCTGCGCATTGCGGCCACCCATGCGGTGCGCACCTGTGCTGAGATCACCCGCATGATGCACGATCTGGGCGGGGGGACATCTGTCTATGAGACGTGCCCGCTGCAACGCCGCTTCCGCGACGCCCATGTCGCCACCCAACACATCATGGTCGCCCCCGGCTCACTGGAACTGGCCGGACGCGCGCTCTTGGGCATTGAAGGTGATTACAGCCAGCTTTAATTCGTCGACCTAGCGCGGCCTGCGGGGCCTGTGGGGCTGGGGGCGTGCAATTGTTCGGTGAGTTGCTCGGTCAAATGGGCAAGACGGTTTTGCCACTGCGCGTTGAAATTCAGCACCGTCATACTCACCAAACGGCCATCGGCGATCTGATGGCTCCAGACAATGCCATTCTCGCCTTCTGACGTGTAGCTCGGCCCGGTCAGCTTGGTTGAGATATACAAGACATCCGCGCTTTTATCGTAGGCGACATCAAAATCTGACATTTTGCTTTTTGGCCCTGCAAGGTACTTTTACAGCAATCTCGCAGAATTTGAGACAGATTTCCAGTAAATTTGACCGTTTTTGGTAGGAAGCCCCTTACTTTACCATGAATGCGTCATGGTCTCTTCACCTTAGATCAGCAGTTGAAGTCAGGGCTGGGCAGCCCTGCCTGCACCCCTTGGTTGACCCGCGCGCCAGCTTGGCCCAAAAGCCACGTCGGAACGCGGTCGTGGCGGAACTGGCAGACGCACTGGATTTAGGTTCCAGCGCCGCAAGGCGTGGGGGTTCGACTCCCCCCGACCGCACCACTTACTGTACCGAGCATAGACAGACGCCCCACATCGTGGCATAGGCGCGCACCTTGCGGGCTTAGGCCCCAGCGCTATTCCATCAACCCGCGTAATCCGCT
>JAIXQA010000058.1 GCA_027485915.1 Alphaproteobacteria bacterium | reverse complement strand
GGTCGCCAGAAAACTCCTGACACACCTCAACGCCATGATCCGCTCAGGACAGCCTTGGAGCAATCAAATCAACGCTGAATTGACACCCGCATGACCTCGGTCAAGACAGTTGCTACCGCACGGAGCGCATTGCTGTCTGCTGAGTTTCCTAAAAGCCGTTGGTTGGATTTCAATTGGTTAGATCATGACGGCCTCGGCCGTTTCCACCTCACAAAACGTGAAAATGCGAACCGAATGCCCGCAAAGGTCAGGCTAACTTCCTTTTGAAGCAAAAGCCGTAGCGGGCGATAATCAGATGCTCGGTAGATAAGCCTACACGCTTGCCCATCTTGATCTTCAATTGTCTCCGCGAAAAGATGTTCGATGTCGATGCGGCCTGGACGGTGAACGATCTTGTACAGGCCACACCTGTGAATATCACTTTCTCCAATCCGAAACTGCTGTTCCTGATCGCTTGAGGGATCAATGCTGCGGCCTGTTGATGTCAGACCGAGGGCTTCGCTGTTTTCGGAGGAATTCGAAACGCTCATTGAAAACGGCGACAGATTGGGCTTAGTTAAGGGTAAAAGACGGCATAAGCGCTCAGCCACTTCGCTGTCGAACTCCCGCCCAGGTGAAGCCAGTAAGTCGACTAGCCTCGCCACTTCTAGTTTAGTAACTTGGTCCATTGGGGGTTTTTCTCAATTGGATTTCGGCAACCGCCGAGGCATTTAGCTGCTAGACGCGTTTGCTGGCAATCAACTCTTTTGGACTTACCCCCAAACCTTCGTCGTTGAGGACCGGTGATCATTTTGAACGTGCTTCTGCTTTCATTGTTGCCAGCTTTCGCCGCCCACGCCCCCAAAGCCAGACCATCTCCTTTCGGCCAAGTTCTGCCGAAGCGCGACCATATTGTGTGCACGAAATTCATGGCTCTCAGAGGCGCTTTGATGATCTACTTTGGCTAGACAACAATACCGCCCAAATGCGCCTAGCCGTTCAAAACGCCTCTCTACTTGAGGGATGGGACCGATTATTTTCGCCGACCTTGAATAAATCCCATCGGTTTCGGAGACCCGATGTTAATTTAAATGAATTATAGGAACTGAGGAATTATTACGAGTATACAACCTTGATACGTCCTTACGCGCTGCAGAAGCACTCCGCTAACGTCCGCCAAGAAGCCCCGGTCATCGTCTTGATGATTGTGCTGGCGGGCTGCACTTTCTCCGTCGCAGCCGAGCGCTTATGGCCCTTGGTGTGGGTCGTTGGCTTTGTCGCCTTATTTGCCCTTGATACTTGGTTTGCCAGCTGGCTCATTCGAAGTGGCCGCGAGCATTTGCGCACCAAGAAAGCGGCGTTTCAATATGGCACGATGTGTTGCCTGACAGTTTGCGGCTTCATGGTCGCGCCGATTGCGATGATTTCAACCGGTGACTTGGCTTTGGGAATTGCCGCGACAGCCATGTTAGCGGCTTCGGCGACCCGGGCTACAAATGTTTTGTCGGTTTCGCGTATTTCCGGCGCGATGACGCTCGCACCATTTTTGGCTTTGCCAATCTTGAGCTTGTGGCACCCCTATGAAGGTCATCAAGCGCACCCAGAATTCAGTCATTATGTTGCCGCCCTCGCTGCTGTTTGTGGGCTCGGTTATGTCATCATGTCGTGGCGCACCCGCGATGTGGTCGAACGCAAGCTCGAGCGCGCCCGCAAGGAGGCGCTGGCGCAAGGCCGCGCGGCAGCGCGCGACGCCATGATCTCGAAGTTGATGTTCAAACACACCAGTATGCGGGCTGCCCTGTTTGATACCAAAGCCCGTTTCTTGGCCGTCAATGACGCCTGGCTTGGTGCCATCCAATTGACTGAGCAAGATTTGCTGGGCAAAACCATGGCCGAAGCCATGCCGTCAGCCAAACAGGATTGGCACGATGCCATTACGCTGGCATTGACGGGTGTTAGCACTCAAAAGGCTGGCGATCACCGCGTTCGGGTTGATGGGGCAGAAGTTTACCTCGATTGGGAAGTCCACCCTTGGTACACGCCTGAAGGCAAAATTGGCGGCGCGATTGGCTATGCCCAGGATGTCACCGAAGTCTTCTTGGTCCGGGCCGACGAAAAGGCCAAGCAAGAGCGGCTAACAGTTATGATTGCCCGCGCCCAGGAAGCCTTGGACGAGAAGCGGAAACTGTTGGAAGAAATTTGTGGGCCCGAAGTCTTAAGCCTGCCCCGCAGCCAGCCATCCTGGTATGCAAAGCTGGAAAGCTTGAAAGAGCCGATTGATGTGTCGGGCGAGCAAAACCCCAGCAATCAAAGTGCGGGGCAATTGTTAGCAGGCTTTGAACGGGTCTTGAGCGATATTGACCAACGCGACCATTTGTTGGCCACAGCGGTGCAGCAATTGAGCGAAGCGCGCCAAAATGCAGAAATCGCCAGCAAAGCCAAATCGCAATTGATGGCCAATGTCAGCCACGAACTGCGCACCCCGCTCCACGCTATCTTGGGCTATACCGAGATGCTGATCGAAGATGCTGAGCAAGATGGCCGACAAGACGCGGCCCGCGATGCCCGCAAGGTGCAGGATTCGGCCCATCATCTGTTAAAGCTAATCAACGAGATCCTCGATCTTGCCAAAATTGAAGCTGGTAAAATGGAAATCACGCATGAGCCGGTCAATCTGAATGATCTGGCCGATGAAGTGCTACAAAGCCTCGGGCCCTTGGCTAAGAATCGCGGCAACCGTGTGATCCTGAATGCGCCCGACGAACCCATCATTGTGTTGACCGATGGATTCCGCTTGCGCCAATGTCTGATGAACCTGATCTCCAATGCGATCAAATTCACCCAAGACGGACAAGTTGCGGTCTCGTTCGACAAGAAAATGACATCCACCGGACGCACCAATTATGAAATCAAGGTGAGCGACACGGGCATAGGGATGACAAATGAGGCCCAGGCCCGCCTGTTTGAACCTTTCCAGCAAGGCGATGGTTCGGTTACGCGCGTCTATGGTGGGACAGGCCTTGGCCTCGCCCTCACGCGCGAAATGATGCAACTCCTCGGCGGCACCGTGACGGTCTCAAGTCTAGCAGGTGTCGGATCGACGTTTACATTGGCTTTGCCCGCCAAGGGCCTGCAGGCCAAGGATGTTGACGTCCACAGGGTTGCAGACGATTCAGCCCCGCTTATCCTGGTGATTGATGATGATGAAATCAGCAACACCTTGGCGCTGCGCGCAGCCCAGAACTTAGGCCTTAATACCGCTATGGCCGCCACAGGCAGTTCTGCATTGGCTTATCTGGCCAATCGACCGGTTGATCTTGTTATTTTGAACCTCGATCTCCCCGACATGGATGGTTATGCCTGCTTGGCCGCGCTGCGTGCGAATACAGCCCTGAATGACACCCCAATTGTCGTGATTGCTGCCGATGACGATCAGCGCAAGTCGATCGCTTTGGGTGCACAAGAGCACTTCATGAAGCCGATCTTGGGGTCTGTTTTAGGCGCGGCGATTGCGCGCCTAATCCGGCCTAAGAGCGAAGTAGCCGATGCCGAGATGATCGAGCTGCCACGTTATCGCCAATGGAAGGCAAGCTGATGACCAACGGGATACACTTAGTTCTAGCCAATCAGGCGCAAATCATGAGACCGCTAAACGGCAAGTAACGGGGGACAGTCATGCAAAGAATTTTGCTGGCCGAAGATCATGACGACAATCGCGAAATGCTGATGCGTCGACTTACACGAGCTGGGTTTGAAGTGCGCGGGGCAAGTGATGGCCAAGACGCCGTCGATCAAGCCCTGACTTGGAAGCCTGATCTTGTGTTGATGGATGTTTCGATGCCGATCATGTCAGGCTTGGATGCGACCCGGCAGATCCGCGAGAAGTTGGGGGCGACGATCAAAGTGATCGCTCTAACCGCCCACGCCATGAATGAATCGCGCGAAGCCTGCTTTGAAGCTGGCTGCGATGCTTTTGCTACTAAGCCAGTGGATTGGCCGCATTTGATGGATGAAATGGCCCGCCAATTCCAAGGAAAGTCCGTATCATGACTGAGGATCTTCAAAACCAGTTTGCCAATACCAACATCCTGATTGTCGACGACATGCAGGACAATATTGATGTGCTGGCGCGTCGCCTCCGCAATCGCCAAGCTACGGTTTATGAGGCCAGTGACGCCACTGAGGCACTCGAAATCCTGAGTGTGTCCCCGATCGACATCATTTTACTGGACGTCATGATGCCAGGTCTAAGTGGACTTGATGTAGTCAAAAAAATCCGGGCCAAGCGGTCTGCGGCGGCTTTGCCGATCATCATGGTCTCTGCGCGCACAGATCAAGCGATGATCGTGGAATGTTTGCAAGCTGGTGCCAATGATTATGTCACTAAGCCGGTTGACTTCCAAATCGTCAGCGCCCGCATCGCCGCCCAATTGGGTATTCGCGAGACTTATCGCGCCGCCCTGCGCGACAGGTCCAAACATATCGGATTGGCTGAGGAAAGCCGGGTGCGTTTGGCTGAGGCCGAAGCCAAGATCGCAAGTCTGACCGGCAAAGCCTAACCCTCGCGAGAGTTTAGCCCTTATAATCGTGCCAGTGGCCCGTGCCATCCAACAACTGCAAGCCACCTTCTGAGACCTGTAGATAGGATGGGTCTAAGGGGGCCTTAAAGGCCCCACCTGGTACATCTAGAACATAGGTGGGTTGGGCAAGACCTGTCAGAGTACGGCGAAGGCCTCGCATAAGTTCTTGGCCCTCCGCAATCGGCAGTCGGAAATGACCGGTGCCCGGAGCGAGGTCTGGATGGTGGAGGTAATAGGGCTTTACCCCTAAGGCGACGAAGCCGCGCATGAGGTCCTGCAACACGTCCAAACGGTCATTGACGCCACGCAACAAGACGGATTGGCTGACGAGACTAATCCCTACTTCTCGCATGCGGGTGATCGCCGCTTGGGCTGCTGGCGTGAATTCGCGGGGATGATTTGCATGCACTGCCACCCAAGTCGTCACGCCCTTAGCACATAAAGCTTGGACAAAGTCGTCGCTCACCCGCTCTGGGGCGACTACGGGCACGCGCGTGTGCCAGCGCACAATTTTGACGTGCTCAATCGCGGCTATAGCCTGGGTGAGCTCGCGGGCGCGGCGCGGCGATAGCATGAAGGGATCGCCACCGGTCAGAATGACTTCAAAAATTTCGGGTCGGGCGCGGATATAGGCCAAGGCTTGATCGAGATTTTCCCCCACCAAGGCTTCCCCCCCGGGACCAACCATTTCGCGGCGGAAGCAGAATCGACAATAGACCGGACAGACTGAAACGACTTTCAAAAGCACCCGGTCGGCATAGCGATGGACAAGGCCCGGTAGAGGCGAAAAAGCCGCATCATCAATCGGGTCTGCGCTTTCCTCTGGGCTCTGCTGAAGCTCGCGCATAGTGGGCACGAATTGCGCGCGGATCGGGTCTTGTGGGTCAGCCCTGTCGATTAAGCCCAACATGGTCGGGGTCACAGCCACCGCGTAGCGCGCCGCGACCGCGTCCAAACTTTCGGCGTCTTTAGAAGTCACCAAGCCATGGGCTACCAGATCGGCCATTCTCGTACTGCTTGCTTCTGGCTGAACTGGATGCAGAAGCGTTCTAATCTTTGCCTGTGGAGCCAAAGCCGCCTGTTCCCCGTGCCGTCTCGTCGAGTTCTTCAAACTCCATCCAACCAATCTGCGTGATGGGGGCAATGACCATTTGGGCAATACGATCGCCGCGATGGATGCGAAACCCTTCCCATCCATGATTGATCAAGATCACACCGACCTCGCCGCGATAGTCCGCATCAATCGTACCGGGGCTATTGAGGCAAGTAATGCCATTTTTGAGCGCGAGGCCCGAACGCGGCCGCACTTGGGCTTCATATCCGGGCGGCAAGGCGATAGAAAGCCCCGTTGGGATCAAAGCCCGCCGACCCGGCAAAAGGTCAATATGTCCACCTTCAGGCAAGGCTGCGCGGAGATCCATGCCGGCTGATTGACTGGTTTCATAGGTGGGCAATGGCAAATCGCCAAAGTGGGGCAGCTTTTTGACGGCGACCAAGGGCCGAAGGGCCTCGGCAGCCTCTGAAGGCGTCGCGGGTGCACGGGTCGAAAACGGCTTCAACATCCTTGGTCCTTCACGGGGCGCTTGCGTTTAGCAAGCGGGTCAAAAATTTCAGCGCAGTATCTGCACCGCCAAACTTAGCTCAATCCAGTAGCCAGATTCGGCTGAACTGTGGGCTCAAACCCATAATGCTTCAACCAGCGAACATCGGCGGCAAACATGTCGCGCAGATCTGGAATGCCATATTTCAGCATGGCCAAACGGTCGATGCCCATACCAAAGGCAAAGCCTTGATACTGGTCAGGATCAATGCCGCAGGCGCGCAGCACATTAGGATGCACCATGCCGCAACCCAAAATCTCTAGCCAGTCAGAGCCGGTCCCGATCTTCAACGCCCCCCCAGAGCGGTCACACCGGACGTCCATCTCTGCCGAAGGCTCCGTGAATGGAAAATGATGCGGACGGAAGCGTACATCCACATCGTCGATCTCAAAGAAAGCGCGCATGAAGTCCATCAGGACGCCCTTCAAATGGCCCATATGTACGCCGTCTTCGATGACGAGGCCTTCAATTTGATGGAACATCGGCGTGTGGGTTTGATCCGAGTCGCAGCGATACGTGCGGCCCGGGGCCACAATGCGGATCGGCGGCTTCTGTTTCAACATGGTGCGTACTTGCACAGGGCTGGTATGGGTACGCAGCAACATGCGCGAGCCGTCTTCCTTCTCTTCAAAGAAGAAGGTGTCATGCATATCGCGCGCAGGATGCTTGGGCGGAAAATTTAATGCGGTGAAGTTGTGGAAGTCGTCTTCGACATCTGGACCCTCAGCAATAGCAAAGCCCATATCGGCAAAGATGGTTTGCACCTCTTCAAACACTTGCATGATGGGGTGGATCTTGCCGCGCCGCTCTGGCCGCACGGGCAAGGTTACATCAATCCGCTCCGCCAAAAGGCGCGCGTCGAGGGCGGCCTGGGCCAGCACCTCTTTCTTACCGGCAATCGCATCGCTGAGGCTTTGCTTCAAGCCATTGACCAAGGGGCCAAAAGTCTGACGCTCTTCCGGGCTCATCCCGCCCATGCCCTTGAGTAGCTCAGAAACGCTGCCCTTTTTGCCGAGGGCATTTACGCGCAGCAGTTCAACAGCCGCTTCATCTTGGGCGGCATCCAATTGGGCAAAAAGCTCGCGGGAGAGAGTGTCAATGTCAGTCATGAAACGGTCCTAGCGGATTGGAGGCTTAAATGGGAGGGGGGTGGCGCAGATGAATGAAGAGCACAGGTCGCCAGCCCCTTACCCCATTCTCACAAAAATGTGCGCGGTTTTGACGCTGACAGAGCTTGCCCTCCCGCCTAAGGAAGCGGCTCAAAATTCTGTGGGGCGCGTAGCCCGCTTCCGGGAGAACCCAATGATCCGTACCGCCCTTATCGCTTTAGGCGCGTTTGCCATGCCCTTCGCTGTCGCAGCCAATCCAGCCCAGCCCGCAGCGCAAGCGTCACAAGCTTTCACCAATCCTTTCTTTGAAGCCAAAGCCACCAAATATGGCGCGCCGGCCTTTGACCGCATTCGCCCGGAACATTTCCGTCCAGCCTTCTATGAAGGCATGCGCCAACACAGGGCCGAGATTGAAGCCATTGCGAATGCCAAGGCTGCACCCACGTTCGACAACACCATCCTTGCCATGGAAAAGGCGGGCCTCTTCCTCGATGATGTCTCGTCCGTCTTTTTCAATATGACATCGGCCAATTCCAATGCCGATATTCGCGCCATTCAGCGCGAGATGGGTCCAGTTTTGGCCGCCCATTCCGACTCGATCCGTCTCAACCCAAAGCTCTTCGCGCGTGTGCAGGCCGTGTATGACAAGCGCGCCAGCTTACGCACCCCAGAACAGCGCCGCTTGGTTGAGCGCGTCTATCAGGGCTTTGTGCGGTCTGGTGCTAAGCTGAACCCAGCGCAAAAGGCGCGCGTCTCAGAAATCAATCAGCGGCTGTCGAGCCTCAGCACCAATTTCAGCCAGAAGGTCTTGGCCGACACCAACCAATTTGCCTTGGTACTGGAAACCGAGGCTGATCGCGCGGGTCTGCCGCAATTCTTTCTCGATGCCGCATTGGAAGCAGGCCGTGCGCGCGGCATGCCCGGCAAATATGTCGTGACCTTGAGCCGCTCCAGCGTAGAGCCCTTTCTAGAGCTCTCAACCAATCGAGCCATGCGCGAGAAGGCTTGGCGTGGCTGGATTCTGCGCGGCGACAATAATGATGCTGAAGATACCAAAGCGACCACCAGCGAAATCGTCACTTTGCGCCAAGAGCGCGCCGCCATTTTGGGCTATGAGCACCATGCAGCCTTCACTTTGGCCGACACCATGGCCAAAACCCCAGCCAATGTCAGCGCCTTGCTGAATGGCGTGTGGGAGCCTGCCAAAGCAGCCGTGACACGCGATGCCGCCGAATATCTCGCGCTGGCGAAGTCTCAAGGCTTTGAAGGCGATAAGCTGGAGCCGTGGGATTGGCGCTTCTATGCCGAGCAAAAACGCCGGGCGAAGTACAATCTGAATGAAGATGAAGTGAAGCCTTACTTCTCGCTCGACGCCATGCTGGACGCACAGTTCTGGGTGGCCAACCAATTGTTTGGCCTGACTTTCAAGGAAATTACTGGCAAAGTGCCAGTCTATCATCCAGACGTACGGGTGTGGGAGGTTAGGGAAGCAGATGGCCGCCATATCGGCCTATTCTATGGCGACTTCTTCTCCCGCGAGAGCAAGCAAGGCGGGGCTTGGATGTCCAGCTTTCAGGGCCAAGACCGCGTGAATGGCAATCTAAAGCCGATGGTCGTGAACGTGCTCAATTACACCAAGGCCCCTGCAGGCAAGCCAACGCTTCTTTCCTATAATGACGCAGAGACCTTGTTCCATGAATTTGGTCACGGCTTGCACGGCCTCTTGTCCAATGTTGCCTACCCAAGCCTTGCTGGTACTGCCGTCTCGCGCGACTTTGTGGAATTCCCAGCCCAGATTTACGAACACTGGCTGGGCCAGCGCCAAGTGCTGGAGCGCTTTGCCCGTCACAGCGACACGGGCGCCGCAATGCCGAAAGAGCTGTTGGACAAAGTGATGGCCGCGCGCAATCACGATCAAGGCTTTGCCACCGTTGAGTTCTTGGCTTCGGCCTTGGTTGACATGGATGTGCACAGCCAGCCCAATTTGCCCAAAGGCTTTGATATGGGGGCGTTTGAAAAAGAAAGCCTCGCCAAGATTGGCATGCCACGTGAAATCGTGATGCGCCACCGGCCAACCCACTTCGGCCATATCTTTTCAGGCGGCTATTCGGCTGGCTATTACTCCTACATGTGGTCGGAGGTACTGGATGCTGATGGCTTCCGCGCCTTCACCGAGACGGGTGACATTTTCAACAAGGATGTAGCCAAACGCTTGCGTAACTTTGTTTATGCCGGAGGCAATTCGCGCGACCCGGCAGAAGCTTACCGCAAATTCCGTGGCCGCGATCCCGATCCAAAGGCGCTGTTGGAAATGCGCGGCCTTGCGGACGGCACCAGCGGCAATTAAGCCGCTTGGGCTCGACCTTGTTCCACACGTTGCGCATGGCTGATGATCAGATTGGCCATGTGCTTGGTTTTGGAGGGTGGGAGGTCATGGGCCATTTGGTCAATGATCTCCAACTGTGCACCCGGGATACGGCGGGCCGTATCGACCCCGCACGCCATCGGCACCAATTCATCCTGCTTGCCATGAATGACCAGTGTGGGCGCTTGGATTGAGGCCAGCTTTCCAGCACGCGCGCCATCGGCCAGAACGGCAATGAGTTGTCGGAGCGTGCCCTTGGGATCATAAGCCCGATCATAGGCAGCCGCCGCGTGTTTCTCAAAGGCGTCCGGCGCGCGGGCGGGATCAGGGTAAGAGATCAATTCCAGCGTTCGCCGACCGATCTCAATCGCCTCGTCACGACTAGGGGCCGTGCTGCGGCGGGCCGTTAGGCGTTGGCGGAGCTTGGCTGGAGCACCCGGTAAGCCGCGCGCGCCACTGGTAGACATCACCGAAATTAAGCTGCGAACCCGGCTTGGGTGATGGATGGCCATATTTTGCGCAATCATCCCGCCCATTGAGACGCCGACGACGTGGGCCGCATCAATCTTCAAATGATCCAATAGCGCCACTGCATCATCGGCCATATCCTTGAGATGATAGGCCGTCTTAAAGCCAATCCCGAAGATGAGGCCCGCAATTGCCCGTACCAGGCTTGCCACTTGGGCACCGTGAAAATGGGTGGAAAGGCCCACGTCGCGATTGTCAAACAGGATGACACGGTGCCCAGCCGCCACCAGCTGCGCCATGAAGTCTTCCGGCCAAGCAATCAATTGCCGCCCCAATCCCATGACCAACAATAACGGCACACCCGACGCCTCACCCCGCTCTTCATAATAAAGCTCAATGCCATTGGCTTGGATGGTCGGCATGCACATGTCCCCCGATGCAGGCGTGGTGAGAAGATCGAAAAGCCCAAACAAAAACGGCCCCGAGCTACCTCAGGGCCGTTTCCAATCTGTGTCAACCGCGTGAAGGCTTAAGCGGCCAAAGCGGCCTTAGCCTTTTCAACCACGGCAGCGAAAGCGGCGGGTTCACGGATTGCGATGTCGCTCAACACTTTGCGGTCGACTTGGATGCCTGCCTTCAATAAGCCGTTGATGAAGACCGAATAGGTCATGTCATGCTGACGGGCTGCTGCGTTGATGCGCTGGATCCACAAAGCGCGGAAGTTGCGCTTCTTGGCCTTGCGGTCGCGGTAGGCATATTGGCCAGAGCGCCATACAGCGGCGGTGGCGGTGCGGATGGTGTTCTTCCGGCGGCCTTGGAAGCCTTTAGCGGCTGCCAGGATGTTCTTCCGACGGGCGCGGGTTTGTTGCCCTGCTTTAATACGTGCCATTGTCTATATCCTTACAGCCCGTAGGGCGTCCAAAGTTTCACGCGAATTGCATCGCCAGTCGCGAGCACCGACGTTCCACGGTTTTGACGGATATATTTGGATTTGTGCGACATCAAACGGTGACGCTTACCCACGACGCCGTGCATAACTTTGCCGGTAGCCGTGATCTTGAAGCGCTTTTTGACGCCACTCTTAGTCTTCAGTTTCGGCATTTCGCTCTCCTGTGCTTAGATGCACGGACTTGTTTTCATGAAGAATTCAAGTCAGCTAAAATAACCGCCACGGCATGCCGTTTCGCCGGACGATCAGATGGGAGGCGCGATCTAATCTAAGAGCGCGCAAAAAACAAGGGATTGGACTGAGTCTGAGCCCCTTTTGGTCCCACCAACAGACAGGGCCTTCTGCAATCATATAAAGACATGTTTATATCTTTCCTTGCCTTTTGTCGAAGCCTCGGTTAGAAGCCGCTCATCAAGGCCCTGTGCGCGAAGGTCGCTGGCGCAGGCATCGACTCTTCGAGGACTCTTCATGACTGACTATATCGTGGCCGACATCGGCTTGGCTGACTGGGGCCGCAAGGAATTGGCTATTGCTGAAACCGAAATGCCCGGCCTGATGGCGACGCGCGCCGAATTTGGCCCTGCACAAGTTTTGAAAGGTGCCCGCATCGCTGGCTGCCTGCACATGACGATCCAGACCGGCGTCTTGATCGAAACCCTGACCGCATTGGGCGCAGACGTCCGCTGGGCTTCGTGCAACATCTATTCGACCCAAGACCAAGCTGCCGCCGCCATTGCTGCTGCTGGCGTGCCTGTCTTCGCCATCAAGGGCGAAACGCTTCTGCAATATTGGGAATATGTCCACAAAATCTTCGAATGGTCCGATGGCGGCTATCCAAACCTGATCTTAGACGATGGTGGCGATGCAACCTTATTGTGCGTCTTGGGCCCCAAGGCTGAAAAAGACCCCAGCATCTTGAACAACCCACAGAACGAAGAAGAAGAAGCGCTCTACACCGTCATGAAGCGCTATTTGGTTGAAAAGCCAGGCTTCTATTCGGCGATCCGTGACGCGGTTAAGGGCGTTTCGGAAGAAACCACCACCGGCGTGCACCGTCTGTATCAAATGGCTGAGCGTGGCGAACTGCCATTCCCCGGCATCAATGTGAACGACAGTGTGACCAAGTCGAAGTTTGACAATCTCTATGGCTGTAAGGAGTCGTTGGTCGACGGAATCCGTCGCGGTACCGACGTCATGATGGCGGGTAAGGTTGCGATGGTTGCGGGCTTTGGTGACGTGGGCAAAGGCTCTGCCGCTTCCTTGCGCAATGCAGGTTGCCGCGTCATGATTTCCGAAATCGACCCCATCTGCGCACTGCAAGCCGCCATGGAAGGCTATGAAGTCGTAACCATGGAAGATGCGGCACCACGTGCAGACATCTTCGTGACCGCAACCGGGAACCTCGACGTTCTGACCCTTGACCACATGCGTGCGATGAAAGATCGGGCCATCGTGTGCAACATCGGCCATTTCGACAGCGAAATCCAAGTTGCCGCGCTGCGGAACTACAAATGGCACAATGTGAAGCCACAGGTCGACGAAGTCGAATTTCCAGACGGCAAGCGGATCATCGTCTTGTCTGAAGGCCGCTTGGTCAATTTGGGCAATGGCACCGGTCACCCAAGCTTCGTGATGTCGGCATCCTTCACCAACCAAACTTTGGCTCAGATCGAGTTGCACACCAACCGCGATAAGTATGAGAACAAAGTCTATGTGTTGCCAAAGCACCTCGACGAGAAGGTTGCCATGTTGCACCTTGAAAAAGTTGGTGCCAAACTGACAAAACTGACGAAGGTCCAGTCGGACTATATCAGCGTTCCAGAGGCTGGCCCATTTAAGCCAGACACCTATCGCTATTGATCCTGTGCCCGGGCAAGGGCCCGGCACAGATCGTGGGGCAATCGGGGGATTGCAAGGCGGCGGCGCAGATTAATGCGCCGCCGTTTTCTTGTGTGAAATTTGGCCTACCAGGTCATCTTGACCGGCGGAGGACCTTTATAATTGGGGTCTGTTGCCGAAGGTGGGGGTGGCACGATGGTGCTGGGTATGGCGACAGGGACAGCTGCCGGGGGTTGGCTTGCCTGCACTTCAGCCCGGATGGCGGCTAAGGCGCTTACCGAGGCATAGCCATCCGCAACCTTCCCGCGACTCTTTTGATAGGCCTGTAATGCTGCCCGCGTGCGGGGCCCTGCTTGGCCATCGGGCGTGCCGACATCAAAGCCGAGACCGTTGAGCAAAGTCTGCAATTCCGTCGCGCCAGCCCGGCCTACAGGTGGATCATCGGTTGGCCAACGGGCAGGCATCCGGCCCCTACCGGCAATCTGATCGGCCAAAAGTGCCACCGACAAAGCATAAGCGTCAGCCGCATTATAGGCGCGGATCGCCGCATAATTAGATCCAACCAAGAAAGCTGTTCCGCGTGCGCCTGCAGGGGCCAATAGGCGAACTTGCCACGTGTCATCCTCTGCCGAAGCCGATTGGCCATCAGACAGGGTCGCCAAAACGGGATTAATGCCCAACGCCTTCCAGAAAGAAAGGGGACGCAAAACACCGTCTGCCAAGCTCCAATCAAAGCCTTCGGGGACACTGGCTTCTGTGCCCCACGGTTCGCCAGCTTTCCAACCAGCCCGGGCCAAATAGTTTTGCGTGGAGGCCAACGCATCGATTGGGTTAGACCAAATATCGCGCTTACCATCCCCATCGCCGTCGATTGCGCGGCTTAAGAAAGAGCTTGGCATGAATTGCGTGTGCCCCATCGCCCCTGCCCAAGAGCCGATCAAATCACTGCGTGAGGCTTCGCCGCGTTCTAAAATATCAAATACCGCCAGCAATTCGGATTCACCCAAGGCAGTGCGCCGCCCGGTATAGGCCAAAGTGGCAAGGGAACGGACGACATCAGATGAGCCCTTATTGCCGCCAAAGCTGCTCTCCACACCCCAAATCGCAATCGCAAATTCCAACGGCACGCCAGTGCGCTGGGAAATGGGGGCTAAGGCGTCTTTACGAGCAGCATATGCTGCACGGCCCTGTTCAATTCGGTTCTGGGATACCGCGCCTGCCATATAGGTCCAAATCGGGCGGACAAATTCGGGTTGGCTTTCATTCAGCCGCTTTACATCGCCATTCGGCGAAAGGTTGGCCAAGGTCGCATCAACAATGCTTGGCTGCTTCTTGTTGACCAAGACGGCGCGGGTCGCAAAGTCACTGCGCCACGCATCAAATTCAGCGGAGCCTGAAGACGTGAAGGGCGGCGGCACATAGGCCAGTGGCTCTTGCGCGCCAGCCAAGGTCGAGGTTGCAACAGCCAAGGCTGCTAAGCAAAAGGTTCGGGCCATCATGAGATCAGTCTAGGATGCTGCGGGTGAAGCCGCAATGAACAAGATGCGCGATTTCCCAATTCTTGCCTGTGCACTGCCTTGATATCCCACCCGGTAAAGGAGATAACAATTTAGTGATCGAAAAGCTGGGGCATTAGTGACAGACGATTCAAGCCAAGAAGCGGCAACGCCACGCGCAGCCCGGCCGGGGGCCATGATCTTTATTCTGGCAACTGTGGTGCTCGACATGCTATCCATCGGCCTGATCGTCCCGATCATGCCGCGTCTGGTTGAAACCTATTTTTCCAACGTGACGGACGCTGCGCATGCATTCGGCTGGTCAATGACTATGTGGGCCATGTTGCAATTCTTCATGTCGCCAATCTTGGGCGCACTTTCCGACCAATTCGGCCGCAGACCCATTATTCTAATCTCATGCGTCGGTTTGGGCGTTTCCTATTTCGCGACGGCCCTAGCACCCACTTTCTTAGCCTTTTTAGCCGCACGCGTGATCTCTGGTGCAACCGCCGGCAATATCTCGGCCGCAAATGCTTATGTGGCAGACGTGACCCCACCTGCTGGGCGCGCCAAAGCGTTTGGAATGCTGGGGGCGGCATTTGGCGTCGGTTTTACATTTGGGCCGGCCATGGGTGGCTTGTTAGGAGCCATCGACGTTCGCCTGCCGCTTTATGTCGCCGGCAGCCTTTGTTTCATCAATGCGGCTTATGGCTATTTCGTCCTACCCGAGTCGCACAAACTGGAAAATCGTAGCCCGTTTAAATGGATGAAAGCCAACCCAATTGGTGCCCTCGCAGTATTCAAGGGCCAGCCCATGCTCTACGCCTTGATCCCAGTTTATGGCTTGTTTGCACTGGCGCAAAACGTGTTCCCTTCAAGCTTCGTTCTTTATGCTGAGCATCGCTATCATTTTGATACCATCACAACCGGTGCGACGATGGCGGCGTCCTCAACCTTGATGATTTTGGCGCAGCTTTTCATCGTCCAGCGGGTGGTGGGGCGATTGGGTGAGCGACGCGCCCTCATGGTAGCGCTTTTCTTTGGAATGAGCGGCTTTGCCCTTTATGGTTTGGCCCCAACCCCCATGTGGTTTTGGGCCTCGATGCCGGTCATGACGCTGTGGGCTTTATTCAACCCGTCGGTTCAAAGCCTGATGACCCAGCGTGTCTCGGCCAGTGCGCAAGGTCAGCTGCAGGGTGGCCTTGCGTCTCTCATGTCACTGATGGGGATATTTGCGCCCACTCTTTATACCAGCCTGTTTGCTTTGGGGGTCGCAAAACAATTGCCAGGCGGCCTCGACCTGCCCGGTGCACCATTTCTGACCGCCTCCTTTTTCCTAGGCACCGCACTCCTGATTGCCATTTTTGCTGTTCGCCACAGCCCTGGGAGCGGCAAGCCGCAATGAACTGACGCGTCCGTCTCACGCCATGGTGACACCAAGTGGGGCAGACCGAAAACAGAACGTCATAAGCCTGTCACCGGAGAGCCCTAACTAGCGGCGAACGCAGGGACGTTGGCATCGTGGGAGTATCGGATGGGAAAACATACCTTTAGGGCGGCCAGTCTCTTAGCTTTATTGAGCGTGGCAACCCCAGCCCTTGCCCACCCCAACCACGCCGCCACGACGCCGACCCTTGCGCCATGGCAGCAGGCTTCGGCTTGGCCCGATCGTATCATCACAACATTTGAGACCGACCCGACAACCAGTTTTGCGGTGACTTGGCGGACTGACGGCAGTGTCACGCAAGCCGTGGCAGAAATCGTGCGCGCGACGCCTGATGCCCGCTTTGATCGGGGTGCGACGCGCAAGGCAGCGGACTCTGAGCCGCTAGACCTCGAAACGATCAAGACTGCCGGGCAAGAGCTCAAGATGACATGGAACGCCGGCCTTGCCCCCGTCACCTATCACGCCATCAATTTTGACGGGCTAGAGCCTGACACGCTTTATGCCTATCGCGTCGGTGGCGGCGACGGCAAATGGAGTGAGTGGTTCCAAGTCCGCACCGCACCCAAGACCGGGCCGATCAAGTTTCTCTATGTCGGCGACGCCCAAAATGGTGTGCTGTCCCATTGGTCGCGCTTGATCCGAGCAGGCTATCAAAAAATGCCTGACGCACGCTTCATCATCCACGCCGGTGACCTGGTCAATCGCGGCTCGCGCGATATCGAATGGGCAGAATGGTTCAAAGCAGTTGGCTTTATCCATGGCATGATCCCTGCCATCCCTGTCTCCGGTAACCATGAATATGACAGCTTTGGTACCGTACCGGCCCAACGCCGGCTTTTGTCAGCCCTCTGGCGGCCGCAATTTCGGCTGAGCTCTATTGAGAGCTTGCCCGCTACGTTGCGTGAAACTGTTTACAAGGTCGCCTACGGCCCGGACCTCGACATCTTCGTCCTGGACACCACGTCAGAGGACCTCGCCGCGCAAGCCGCTTGGTTGGATCAAGCCTTGACTGAGTCGAAAGCCAAATGGCGCATTGTAACCATGCACCACCCAATTTTCTCGTCTGGCGAAGGCCGCGACAATCTCGCGCGGCGCAATCTCCTTTTGCCGGTATTTGCCAAGCACAAGGTCGATTTGATCCTGCAGGGCCATGATCATACTTATGCGCGTGGCACGATTGCAGATACAGATCCGCAGAGGCCAGAACGCGCTGCCGTAGGGGGACCCGAGGATGTGGCGATGATGTTTGTAAATTCGGTGTCGGGCCCGAAGCAATATAAATTCAAGTCGTCCAGATGGGATGAATATGCGCCGTCCGGCGTCAGACTCGATCGGTTTGGTGAAGGAACTCAATTCTTTCAAACTATTGAAATCAATAGTGGATCGCTTCAGTATCGCGCGTATGCTGCAACCGGTGAACTCTATGATAGCTTTGATATGAGCAAGGATGCGCAGGGACGAAAACAGGTAACAAAGGGGCCGGTAGCCACTCTTGAGCAGCGTACCTATGGACCCCAATTTCCCTATCGCGACTTCAAGGATCCGCAGTAGGGGTCGAAATCTCGAAGTCTGATTTAAAAGCCCATGCGCGCAACTTGAATGATCAAGGTCCAGGCGATCAGCGAGAAGGCAATCGCGATGGCAAAACCAATGGGACGCAAATCCTTCATGGAATCGTCAGTGTCGGAAGTTTGGGCGGCAAACTCCATTTCCAGTCGCTCTTGGATAGACTGCACGGGCGAAGGAACATGACTGGGATCCCGCGAAAAACGCGCAGAATTCTCAGCCGTTACGAGCACAGCATCCTGCGGTTGAGTTTCGAGGTTATCGTGCTCTGATTCTGCTCCAACTGCATGAGTCTCAAGCGCAGCGCGCAGATTTTTTTGTTTTGGCTTGGCCATCCCCAACTTCTCCCCTAGCCAAAAGTCTATAACCCGCGGGGATTTCAGTGCACTTAAGTCTATTGGATAAATTTGAGAGATATTGTGACAGGATCTCGCAGCATTGATTCATGGTAAATGCGCGGCCACGCGGTCACAAGCATTCTCGGGGGGAGACCCGAAAGGGGGCAGACACATTGGGAGGTGCTGCCCCGTCGCGAGGCTTAAGTCTTAAGCGCGCTAACTACCACGGTCTTTTCGTCTGACGGATCGCCAATCAGGCGATAGTCACCATTCACGCTGGCCGCGACAGGGCGGATACGGATCCGTCGGGTTCCAGGCGCGACATTGGTCACAGTCTGTATGCCAAGCCGTGGGCTCGGTAACGGCAGCCATGGGCCACGGTCTAGGGAATATTCTATGCTAGTTGGAACAAATCCATAATTCGCCGGATTGGTGCGGGCGATGCTGATCGAGAAAGCGCGAATTTGTTTTATGGGTTGTACGGCCCAGTCGCCCGGCGTGAACTTTGTATTCCCATTGGTAAAGTGCGTGATGTCGACGTTCTTGGCGCGCATCAACTCCGTAGATGTGGCGCGGTAAGAACCAATCCAATCTGGATAAAGTCGGCTTCCCCAGTGTTGGAGGAAGAAGTTGTTTTGCGAGAGATGCCACCCGGCATCATTTGGGTGAATATATCTGGTACCTGCCTGCAACTTGGCTCCATTCCGCATAGGTCCAAATTCTTGAACCGTCGTGTCAAAGCCAAGTTTCTGGATGTATCGGGCGAGCAGCTTGCCCTCATAAAACCATTCGATGCGGTCAGCGTTGGCGACAATCGACCATTTTCTGAACCCCGTGAATGCATCTTTTGGCACCGCCACAGAAATCCCATACCCAGCTGAACTGCGCCCATTAAGGGGCTGAAGATGGATCGTGCACTCCATGCGCCCGGTCTTGCCATTGAACTCAAAATCTATTTCCCGTCGGGGTGCCCACCAAGGCACCGTAAAGGTAAAGGCAGTTTGAACTGTCCCGGGTGTCGGTGGGGCCAGCTTTAGAAAGGCGTCATACCGAAAAATGCGACCCTCTTGGCTTGCCTGCTGGGCAGGAAGCGGATTCCAGAACTGAATGGATCCACCCATGATGGGACGTTGTCCGCTGACGGGGTTAGGTGAAACCCGCAGACCGAGGCCTTGCTGGCCATCATCAACCAGATTGCTTGGCTTCCAAACCATATCAGCCGGAAAGCCAGCGTCAAAATTGTCCAAATAGGTCCTTGGAACAGTCAGTCGCCTTTGAATTTCGGCCATCGATAAGGGCATCATCGCGGGCGCTAATTGAGCTTTCGAATAAAGTCCCGCATCCGCGCTTTGCGTAGCGGCTTTGGCATCCCAAAGCCAACGGTCTAAATTATGTTCGGGAGCTATCGGTAAACTGGGTGCAGGGGCTGGGCGCGCGGTCGGAAAGGCGGCAAAGCTTGTTTGCGCGACGTTTGCGCCGACAACAGCTGGAAACAATTGCGCCCCGACGAGCACCGCTGCCAATAGCTTAGACTTGTGTATCTCTTTTGGCATCCTAAACCCTATCCAGTGTTGAGCAGCGTAGGCAACTGCCGCAAATTCCTAAGCACAGTGTCGCTATGCCTCGTGAGTATTTCCCAAACTCTTTAATCGTCGTTTAAAGAACTAATTCTGGTTTCTCTATTGTTTGTCTGGTATTTTTTACCGAAGTTCCCAAGCGGTCCGTTTTGCAGCGTGGCGGCAGTCATAAAGTCGCGTTTGCCTGTTATTTTGGCTGATCCTGTGCCCGCCCACTATGCACATTGGCAGATCAAAATGGCCAAGACCCACCTTTTCCTGCAAACCCGGCACTGTCCAGTGAGTTAAGTTTATTCAGGACATATAAAGTGTTACTCAGATAAGGGAATGCTGTGGACTCTGGAATTGGCTGTAGTCGCGGGGAAATGCTTTTTCGATGTCTTCTAAAAAGTATGACCCAAAAGAGAAGATGTCTGGGCGCCTAGTCAAGCGCGGCGTGATTACGACAGGATTGGCGCAAGCCCTTAAACTTATTCTTCAACTGTGTTCAGTCGCGGTACTTTCTCGTCTCTTGACCCCGTCTGATTTCGGGCTGCTCGCTATGGCAGGGCCCATTGTTGCCTTCTTGGCCATGTTTCAGAATTTGGGCTTAACCCAGCTTACCGTGCAGCGGCCCAAAATCACCCATAGAGAAGTCAATTTTCTATTTTGGATCAGCACGTTCGCTGGCTTAGTCGTCACGCTGATCATTTTGTTGATATCGCCCCTTGCTGCATCCTTTTATGGCGAGCCCGACGTTGGCCTGCTTGTTGCCGGATTGGCCCTGCCGTTTCTGATTACCTCCAGCGGGGCCCAGCACATTGCCATCATCAATCGGCGCATGGAATTTGGGAAGTTAGCGATCATCGAGGTGGCCACAAGCGCGGTTACACTGGTAGCCGTTGTTGCATGGGCTTTATATGCGCCGTCATTCTGGGCGCTTTGGGCGGGCGCAGTCGCTGGCGCGATCGTGACGATTAGCTTGGCTTGGCTATATTCTGGATGGCGACCGACAATGCCGCGCTGGACAGACCAAGGCTGGGCGATGATCAAATTTGGTAGCGATTTGACTGGCTTCAACTTTGCAAATTTCTTCGCAAGAAACCTAGACAATGTCATCATTGGGAAGGTTTCTGGGAGCGTCAGTCTGGGTCTGTATGAGCGGGCCTACAAGCTGCTATTGTTCCCGCTGACGCAAGTGACCAACCCCTTATCGCAAGTCATGCTGCCAACTTTGTCGCGCTTGGTTTCAGAGCCCGGTCGATATCGCTACGCCTTTATTCGGGTCATGCGCCTCATGCTCTTGGCTATTCTACCAGGTGTGGCGGCCGCGATCGCCATGTCAGATATTTTGATCCCTTTCTTTTTGGGCAATAAATGGGGCGCGGCCATCCCCATTTTCCAAGCACTCGGCTTTGCAGCGATGGTGCAGCCGCTCAATAATCCAGCCGGTTGGCTATTTGTAAGTCAGGGGCGGTCTCGCGATTTTCTTTGGTGTGGTCTGGCAACAGCCTTTATTGCAATTTCAGCCTTTGCCCTCGGCATCACCTGGGGACCAGTCGGGGTAGCGGTCTGCTATGCGATAAGTGAAATCCTCAAAACCCCAATTCTCTGGTGGTTCGTTTGCCGAAAAGGACCCATTCGCCTGTATGATTTCCTAGGGCAGATATGGCCATTCATCGTAGGTGGGCAATTCGCGGTTTTGAGTGTGATGTTTATTATGCCATATCTGCCGAAAATGCCGCTCTTAGCCTTGGCGCTTGGCACAGTTGTTGCGTATTCGACGGTGTTGCTGTTTGTCCTTATAACCAAGCCAGGACGCGCAACAGTTTCGGAAATCACAACGGCAGTCACGAGCAAAATGTCACGCTCGCGCAGCGCACATAACGGCGGACGAAATGCACTATAGAACTATTTCGGACATGAACGACGTGATCGTTGCGAATCTTCATCGCTTGCCAAACGAGATTGACCTTGTTGTCGGTGTCCCGCGCAGCGGATATTTGGCAGCAAACCTATTGTGCCTGATCAAGAATATTCCGATGACAGATTTGGATAGTTTCCTCGAAGGTCGGGTCCATACATCTGGTATCACACGCCGGTGGGCAGGTTTGGAGCGAACATTCGCTGATTTCAAACATGTCTTGGTGATCGACGACAGTATCAGAAGCGGGACTTCGATGCAGTTGGTCAGACAGCGCATTGCCGCATCAGGCTTTCAAGGCACGATTTTGTATAGCGCAGTTTTTGGCAGCCGCAGCGAGCATCCCGAGGCCGACTTCATTTTTAGCGTTGTGCCAGAGCCCCGGGTCTTCCAATGGAATGTGATGCATCATTCCTTTTTGGAGACAAGCTGCGTCGATATTGATGGGGTCTTATGCCTAGACCCAACCGAGGCAGAGAATGACGATGGTCCAGCCTATGAAACGTTTCTCCGCAATGCTGTGCCGCTCCATAAGCCGACGCGCCGCATCGGGTCGCTTGTTACCAGCCGTTTGGAGAAATACCGCGGCTTGACGGAAGAATGGCTAGGCCGCCAAGGCATCGCTTACGACAAATTGATTATGTTGGATTTACCAAGTCAAGCCGAACGTCGCCGCTTAGGCGTTCATGGCAGTTTCAAAGCTGGGGTCTATCGGGACTCTAACGCCCTCCTCTTCATTGAAAGTGAACGCAGTCAGGCGGAAGTCATTGCAAAGATGTCTGGTAAACCCGCCCTCTGCATCGGAACACAAGAGATGTTTGCTGCAGACGCACTATCGGCTGTCGCGCTCTACCAAAATATCCGAACCGCACCAAAGAAACTGGAAAATCTAACCTCAAAAGCCAAAGCACGTGCGCTAGGCGTCGCCAGAAAGCTACTGGGCCAGGACCTTTATGCAAAAATTCGTTCGAACCTCTCGCGGGGATAAGGCTAGTAAGTGTTCGCATTCCGGGCCCACATCTTCCCTCCGACCTGAGAGAAACCTTGATGAGCATATAGCTGGATTGATGGTTGGTTTGGGTCTGCTTTGTGCCAGCCGGTAAGGCACCATTCAAAAGGGCTGCACCACCTCGGTAACCGCAGGCTAGGCTTTGACAAAGGCCGTTAGCGGATCCAGCGGATCACATCCAAGAGGGTCGCCAAGGCACTGGCGACATAGGTGCCTGCGGCTGCCTTCAGCACCTGCCGGGCGCTAACAAGGTCATCACCCTGCAGAAAGCCACCCTGTTCCAACACAGGTAAGGCGCGCTTGAAGCTGGCATCGATTTCCATCGGCAAAGTCAGCACATGCATCAGCACCCGCCCACTCATCAGCGCAAAAATGGCACCAATTTGCAGCATGGCAATGACCGGCGACTTGATGATTATCCCAATCAACGGAATGGAAATCAGCATCCAGAATGCCACCTTGTCGAGGCCAGCCAGTCCACCAGCCCATTTGGTGCGTGTTACCAGAAATGGATCTCCGTCCCGGTGCTGAACGGCATGCCCGACTTCATGGGCAGCGACCGCCACAGCCGTCACGGAGCGGCCGTGCAGATTGCTGGGCGATAGGCGCACAACCCGCGCAATCGGGTCGTAATGATCGGTTCCTGCGGGCGTTTCTTCGACGCCCACATCAGCCAAATCTGCTTGATCCAGTAAATGCCGCGCAAGCTCACCGCCGCTGCCCGGGAAATCTGGCCTGTCGGTGGCGTGGCGCGCCATGACGCTCTTCACCCAATATTGCGGGCCAAAAATCAACGCCAAAAGCGCCAGAATTCCAAGGATGATCAAGATGGGCATGGTCCCAATTTAGAGCAAGCCACGCCAAATGGAAGTCAAAGTGATTCCAGCAGAAGCAAGCCCGCTGAACCCAACCTTGCAGGCTGATGGAAACGCCCAATTCAGCACCACAACCACACAGCATCCCAGATGGCGTCAGCCAATCGGGGATCTCCTGCCGCAAGGTCTCCTGAGGTCCCCGCTATTCACTTACGCTCCGGCTGGGGTGGCGGTTGTAAGAGAAGGTTTTTTGTCTGGAAGCGGTTCGATAGTTTGGTTGTGCCTCGGAATGATGTCAGGATGGGGTATCCGGGATCGGATGGCCATCCGATCCCGGATGCGGGATACGAGCTCGGGGAAGCGTTAGTCAGCCGCTTGGGCGGCGTGATCGAACCAAAGTTTGAGCCGTATCTCGCTTCGTTTGTGAACCCGAACAGTCACTTGGGCGATGGTTTTGGCCATGAGCCCGTTATCGAGGATGGGTCCGATGACTTCTATAGCACAGCCGCGCGTGAGTGTCGGCATCGATATTTCAAAAAATTGGGTAGATGTTGCAGAACTTGTTTCAGGGCGAAATTGGCGCGTGGTTCAAAGGCAAAAGGATTTGGAGGATCTGGTAAGTGAACTTGTCAGATTGGAGCCTGAACGCGTGGTTTTGGAGGCAAGTGGGGGGTACGAGCGGGCTTTAGTCAGTATGATGCTGGCGCAGGGTTTGCCTGTGTGTATAGCCAATCCTGCCCAGGCGCGCCAATATGCGCGTGCTGAAGGCAAGCGGGCCAAGAGCGATCCGATTGATGCGGCAATGTTGGCACGAATGGGGCCTGCGCTTAGGCTTGAACCCCGGCATAAAAGTGCTCAAGATCAGTATATTATATCAGCTTTGGCGTCACGCCGAGAGCAGTTAATTGACATCCGCAAAGCCGAGAAATCACGTCTTGAACCCGGGCCGGTTCCAAGCATCATTGCGCGTCAAATCGAAGAAATAGTCACGCTAATTGATGCTCTGATAGATGAGGTGGAAGCCCAAATTGATGCACTGATTGCAACGAACCCTGAATGGTCAGCAGTGTCCGAGGCGTGTCAATCTGTTCATGGAGTTGGGCCTCAAACTGTGCGATCTTTAGTCGCGTTTATGCCTGAACTGGGACGGATCAACCGCCAACAGGCCGCAGCCCTTGCGGGCCTTGCGCCGTATAATCATGAGTCAGGAAAAAAGAAGGGGAAACGCATGATTTCTGGAGGCAGGCCAGCCGTCCGACGCGCGCTCTACTTAGCCGCCCTATCGGCACAACGGGGTCACGGCATATTCAAGGACTTTTCCAACAAGCTACGCAAAGCAGGCGCTGTCCCTAAAAAGGCTGTCATCGCCGTCGCGCGCAAACTGCTTGTCTACCTCAATAGCTTGGCAAAAGCTGCAATCGCCTCAATCCCTTGCCCAAAGCCAACTTGACATAAACACAGTCACTTTGGTGATCCCTTTGGTCCACCAAGCCGCTTTGAATAGCGTGATCGGGCGATCTGACGAGTCAAGTCCGCTTCGCGCCGCTGCGCGGCAGATTTCCAAAGGAAATCTGGACTTGACTCGTCAAATCGCCCACAAATAATCGAAGTTGGCCTTTGGGGCAGGCAGGGCCTGCACCAAAGCCTTCTAGATGAAATCGGAGGTTCCCCCCCTCCACCTGGCTACCTAGGGCCGGAGG
>JAIXQA010000033.1 GCA_027485915.1 Alphaproteobacteria bacterium | reverse complement strand
CCCCCCTGCCAATTCCCCCCAAACCTTCCCGAATACCCCTACCCAAACCAAGATATTCCCCCTATGTTCTCCTGATGGCGCGTCCCCCTTCCTCCCGACCTCGTAAGCCCAATGCTCATCCCACGACGGATAAGATGCAGGCGTGGGAGAACATCAAGAAGTTACGGGCCGAGGCCGATGCGTTGGATGATCCCAAGCCCAATGCGCAGGTGGTGACGGGGGTTGAGTTTGCCGGCGACCCGTTTGTCTATGATTTTGACTATAATGTCCTTGATGCGCGCGGCAGTGCAGCGCCACCTGCTTGGCAGCCCCATCGCCCCACGCTGCCAGAGAAGTTTGAAGGTGGGAAGCGCTTTGAATTGGTGAGCGATTATCAGCCCGCAGGCGATCAACCCGCCGCCATTGAGGCTTTGTGCCAAGCGGCCCAAGATGGCGAAAAGGATCAAGTTCTTCTGGGCGTCACCGGCTCTGGCAAGACCTTTACCATGGCACAAGTCATCCATCGGTTGCAGCGTCCAGCCCTGATCCTTGCCCACAATAAGACTTTGGCAGCCCAGCTCTATGGCGAGTTCAAGAGCTTCTTTCCCAAGAATGCGGTGGAATATTTCGTCTCTTATTACGATTATTATCAGCCTGAAGCCTATGTGCCGCGGACCGATACCTACATCGAAAAAGAGAGCAATATCAACGAACAGATCGACCGGATGCGCCATGCGGCGACGCGCGCCATTCTGGAGCGCGATGATGTGATTATCATCTCCTCGGTTTCGTGCATTTATGGCATTGGCTCGGTCGAGAGCTATTCCTCCATGACCTTTGTGCTGAAGCCCGGCGATCGGGCCGACCCACAAACGGTGACACGTGACTTGGTAGCGCTGCAATATAAGCGCAATGATATTTATTTTGCGCGCGGCAATTTCCGCCTGCGCGGCGATGCACTTGATATCTTCCCGGCACATTATGAGGATCGGGCGTGGCGGGTTTTGTTCTTCGGCGATGAAGTCGAAGCCATCCATGAGTTTGACCCGCTGACGGGCAAGAAGACGGCTGACCTTGAAGCCATCAAAGTCTATGCCAATAGCCACCATACCACCCCGCGTCCAACCTTGAGCCAAGCAATTGAGAAGATTAAGGCCGAGGCCAAGGCTCGCGTGGAATGGTTTGAGCAGAATGGTCTCTTGATAGAGGGCCAGCGCCTGAAGCAACGCACTGACTTTGATCTTGAAATGTTGTTGGCCACGGGGTCTTGCGCAGGCATTGAGAATTATTCCCGCTATCTCTCCGGACGCAATCCAGGCGAACCGCCACCAACCATGTTTGAATATATTCCCGACAATGCGCTCGTCTTTGTCGATGAAAGCCATGTGACCATTCCTCAGATTGGCGGGATGTTCCGTGGCGATTATAGTCGTAAGAAGACCCTGTCGGATTACGGCTTCCGTCTACCCTCGTGCATGGACAATCGGCCGCTGCGGTTTGAGGAATGGGACGCGATGCGGCCCCAAACCATCAGCGTGTCTGCGACACCTGGTCCGTGGGAGATGAACCAGACGGGCGGTGTGTTTGTCGAGCAAGTCATTCGCCCCACGGGCCTGATCGATCCCCCGGTTGAGATCCGCCCCGTGACGGGCCAAGGCTTTACCCAAGTGGATGATTGTATCGCAGAATCGCGCGCGACGATTGCACAAGGCGGGCGCGTTTTGGTGACGACTTTAACCAAGAAAATGGCTGAAGACCTCACCGAATATATGCATGAGCAGGGCCTGAAGGTTCGCTATATGCATAGCGATATTGATACGGTCGAGCGCATTGAGATCATTCGCGACCTGCGCCTTGGCAATTTTGATATTTTGATCGGGATCAATCTGTTGCGTGAGGGTCTTGATATTCCTGAATGCCAATTAGTCTGCATTTTGGATGCCGATAAAGAGGGCTTCCTTCGCTCTGAGACCAGTTTGGTGCAGACGATTGGCCGCGCGGCTCGTAATGTGGACGGCCGGGTCATTCTCTATGCGGACTCCATGACTGGCTCGATGAAGCGGGCGATTGAGGAGACCGATCGCCGTCGCGCGAAGCAAGTGGCGTGGAACGAGGCCAATGGCATTACGCCGCAATCGATTCGCTCGAATATTCATGACATCCTCAACAGTCCCTATGGCAAGGAAGGTGTTACGATTGGGCTCGGTGCCGACTCCGATGCCACCGCCAATGTGAAGGGTAAAGGCAAGGGCAGGGGTAAATCTGAAGCACTGCCAGAGGCGGGCGCTGCTGGCCATAATTTCAAAGCAGCCTTGGCCGACCTTGAAAAGCGGATGCGGGCCGCTGCTGCCGATCTAGAATTTGAAGAGGCCGCCCGCCTGCGGGACGAGATCAAGCGTCTGGAGCGCTTAGAGCTGGGGATGTGAGGCGCGGCTAGATCACTTTCCAGTCGTCTGGGAGGCTTTAGTGCAGGCAGTGCCTAAACCAAAAGCTACCCCCAAACCAGCAAGGCCATAGCTTACAAGCCCGCCACAGGCAGGGGGATAGATTTAGTCACACAAACCAAAAAGCGCGCTCTGGAGGTCCAAAGCGCGCCCAACAGGCTAAGCTCACACAGCGGAATAGCTTATTTAATTTTGCCTTCAACAAACTCTACATGCTTACGTACGACAGGGTCATACTTGTTCATGCGTAGCTTTTCAGTCTTGGTGCGGGCGTTCTTCTTGGTCACATAGAAGAAGCCGGTGCCAGCAGACGAGTTCAGGCGGATTTTGATAGAGGCCGGTTTGGCCATGATAAATCTCCCGCGGTTGCGGTATGGGTGAAACTGAGGGGGCGCTTAGACCCTAAACCGAGCCAAAGGTCAAGACTTTCTCTGCGCTTGCTGCTGTACAGCAATGGCGACAATGGGGGTAAGGGCCATGACAGCCAGGCCCGCTAGAAAGCCCGATGGGCCAAAGGTTTGGAGCAGCATGCCACCGGCTAAGGGCGCTATCAATTGACCGACCCCATAGCTACCGCCATAGGCGGCGTTGGCCCCTGCCAGTTCAGTTCTGCCAAAGCGCTCAGCAAGCCCCATGAGACCGAGGGTATAGAATCCTGTGACGCAACCCGACCAGATGAAGCAAATGGCATAGGCCTCTGTTGGCGACCGTACCGCCATTAAGAGGAAGGGGCCAATAAAGCCGATAATGGCAACGCCCAAGAGTGTACGCGTGCGTCCATAGCGGTCGGCCAGTATCCCGATGGGGCCTTGTAACAGAATATTGCCCAGCCCACTGGCGGCGATCAAATAACCAGCTGCGGCATCTTCAAATCCCACTTCACGGACCCAAAGGGGAAATAGGTTGAAGGCGCTGGTTTCGATCGCGCCCATGGCAAAGGCGGGCACAAATAGGGCGGGGGCGATCATCAGGCGGGCCAGTAGCGCCGAGGGTTGTGCCTCCGCACCTTCCGGTCGGGTGGCAGCAGGAGTCTTAAACAGGAGGAGAGGCAGCGTTGCCAGCGCCATGATCGCAGCCCCAGCATAAGGCGTTGCCGGACCCTGATGGCCCAATTGGGCAATGATAAAGCCGCCAATACCAAAACCACCTGCGAAAGTTGCTGCATACAGACCCAGTAAGCGGCCACGTAAATGCGCCGGTGCGAGCTCCAGGAACCAAGCTTCCGACGCCACGAAGATGATGGTTAGAGACGTAGAGAAGCCAAAGCGGATTGCTGTCCACACCCAAATATTGTCGGTCATGGGATAGAGCAGGAACATCGCACTGGAAGCCAATAGCCCGCCTCCCAGAATGACCTTGACCGGGAAGCGCCCCATCAGCCAGGGAACAACAGGCGTGCAGAGGAGGCCCGCAAGCCCCGCAAACGTCATGAGGAAGCCGACCTCTGTTGCGCTCAAGCCGGTATCGTCCAGCGTTAGCGCAAATAAGGGCGCGTTGATGGCGATGCCGACAGCTGCGATCAAGCCGCAGCTGAGCGCAGTGCCAATGCCGGCCCAAATTGCCGGGGACATGCGCGTCTCACTCATAGCCGGTCCATCTGTGAGCCATTACGACCCCAGCGTAGGAAAGCCGGAGCATGTGGCTTTTCGGGGGTCTTTAAGCGGGTTTGTACTTCGCTGAGGATAAAGCGGGTGACGTTCGGCAAGTCCAAGGTAAATGCTTCATCCAGGCTGAACCAGCGCAGATCCTCCATCTCAGCGCCATCGCGGGCCGGGCGCATGTCATAGAGCGCCTCATCCGCATTGGCGATGAAGAAACGCGCATCAAAGCGCTTATGGCGCTGGGGTGGCGTAATGGCGCGCGCAAAGAAGTGTAGTGGACGGAGGTGCGGCGCGACACCAGCTGCCGCAAAGCTGGTCCAGCCTGCGTCGAGCGTGCGAACGGCCAAGGCACCGGGCTTACCGATCAAAAGCCCTGTTTCTTCCCAAGTTTCGCGGATCGCGGCTAAGGCAAAGGCGCGAGGGTGACGGGTTTTATTGGCCTTTGACAAATCTTCGGCCGATTGGGCAGAAAGTTCATCATGGGCTTCGACGAATCGGTCAGAGCGGTCGACCTTGCCACCGGGGAACACATATTTGTCCGGCATGAAACTATGGCCACTTGCCCGCCGCCCCATCAGGATTTTAGGTCCTGCGTGGGTGTGTTGGATCAGGATCAATGTCGCCGCATCCTTGGGTCGCGGCGCACGCGCAGGTGCATTTGGACTGCCAGCCCGATAGGGCATGTCGCGTTCTGCAGACGGGTCTAAAGCGAGGAGGTCTTCGGGCGGGGTCATCGCAATGGGTTTAGGTTGATTGGCGCAAATGGGAAGTCCCAATCTGTTTATGGTTTGGCTTCGACCCGCCATCACACACAAAAAAGCCCCCAACCCGAAGGTTGAGGGCTTCATTGTTGATCTAGATCAGCCAGAGCTTACCAGATGTGCTTCACCGACACGCCATAGGTGCGTGGTGGGCTTGGGTAGCCCGAGATGGAGCCGTCTTGCGCGACGCTGTCGAAGATGGTGGTCAAGTAACGCTCGTCCGTCAGGTTACGGCTCCAAGCGCTAATTTCCCAACCATTGCTCGTTGCGAAGGTAATGCTCGCATTGAGGCTGATCGGTTGGTAGGTATAGGCTTCCGCGGCTTTCAAGTTTGCGGCGTTACGAGCCGCACGGCCCGCTGCAGTTGCAGGGAAGGCCGAGGCTGGATTCAAATTCAAGCCTTGCGACAATTGTGTCTCGGAAGTCCAGAAATAGTCAGCACGATACGTGATGCGGTTATCATTGCTCAATGGCTGGGTGAAGGTTGCCGAGGCATTATAGGTGAATTCGGCAATACCTGCTGGCGTGAGGCCAGTATAATCACCATAGGCACCGCCCTTGAAGTCGTCATACAGCGGATCAAGATAGGTTGCTGCATAGGTTAAGACCAACGGACGAATTGGACGATAGGTTGCATCAAACTCGATCCCTTTAGTCGACTGCTTACCAGCGTTTGCCAGAATAAAGCCGGTACCGGTGAAGGTGTTTGATTGGAAGCCGTCGATCGATTGATCAAACAGGGTCAAGTTGAAAGCACCTTTTGGGAAACGCGCTTTCAAGCCGATTTCATAAACCGCAGCTTCTTCAGGGCCAGCATAACGGCTGCCGACACCCAAGTTCGTCAGTGCCAAGCCAGCACTGCGGATTCGCGACGCAGGCGGGTTGGTGATGGCGCTGCCGGGAATGAAGTCAGCGGCGAATGGCCGGGAGTCACGTGACAGGTTGAACGACGTTGCTTTGAAGCCCGTGGCATAGCTGGCATAGGCGTTGAAGTTGTCGTTGATTTCCCATGCAAGGCGGACCGAATAGGTCGTGTTGGAATCGCTTGAACGACCGGTTTCAACCGCATTTGGGATATTCAAGAATGGACGCTGGAACTGAACCGCAGTCAGGCCCAAGAATGCATTACAGGTTGGCAGGCCCAATGGCGAAGCAGGTTGAGGACATGCCACCCCTGCGATCGAGCGTGCATAAGCCGCAGCACCGGCCGCCCCGATTGCTGGTGTCAAAGCACCTGTATAGAAAGCGTCCCCAAACACAACCAGATCAAGGTTGGCGAATGGTTCAGTTGCGGTAACGTCGGTACGGGCCTTCTTGGCATCTTTGGTATAGTTGAAGCCAGCAGTCAGGGTAAGGGCATCTGTGATCTTGTAATCCACGGTGCCAAATATGGACTGAGCGTCTGCATCAATGCCGAACTTTTCCTTCGTCCCGGTGCCCGCAGCGAAGTAAGTGCCAGCAGGGAGGCGGTTTGTTGCTTCGATCAGGAGGATTGGCGAGGACGCGCCACCGGTCAGAGCCAGCACATAGTTACGGAAGTCTTTGCCATAGACTACTGCGGAATCTTGCCTGATGTTTTCCTTGAACAGATAGCCACCGAGCAAGAAGTTGACCGGGCCGTCATAATTTGACGTCAAACGGAATTCTTGGGTGAGGGTGTCGATGTCTTGGATTTGCGGAACGCTTGCCAAAGCGGCGCTGGTAAAGTCGACGTCGCCATCTTGTTCACCGTAGGAGTTGCGATAGGCCGAGATCGACGTGAATGACAATTTGCCAAAGTCATAATCGACTTGCAGCGAAACGCCACGATTTTCGATCATGTTGGTTGGCGGAACGTCCGAATAAACCCGGTCACCAAACGAAGAGTTTTCAACGATCCGGCCGCCGATGGCCTTGATGGCAGCACTGGCAGGGCCGCTCAACACGTTGGCCACAGCGCAGCACAATTCGTCAAGCTTGTCATAGTCTGCGATCAAGCGAACTTTAAAGTTGTCGCTTGGCTTGATCAACAAATCGGCGCGCACGTTGAAGCGGTCACGATTATTGATGTCCACGCCGAGGCCGATGTTTTCCACATACCCGTCGCGCTTGTTATAGCCAAAGGACAAAGCACCCGCCGCATTTTCACCTAAGGGGCCAGTGATGTCAGCCTTGGCGACGATCGCGTTGAAATTGCCATAGCTCAGTTCGGCTGCGCCACCATATTCAAACTTCGGTTCACGGGTGACCAGCGAGATCACGCCAGCCGAAGCGTTCTTCCCGAACAAGGTCGACTGTGGGCCACGCAATACTTCGACGCGCTGCAGGTTGGGAAGATCGCCAATCGAAGCGCCAGCGCGCGAGCGATACACACCATCGATGAAGATTGCGACCGAAGGCTCAATACCAGCGTTGTTCGCACCATTGCCGAAACCGCGAATGATGAAGGTTGCGTTGGTCGAGCTTTGGTTGGTGCTAACGCGGAGCGAAGGCACCAAAGTTTGGATGTCGTTCAAGTCACGAACTTGCGCCTTGCTGATCGTGTCAGCCGAGGTCACCGACACTGCAACCGGGATGGATTGCAACGTGGTTTCACGCTTGGTCGCCGTCACGATAACAACGTCTGTTTCCTGAGCAGGCTCTGCGGCCGGCGCGGTTTGGGCCTGCGCAACGCTTGCGAAGCCGAGGCTTGCAAAACAAATGGACGAAAGCAGCGCAATTCGGCTGATCTTTGAAGTGGTGTTTGAACGCATGTGTGTTTCCCCAAAAGAATTTTTTTGGTCCAAACCCCCGCAAAACGGGCGAATGGCCTTTGGTGTCCGAAGATTATGACATCTTGGTCTAGCTTATCGTTAGACTGCTCGCTTTCAACCTGCAACACATACAAAGCGTTTTTCGGGCTCTTGACTGCAAGCCTTCTCAAGTGTTGCCAGAAAAGCGCAAAAATCGAAGTGGTTTCACCCAATATGCCAATGATTTAGGCGGCTTTGGCGAATTATCTTAACAAAAGGTAACTAGGCGAGCTTGATTTCGCGTAGCCGCTGTTCCAAAAAATCCTGCGCATTGATCGGCTCATACTTAATCGTGCCGTTCATGGGCAGGGTCTCGATCAAGACATCGGGTGAAAAGTGCAAGAAAAACGGCGAGGAGTAGCGCGCGAAACGCGCCCGCTCTGGCTCTGGGTTGATGACCCGATGCACGGTCGACGGCAAGCGGTCATTGGTAAGGCGGGCTAACATGTCGCCAATATTGATTACCACGCAGCCTTCTGGGGCCGTAACAGCCTGCCATTGGCCTGATTTGTCTAGCAATTGCAGACCGGGTTCTTCAGCGCCTAAAAGAAGGGTGATCACATTGATGTCGCCATGCGCACCGGCGCGGATCGCGCCCGGCGTGACGTCTGGGCCAAGGGCGGGATAGTGCAGGGTGCGCAGGATCGAATTGCCTTCGGCGACCTTGCCGTCAAAATAAGCGGTTGGTAGTTCGAGATAGGTGGCAATGGCCCGTAAAATGCGTTTGCCCAACAGGTCAAAGTCCTCAAACATCGCCTTTTGGCTGGCATCAAAGCCTTCAACTTCCGGCATCAGCACGTTTGGCGGCATCACGCTGGAAAAGCGGTGTCCCTCTGGCAGATCACGACCCTGATGCCAAAACTCCTTAAGGTCGGCGATGGTGTGATCCTTGGCGGTCTCCACCCCAAAGGCGGTATAGCCGCGCTGGCCCGCGCCGATAGGTGACTTGTAAGATTTCTTCACTTCGACGGGTAAGGCAAAGAATGCTTTGGCCTTTTCCAACGTGGTGTCGATAATTTTCTGATCCACCCCATGGTCGGCCACAATGGCAAAGCCGAACTTCTCAAACCATCCACCCAATTCTTTCGAAAACCCCTTAAAGTCGGTGTCATAGGTTTTCATCGATACGGGTTTGATGACTGAATCTGGCATGAGGGTGCGCTCCAAAACGGCCTTGGCTTCTACGGGAGGGGCAAGGAAAGCTCAAGGCGTCAATGCGTCTCAGGCTGAATGGGAAGGCAAAATGTATAAGATGTTTGACATGCACGGGTTGGGCGCTTAGGCAGAGACATGTAAAACATCTTATACATTTTTCCGAAGTGAAAGGTCAGGGTCATGACGCTTACAGAAAAGAAAGCAGGCATATCTCTCTTTATCGCCCTTGCCATCTTCGCCTATTTGGCTGGCAATATGATAGATGGATGGTCTATCCCCGACCAAGAAGCGCGCCATATCTGGCGCACCTGGCTTTTTGTCTTAGGTCTTGGAACGGCTGGTGAAGTTGTGGTGAATGCTTGGGCAAATAGCCAGCGCGAGCAGGGGGCCTTGGAGGATGAGCGGGACGCGCAGATTGTCGCAAAGGCAGATCACTATGGTCTTTATGTCGGATTTATCGCGATCAATGTTCTCATCTGGCAAGTCCTCTTGCAGTCGACCTATCCAGTCCCCGCCCTATGGACTTTGAACGTCCAGCATTTGCCTACTTTGTTTTTTGTGTTGATGGCCATTTTGTTTCTCTGTCATGGGGTCAAGCAAGTGATGGTCCTGGTTCTGAGCCGAATTTCCTGATGGCTGTCGCAAAGGGCCGTGTGCTCAATCAGATCCGTCAGCTCCGGATACAAGCAGGCCTGACCCAACAGGATTTTGCTAATCTTGTGGGGGCGACGCGTCAGACCATTTTGGCGATTGAGGCCGAGAAATATGCGCCGTCTTTAGAGTTGGCTTTTCGCATGGCTCGGGCTTTGTCGGTGCCGTTTGAGACCCTCTTCCAATTTGAGGAAGAGGAGCCTTGGCCGCAGGATTGATCTCACTGTTGAGAATTTCAATGAAGCTCTGTTGGATATTCTCCGCTTGCGCTTATGATGGCTGCACCCGACTTGAGGCTAACCGGCGCAAGTTCCGGGTCATCATATAGGAAGATGCTCATGTCGCAGCCCACACAAAGCCCCATCGAACTCTATTATTGGCCAACCCCAAATGGCTGGAAAATCTCCATCGCGTTGGAAGAAATGGGGCTGCCCTATGAGATGAAGCCCGTAAATATTGGTAAGGGTGAACAATTTGAGCCGGCCTTCCTTGCGATCAGTCCAAACAATCGCATGCCGGCGATTGTCGATCCCAACGGCCCAGATGGTCAGCCGATCTCGGTTTTTGAGAGCGGAGCCATTCTGCAATATCTGGGTCGCAAGACGGGTCAATTCTACCCCAGCGACGAACGGGGTCGGGTAAAGGTCGATGAATGGGTCATGTGGCAAATGGCAGGTCTCGGTCCGATGTCGGGTCAAGCCAGCCACTTCCGCCTCTATGCTCCCAATCTGGTCGATGATCCCAAGCTGATCGAATATGGTCAGAACCGCTATACCAATGAAGTCAATCGTCTCTATGGCGTGATGGAGCGCCAGTTAAAGGAAACGCCTTATCTCGCTGGCGATTATTCGATTGCCGATATGGCTTCTTATCCTTGGGTGCGCGGTGCGAAATTGTTTGGTCAGAATTTGGACGAATTTCCCCATGTGAAAGCTTGGTTTGAGAAGATTGATGCTCGCCCTGCGGTCATTGCTGGCAATGCGGTTGGCGAAGCTCTGCGCAAGCCCGCTGGTGAGCAATCCAAGGAAGACATTAAGGCGGCGGCGAAATCCTTGTTTGGTCAAACCGCGGCGGTGACCAAAAGCTAGGTCTAGGGTGTTGGGAGGGCAGGGGCGCTTGACCCTAGCCCTTCCAATTCACAGCCTGTTCCAGCAGATATTGCCGGAAGGCAGCAATTCGTTTTGAGCGACGTAAATCTGCGGGATAGATGAAGAAGACATCGATGTTCGGTCCATCTATTTCTGGGAATACCCGCATCAGGCCCGTATCGGCCTGAGCCAAATAATCTGGCAGGCCACCAATGCCCAAGCCTGCAACCACCGCCTTCACGAGCGCGGAGACATTGTTGATGGTGAGGGCGGCTTCGCGTGGGCGATGTTCTTCCCGGCCCAAGGTGAGGGCAAAGTCCAAGACTTTCATCGGGTCACCCGCGCGAGCACCGTAAGCAATGACCCGGTGATTGGCCAAATCCTCCGGCGTTTTTGGCATACCATGCTTGGCCACATATTCGCGTGACGCATAAAGTGACGTCGTGATCGACAGGATCTTGCGCTGGATCAAATCTGCATGCGTGGCTTCCCACAGCCGGATCGCACATTCCGCCTCGAGGGTTGTAAGGTCGAGTTCGCGGTCGTCCAACAATAAGCGCAATGATACGTCTGGATAGGCGTCCATAAAGCCACCGAGGCGCGGGGCAAGCCAGGTCGCGCCTATACCAATCGGAGCTGTGACAATCAGCTCACCCTGTGGGCGATCGCGCGCATCTTTCAGATTGGACTCCGCGACAGCGGCAATGGTTGCCATCTGACCGGTAGATTGCTGCAGCACTTTGCCAGGCCCAGTCAGGATGAGGCCACGCGCATGGCGATGAAACAACGGCACACCCAGACCGTCTTCCAAGGCTGCGATTTGGCGGCTGACAGCTGATTGCGACAGGCCGACTTTCTCGGCGGCAGCGGTGAGGCTGCCGGTGTCTGCTGCGGCGTGAAAGGTTTTGAGCTTGTCCCAGTCCATGCGTTAACCTGACTTAATTCGGAGGTCTCGTCCAGCCATATGCCAGCCATATAGATGTGTCTGAGGCCTATGTTTTGTGTGTCTTTTTAGCGAGATAGCGCGGTCCTAACCAGCCTGCTTTGACAGGAGCGCGAGATAGGTAGCGCGCCGGTATTCCAAAATGAGGATGAGCGGTACTAAGCATAGTCCAAAACCAAGGCTGACTAATGTGTCGCCCGCGGTCGATGCACGAACCGCAACCACGCCGCACAGGGCGGTGGCAAGCCAGTAGAGCGATGCGACATAAAGGTGAGACCGCCCGCTGCGAATGGCTAATTGATAGACGTGGTCGGCATGGGGCATCAGGAGATTGGCTTTCTGTCGGGCCCGCCACACGATGGTTAGAATGGAATCGGCCAAAAGCGGCAGGAAGCACGTCGCCACCGAGAGTGGGTTAACCCCCATCGAGCCAGCCCAGACCCCCAAAGTCCCAATGGTGAGGCCAACAAACAGGGCCCCGGAATCGCCCGCAAAGATACGTCCGCCAGCGATGTTCCAATATAAAAAGCCGAGGCAGGCGAGGGCGGCAATCAGGCCATAAATGGTGACGAGAAAAGCGGGGCTTGATTGGGCAAAGCTTGCAAAACCGCTTACCACGCTCAAAAAAATGAGCCCAATGGTGCTTGAGCCAATGGACAGGCCATTGGCCCCGTCCATGAAATTGACGACATTGACGATCACCAAGAGCCATAAGAGGGTGCCAAGACCACCTATGAAGGGCCCGAGCTGCCAAATCACCCCGTCAGTGAGCGGAAGCGCTTCAATCCGCGGCCCCCACATGACAAAGCCAGACGTAATCGCCAGCATAATAACAAGTTTGATTTTCGGGCCAAGCGCGGCCCGATCGTCCCAAAATCCCAGCACGCCACCGGCAAGTGAGACGGTCAAGCCCAAAGCGAAATCTGCCGTGACATTGGTAAAGTGGAAGCAGAATACACCGAGCCCGGCCAAGGTACCGGCCATAATGCCAACCCCGCCGGAACTGGGTGTCGGCGCGCGGTGCAATTTGCGTTCGGCATCTGGCACGTCGGGGATCGCCCAAACCATCATCAGGCGCGTGACAAGCCACGCAACCGTCAAGGCGAGGAAACAGGCGAAGACAAAGATCATAGGGCCACTTTAGCGGCAGCGTGCGGGCCGGGGGAAGCCTCTGGGGTAACCAAACGCAGAGGCGGAACTGGCTTCCCCGTCCTTAGCCATGCATTTTTGCAGCCCTGCTTAACCCTCGCGACCCTTTTTATTCGCCGCGCCAACCCCTACTTAGGAGTGGCAGCGAGCCTCGGCTGCGGACACAGGATGGTTTCGCGTTTATACGCTGATCGGTGTCTCCTCCCCCCAAAGAGGCCGCCTCAAAGGGCCGCATCCTCGATGGATGCGGCCTCTTTTTTTATCCTTCCCGGTCCCATGTGGCATTTCATCACAAAATCGTGAGAAATTGTCAGAAGTTCGCGACGGAAACTTAAGTCTGCCCCGTTATCAGCACATCTAGTGCCATTTTCTTGGGGACCTCAATGCCGTCATTTAAACACGCCTCGCCGCTATTCTCCGCTTTGGCACTCGCAAGTCTCGCCGCCTTAGCAGCCTGCGGTGGCGGTGGCAGCAGTGAGGCTGGGTCCTCAGGTACCGGCGTCACCCTGACGTTACCCGGTGCGCCGACCTTGGTAGCGCTGGACCCCGGCAATACTGCCATCAAGGTTCATTATACCGCACCCACGGCGACAGGGGGATCGGCGATCAGCAGTTACACCGCCACCTGTGCCGCCGGCGGGGCAACCCGCACGGGCATCGGCAGCACGAGCCCAATTGAGGTGACGGGCCTGACCAATGGCACCGCTTATAGTTGCGCCATCACTGCCACCAATGCGACAGGCACGGGAGCCAGTTCCACCGCGTCCAGCGCGACCCCGAATTTACCTGTTGTCCCCGCTGCGCCCACAATCGGTGCCGCCACCCCAGCAGATAAGGGGGCCAGCATTGCCTTCACTGCCCCATTGATCACCGGCGGCTCTCCTATCACCGGCTATAGCGTCACCTGCGTCAGCGGCACGTTCAGCGTGACAGCCACAGGGTCGACCAGTCCGGCCACTGTCACGGGCCTCGCCAATGGCCTGACCTATAGCTGTAGTGTGCGGGCCATCAATGCCGTGGGCACGGGGGCGGCCTCAAGCGCCGTCACGGTCGTGCCCAATGGTGCCGTTGCAACGCCCGCTGGCGTTGCAGAATTCACCACCATTGACTTCAACGCCTTGGACAATTTCGCCAGCCCAATTCTGCCCGCTTATTACGACGCCACGGTGGCTGCCGACGACAACACCCCCAACAATAATGCCATCAACAATCGGACAGCAAGCCTTGGCCGGGTCCTGTTCAATGACCGCCGCCTGAGTGTGAATGACACCATCTCCTGCGCCTCTTGCCACCGCCAAGCCAATGGCTTCAGCGATCCGCGCCAGTTCAGCACCGGGGTGTCTGGGAGCGCCTTCACCACTGCCCACGCCATGCGCTTGGGCAATATCAGCTATTATCGCCCGGGCAGCATGTTTTGGGACAAACGTGCCGCCAGCGTTGAGATTCAAGCCACCCAGCCCATTCAAAACGCGATTGAAATGGGGTGGGACGCCTCTGCCGGTGGGATGGCCGCGCTGATCACCAAGATGAATGCGACCAGCTATTATCCAGACCTGTTCAATTTTGCCTTTGGCAGTTCCGCCATTACCGAAGCGCGCATCCAGCAAGCCCTGGCCCAGTTTCAACGCGCGATGGTCTCGACCGGCAGTAAGTGGGACACGGGCTATGCCACCGTGTTCAATGCGACGGCACCAAACCGCAATCTGGGTGTCGATCTGCCCAATTTTACCGCCCAAGAAAACCGTGGCCGCACGCTTTACTTCACCCCACCCAATCAGGGCGGGGCAGGGTGCGCCGCCTGTCATGCCGCGCCCACTTTTGCTTTGGCCCCCAATTCGCTGTCCAATGGCTTAGACGCAGGCGAGACACGTGTTTTCAAGTCGCCCTCGCTCAAGAATATGGGCGTCGGCGGCCCCTATATGCATGACGGCCGCTTCACCACGCTCGAACAAGTGGTGGAACACTATAATAGCGGTGTGCAGGCCGGCCCTGCCACCGATAACCGCCTGCTCCGCAATGGCGTGCCCCAGCGCTTGAACCTCTCAGCTGCCGATAAAGCCGCCCTTGCGGCCTTCCTGCGCACCTTGGACGATACCGCCTTGATGACGGACCCGAAGTTTTCAAGCCCCATGCGGAAGTAGAGGGGACTCCCCTCGGCCTTTGAGAGCGGGGGGCTCCCAACACCAATAGCCCCGCGAGGAAAAACCTCCGGGGGTTCGGCTTTGCTTCCGTTTCGGAAGCAGGGGGGCCGGGGCGCGTGGTACACGCCAGAAAAGGTGGGCCAGATTAACGGACTGGCCCGGAATACGGCGCATACCGTGCGCCCCGGCTTGATAAGTCTGTGTGCCCGAGGTGGTTCATGACGCCACGGGTGGTTCTGATTTCCCCCGCCTAGTTCGCAAAGGCCTCATTTTTG
>JAIXQA010000049.1 GCA_027485915.1 Alphaproteobacteria bacterium | reverse complement strand
TCCAAGGTCACGAAGCTGCGCTTGGCTGGATTAAGTTCATACGGGAAGTCACTGCGGTAATGCCCGCCACGGCTTTCCTGTCGCGCCAACGCGCCCTCTGCAATCAGGCTTGCAGTGATTAGTTCATTGGTAGGCCCATGTTGGGCTGTCAGGTCTTGGATGGTACCGATCAGGCTGGTTAGGCCCGCTGCATCGCGCACCACACCGGCCTTGGCCGTCATCTCAGTTCGCAGAAGCTGTAAGGCCTCCAAGGGCAAAGGAGCAATCGGTGTTGCGTCGCCGCCGACTCTTCCGCTGGAAGGCGTATCTCGCAGACGTTCAGCAACCCGGTGTGCAAACACCACGGCTTCAAGCAGCGAGTTAGAGGCCAAGCGATTGGCCCCGTGGCCCCCCGTCGATGCGCATTCACCAATAGCCGACAGCCCGTCCAAGGTGGTTTTACCCCACACATCGGTCACGATCCCACCCATATGATAATGAGCGGCAGGCGCAATCGGGATCAAGTCAGTGCGAGGGTCGATCCCGGCTGCAGAGCAGGCTGCATAGACCGTGGGGAAATGCTCCGGGAATCCAGCCCCAATGGCCGTGCGGCAATCCAGATAGGCACCACGACCGGCTTTAATTTCGCTCGCCACCGCGCGTGCAACGCTGTCGCGTGGGGCAAGGTCCCCCAAATAATGATAGCCCGACATAAAGGGCGTGCCGTCTAGGTTCACCAATTGCGCTCCATCACCGCGCAGAGCCTCTGTCGCCAAAGGGGCAGGGTCGCGCCCCAAGTCCATGGCGGTGGGGTGGAATTGTATAAACTCTGCATCGGCAATAAGCGCGCCAGCGCGCGCTGCCATGCCTAATCCTTGACCTGCTGCTTCCACCGGATTTGTTGTCACGCGGAACAGGCCACCGGAGCCCCCAGTGGCCAGCACGGTTTCTTCCGCCTCCAAGCGAAGTGGTCTACCGTTCATGGCGAGGACCCCGCCGATCCGCCCATTTTGGTTCTGCAAAAGGGCACGTGCAGCAACACCTTCAACCAAGGTAATGTGCCCACATGCGCGCACGGCCTTGATCAGATTGGCCATGATTTCGCGGCCTGCCAAGTCACCGGCAACGCGCGCCACGCGGGCATGGCTATGAGCGGCCTCTAAAGACAAAGCAAGACTGCCATCGGCGTGTCGATCAAAGGCGACGCCAAGGTCCAATAGGTCACGTACGCGTGCGGGACCATCTTTAGCGATCAGCATGGCGACAATCGGGTCGACCAAACCTGCGCCTGCTGCGATTGTGTCCTTCGCATGGCTTTGCGCGCTGTCTTCTGGCGCAAGGGCGGCCGCTAAGCCGCCTTGCGCCCAAGCACTCGATGCGGCTTGCCCAAAGGGCGCAGGCGAGACCACCACACAGGGGCGCGGCGCAAGTTTGAGCGCGAGGAACAGGCCAGCCAGACCCGCGCCTATGATTAGGACGCTTCCATCCTTCAGGCGTTGTGTGTCCACGTCAGATCAATTCCAAAGAGTCAGGTACCTGGCGCGTCGGGTTAAATTTGCCTGCCGGAGCAGGGGGGATGGCCAACATGGCGTCAACAGCTTGCTTGGCACGTGCGGCCACGTCTGGGTCGACTTCCACTTCATAACGCATCTCTTTCAGCGCATCATAAATGGCTTCCAGCGTGATCACCTTCATGTGCGGGCATAGATTGCACGGCTTGATGAATTCCACGTCAGGATTGGCGACGGCGACATTGTCACTCATCGAGCATTCCGTGATCAGGACCACCTTTTGCGGCTTATAATCCTGCACATAGTCGCTCATTGCCCCAGTGGAACCAGTGAAGTCCGAGGCGGCAACCACTTCTGGCGGGCATTCGGGGTGGGCGAGGATGATTGCACCTGGGTGAGAGGCGCGGATCTCGGCAATATCGTCGGCGGTGAAGCGCTCATGCACTTCGCATTTGCCCTTCCACGAGATGATTCTGATGCCGGTTTGGGCGGCAACATTTTTGGCCAGATATTCATCCGGCAACATAATGACCTGATCGACGCCCCATTCTTTGGCGATTGTCTCCACCACTTGGATCGCATTGGATGAGGTACAGCAAATGTCGCTCTCGGCTTTTACTTCCGCTGTCGTGTTCACGTAGGTCACGACAGGCAAACCCGGATAGCGTGCCTTGATCAGGCGAACATCGGCACCGGTGATGGAGGCCGCGAGCGAGCAGCCTGCTTTCAATGATGGAATCAGGACCGTTTTATCGGGAGATAGGATTTTGGACGTCTCGGCCATGAAATGGACGCCACCTTGCACAATGACTTTGGCTGATACTTTGGCGGCCTCACGGGCAAGGCCGAGGCTGTCCCCTCGAAAATCGCCTACGCAATTAAAAATCTCGGCCGTCATATAATTATGCGCAAGGATAACAGCATCGCGCTCTTTTTTCAGGCGGTTGATGGCCGCAATCAAAGGCGCATGAGCAGGCCATTCCAGTGGCGAGATCACATGGCGCACGATTTCATACAGGTGGTCTGTTTCTGCTTTGACCGCTGCGTCATAGACCAAGCCCCGCGTTGCAGCGGGGGAAAGCCGGCGAGCGGCACCTGTTGCGTTGGCGTCGCGAGCGGGTTTCGCACCTAAATCTAGAACGGCCATTCTCAATCTCCTGACCACTAATACTCAAATTGAGCATTAGTGCCTCGCGCCATGGGCTGCAGCCCTATTTGGCTTAGGGAGTTATACTTAGGATGAGCATAAGGGTCTGTCAAATGAAAAGCACTTTCCGCATTCGGACAAGCCACGGACTTCGGGATTTAGCGCTTGGCCAGTGGTAGGCTTAGACCTGAAGCTCCAGCCTGTCGGCTAGTCGCACTGCGAGTAAAGAGCATGGCGGGGCGGCCACCAGTATCGGCATGCATGGCCCCTGTCGATTCCACGAGGCCAGAGCGCTCTAGGGTCCGTCGGAAATTTTGTTTGTGCAGCTTCACGCCACACAAGGCCTCAACCAAGTCCTGCAACTCGCTCAAAGTAAATCGGGCAGGGGCCAGGTCGAAAACAATCGGGCGATAGCGGATTTTAGCTCGTAAACGGCCCATAGCCGTTGCCAGGATGCGGCGGTGATCAGAGACTAAAGCCTCGCCCACATAGGTGTATTCAGCCTCTGGCGGGGCCTGTGATGGGCCTTTGGCGCGATCGCGCTGGGCCTCTTCAACCAATCCAGCCTCGTAGAGAAGTTCGAACCGGTCCAGCACTTGTGATTCCTGCCAAGATTGGCCGTGCAGGGCAAACGCCATGGCAACCCGGCTTTGGCGCTCCGTCGTGGTCGCCCAAGTTTTGAGGTCGGGCAGGAGCAGGTCTAAAGCGCGCACGCCCGCCTCGCTGCGGCGATCCTCCCATGGAAAAAACCGATACCAATCAGCCCATACCCCCGCGCGGCGCTGGCCCTCATCAATGCTGCCTGCCAAGGCAATATAGCCCACGGACACGACCCGGTCAGCATCAGAGGATTGGCCCATATCTGCTACCGGGGCCTCTCTGCCTTTGTCGCCAAAAGTGTAGAGCTGTTCGACATAACCGAGCGCAAAGCCGGTCTGTGAGGTAACAAAGTCGCGTACCGCCAGCTCAAACGTGCGATGGCCAATGGGGTCAAAGCTACCAAAGGGCAGGCCTATCGCACCGGGGCTGCCACTCAACAAGACTTCAGGGCCTTTGCCGCTGGCTGCCACGACGACGGCGGATAAGCCGATAATGACGCGTGGCGTGGCACTCATGCTAGGGCTCCCACCGAGCTGGAAGATCGAAGGCTACACCTTCCCAACAATCTTCGCCACGGCCAATCGCGTCAATCGCATCGACCATCGCCCCGCCGCGTCCCAAAAGATCGTCCGCATAGCGGGTCAAAAGGCGATTGGGCGTTGCGGTGGGGGAAACCTCGCGGATAAATTCTGCGATTTTGAGCGGGGGTACGTCTGGGTTCAAGGCACAAGCGGCCATGAAGGCCGAGGCCGTCGAGCGTGACACACCGGCCCAGCAATGCACAACAAGCGGTGCCGCCTGATCCCACGCCTGCACATGGTCTAGAATGGCTGCTACATGGCTTTCGGCAGGGGTAATCAGCCCATCTTGCACGTAAGTGACGTCATTCAGGCCTAGCTTCAAATGGGTGTCAGCCGATAGGTTTGGCGGCGTTTCAATCATGCTGTTAGGGTCAAGAAGCGTAATCATGCCCCACGGCTGTAAACGCGCGATCGTGGATGGAACCAAAGCGAGAGAGCAGACTGAAATAAAAGGCATTAAACCACTTTCTTTGACCGCTGAGACAGATTTTGAGCGTCGATCTGGGCGATTAACGCTTGGTGACGAGCAACATAGGCCGCCTGAGCCTGACGGGCAGGCCACGGGTCGATAATAATTGAAAGGCCCGGCGGCGGCGCACCAAAAAAGCCCACAGATTCCTCCTGCCCAAAGCCTGCAACCTGAGTGGCTTCAAAGAATGCACAGGCAAGATCGGCACGCTTGATCAATTTCTTCAATAGCGCGGGGGTCTTGGGCGGCAAGCCAAATCTTATGTGAACCGCGCGCTCTAAGCGGTCCTCAAACGCACGATAATCGACGCCCAATGCGTTCTTAAACGGGCTAATCATATCGCCAACGACATACTCAGGGGCATCATGCAAGAGCGCCATCAAGCGCTGCTGGGGGGTTAGGCCCGGTTCAATGAATGCCGCAATCTCCTCCACGATCAGGCTGTGTTGTGCGACCGAGAAAGCATGGTCGCCCGTCGTCTGACCGTTCCATCTTGCAACCCTGGCAAGACCATGGGCGATGTCTTCGATCTCAATGTCTAGTGGCGAGGGATCCAACAGGTCTAATCGCCGGCCAGACAACATGCGCTGCCATGCGCGGAGTGGGGCAGATTTTACAGATGTGCGCGGGGAGGCGGGAGCTTGTGTGGCCATATGTCTCATGTGGTTGATTGTCACTTGCGGTCGCTACTGGCGCGCCCCCACGTCTTGGGCGTGGAAACACACTCATGCCGAGAATGAAAGCGAAATACCAGTAGACTTCTCAGCAACGAGGCAAGGCGCAATGTGGGGTTCATGCGGAACCATAAGCGCAGCGCATGGTTTTAACGAGGTGGAGGAAGCAATATGACACAAGCTGAGATACTCGTGCCGCTACATGGCGATGATTCGGATCTAGAGCTATTGCAGCAAGGTTTGGCCTTGTCCAATGTGATGGGGGCAAAGGTTGCGAGTGTTTACGCTCAGTTGGACCCTGCCGAACTGATGGCTTGGTCTGCAGACGGGGCTTTTGCCACAACCTCTGCTAGCCTCATCCAGTCAGCGCGCGATGGTAATGATCAAGCATGGGAGGGGGTAAAGGCTCGGGTTGATACCTTGGCTGCCGGCCATGCAGGTCTGACGGTTGAGCGCCTCATCGGTCTGCAAGATCGCCTGTTGGCGCGTCGCGCTGCTCTAAGCGATCTTGTCATGTTTGCCTGCGAGACCGTGCGCGGCAAAACGGCGATATCACCAGTCTTTGAGGGTCTGCTGATGGACGCCCACGCGCCCATTCTCATTCCAAGGACGCCGATTGCTATGCTGACTGGTGCAGCGCTGATTGCTTGGGACGGCAGCGTAGAGTCAGCTCGCGCAGCAAAAGCTGCCCTGCCGTTGCTTCAAAAGGCAGAGAAAGTTGTTATCATTCAATCTGTTGGTGCTCTCGAAGATGAGGGGAAAGACCTCAGTGATCCGGCCAGATTACAGGATTGGTTGGATCGTCAAGAAGTGAAAGCGCAGATTGAACTGATGGATGCATCAAAGGACACAGCGTCCGAAATCCTCAAAGCCTGCACGGCCTATGGCGCTGGGCTGTTGGTTGCTGGTGCTTATGGCCACAGCCGCGCGCGGGAATTTGTGTTTGGCGGCGTAACCCGGACCCTCTTGAAGACCGTGACGACGCCCTCTTTGCTGATCTGCCACTAGCCCGATCACGATTGCCATTTGAAAGGAAAGAAAATGACAGGTCTTAAACGTATGACCCTTCGTCTCGCGCGCAATCCAGAAGCCGGCTACCCCACGGGCGACAATCGACATGGCTATGTCGTAGTCGCGCCCTTGCGCCAAGATGGGCATTTGGATTCTGATGCTTGGAAGGCCCACCGCGCCCACTGTACGGTAAAGCGCTTTTCGCCGGATCCAGATGATAACGCCGATGGCTGGTTAAGCCATCAAGGCGGCCGTTGGCGCGTCCATTATGATGAGAAAGGCGAGGGGCCAGATGATAAGTTTGATCATCTTGCCAATCACCGCCTGTTCATAGGCGATTACATTACAATTACGCGGCGCGGGCAGGCCTTGGTCTATCAAGTTACTGAAGAGTCCGACGATTAGACCGGCGGAGGCCTTTCCCGCCTTGGCCACTGGTCACGGCGGGGAAAGCCTGCTTAGATTTGAGGATGCCTGACTCACTCGATTTCGACTCGCTCCGACCCAAATCTCCGTTCATGGGCGAAAGCCATAATTTATGGCGCGCGCAATTGCGTCGCTTCATTGATCGCGAAATCATTCCTTATGTGGACCAATGGGATGAGGCCGGCGCGGTCCCGCGTGATTTATTCCTGCGGGCTGGAGCATATGGACTATTGGGTGCCGGCTATCCTCTTGAATATGGCGGAACAGGACGTGGGCCGGATTATGACTGGCACCACGGCATCGTTACAAGTGAGGAATTGGGCCGCATTGGCGCAGGTGGCATTACCGCGGCCTTGATGATCCATGGCATTGGTCTGCCGCCAGTTTTGGCAGCGGGCAGCGAGGAGATGAAGGCCCGAATAGCACCAGAAGTCTTGGCTGGTCGTCAGCAGATCAGCCTCGCCATCACGGAACCCGATGCAGGTTCCGACGTTGCCAACTTACAAACCCGTGCTGTCCGCGATGGCGATGTGTTCCGAGTCAATGGCTCTAAACTGTACATTACCGGCGGCTGTACTTCACACTGGTTGACGACGGCTGTTCGCACCGGAGGACCTGGCGCAGGTGGGATCAGCCTTTTGTTGATCGACGCCAACGCGAAAGGCGTCTCCCGTAACCTATTGAAGAAGCAGGGTTGGTGGGCCTCGGATACCGCTGAAATCTTCTTCGAAGATGTCGAAGTCCCTACTGAAAACCTGATCGGGCCAGAAAATGGCGGATTCTATGGCATTATGGCCAATTTCAACAGCGAGCGATTGGGTATGGCATCAGGTGCTTTGAGTGCTGCGCGCGCTTGTGTCGAAGATGCGGTGATTTGGGCACGGCAGCGCAAGACATTTGGCAAGCGCTTAGCTGACCACCAAGTCGTTCGGCACAAGGTTGCGCAAATGGTACAAAAGATCGCAACCTCCACCGCTTGGCTGGATCAATGCGCGTGGCGCGTCAGCCAAGGCGAGACCCCCGTGGCCGATCTTTGCTTGTTGAAAGTTCAAGCAACCGAGACCCTCGAGTTTTGCGCTCGAGAAGCTAGCCAGATCTTGGGTGGTGCCAGCTATATGCGTGGGTCTCGTATTGAGCGTATTTATCGAGAAGTGCGGGTAAATGCGATTGGGGGAGGGTCGGAAGAAATCATGCGTGATCTGGCTGCCCGACAGCTTGGCCTGTAACCAACATTGAAGGACCTGCGTCTTGTCTTCAATGATCCCCGCTGACTATCTCATCTATCTGAGTGCCTTTATTGCCCCTTTTGTTCAAGAAGACGCGGCGGTCTTGGGGGCCGTGACAGCACTTGCTCATCCTGCAATGGATCAAATGGCTAATGGCAGCTTGATCGTGAGTGCCATGTTGCTGGGCCTAATCATCAGCGACTTATGGAAATACTGGCTGGGCTGGGCTGGGCAGACCCAAGATTGGGCACATCGCTTTGCAGAAAAACCAGGCGTTGCCCAGGTACGCGCTAAGATCGTTGCTAACCCCGGAAAGACCTTGTTGATCGCTCGCTTTGTACCGGGCACGCGGATTCCCGCATATATCGCTGCCGGATTTTTTGGTGTGCCCTTTGGCTTGTTTGCCATGTGGATTGTGGTGTCTGCCTTGGCTTATACCTTTGTTGCTTGGGCACTGATCGTTACGGTCGGGACAGTCGCGGGCGAAAAAGGGCAACTTTATGTGGCTATTAGTCTGATTGCGGCGATCTTGCTGTTCGTTATCGCCAGAATGATTATGGCGAAGCTCAGGCCACCAGCCCCCGCGGACCAGTAATCGAATAGCCCAAAAATACTTCAAATGCTTGGCGAATGTCGCGCGGCGCGTCGGTGAGGCCGGATAGTAAAATAGTCAGGTGGCTATCGCCTACTTTACGCCAGTTTCTGGCTTGAAAGCGTCGCCAAAGCGGCCCGCCATCAGGGCGTACAATCGCCAAATCAAAAGTGGCAACCAGTTCGATTTCCAGCAAAGCCACAACGCGCCCTTTGGCATTCTGATTAATCTGTCGCTCATGATAGCTGATTGTGCCGATCGCCTCCCAAGGGATGAGGCCAAGTGCGTCTAGCCGAAAACCCTCATTCTTAAGGTCTATGGCTGCTTTCCTAGGCCACATGGTCGGGGCGAAATGAAAGACGAGTGCTGCCATGCAAAGTAGCGGGACAATCGGGATTGTCCGCAAAAAAACAAGGCTGGCAAAACCAGCTAAGCCGAAAAGGGCAATTCCAGCAAGCACAAAGGCACGGGCTGGCCGATAGTCAAAGTCACTGATGAACGAACGCCCAAGAAGGTCTGGTCGATCAGAAGGCCCCATCGTTGCTAACCGCCCTTTTGCCCGCGATGGCGTAGAAGATGGTCGGCCAGCACACACGCCATCATGGCCTCCCCGACCGGGGCCGCACGAATGCCGACGCAAGGGTCATGTCGGCCGATGGTCCGAAGCGAGACCTCCTCAAGATCTCTATTTAAACTGTTGACTTCATTTAAGATAGAAGAGGTTGGCTTAATCGCAAAACGGGCAACAATATCTTGGCCTGTACTGATGCCGCCCAAAATTCCGCCATTGTTATTCGAAGCAAAAGTCACCTCGCCATTGGCACCGCGGCGCATTTCATCCGCATTGGTCTCGCCCCTTAGCATCGCTGCCTCAAAGCCGGCGCCAATCTCAACGCCTTTGACCGCATTGATCGACATGAGGGCGGACGCCAAGTCGCTGTCGAGTTTGCCATAAATCGGCGCACCCCAGCCTGCGGGGACGCCAGATGCTACGACTTCGAGAATAGCCCCAGTAGAGGAGCCTGCCTTGCGGACTTCATCCAAATAGGCTTCCCAAACTGGAACAATCGCCGCATCGGGGGCAAAGAATGGGTTCTCGCGGGTTTGCGACCAATCCCAATTGGCGCGATTTATTTTGTGCGGGCCGATTTGAATGAGTGCACATTGGACCGTGATGTTTGTACCTAAAACTTTCCTTGCCACAGCGCCTGCCGCAACACGTGCGGCGGTTTCCCGCGCACTGGAACGGCCACCACCACGATAATCGCGCACGCCATATTTGATGTCATAAGTGTAGTCGGCATGCCCCGGCCGCCATTTATCGCGGATATCGGAGTAGTCTTTGCTGCGATGGTCCGTGTTCTCGATCATCAGGCTGATCGGCGTGCCAGTCGTAATCGGCCCGCCTGTCCGATCATCTTCAAAGGTGCCAGAGAGAATTCGCACGTCGTCGGCTTCGCGGCGTTGGGTCACAAAGCGACTGGTACCCGGCTTACGCCGATCCAAATCCCTTTGAATATCATCTTCCGTTAAAGCAATGCCTGCCGGACAACCGTCAATCACGCAGCCTAAGGCAGGGCCATGGCTTTCGCCCCAAGTGGTGACACGGAAGAGATGGCCAAAGCTATTGTGTGACATGGTGTTTTCATAACCTGCTTAGGCATAAATTGCGAAGCCTAGGAATGCTTTTCTTCAGATGGTGTCTCTGCTGTGGGCCATTCGCGTCGGCGCACCACCGTCACCGTGCACGGCGCATGGGCAGAAACTTGCGCCGACACCGCGCCCAAAAGATTGCGCACTGTGCTCTCGGCTCGTGCCCCCATAATGATATGATCGACATGATTTGCGCGGGCATAATCTAAAATGGCCTCTGCAGTATTGAGGGCTTCTGGCACGTGATAGGAAATAGCCTGCTCCCCCAAGCCTAAAGGTTTCGCCCATTGCTTCAAGGCGACGATACGCGCGACATGCCGATTTGGCGATGTCATGATAGGGTTTTGATCCAAAGCAGCGACACTATTGTTCAGCACCGTCATCACAACTGCCCGGCCTTCAGGCGTTGCAGCCAAAGTACTTTGCAACTTGTCCCGTAAAGCCCGCCCCAGCGGCCCATTAATGGTGGTTGGGTCCAGTGCCACCAGAATAATGGGGGCAGCAGTAAATTTGCTTTGGCTCGCCAGCTTGCGCGCCGGGGCATAGGTTTCGCGATTATGTTTTCGTCGAAATGCGGTGAGCCAAGAATCTTGCCGCAAACGCTGGCCACGTGGGGTCAGCATGATCTGGTCCGGATTTTTTAAATCAAACGCTACTTGGGCCGCGGTGGGATAGCGCTGTTCCGGATTGGGTTCCAAACACCGTAAGATAACTTCCTGCAACCAAGCTGGAATTTCCTCCCGCCACCGACGGGGCGGGATTGGGTCGCGCCACAAACGTTCCTTAAGTCCCTTGAGGCTGATCGGATCGCCAAAGGGCCTTACCGCTGTTGAAAAAAAGTAGAGCAAGACCCCCAGCGCAAAAACGTCTGATCGGCGATAATTGCGTACACCCAACACTTGTTCAGGGGCCATATAGGGTGCTGTGCCATAGGGTAGGCGAAATTGTTCGGCCATAAGGTCAGGTAAATCGGTGTGGTGAGACAGACCATAATCGATCAGGACCGCTTCCTCACTTGGCCTGAACAAAATGTTCGACGGCTTAAGGTCCAAATGAATGACGTTTTGACGGTGCAGGGAATCAAGCGCGGTGGCCAGAGCAATGCCGATGCGGGCAACTTCGCTTGCGGGCAGGGGCAATTCCTTGAGTTTTGGAAGCAGGGTCTCGCCAGCAATCTCCTCGACTACGATATAGGGCTGTTTGGAAAAGTCGCCGACACCAAATGTCTTGGGCACATGCAGCCCGGACAGACGCGGCAGGATCATCTGCTCCATTTCGAAACTGACAATGGCCGCGGGGTCCTCACCATCGGCGAGCCGCGGCACCTTCATCAAAAGCGGGAAGGGAATTTCAGGATGGGTGCAGCGCCACAGTACAGCCATACCGCCACGATGCACAATCTCGCCAATTGTGAAATCGTCAATCACCATGCCGGTTTCAATCATATGCGACGCGCCCATTGATTAGCGCCCGACATGAAGACGGTCTGCCAATCTGCCTGGCAAGCCGGCGGCGCGAATGGAAGCCGCTGCCCCATCAATGTCATAGGCAAGGCGACGAAACTCAAGTTGGCGACTGATTGGGTCATAGAGGCCATAGCCCGCCAGAGGATTACCATCGCGCGGTTGGCCGACACTTGGCAAAACCACATGCCAGCGACGTGAACTCAACAGCGGCACTTTGGCTTCATCGGCAGGCACAAAGCGTGAGATGGAGCCATCACTAGCTTGGCCATAAATGGCTGGTTGATGTACATGACCACATACCACGATCCGGCTCTTGGTGCCTTCCAGCGACAATTGTGCACTGGCGCAATCGGTCACATAGCGCCATTTTTCAGGCGCAGAGGCATCGGCGTGGACATAAAGGCGATCTTCGTCTTCAACAGTCATCGGCAAACTATCAAGAAAGGTTTGCTGATTTCGGCTGAGTTGAGTGCGAGTCCAATTGGCTGCACTCGCTGCGGTTTCATTCATTTCGCGATCAAAGTCGCTCGCCATATCATCGTGATTGCCTTTGACAGCAACAGCACCGTCAGCAACCATGGCTTCGATCCTTGACAGCACTTTTCCAGGATCGCCGCCATAGCCAACGAAATCGCCGAGAAACACATAGCGGGTGGTGCCGTGTGCTTCGGCATCCTCCAAGCACGCTTCAAGCGCTTGGATGTTTGAATGAATATCGCCGAACAAAGCGATCACGCGCATCCCCCCATGCAGGAACTCATTATAGCGGACTATCACCCACACGTCGCCTCTGACACGCTGTAGAAAAAAACGGGCCCGACAGAGATCTGTCAGGCCCGCTGTTCTGTTTGTGTTCAGAAGAGTTTGGACTCTAGAAATTGACCTTCGCTTCAATGCCCCAAATGCGGGGTGCATTGGTGAAGCCGGTCAGATTGTTAAAGTCGATACCACCGACTAAACGCTCTTCGTTGGTGATGTTGCGGCCATAAGCTGCGATCTCATATTTGTTGTCGAACAAGGTGACACCGGTGCGCAAACCACCTTCCCAATAACCGTCTTCTGAAAACTCAATCGACTTATAGAGAGTGAAGTAGGTCTCACCCTTGTAAGCCCAATCGGTCAGTGCGAAGAACTCATGACCATTGCCGAATGGCTTCGAATATTTTGCCGAAACATTGGCGATCCACTCAGGCGCATTCGGGAAGGGGTTGCCATCGATTTTGGCGTTGCCACCGACCAAGGGGTTCTGAATGGTGCAAGGTGCACCGCAGGCACCCACCGTCAGCGTTGGATCGTTGATCTCCGTCTTATTGTACGACAGCGAACCCGCAAACGACAAGTTTTGGGTTGGCAACCACTGGAGTTCAGCTTCGAAGCCCGAGGCTTTGCCTTCTTTGGCGTTCAACAATTGATTGAAATTGCCTGCACCACCGATGGCGGTGAATTGCTGATCTTCAATGTTCATTGCGAACACGTTGAAGTCCGCGCGGATTTTCCGATCCATAGCAAAGGCTTTCACACCGGCTTCAAACGAGGTCACAAATTCAGACTTTGCCGTGGTGACGGCAGTTCCGAACAAGATGCGGCCCTGAATCGATGGCGCGCGATAGCCGCGGGCTGCGCGGGCATACACATTGACCGACTCGGTGGCTTCATAGGTTGCCGACAAGTCCCAAGAAACGGCTTCATCTGAAACGCTTTTGCGAACGGGGGCGATAGTAGCGATCCCGCCACGCGCCACCAAATCCTTGCTGTCATCGGAATAGCGCAAGCCAGCCGTTAAGGCCAAACGGTCGCTTGGCTTATAGGTCAAAGAGCCAAACAAAGCCCAAGAATCGGTGTCCTGGGTTTGGCGGGCATCGGTGAACACGCCGGTTGGGGAGAAGAAGCCGAGCGAGAAGATCGAGAGTTCTTCTTGAAACACATAAGCCCCAACTTGCCAGCTAAGCGCGCCATCGCCATTGCTAGACAGGCGCAATTCTTGGGTCACTTGTTTGTGATCGTCGACACCATCAGCTGTGTCAGAGCTGAATGGAATAAAGCCTGGGCCAACGCCGGCTACGCCACCGTCAATGTCGCCACGACCATAGAAGCTCAAGGTTTCATAGCCGGTGACCGAAGTCAGGGTGACATTGCCAAAATCATACGCGATGCGGGCGGTAAGGCCCTTCGATTCCAGCTCTTGGTTATTGCCTTCACCTTGGTCATAGCTGACACGGTCGGCAACGTAATTGCTGTTGAGGCCACGTGTGCCCTTGGTGATGACATTGGCGCGGAAGATTTGCGAGGTGCCGTCCAACTTGCGGGCATGCGCATTGAGCAAAATGTCTAATTGGTCGCTCGGCTGGATGCGCAATTGGGCGCGGATCGCGCGGTCGTCAAAGCCGCCCAGATTTTTTTCAGCCAAAGGCCCGGTATTGGTGATCCAGTCGTCTTGGCCCGTCAATAGGGCCGAAACGCGGAAGGAAATCGTGTCGGTCAATGCGCCACCCAAAGCACCTTCTGCATCACGACCACCGAACGAGCGGAAGCCGCCTTTCAGATAGCCGTTGGACTTGCCATTGGGCTTCACGCTGTCGAACTTAACGATACCCGCAGGCGTGTTACGCCCGAACAAGGTGCCTTGTGGCCCACGCAACACTTCGATGCGCTCCACGTCAAATACTGGAAAGCCTTTGAGCACTGGGTTTTCGTAGACGACTTCGTCATAGATCAAAGACACAGGTTGCGACGCGTTCAAGTCGAAGTCAGAGTTACCCAAACCGCGTAAATAGAAGCGAGGGAAGGTGCGTCCGAACGAGCTTTCAACAACCAGCGATGGCACGCGGCCTGAGAAGGCGTTCATGTCAGCCCCGCCCGAAGTCAGCGTTGTCAAAGCATCGCCACGAACCGTGGACAAAGACGCAGGCACGTCTTGGCTGCTTTCTTCCCGCTTTCGAGCCGTCACAATGACGGTTTCGATGCCGGTTGGTTCTTCTGTCGCTGTTGCGGCTTGAGCTGCAGCAAACCCAGGTGCGAATGCCATCGTGCTAAAGGCAACGGCGCTTACCGAAGCCAGGGCGAGGTGACGTGTAAATCTCATGTGAAGTCCATCCTGATTGCGTAGTCGCCAATCCGTTGTTTCGCCTCAGTAAGACCGGGGTGGTCGAGGAGGAATCTGAAGCGTCGGATCGCTGATGGACGAGTCCGCTAACGTGCGAACACGGATCAATCTACCTTGCATATGGTTAAATACGCGGCTGAGGCGACTCTATTTGTCTTGTGTTGCGTTGTTGCAACAATTTGGCGACAGTTTTGCGGCGGCGGGATGTCAGCGTTGTAAGTGGCCAGCTACGACTGTGCTGATCACATGATTTGATGCGACTTGTTTCACTTGCCCCTCTTGCGTCTGGAAGGGTGATCAGGCATATGCGGCGATCCGCGCCCAAGGTCCAAAGCCTTAGGGCGCGGCGCGCTTTAGGGGTTTAGCTCAGCTGGTAGAGCATCGGTCTCCAAAACCGAGGGTCGTGGGTTCGAGTCCCTCAGCCCCTGCCAGGCGCGGGAAAGTAACTAGAACAGGGTGGCTTCATGACTGAAGTCGCTCAACGGAATGCAAAACAGGAACAATTGGGGCTGGCGCTTTCGGGTGGCCCGCACCACCTAGAATATCATGGCACAAGCACCAACCACGCCCACTCCGGCTCCAAAGCCTGCGGTCAAAAAGTCTGGCATCGTCCAGTACTTTAAGGACGTGCGTTCGGAAATCCGCAAGATTTCATGGGCGTCGCGCAATGAGACTTTGGTTTCGACTGTTTTTGTCTTCTTGATGGTCGTGGTTGCCGCGATCTTCTTTTTCTTAGTTGACTTGCTGCTGCGCAGCGCGGTCGGTTTCATACTCGGCATTGGCGGGGGACAATAGGTTGAGCGCCAAATGGTACATCGTGCACGCTTACTCGAACTTCGAGAAGAAGGTTGCAGAACAAATTAAAGAGACTGCTGCCCAGAAGGGTTTGGCCGATAAGGTTGAGCAAGTTCTGGTGCCGTCGGAAGAAGTGACAGAGACTGTCCGTGGCCGCAAACGTGTGAGCGAGCGCCGCTTCTTCCCGGGCTATGTTTTGGTGAAGATGGAGTTGGACGACGCCACCTATCACTTGGTGAAGGACACCCCTAAGGTGACCGGATTTTTGGGTGCTGATGCTGGTAAGCGTCCAACCCCAGTGTCTGAACGCGAAGTTCAGCGCATTTTGGGTGTGGTCGAAGACGGTGTTGAGCGTCCAAAGCAAATTGTTTCGTTCGACTTGGGCGAGAAGGTACGGGTTATGGATGGCCCGTTTGCTTCCTTCGAAGGCCATGTTGAGGAAGTCGATGAGACGCGTCAGCGCCTCAAAGTCGCAGTTTCAATCTTCGGCCGGTCGACCCCGGTTGAACTTGAATATGGACAGGTGGAAAAGCTCAGCTAATCCATCTTTTCATGAGATGTGGGAGGTTCGCGCAAATTAGCCAGCGCGACCGGACCACGTAACCCTCGATCCTCTGGCCTTGCCAGTTTGATCGAAAAACCCAAGCACACCTGAATAGGGTGGCTTTTAGGAGTGGGACTATGGCGAAGAAAATTCTCGGGCAAATTAAGCTCGAGGTGATGGCGGGCGAAGCAAAGCCTGCTCCACCAATTGGGCCTGCGTTGGGTCAACGCGGCTTGAACATCATGGAATTCTGCAAGGGCTTTAACGCCAAGACGCAGGAAATGGAAAAGGGTACCCCTTGCCCGACCGTGATCACCTATTATCAAGACAAGAGCTTCACCTTTGAGATCAAGACGCCACCTGCGTCGCATTATCTCAAGAAGGCCGCTGGTCTCTCGAAGGGCTCCTTGAAGCCAGGTCGCGACCGCGCCGGTTCAGTGACCATGGCCCAGTGCCGTGAAATCGCTGAAAAGAAGATGAAGGACTTGAACGCTATGGACCTCGATGCCGCGACGAAAATCATCGCTGGCTCGGCACGTTCCATGGGCTTGGAAGTGGTGGCATAATCATGGCTAAAGTTGGAAAACGGCTCGCAGCCGCCCGCACAAGCGTTGTTGCTGAAAAGCTCTACACCCTGGAGGAAGCCGTCGCGATTGTGAAGGCAAATGCCAAAGCCAAGTTTGACGAAGGCGTGGATATCGCTGTCAATTTGGGTGTTGAACCGAAATATGCGGACCAAATGGTCCGTGGCGTTTGTAATTTGCCTAACGGGTCTGGCCGTTCGGTTCGCGTGGCGGTGTTTGCCCGCGGTCCGAAGGCAGATGAAGCCCGCGCAGCCGGTGCTGAAATCGTTGGTGCAGAAGACTTGCTCGAAGAAGTGCAAGGTGGCCGCATGGACTTTGACCGCGTCATCGCTACGCCAGACATGATGGCCCTCGTCGGTCGCTTGGGTAAGGTATTGGGTCCACGTGGCCTGATGCCAAACCCAAAGGTCGGCACTGTGACCATGGATGTCAAAAAGGCTGTTGAAGATTCCAAAGGCGGCGCTGTTGAGTTCCGTGTGGAAAAGGCTGGTATCATTCATGCCGGCATCGGCAAGGCAAGCTTCACCGAAGCAGCTTTGATTGAGAACGCCCGTGCATTGGTGGACGCTCTCGTGAAAGCAAAGCCAACCGGCGCGAAGGGCACCTATGTCCGCCGTGTTTCGATGTCCTCGACCATGGGTCCTGGCGTCAAGGTTGACACCGCTTCTGCGATCAACGTCCCAGCCTAAAATTTTGATGGGCAGGCCTTCGGGTCTGCCCGTCCTATCCATTCAAACGGGGGCAACCCCGCGCGAATGCTCTGGTTTGTGTTGTTATCAGCCCAGAGCAACCTGTCCGAGATCATGGACGCCGGCAATGGCTTAATCAGAGAGGAGACTTTCTGGTCCACGTTAGACGGGAGCGAGTGTAACTGATGATAGGTTTGGCAACAAACGGATCAAAGGTCCTTCGTCCCCGGGCAGGCCTGTCGCCGCCCTTTCTTTGGGAGGTGGCAGTCACCGATAGATGGGATGGTCCCATCTATCAAACCTGAGGAGACCGCGATGGATCGGACCGAAAAGGCCGAAGTCGTCGAGACACTGAAAAGCGTCTTTAACGAGAATACCGTTGTTGTGTTTGCACACTACACCGGAATGACCGTCGCGGAATTGACGGACCTCCGTATCAAGGCTTCGGCCGTTGGTGCGGGCGTGAAGGTGGTAAAGAACCGCCTCGCGAGGCTGGCTCTTGAAGGGCATGCGGGCGAAGGTGCCCATGTGCTGCTGAAAGGCCCGACAGCTGTTGCATTTTCGGAAGACCCAACGGTCGCTCCGAAATTGATGGCAGACTTCGCCAAGACGAACGACAAGCTCGTTCTGACTGGGGGCTTCATGGGCGCAACAGTGCTCGACGCCAATGGCGTCAAGTCGCTGGCTACCTTGCCATCCTTGGATGAGCTGCGTTCGAAACTCATTGGCGTTATTCAGGCACCAGCCCAGAAGATCGCTGCCGTGGTTCAAGCACCAGCCGCCCAAATGGCCCGCGTTCTGCAGGCATATGCCGACAAGAATGCTGCGTGACGTCCGTCGTCCGCGATACCACTTACAAACTTATCCAAATCAGGAAACACGAAAATGTCTAAACTCGAAAAGTTGGTCGAAGACCTGTCCGCATTGACCGTTTTGGAAGCTGCTGACCTTGCAAAGCTTCTGGAAGAAAAGTGGGGCGTTACCGCTGCTGCTCCTGTAGCTGTTGCTGCAGTTGGCGGTGGCGCTGCTGCTCCTGCTGAAGCTGCTGAAGAGCAAACCGAATTCACCGTCGTTCTCGCGTCGTTCGGCGACAAGAAGATCGAAGTGATCAAGGAAGTTCGCGGCATCACCGGTCTGGGCCTGAAAGAAGCCAAGGACCTGGTCGAAGCAGCCCCAAAGCCAGTCAAAGAAGGCGTGTCCAAGGACGAAGCCAACAAGATCAAAGCTCAGCTCGAAGCAGCTGGCGCAAAGGTCGAATTGAAGTAAGCCCTCGCGCAAGCGAAGGGAGAAAGCGGGCATCCCTCACGGGGTGCCCGTTTTTTTGTGGTTGAATTCAGACGGTGCGAGTGGCGAATTCACAACTCCGTGAACGGATTTTAAATAGTTCATCCCGCATTTCTAGTGTTCCTTTTTATGACCGAGGGTCTTGTAGGGGGCAATTACTCACTTTTCCCTTAGAAAGCGCTCTGTCTGTTGTTTGCAAACCACCCCCCAAATCCACTCATGACTTTTCTTTTCGGTTTATCATTCATGGCTTCTTTTGGGCTCATGAGTGTAAGATTGCAGGATCGCGCGATAGGCGGCTTGTTCCCGAAAGACAAAGCCGCTTGGCTCGGCTATTGCGGATTTGCTGCGACTTGGGCGTTTTTTGTCCCGCTCAATGCATGGGCTAAACTGACCCATCAAGACGAACTTTGGATTCTCGGATCTGAAGCGATCGACGGTGGTTTTGTGGAGACAGCAACGGTCTTCTTTTACGGTTGTGCGATCACATGCGCGGTCATTTTGTTTCGTCGGGCTAGCTCGATTTATGGCCACGAAGCTGCGCCGAGTTGGCGCGTCTTCATGATGTTAGGAATCTTAGGCTTTATCGGGATGATCGGCGAGGAGATTAGTTGGGGTCAGCACTGGCTAGGCTATGCCACTCCTGAAAGTCTGGACAAGATCAATCTTCAGCATGAGTCTAACGTCCATAATCTGGTATCGCCGCGCCTCTATGATGCCATCTATCAGGTGATCGGCTTTGCTTTAATTTTCAGCCCGCCTGCGGCCACCTATCTTGCCGAGCCTTGGGCAAATCTAACCATTGTGCGGTTTCTGCGCGATTGTTTTTCGTGGCCAGCAACCTATGCGATGTTGATCAGTGCTGGGATATTATTGCAGCACGAGGCCTTTGAAGAATTGTCGGAAATGGTTCTAGCCTTAGCCATTTTTCAGGCACTTTGGAGTTTGTCTTTGCACGCTAAGAAGCCCCAAAGTCCAACGCTGCTATAAAACTGCTGTGAGGACTGTCTGATCCCCCTTTACTTGCAGGGCGACCTAAGACATACGCACCTCGCACCTTCATTTTTCCACGCTACGGTCCCACACGCCTGCGGGACCGTTTATTGCGTTTGAAGGGGGCTTTTTCCCGAGCAGGCAATCATTCGGCAGCCTGCGCGCCCAGCCCCCGCTGGATGATCGCGCGGCCCCACAAGAAGGGAAGAGCGATGGCTCAATCGTTCACGGGTAAGAAACGTATTCGTAAATCTTTCGGCAAAATTGCCGAGGCAGTAACAATGCCGAACCTGATTGAGGTTCAAAAAAGTTCCTACGACCAATTCCTTCAAAAAGATGTGCCGCAAGAAATGCGCCGCGATGAGGGCATTGAAGCGGTATTTAAGTCGGTATTTCCGATCAAGGATTTTCAAGAGCGCGCTGTGCTCGAATATGTGTCTTTTGAGTTTGAGCCGCCCAAGTTTGACGTGGATGAATGTATCCAGCGCGACTTGACTTATTCGGCTCCTCTAAAGGTCAAATTGCGTCTGATCACTTTTGAATCAGACGAAGACACTGGTGCAAAGTCGGTCAAGGATATCAAGGAACAAGACGTCTATATGGGCGATATTCCTTTGATGACCGACAAAGGCACGTTCGTTGTGAATGGGACTGAGCGCGTAATCGTCTCGCAAATGCACCGTTCGCCTGGTGTCTTCTTCGACCATGACAAGGGCAAGACCCACTCTTCGGGTAAACTCTTGTTCGCAGCCCGTGTGATTCCTTACCGTGGCTCATGGCTCGACTTTGAGTTTGATGCCAAAGACGTTGTCTATGTTCGCATCGACCGCAAGCGCAAGCTGCCAGCGACGACCATTCTCTATGCTTTGGGCATGGATGCAGAAGAAATTCTGTCGACCTTCTACAAGACCATTACCTACACGGCCGCTGAAGGCGGTTGGCACATTCCGTTCGTGCCAGAACGTTGGCGCGGCCAAAAACCAGCCTATGATCTGATCAATGCGGCCAACGGCAAAGTAGTGGCTGAAGGTGGCAAGAAATTGTCAGCCCGTAACGCCAATAAGCTCGCTGAAGAAGGTGTCACCACCTTGTTGGTGCCCGACGACCAATTGATTGGCCGATTTGCGGCCTTCGATATTGCCAGCGCTGAAAATGGTGAGATCTATGCTGAAGCTGGCCAAGAGCTTAGCCATGTTCAAATCGTGGAAATGCGTCAAGCTGGCGTGACCGAAATCGACGTCTTGGACATCGACAATGTCACCGTTGGACCTTGGATGCGCAACACGATCGTTCTGGACAAAAACGACGGCCGTGAAAGCGCGTTGACCGACATTTACCGCGTGATGCGTCCAGGTGAGCCACCAACGCAAGAAACCGCGCAAGCCATGTTCCAATCCTTGTTCTTCGACAAGGAGCGCTATGATCTCTCGGCCGTGGGCCGCGTGAAAATGAACATGCGCCTCGACCTCGATGTAGATGACGAAATGCGTGTTCTGCGCAAGGAAGACATCATTGAAGTTTTGAAGGTCTTGGTTGGTCTGCGCGATGGCCGTGGTGAAATCGACGACATCGACAACCTTGGCAACCGCCGTGTACGTTCGGTCGGCGAATTGATGGAAAATCAATATCGTGTTGGCCTATTGCGGATGGAACGCGCGATCAAGGAGCGCATGGGATCGATCGATATCGACACCGTCATGCCGCACGATTTGATCAATGCGAAGCCAGCAGCAGCTGCCGTGCGTGAATTCTTCGGTTCATCGCAATTGTCGCAATTCATGGACCAAACCAACCCGTTGTCGGAAATCACACACAAGCGCCGCCTGTCGGCCTTGGGCCCTGGTGGCTTGACCCGCGAGCGTGCCGGCTTTGAAGTCCGCGACGTGCACCCAACCCATTATGGCCGTATCTGCCCAATCGAAACGCCAGAAGGTCCGAATATCGGTCTGATCAACTCTTTGGCGACCTTTGCGCGCGTCAATAAGTACGGCTTTATCGAAAGCCCGTATCGGCGTGTGATCGATGGCAAGATGCAGGAAGAGGTGATCTATCTCTCCGCAGTTGAAGAAGCCAAATATGCGATTGCTCAGGCAAACTCGCCTGTAGACGCAACCGGCTACATCACCGAAGAATTGGTCGAAGCCCGTCAAAACGGCGACGCAACCATTCTGCACCGTGACCTGATCGAATTCATCGACGTGTCGCCAAAGCAGGTGGTTTCGGTTGCTGCGGCACTGATTCCCTTCTTGGAAAATGACGACGCAAACCGCGCTCTGATGGGCTCGAACATGCAACGTCAGGCCGTGCCTTTGGTGAAAGCCGAAGCGCCATTGGTCGGCACTGGCATGGAAGGCGTTGTGGCGCGCGACTCGGGTGCGACCATCGTTGCCCGCCGTCCTGGTATCGTGGAGCAAATCGACGGCACGCGTATCGTTGTGCGTGCGACCGAAGAAACCGATCCAACCAAGCCAGGCGTTGATATCTACCGCTTGATCAAGTTCCAACGTTCCAACCAAAACACCTGTATCAACCAGCGTCCTTTGGTGCGCGTTGGCGATTTAGTTCGTGACGGCGACATCATCGCTGACGGTCCATCGACGGATCTGGGTGAATTGGCTCTGGGCCGTAACGTGCTCGTCGCGTTCATGCCTTGGAACGGCTATAACTTCGAAGATTCCATCCTGATTTCAGAGCGTATTGTGCGCGACGACGTCTTCACCTCGATCCACTTGGAAGAGTTTGAGATTTCGGCACGCGATACCAAGCTCGGCCCCGAAGAAATCACCCGCGACATTCCAAACGTCGGCGAAGAAAGCCTGCGTAACTTGGACGAAGCAGGCATCGTGGCCATTGGTGCGGAAGTGAACCCAGGCGACATTCTGGTCGGCAAGGTCACGCCAAAGGGCGAAACCCCGATGACCCCAGAAGAAAAGCTCTTGCGGGCGATTTTCGGTGAAAAGGCGTCTGACGTTCGCGATACCTCCTTGAAAGTGCCACCAGGCGTTCAAGGCACGGTTGTGGAAGTCCGCGTGTTCAACCGCCACGGCGTCGACAAGGACCAGCGCGCGATGCAAATCGAGCGTGAGGAAATTGAGCGTTTGGCCAAGGACCGCGACGACGAATTGGCAATCCTTGAGCGCAACATCTATGGTCGCTTGAAGGAATTGTTGGTCGGCAAAGAAGGCCTCTCTGGTCCAAAGGGCTTCAGCAAAGGCGAAATCACCGAAGAAACCTTGGCGGACTTCTCCAAAGGTCAGTGGTGGCAGATCGCCATTGCCGATGAAGCTGCCATGGGTGAAATCGAAGCCATCCAGAAACTCTTCCAAGATGCAAAGCGCAGCTTGGATGCCCGCTTTGAAGACAAGGTTGAGAAGCTGCGTCGCGGTGACGAATTGCCTCCGGGCGTGATGAAAGTGGTTAAAGTCTTCGTTGCTGTGAAGCGCAAGCTGCAGCCCGGCGACAAAATGGCCGGTCGTCACGGCAACAAAGGGGTTATCTCGCGCATCACGCCCATCGAAGACATGCCGTTCCTTGAGGATGGTACCCATGTTGATATCGTGCTGAACCCCTTGGGCGTGCCTTCGCGCATGAACGTGGGTCAGATCCTCGAAACCCACTTGGGTTGGGCCTGTGCGGGCCTTGGCAAGCAAGTTAAGGACGCATTGGAGGCCTATGAGCGGGCAGGGGACAAGGCGCGCTTTGTCGAAACCTTGACCAGCATCTATGGCCCGAATGAGGAATTGCCAACCAGCGAAGAAGACCTGAAAATCTTGGGTCGGAACCTATCGTTCGGCGTTCCCATTGCAACCCCCGTGTTCGACGGTGCACGCGAAAGCGACATCCGGGAATTGTTGCGCCGTACGGGTAATGATGAAACCGGTCAGAGCACCTTGTATGATGGCCGTACCGGTGAAGCGTTCAAGCGCAAGGTCACTGTGGGCTATATCTACATGCTCAAGCTGCACCACTTGGTGGATGATAAGATTCACGCCCGTTCGATCGGTCCCTACTCGCTCGTCACCCAGCAGCCGCTGGGCGGTAAGGCGCAGTTCGGCGGTCAGCGCTTTGGGGAAATGGAAGTCTGGGCATTGGAAGCCTATGGCGCCGCTTACACCCTGCAAGAGATGTTGACGGTGAAATCCGACGACGTCGCTGGCCGGACCAAAGTGTACGAGAGCATCGTGCGCGGTGATGACACATTCGAAGTCGGTATCCCTGAATCGTTCAACGTTTTGATCAAGGAAATGCGTTCCTTGGGTCTGAATGTTGAACTGGTTGAAGGGATGGGGGCTGCTGTTGGCGATGGTGCCGGCGGCCAACTCCCACCGAAGAAATAATCCACATTTGATTGAGTTTGCGGGGCGTGGTTTGCACGCTCCGCTTTGTTCTCTTCACGAGAACGGGAGACTGGGTTCTATGAATCAAGACGTGATGAACATCTTTGGCCCACAAGCCATTGCCCCACAATTCGACAATATCCGCATTGCTTTGGCCAGCCCTGACCAGATCAAGGCTTGGTCCTATGGCGAAGTCAAAAAGCCAGAAACCATCAACTACCGGACCTTTAAGCCAGAGCGCGACGGTCTGTTCTGCGCCCGGATTTTTGGACCGATCAAGGATTATGAGTGCTTGTGCGGCAAGTATAAGCGCATCAAATATAAGGGCGTCACCTGCGAAAAATGCGGTGTGGAAGTCACCCTGCAGCGCGTGCGCCGTGAGCGCATGGGCCATATCGAATTGGCCGCACCTGTCGCCCACATCTGGTTCTTGAAGTCCTTGCCATCGCGCATTGCCTTGATGTTGGACATGGCCTTGAAGGACGTTGAGAAGGTTCTTTACTTCGAGCGCCACATCGTGATCGAGCCTGGGATCACGCCCTTCACTGAGCGTCAGCTGATCGATGAGAATGAGCTTTATGAAGCCCAAGACACCTATGGCGAAGATAGCTTCACCGTCGGCATTGGTGCCGAAGCTGTTCGCACCATGCTGGAAGCCATCGATCTGGAAGAGACTGCTAAGCAGATCCGCATCGACATCTCTGAATGCACGACTGAGCTGAAGCCAAAGAAGCTCGCCAAGCGTTTGAAGCTAATCGAAGCCTTCATGAATTCTGGCAACCGTCCAGAATGGATGATCATGACGAACATCCCCGTGATCCCACCAGAATTGCGCCCCTTGGTGCCTCTGGATGGTGGCCGGTTTGCAACCTCTGACTTGAACGACCTCTATCGCCGCGTGATCAACCGCAACAACCGTTTGAAGCGCCTGATTGAACTGCGTGCACCAGATATCATCGTGCGCAATGAAAAGCGGATGTTGCAAGAATCCGTCGACGCTTTGTTCGATAACGGCCGTCGCGGTCGCGTCATTACCGGTGCCAACAAGCGTCCGCTGAAGTCCTTGGCTGACATGCTGAAGGGCAAGCAAGGTCGCTTCCGTCAGAACTTGCTCGGCAAGCGCGTCGACTATTCTGGCCGTTCGGTGATCACTGTGGGTCCAGAATTGAAGCTGCATGAGTGCGGCCTGCCCAAGAAGATGGCTTTGGAATTGTTCAAGCCCTTCATTTATCAGCGTTTGGACGCCAAGGGCCTGTCCAGCACGGTGAAGCAATCGAAGAAGCTCGTTGAAAAAGAGCGTCCTGAAGTGTGGGACATTCTCGACGAAGTGATCCGCGAGCATCCCGTGATGCTGAACCGCGCGCCAACTTTGCACCGCTTGGGCATCCAAGCCTTCGAACCAAAGCTGATCGAAGGTAAGGCCATCCAGCTGCACCCGCTGGTCTGTACCGCGTTCAACGCCGACTTCGACGGCGACCAAATGGCCGTTCACGTGCCATTGTCGATTGAAGCCCAGCTTGAAGCCCGCGTGCTGATGATGTCGACCAACAACATCTTGAGCCCTGCAAGCGGCAAACCGATCATCGTGCCAAGCCAAGACATCGTCTTGGGTCTCTACTTCTTGTCGATTGAGCGTGATGGCGAAATCGGCGAAGGCAAGGCCTTCCGGGACTTGGGCGAAATCGAAGCTGCCTTGGATGCTGGCGTTGTGACGCTGCATTCCAAGATCAAGGCGCGTTATGTTGGTGTGGATGATGAGGGTAAGCCCGTCACTAAGACAATCAACACGACCCCAGGCCGCTTCATGATTGCCGATCTGTTGCCACGTCACCCCAAGGTGCCGCCAACGATCGTCAACCAGCTGATGACCAAGAAGGAAGTCTCCAATATCATCGACCAAGTCTACCGCTTCTGCGGCCAGAAGGCGACGGTGATCTTTGCAGACCGCATGATGCAATTGGGCTTCAAAGAAGCTTGTAAGGCTGGCATTTCCTTCGGCATGGCCGACATGGTTGTGCCACCTGAAAAGGAAGCCATGGTCGAAGCAACCCGGACCAGCGTCGAAGAATATGAGCAACAATATTCTGATGGTTTGATCACCAAGGGCGAGAAGTACAACAAAGTCGTGGATGCGTGGTCGAAATGTACCGACCGCGTGGCAGACGCGATGATGGAAGAAGTCTCGAAACTTCGCCCCGGTCGCGACGGCAAGACCCTGGAGATGAACTCCGTCTACATGATGGCGCACTCTGGTGCTCGTGGTTCGAAGAACCAGATGAAGCAATTGGCCGGGATGCGCGGTCTGATGGCGAAGCCATCAGGCGAGATCATCGAAACGCCCATCATCTCAAACTTCAAAGAAGGCCTGACCGTTCAGGAATACTTCAACTCCACCCACGGTGCCCGTAAAGGCTTGGCTGATACCGCATTGAAGACCGCAAACTCGGGCTATTTGACCCGTCGTTTGGTCGACGTGGCGCAGGATTGCATCATCACCGAAGAAGATTGCGGCACCTCGATGGGGATCGAGTTGCGGGCTGTCACCGAAGGGGCGGAAGTCATCGTCTCGTTGGAGCAGCGCATTTTGGGCCGGACCTTGGCGCAAGACGCCGTGGACCCGCAAACTGGCGAAGTCATTTATCCGCAAGACACCTATGTGGATGAAGACATTGCCATCGCGATCGAAAAGGCTGGTGTGCAGACCATCAAGGTTCGTTCGCCTCTGACGTGTGAAACCCGCAATGGCGTTTGCGCGACCTGCTATGGCCGCGACCTTGCCCGCGGCACGCGCGTCAACCATGGTGAAGCCGTCGGCGTGATCGCGGCGCAATCCATCGGTGAGCCTGGAACCCAGCTGACCATGCGTACCTTCCACATTGGTGGTGCGGCACAGGTGGCCGATACCAGCTTCATGGAAGCCGGTCTTGATGGGGAAGTCCGCTTCATGAACCGTGCAACGGTGAAGCGCGATGATGGCGATCTGGTCTGCTTGAGCCGCAACATGGTGATCGCCGTGTTCGACGGCGAAGGCAAAGAGCGTCAGTCTTTCAAATTGCCATTCGGTGCGCGCATTCGTGCCGAAGACAAGACCAAAGTCGTTCGCGGCCAGCGTCTGGCCGACTGGGACCCGTTTGCAACCCCCATCGTCACCGAAGTTGGTGGCCGCGTGCGTCTGCAAGACCTCGTGGACGGCATCTCGGCCCGCGACGAATTGGACGATGCGACCGGTATTTCGTCCAAGCGCGTCATCGACTGGCGTGGGGCTAAGGCCAATAATGACCTGCGCCCAGCCGTCGCTCTGTTGAACGATGATGGTAGCTTCGTGAAATTGGCCAATGGGGCAGACGCTGTCTACACCTTGCCAATCGATGCGATCTTGTCGGTCACCGATGGTGAAATGATCGGGCCAGGTGCCACTCTGTCGCGTGTTGCGACCGGTGGGGCCAAGACCCGCGACATTACCGGTGGTCTGCCACGCGTTGCGGAATTGTTCGAAGCCCGTCGTCCGAAGGATCACGCGATCATCGCAGAAATCGATGGCCGGGTTGAGTTCGGCAAGGACTATAAGAACAAGCGCAAAGTGTTGATCATCCCCGATGATGAGACACTAGAGCCTGCAACCTATCTGATCGCCAAGGGTAAGCACTTGTCGGTTCAAGATGGTGACCGGATCAAGCGCGGCGAATATCTGCTCGATGGCAACCCAGCCCCACAAGACATCTTGGCGGTGCTGGGCGTGGAAGCTTTGGCCGAATATCTGGTTGAAGAAATCCAGAAAGTCTATCGTCTCCAAGGCGTGGGTATCAATGACAAGCACATTGAGACCATCGTCCGCCAGATGTTGCAAAAGGTGGAAGTCACCGATCCAGGCGATACAGACATGATCAAGGGCGATGCCATTGATGAAGTCGATCTGATCGATGAAAACGCCCGCATGAAGGAATTGGGCCTGCGCGAAGCAACCGCAGAGCCTGTGCTTCTAGGGATCACCAAAGCTTCGCTGCAGACACGTTCGTTCATCTCGGCCGCTTCGTTCCAAGAAACCACGCGCGTCCTTACCGACGCGGCGGTCAATGGCAAGCACGACACGCTGGAAGGCCTCAAGGAAAACGTCATCGTCGGCCGCTTGATCCCAGCCGGTACCGGTGGTGCACTCCGCCGCTTGAAGGCGATTGCCGCCTATCAGGATGCCGATGCTGCGATCGAGCAAGAAAGCGCGATGGAGCCTCTGCCTGCCGAAGTGGCTGGCATGGATGTCGTCGACCTCGGCACCGAATAAGGTCATCTGACCTTTCTTATTTGAAAAGGCCTCGGAGCAATCCGGGGCCTTTTTTTGCTTCCGACTTGGCGCGCGTACCCCACCTGCCATTCCTTTTCCCGTTCCGTTCACAACTGCCTCACAGAAAAGTGAGAAAGACTTAACGCCTTATGGTTAAGCATAGCGCCAATAAAGCGAAGGATGCGGCCATGAAGCGTGTGTTGGCAGGTGTTGGAATTGTAGCCTTAGTGGCCATTATCGGCATTGGCACGGCTAAAGCCTTGATGAGCGGCGAAGCGCCTCATGCTGCGGCTGAGGCAAAACATGATGCCGCTGAGGCCCATACTGCCCCCGCTGCCCATGAATCCGCGGATGCGCACGCAGCCCCTGAAAAAGAAGAAAAGTCGATTTTATCGCATTTGCTTCCCGGAAAAGATGGGGCGCATTGGGATTATGAAGGGGCTAATGGGCCGGAACATTGGGGCAAGATGGCCGAGGCTAACAAGGCTTGCGCCTCGGGCCAAGAGCAATCGCCAATTGATTTAACGGGCGGAGTTGATGCGGAAGTCTCCAATATCGCGCTGCATTGGAAGGCTGGCGATTGGAACGTCATCCATAACGGACATACCATTCAAGTTGAAGGCAAGGATGGTGGCTATGCCACCATTGATGGCGAGCGCTTTGATCTTATTCAATTCCATTTCCATACCCCGTCTGAGCACACAATTGATGGACGCAATTATCCGATGGAAGCCCATTTCGTGCACAAAAATGCCGAGGGCAGGCTGGCGGTCATTGGTGTCTTGATGATGCCGGGCGGAGAGAATCCCTTATTCTCTACCATTATGGAAAAGGCCCCGAAAGAAGGGGGCTCAACCAGCGTTGGTATGATTGAGCAGCGCGGCATGATCGCGCCGATTGATGGGGTTTACCGCTATCAAGGTTCGCTGACTACACCGCCCTGTTCTGAAACGGTTTTGTGGACAGTTTTGTCGACGCCAATCTTGGTTTCGCAAAAGGATGTGGAAGCGTTCCAATCCCTATTTCCGATGAATGCTAGACCCATCCAGCCCGTCAATCGCCGCTACGTGTTGCGCGATTAGCATTGGCGCGACGAGGGGAATTGCCCTCACCCTATCATCTCCGCCGAACCGAAGTGGCGCGCGGGGACCTTATGGGACTTTGCGGATCAAGGTCAGGGACTCGGCTTCGCCGTCCGGGATGACACCGCCTTTTGAATAGTAGCAACACCCATAGCCCCGCGTGGAAAACCACCGGGGGGACGCCGTGTGCCCTTGAAGAAAGGGCAGAGGGGCCGGGGCGCGTGGTCCGCGCCAAATAGAGTGGGCCAGATTAACGGACTGGCCCGGAATACGGAGCAAACCGTGCGCCCCGGCTTGATAAGTCTGTGTGCTTGAGGGAGGATCATGAGGCCTCCTCGGTGGTGTC
>JAIXQA010000034.1 GCA_027485915.1 Alphaproteobacteria bacterium | reverse complement strand
ATTCCGGGCCAGTCCGTTAATCTGGCCCACTCTATTTGGCGCGGACCACGCGCCCCGGCCCCTCTGCCCTTTCTTCAAGGGCACACGGCGTCCCCCCGGTGGTTTCCCACGCGGGGCTAAAAGTGATTCCGCAAAAACGATCTCATCCCAGACGGCGCAGCCGAGTCCCTGACCTCGTGACCCAAACCCCCCTGAGGTCCCCACCCACCGCTACCGCTCTGGCGGGGATGACAGGGTGAGAGAAAAGCCCCTATTCGGCGGCCTTTTCATCCCCGGGCAACATGCCTTCCCATGGGCTTAAGAAATCGAAATTGCGATATTCTTGCACGAGTTTAACGGGCTCATAAATCACCCGCTTTTGGGCTTCGTCATAGCGCACTTCGGTATAGCCGGTCAGCGGGAAGTCTTTGCGCAATGGATGGCCGTGGAAGCCGTAATCGGTCAGAATGCGGCGCAAATCTGGATGGCCAGAGAAGAGGATACCATACATATCAAAGGCTTCCCGCTCAAACCAATCCGCCGCAGGCCAAAGCGCACATGCAGATGCAACCGGGGTATCCTCGTCCGTTGTCACCTTCACGCGAATGCGCACATTCTTGTTCATGGACAAGAGGTGATAGACCACTTCAAAGCGCTCAGCCCGTTCTGGATAATCAGCGCCGCACACATCGACAAAGGACGAGAAGCTTTCAATATCGCGCAAATGCTGCAGCACAGCCAAAATATCGTCGCGGCGAACCATTAAGGTCAGCTCACCATTTGCCTGCGTCGCCGACAGGACAGAAGCGCCCAGAGCCGAAGTCAGGCGCTCTTGCAACTCAGCCAAAGCGCTCATCGTTCGATCGTTCCTTCACGACGGATTTTCTTCTGCAATTGCAGAATGCCATACATCAAAGCTTCTGCTGTTGGTGGGCAGCCCGGCACATAGATGTCGACTGGCACGATCCGGTCACAGCCGCGCACCACCGCATAACTATAGTGGTAATAGCCCCCCCCATTGGCGCACGAGCCCATAGAGATGACATAACGCGGGTTTGGCATTTGGTCATAGACCTTGCGCAAAGCCGGAGCCATTTTGTTGGTCAAAGTACCGGCGACAATCATCACGTCCGACTGGCGTGGGCTGGCGCGGGGGGCAAAGCCAAACCGCTCCATATCATAGCGCGGCATAGCTGCTTGCATCATCTCTACCGCACAGCAGGCCAGACCAAAGGTCATCCACATGAGAGAGCCGGTGCGCGCCCAGGTGATCAAATCGTCTGCCGCGGCAACCACAAAGCCCTTATCGGCCAATTCGTCTGATAGGCCCGAGAAATAGGGGTCATTGGGGATGACAGGGCCAATATTGTCGAGTGTAGCGGGAACAGAGCCCGCGCGTGGGGGAAGCTTTAGTTCCATTCCAAAGCACCTTTCTTCCACTCATAGATAAAGCCGACCAGCAAGATGCCAAGGAAACTCATCATCGACCAATAGCCGAAAGGCCCAATGTCATCGAGGGCCAACACCCATGGGAACAGGAATGCGATCTCCAAATCAAAAAGGATAAAGAGGATCGAAACCAAGTAGAATTTCACGTCAAACTTCATGCGCGCGTCGTCAAAAGCATTAAATCCGCACTCATAAGTCGACACTTTTTCGGGGTCTGGGCTTGACGGTGCCAAAACCCAAGAAGCAAGCATGAAGGCACAGCCAAGGCCTGCAGCGATCAACAGAAAAATCACAATGGGGAGAAAGTCGAGCAGAAAAGCGTTTGAGACCAAGGTCTGCTGAACGCCTGAACCGGCTTGGTTGACTGCTGACACTGCGCTGTCGGCCATAGGTGCCCTCTTGAAACGACTCTGTGAATTGCCCGCAACGCTTTCGAGCCAAGGCAATCGAATCTGATTTTACTAGGCTGGAGTGGGCTTTGGCGCAATGCGCGAAGGCGGTAAAGTCCTGCGAAAATTCTTTAAAGATCAGCCCAAGCTGGCAAAACAGGCTGCCACCACATCGGGGTGGGTCAACATGCCATTGCGCGATGTCGGCACATCAATCCAGTGCCAACCGGCCTCTTTGGCTGGCCCCCACATGGCAGATGATGACGGCGCGAACACCTGCAAGGTGGTGTGAATATAGGTGCGGGGACGGTCCTCCCATCCCCCTTGCGCAAAGCTTACCGCTTCTGTCCATTGCCCGGCGGGGTGCCACGTCAATTTACGCTTGAGGCGTGCGACATTGGCCGCATCCTCCTCTGGCACCAGCATTTTGATCGGATAATGATTAAAGAAAACCATCTTATGGCCGTCGATGAATTGGGCTTGGCGATCTCGCCACCATTTGGGCCAAGATCCGTCGGCTTCGGGCATCACCCAAGCCGGGCGCGCCCGTGTCGGGATAAAGGCATCAAAAAAGACGATATGGGCGATGCGGTCGCCAAGTCGGTCAGCCACGCCGGTAATGGTTAGCCCCCCAAATGAATGACCGATTAGGATCACTTCCTCGGCGTCTTCAGCGTCGATTACCGCGCATATGTCCTGCACATGGGTGGAGAGATTGGTGGTGGGTGCTATCAGATGTGCGCGCTCGCCACAGCCTGTCGCAGTTGGGGTCAAGACTCGGTGACCTTCTGCAAACAGACGTTCGGCCACTTGCCGCCACACCCAGCCACCATGCCACGTGCCATGCACCAGCACATAGGTCTTTCTCTTGCGGGTTGAGACGGCCACGGGTGCGGCGCTTGCAAGTGCGGGTGCGGTCACCATAGCGGCAGGCGCTGCAAGGTGGCTTAAGGCCGCCCTGCGGGTTACGCTGTGTTTTGCCTGCCCTTTCATTGCGCTTCTCCCTTGCAAAACGTCGCCCAAAACGTTTAGAGACACCCGCGATGCCGGTTTAGCTCAGCAGGTAGAGCGCCCGATTTGTAATCGGACGGTCGCGGGTTCGATTCCTGCAACCGGCACCATTTTCCCCATTCAGTAAAATCTGACAAGCCCGCTGGCACGGCCGCCGGGGGCTGCTTGTCTCGCCTGTTCAGGGCCCTCACTGGGAAGTGATCGCTTGTGACTGTCAGATCCGCCTCACGCCTCTGTTCGGCTTCTGCCCAACGCTCTACCTCCCCCTCATCGGGCTGACTGCACGCGCATGGCCCACCCCCTTTAGTCTGTGGAGGAGAGACCATGATGATCCGCACCAGCCTTGCCCTGATCCCGCTGATGGCCCTTGTCGCATGCGGCCAAGCCCCCCAATCGACCAAAACTGAGACCGCACCGGAAGCGACACCCAGCAAGGAGGCGACGATACCCGCTGCACCGGCTCCGGCTCCTGCCCCTGCTGCTGCCGGCCCGTCCCCGGAGGACGCCAAAATCTTAGCCAGCCTTCCAGCCCCCTATAGCGAAGGCGACCTTGCCAATGGCCGTCGGCAATTTGCTAAGTGCCGTTCGTGCCATGTGATTGAGAAAGGTGGTGACAACCGCGTCGGTCCTGCCCTGCATGGCATGTTTGGCCGGACTGCCGGGACTGTGCCTGGCTTCAATTACTCTCCAGCTCTCAAAGGGGCTGGATTTACCTGGGATGCTGAGAAACTCGACCAATGGCTGGCGGACCCCAAGGGCTTCCTACAGGGCAACCGCATGAGCTTTGTGGGCCTGAAACAAGAAAAAGATCGCCGCGATGTGATCGCCTATATCAAAGTTGAAAGCGCGAAATAGGGGTTAGACCCACCCCTCTCGCCTATTAGAAGCGACGATGTGAGCGCCTTTGCCCGAGGCTGTGCCGTGGCGAGAGCAAGGTTTGCGTTTCCGTGCGCAAAATGGGGTATCCCCATCTGCCGCTAACGCACGCGCTTGGACGATTTGAAGCCAGAACCCAAGGTCTTATCGCGGAATACTTTGGCGTTCTGGACCAAGCCGAGACCGAACATCAAGGAGAGCATCACACTGCCGCCATAACTTAGGAAGGGTAATGGCTCGCCCACCACTGGCATCAGACCCATAATCATGCCCGCATTAATGCCGACATAGATGAACAAGAGCATGGTGACACCTGCGGCCAAAAACTTGCCGAAAAGATGTCGGCAGCCAATTGAGATATAAATCCCAAACGCCATCGCCGCGAGATAGAGCGCCAGCACAAACAAGCCTCCAACCATGCCAAATTCTTCCAAGAGCATGGCAAACACAAAGTCGGTATGCCGCTCTGGCAGAAAGTCGAGCTGGCTCTGCGTTCCTTGCATATAACCTACGCCAAACAATCCGCCCGACCCAATCGCAATCTTAGACTGGGTGATATGATAGCCGGACCCAAGTGGATCACGCGAGGGGTCAAGGAAGGTCAGAATGCGGTTTCTTTGGAACTCTGCCATGAAAAAGAAGAAAGCGGCCAAAGCAAAGGCCGCCACGCTGCCAGCAGCGGCAACCACATACCACCAAGAAAGGCCTGCTAAGATCACCATGGTCGCACCAACCCCTGCCACCATGATGGCTGTCCCCAAGTCTGGTTGTAGCGTAATCAAGGCAGCCGGGGCTGCCAGCATCACCAAAGGAATAGCATGGGCGCGAATGCTCCACATCCGGTCTGATTCAGCGTCTTGATAATAGCGGGCAAGGGCTAGAATCAAGGCGATCTTCATGAATTCAGAAGGCTGCAAGCGGATGGGCCCCACCTCCAACCAACGTTGGGCACCTAATGCAACTTTCCCGAACAATTCCACCGCAATCAACAAGACAAAGACCGCGAAATAAGCCGGATAGGCCAAGTGATACCAAATACGGACATCTACCGTCGCCACCACCAGCATCAGGCAAGTCACAATACAAAAGCGGATGATGTGATCGCCGGCCCAAGGCTCCCAGCTTCCGCCGGCCGCACCGAACAAGAGGATGGTCCCGACCACGCTGATCATGGCCATGACAAAGACGAGACCCCATTCAATGCGGCGCAGCTTGCCAAAGAAGCTATCGCGGCCGCTTTCAATATCAGTCAAAAAGGTCATGCTTTGCCATTCCCTGGCGGGGTGCCGTCTGTGGGCGCGACCAAGTCAGCTGTCTTGGTTTTCGTGGTAAAGGCTGGCCGAGATGAAGGGTCTTTCAATAAGGTCGCCTTCATGATTTCGCGCGCGCGCGGGGCGGCGGCAGCGCCGCCGCCCCCGCCATGATCGACCACCAGCGCACAACAATATTTCGGTTCTTCGGCCGGGGCGTAACAAACAAACAGCGCATGGTCGCGCTGCTTCCAAGGCAGCGAAGCATTGGACCTCACCCCCGTGCGACGCTCTGCCATTGTGATGCGTCGCACTTGGGCAGTACCGGTCTTGCCGGCCATACGTACGCCCTCGATACCCAAATCGCCACGACCCGTCCCACCCGCTTCGTTAGACACCGCAATCATGCCTTCATGAACCAGATGCATGTGCTCATAACTAAACGGCAATTGCTTGAAGGGCGTAAAAGGTTCGGCACCCGGACCTTCCCGAATGAGGCGTGGCACGACGGCCTTGCCTTCGGATGCGATCCGCGCCGTCATCACCGCCAATTGCAGAGGCGTTGCGGCGATCAATCCTTGGCCGATCGCGACATTTAGCGAGTCATAAACTTGCCAAGGCTGCCCGCGATTCTTCATCTTCCAAGCGTTATCAGGCACATGGGATGCGGCAATTCCGGGGATGCCCAAGTCAAAGCGCTGACCAAAGCCAAAGCCGCGCGCGACTTCAGCCATTTTTTCGCCACCAATCCTGCGTCCCATCTCATAAAAATAGACGTCGCAGGAAACCTTGATGGCCGTATGCAGATTCACGCTGCCATGCCCCCCCCGAGAATGGCAATGGAAGCGATGGTTGCCTAGCATATAAAAACCGGGGCACTTGATCGTTTCTTCCGGGTCCGTAACGCCAGCCTCCAAGGCCGCCAAGGCGGTCACCATTTTATAGGTAGAGCCCGGCGGATAAATGCCGCGGACAGCCTTGTGATAGAGAGGGCGCATCTCGGCGCTATTATATTCGTTAAAATCGGTACGGCTTATGCCGTCGACAAACTTGTTTGGGTCAAAACTCGGCGCAGACACTAGCGCCAAAAGCTCGCCTGTGCGAATGTCCATAACAACCGCGGAACCAGCTTCAGCCGGCCGCTCGTCCTTGGCCTGAAATTGATCATAGGCAACTTGTTGAATTTCTGCGTCAATGGTCAGAACGATGGGCGTGCCGCCCTTAGGATTGAGACGGGGGTCAACCACTTCGCGGATCACCCGGCCATGGGCATTGACCTCTAATTTGGTCGCGCCATGAACCCCCTTGAGCCCCTTTTCTTGAGACTTTTCAATTCCCTCCTTGCCGACTCTAATGCCGGGATGCCGGGCTTGTGGGTCGGTTGCTACATCCTTGTCATTGGCCTTGGCCACATAACCCAACACATGGGCCATACTCTCTGCGAGTGGGTAATTGCGCGCTTCGCCCATTTCGCACCGCACACCCGGGAAGGAGGCCGCATAAACGCTGACGCGCGAATATTCCTCCCAAGACAAATTCTCCGCCACCATGGAAGGCATGAAGCGCGGAGATATTTTGGCCTCATTCAGCGATTCCTTGACCTTATCGGGTGGCAAACGCAGGATTGAGGCCAAAGCGTTGATGGTCGTTGGCAAATCGTCGACGTCTTCGCGCATAATCGACACTCGGAAGTCGCGCCGGTTCACTGCTAGCGGCACACCAAAGCGATCATAGACGGGACCACGAGAAGCCGGGTTGACCAACAGGTTAAACTGATTTTCGGCAGCCTCGAGACGAAACTCGTCATTCTCGAAAATCTGAAGCTGCGCCATGCGCAAGCCGAGGACAGCGAAGTACAGGCCCCCGAGCGAGGACAAGACCACAGCCCTTCGGCTAAACAGATCTGACCCACCATTCTGGCTCATGCTTCTTCCTCAGACAGATCAAACCAAGGTGCCAGCCACGGATAGGTCACAACCGCGCTTACAATTGGCACCAAGATGGCCAGCACGTTAAACCCTTTCCCACTCGAAATCGACAGGATGAAGGCGGCTAGCAAGAAAAAAAACCCGGTAATGGCGGCGGCTCCCAGCGGGGTTGAAGCCATGGCCACACTCAGGCGCGCGGTAAGCATGGTTAGGCCATAAGCGACCAAAGCCACCACGGCCCAAGCCCCAAGTGGCCCCCCCGTCAATAGATCCAACCACAGGCCGAGAATGAACAAAAGCAAGCAGATCACTGCATTTGGCCCTTGGTTGGCCCACCCACATGCTGCCCAAATCAAACTCGCTGGCCAAATGCTGCCAAAAGGTCCAAGATTAAGCGAAACAAGATTGAGCAAGCTTGTCCCTGCCACAATGGCCAGGCCAGAGAAAAGTCGTGACCTGGTCGAAGGGCGGCCAGGTAAGAGCGTGCTCACTGCTTGGGTGCCCCGCTGGGTGGGGTCGCAGGTGGGGGCGCGGCCGAAGCGGCTGGTTGGGCCGCGGGTGCACTTGTCCCTGTACTGGACGATGTCGCCGACCCCGCAACCGGCACAGATCTGCTCTCGGCCGCCAAACGCGCGGCTTCTGCTTTGCGTGCCTGTTCACGGGCCTCATCACGCTCCTTGGCAAGACGCGCGGCAGTGGCCTTCGCCGCCTCAATCTCGCTGCTACGCAAAGCTTGGGCTGCCCGGATCGCTTCGGGCGTTGCGGCCGTTGGCACGCCTGCAGCATCTGGGGCCAAGGGCAATACACCGCCTTGAACGGGCGCTGTCGCAGTGCCCTCCGTTGGCGGGGCAGCAAGGTTTGGGGCTGTCACCGGATCAAGCGGCGGCGGGAAGTTCGACGGTGGAACCAATCGGACAAAATCGACAGGAGACGCGCTTGAAGCCAGTCGGACCCGCCACTGCCTGTCGGGTGCGATGCCAGCTTGGCCGACGGCGATACCACGCGGATAAATGCCGTCATCGCCCGACGTCATAACCCGTTCGCCATCGCGCATCAAAGTTGGGGTATTCAAATGGGCAAGCTTGGGTGCCGAAGTCTTGTCACCCATCGCAATAGCGCGCGCCCGAGTGACTTCGCCCATGACCGGAACCCGACTATCGCCATCTGCCAAAAACAGAACCCGTGAGGTATCGCTGCCAACAGCAATCACACGACCAACCAGACCATTTTGGTTAAGCACAATCCAATTCACTTTTACGCCAGACTTTGCGCCAAGATTGACAATCCCGGACTTTGCAAAGGGTCCGCTGCTCTCGCTGACGAGACGCCCAGTTAGGCCTTGCGGCAATTGCTCCGCTTTAACGCCGTGCAACTTTTCATAGGCGTCCAGACGCTCAGCCATGGCCTTGGCTTGGTCGCGCCATTGCAGAAGCGCGCGATTTTCCTCTTGCAACTTCTTATTTAGACTGGCACCGCCGAAGAAGGATCCAACCGAGGATACAATATTCTCGCCCCAACGCACGGGGGTCATTAACACACCGCCGACAGCTCCGGAGATATCAGAGGCAAGGCCGGCGACCGCGCCGCCACGTTGGTCCGTAAGGACAATGGTGGTACCAACAGAGATCAGCGCCGTCAGCGCAGCAACCCCGATGAGTGGCCCTGCCCCCCCTGCTCGCCGATTGCCTCTGCGCGCCATATGCCTGCTCCTTCACCTCATATACCCGAACCTGTCGGGGCGCTCATCCAATTTAGACTTTGGACAATACGCCTTTCCATTGCTCGAAATTGTCGACGCATTTGCCAGTGCCTAATACGACGCACGACAGGGCATCGTCTGCAACCGAGACAGGCAGCCCAGTGCGTTCGCGCAAGACGACGTCCAAATTACGCAACAGCGCACCACCACCGGTCAACATGATGCCCTTTTCGACAATATCAGCCGCCAGTTCAGGTGGCGTGGTTTCCAAGGCAACCCGCACCGCTTCGATGATTTCATCGACGGGATCAGACAAAGCTTCTGCGATCAATTGCTCAGAGATTTGGATTTCACGTGGCACGCCATTGAGAAGATCGCGCCCCTTAACAGAAAGAGATAGGCCATAGCCATCTGCAGGCGGCAATGCAGTCCCAATTTCCTTCTTGATGCGCTCCGCGGTGGTTTCACCAATCAGCATATTCTCCGTCCGGCGCAAGAAATTGATGATGCTCTCATCCATCTTATCGCCACCAACGCGCACAGACCGCGCATAGACAATGCCCTCAAGCGACAGAACTGCAACTTCGGTTGTCCCGCCGCCGATATCGACGACCATGGAACCCGACGGCTGGTCAATCGCAAGGCCGGCACCAATCGCGGCTGCCATGGGCTCCTCGATCAAATAGGCATCCGACGCACCTGCGTTCAAGGCAGCATCTTGGATCGCCCGACGCTCAACTGGCGTCGCACCTGAAGGCACGCAAATGATAATACGAGGACGACCGCGCAGGAAACCTTTGTTCGAGTTCACACGGCGTATGAAGTGCTTGATCATTTCTTCAGCAACTTCAAAGTCAGCAATCACCCCGTCACGCATGGGTCGAACGGCCTGGATTTCGCCAGGTGTACGCCCCAACATCAGCTTGGCTTGATGGCCAACCGCTTGAACCTCTTTACGGCCGCCGCGCTGGCGATAGGCCACGACGGAGGGCTCGTTGAGGACCACACCGTGACCTTTGACATAAACAAGGGTGTTGGCTGTCCCAAGGTCGATTGCCATGTCGCTGGAAAACCAGTTGAAGAGGCGTCCGAACATTTTTTTCTCGCGATTCTAAGTCTGTTCTATGCGATGATTCGCATTTCTTGACTCTGGGTCGTGCCGCTTCATGACGGCCAAATCAAGGCCGCAAAGCCACCAAGTCCTGCGATTTTTGACAATTCTCGGCAGTTCTCAGCAGTTACAGGCTGCGTGCATGGGAAAGCCAGAAGCCTCCGTCGTCAAGCGCTTCTGAGATAAGCAAGACCAAGTTTGGCCATGGTCTCCCCCACCTCGCGCCATAGGCGAAATCGTGGGGCGCGCAATTAGCCAATTGCGCGCATGGAGACACCGGGTGGAACTGGCGTATCGGCTGGAACAAAGAAGTCCGGCATCAAATCTTTGCTCGGATCGACCCGGTAATGATCGAATTCCGTTACACCTGATTCCGACAAAACCACATCATCAATGAAGAAGTTACCGGTGCAACTCTTGGCATCGCGTGTCAGGATTACGTGAGCGGCGTCTGCCATGATATCGACAGTGCGGCAGTGACGCAGGCCTTCATCGCCTGCGAGTGCAAATTGGATCGCGGCAGTTGCAATACCGGTTCGGGGCCAAAGGCAATTGAACCCAATGCCATCGTGCCTGAACTCTTCAGCCATGCCGAGTGCGCACATACTCATCGTATATTTCGCCATCGTATAGGCGACATGATTGCCAAACCAATTTGGACTCATGTCCAAAGGTGGCGATAGGTTTAATACGTGCGGGTTTGCCGCCTTTCTGAGGAACGGAATGCAAGCACGGCTGACGAGATAGGTCCCCCGTCCATTGACTTGATGCATCAAGTCATAGCGCTTCATGTCGGTTTGCAGCGTGCCGGTCAGTTGGATCGCGCTCGCATTATTGATGCAGATATCAATGCCCCCGAAGCGGGCGACAGCTTCTTCCACGGCTGCTTGCACGGAAGCTTCCTCCCGTACATCAACGATCAAGGGCAATGCCTGACCACCGGCAGCTTCAATCTCGGCTGCCGCCGAATGAATGGTCCCAGGCAAATGCTTGTGCGGTTCAGACGTTTTAGCGGCAATGACAATATTTGCTCCATCGCGAGCGGCCCTCAATCCAATTGCTAGACCAATACCGCGCGATGCCCCTGTGATGAAAAGGGTCTTATCTTTCAAACTGCTCATATCCGCCACTCCCATGAAACTTTATGCCTACCAGACTTAGCGTCTTGGCGGGGCAGAGCAAGGAGAAAGGCGCAAAAGGCCGAGAAAGCCCTACTTTATCGTGTCGCGAACGCAGCTGGAGGATTCTTGGAAACTGTGACGTCCTAAGCAAAACAAATGCTCATACGGATAGCGGCTGGCCGCCAAGCATTGCCGGACGTTTAATTGCACCCGGTTCATACACATTTTGCCGTTCGGCCGGGCAATCATTTTGGTGGACGTCACATCATCCCCCAAAATATGATAGGCGGCTGCAACCAAGAAGCGCTTGTCTAATGGCACTTCGGCGCGGGTATTGCGCATATCAGATGCGGAAAGCGGACTAATATCGGCGGCCGTGTTCGAAGCCGTCCGATGGGCTGCCAACACAAGCTGAGGGTCCATCTCGCGCTGTGCCCAAGCTTCTTTCTGCACGCTATAGGCTGCATCGCCAAGAACTTGGGTCGCCTTATCCATTTTGGCCAAACTATCAGCCATCACGCCACTGGCAATTGTTGCTGCTTCATTAGAGGCAGCAATCAAGCCCAAAAATGTCTCAGGGTCAGACTTCAACCGCTCTAACACCGTGTCGCGGCCCAAGAGATTGACGGCGGTCTGCAAACTAGAGGCAAATGGGGCATGAGCGGAAGCTGACAATACAGCATAAGATGCCGCCCCTTCCGAGATGCCTGAAGACGAAAGCCGCGCGGTCGACATCAAAGCACCTTGCACCGCTTCAGGGGTGAGTGTCCGCAGCGTTGTCAGCCGATCCGCCTCCCCGACCAGTGCGTTAAAGCGCGCGGCGGTGGCGGACATGTCGAACGCGGGCACTTCTGCAGGCGTGGGCGGCAATGTCCCAATGGCCTCAGGCGGCAGCGTGGTCTGTGGCGGAGCTTCGGCTGCACGTGCGGGGGCTGGCACCGCTACAGCGGTATCGACCGCCGCCTGCATCGGGACTGCCGTACCCTCTGGTGGCTCAAGGCCCGAGGCTTGAACCGCCCAAACAGGCAAACATACCGACACTGCCAAGGCCGAAATACCAATTATCCGCTTCACGCTCGTCACCTCAAGTTCCACCCAAACCTAAATCTACCAGTCAATCCTTCATCCAATTCAAATCCGACACCTCAATTTGAACTTTGTTTCGCAACACCCCCCCGGCTTTCCATTAACCATGCCCGGGGTCAAGCCGTCACGGCCATATTGAATGGGAAATATCGGAATGCCGGCCCGCCAAACTGACAGGGCACATGCTATACAGGTCAAGAGATTGGTGTCATCCTCGCTCCCAATTGGAGGGCAAGGTGATGCATAGACTATTGGCCGGATTCGTGTGGATCGCAGCATGCAGCCCGGGCTTGGTTGTGGCCCAGACGCCAGTTCCGCCATTACCCACTGGGCAAGGCGATGTAGCCGTGACCATCTACAACAATACCGCCTTGGTCCAAGATGTGCGTCAATTGGCATTGCCGCTGGGCAAGTCACGGCAGGAATTTCCAGATGTATCGGCCCGAATTCGGCCAGAGACTGTTACTTTATCGGGCGAAGGTTTCGGCATTATTGAGCAGAATTTTGATTATGACCTTTTGTCCCCATCCGCGATGATGGAAAAGGCTGTCGGACAACAAGTGACCTTGCTGCGCACTAACCCAGCAACAGGGATCGAAACGCGCGAACGCGCGCTTGTTCTTGCAGCCAATGAAGGTGTCGTCCTCAAAATTGGCGAGCGGATTGAAGTCTTGCGCGATGATGGCTTGCCCGTGCGCGTCATCTTTGACGCCATCCCACCAAATCTTCGTGCCCGGCCTACCCTGAGCGTCACCTTAGACACGCAGCGCGCAGGCACACGTCCGGTTACGCTGAGCTATCTGACCTCTGGCATGGCATGGAAGTCCGACTATGTTGCCTTGTTCGACGAGGCCGCGGGCAAAATCGACGTGCAGGGCTGGATCACGCTCACGAATAACACCGGCACAACCTTTACCAATGCGCGCGCTTTATTGGTTGCAGGCGAAGTCGCCACGCTTCAGCAGCAGAGCTTTCGGCAAAAAAGTGGCGGTAGCAGAGGTGCGCCATCGGGCACTCAAGCTGGAACCGAAGCTGGCGGGGGGGAAGCTTTAGGCGATTTGCGCGCCTATCCCATTGAGGGGCGAACGACAATTGCCAATGCGCAAACCAAACAAGTCAGCTTCCTAGACGCGTCTGGGGTCCCAGCTCGAAAAGGCTATGAATATCGTAATGAATGGCTTGGAAGTGCGACAGAAGCCGTCAGTGCCAGTTCGATCCTGCGCTTTTCCAATGCAAGCACGGGCGGAATTGGGGCGGCTTTGCCGGCGGGGGTTGTGCGAGTCTATATGCGCGACTCGCGCGGGCAAGCCCAATTTATTGGCGAAAGTAGTATTCCACATTCACCCGGCGGTTCACTCATGGCTTTGCGAACCGGCGACGCCTTTGATGTGAAAGTGCAACCGATCCTAGAATCGCGCACAGCCATTACGAGCGATGAATGGGAATTAAGTGCACGCTGGAAAGTCACCAGCCCAGACGGGAGCACAACCGAAGCCACGGTCGAAAAGCCACGCACTTATTATCGTACCCAGATGAAATATATCGTGACCAATGCGCGCGATATCCCAGTGACTGTGGATGTCGTTCAAAGCGGGCTGGCATCTTGGTGGTGGCTACGCGATGTGCGTATTCCGAAGGAAAGTATCCAAGGCGTCCAACAAGATGCGGACACACGCCGTTGGGAAGTGCCAGTTCCAGCCAATGGCAAAACAGAACTGACCGTTACCCTTCTAACCCCATGGTGAGTGTGATGCGGGCAAGTTTGTTTTGCCTCTTGCTGATGCTCATGCCATCACTGGCAGGAGCTTCGACACCGGTTGTCGTGTCGGGCGGGCCAAGCCAAGTTGCTGTAACAATCTACCGCGATCCTGATCGCGGAGACGGAGCCATCAACACCGAAGCGCTGAACTCGTTCGCGCTCATCTCCGAGACTCGCGTTGTAGATTTGCCGCCGGGCCCGGTAACAATCCGCTTTGAAGGCGTCGCCGGCGGGATTGTACCGCAATCGGCAATCTTGTTTGGCACCCAACCGCGCGAACGCAATCGAGATGCAGCCCTATTGTCCGAAGGAGGCCTTGTGGACGCCTTTACAGGCCAGGCTGTGATTCTTCGCCGCACCAACCGTGTCACAGGCGAGGTGACAGAGGAACGGGCAACCATTCGTTCAGCAGCCAATCGCTTGGTCATTTCGACGCCACGAGGGGCTGAGGCGGTCTATTGTAGTGGCCTGAATCAAGGGCTGATTTATCCAAACGCTCCGGACAATTTGTCTGCCAAACCGGTCTTGTCCATGGTGACCAAAGACCAGCCGGGGGGCCGAGTTACGATCACTTTGGCCTATCTCGCCAACGGTTTTGATTGGGACGCAACTTATATTGCCACATTAGCGCAAGACGGGAAGGCTTTAACCTTGTTTTCATGGCTGACTATGGCCAGTAGCGACGAAACCAGTTTTGTCGATGCAATCACGTCAGCGGTTGCAGGACAGGTTAATCGTTCAGAGGAAACGACTGACAATACAGGCCAAATAGCCGGGGAAGCGGCGGGGTACCTCAATGTAACGGCACCATGTTGGCCGATGGGGAGAACGACATCGGGCCCAAGAGAACCCCAACTTGTCGCGCAAGCCGCAGAAGCAATGCCGATGATGTCAGACGATGAGGCGCTGGGGGTCGTTGTGGTGACAGCAACGAAGCGGGAGAGCCTCAAGCAATTCGCATCTATGGCTGTTACAGCCGTTGCGGAAAAAGTCGGTGATCTTGTCCTCTATAAGGTTCCCGTTCCTGTCACCGTTGCAGCACGGTCGCAAAAGCAAGTGGCATTTCTGGCGGATAAAAAGATCAAAGGGGAGGTGATTTATCGGACCCGGGTCGATCCTTTCAGCTATCCAGAGGATATAGCGAAGCTCTTCCGCTTCACCAACACCAAGCGTTCTGGCTTGGGTCAGCCAATTCCAGCAGGTCAAGTGATCCTTTATCAGGATGGTGCCTTTGGTCGCCAACTCATTGGCGAAGCCACTACCGCAAACAAAACCACCAATGAGGATGTCGAGTTGCGCTTTGGTGAGGCCACACACGTAACTTTCGAACTAGATCCCGACTATCAAGGCGTGGGCAATCGCTATGTGGTTCGCAATGACAACCCCTTCCCCATTCGCTTCGAGCTGGAATTTCTCAACGGCTATGATGCTAAGTTCGTCAGGCTGCCGCGCGGTCTGATTTCCAAGCCGGGCAAACAGGTCTGGTCGGTTGTGGTACAACCCAATCGCCAGCGTATGATTACCTATGGCGAAGTCACGACAACACTTGAGTGACTGCTACCGATCTTATGGGTCTTAAAACCCAGTTAGGGTGCGGCCAGATTGACCGGCTTCCGTTGTCGAAGACTGTGCCTGCAGGCTTACGCTAAACGCCGCCACGCCCCAAGTTTCAAGGCGGCGGCGATAATCACGCCAAAGGTCGCCATAGCCACAGCCGCCCCAATAAAGACGCCCTTGAGGCCCAGATCGAGGCCGAAGGCCAAAAGCCACCCACCACCGACCGCGAGCACCACACGGGCTAATATCCCAATCACGGGCCACTTCATGGCCCCTGCCCCTTGGCTGGCGAAATAAAGTGAGAGGCCCAGGCCTTGGAAAGCAAAGAAGGGCCCCACAATCTGGATATAGCTGCGGGCAGCTTCAAAGGTTGCTTGGTCTTGTGTGAAGGCGTGGATCCAAACACTTGGAAACAGGGCCAAAACCAGCCCGACGACACCGGTCAGGCCCGCAGCAAAACTACTGCCGATCCAGCCAATATGCTCAGCCCGCTCCACATTGCCAGCACCAATGCTGAGGCCTACGAGCGAGGTCATGGCTGCGCCAATCCCAAAGACGAGTGGGATTAGGAGAAACTCAATCCGCGATCCGATGCCATAGCCTGCGAGCGCTGCCTCGCCAAAAGTCGCGACCATGGCTGTCAGGCTCAAAATGATGAAAATGGTGAAAATAGGCGACAGCGAAGCAGGCATGGCAACTTTGAAAATGTCGCGAAACAGGGCTTTGGAAAATGAGAGATATTTGCGGTCCAGACAAATGACCCGGCCTTCGCGCGCCAGCACCACCAGCATAATCGCACTGACCACAAAGCCACTGATCACGGCTGAAAAAGCCGCGCCAACAATTCCCAATTGCGGCAAGCCAAACAGGCCTAACACCAGAACCGCCGTCAGTGGCACTTGTAGAAACGCGCTGGCGACCATCAAAACAGCCGGTAATTTCATGTCGCCCATGCCGCGAAACACAGCACCCACCACACTCACCAACCAGAGAAATAACCCGCCCCAGAAAATCACGCTGCAATAGGCAACTGCCTGTTCTAAGATCTGTCCGCGCCCACCCAGAAAGGCAATCAGCGGCCGGCCAAAGAGGCAGAAGAGCAGGAGAAACAGCCCTGACCCCACGGCGGCTACGGCCAACGCATGCCAAATCAATTGTTGTGCCCGCTCACGGTCGCCTGCGCCCAAAGCGCGCGCAATGGCCGAAGTGACTGCCCCACCCGCTGCCCCGCCCGACATGGTTTGGATCAGCATCAAAAGCGGGAATGCCAAAGCGATGCTCGCCAAAGCGCTCGTCCCCAATTGGCCGATAATCCAAACCTCGGCCAAACTCACCGACGACTGAATGGCAAAAGCAAGCGCATTTGGCGTCGCCATGCGCAACAGCAAAGGTGCTGCTGGAGACGTCAGCATGTGGTGTGTCCGCTCATCCATATGCACGCGTCTTTCGGTTTGGCTTGGGCTAGGCTTGGGTTCGGCCGGGATTGGATGGGCGACGCGGGCGATTGTCAAGCGCAGGGGGGGGGGTGGAGCGTCGGCTAACTTGGAACGCCTCCAAGCCTCGCCCCGCTCACCCTAAAGCCGCACGACGACTGTCGCGGCAATCAAGGCTGCATACATCGCAATCATTTTTCGATCTGGACCCATTTTGGTGGAAACCCTGCTTCACCAAAATGGATCATCCAGCATGCGCGCGACATCTGTGTCGTCAAGTGTCCGTTTTCTTCGAAAACGGATCGCATCGCGACGCAGCATAGCTGCGCACTTGACGACCCAGATGTCGCAGAAACAATTTCGTTAGCGGTTTGGTGGACCAGAGGGATCACCAAAGCGCTTCTAAGTCAAACATCGAGATGGTTACGCTTTGGCGACGATTGGCCGAAAGGAGATGGTCTGCTTTGGAGAGCGTGGGGGGCGAAAGCGGACGTTCTGGGAACGATTGTGCTTCCCACATCGGTGGCGAGGATGGGGGTGCTGTGATGGTAGGTGTGTAGCCAAAGACGTACCATCTTCGGCAAAAGCCCATTTGAAGTTATACCTTGCGAGCAATGAGCGATAGATCCGGCTCTTCACTCGGGTCAGGGTAATGATGCAGCCCATATTTTTTGAACTCAATCATTGCACCAGTCTCAAGATAACCCCATTGTTCCGCTGGATTATTCTCGTCGCCCTCACTGGTAGTGATTACTGCAACCACTAAACCGCTGTCGTCATCTGCGAGGCGCACTTTGTCGCCTAGATGGACTTCTTCACCGTCAAAATATCTTGGTCGATCTGCCATGAGCCCCGAGATTTATCAGGAAGCAGATTAATTGGAATACCTAACTTTCTTCCTTTTTTTCGTCAGGTGGAATCTAAAGGGTTTGAGTAATAAGCTGCAGCAATGCGCTCCGCGCGGTAGGGTGCATTCCGACAGGAATGCACCTTGGTCAAGCAATTCCTGAGATCGTCTATTATGAGCCTTAGCCAAACGCTTTGGAACGGTTCAATGCGTCGCTCCGCTTGCCTTGAAGCCGCCGGACAATTGTCTCTGCGCAAGATGCGGGGTCAAGAGGTGAAATCGGCTTCGCCGACACGCGAAGCGTGCCTCTTGACACCTCATCTTGCGCGCTCAAACTCAATCGAAGCCTTTGCCTAGGCAGAGCCTGTGGCAAAGGCTGTCTAAGTGGAAAACTATAACCACAACCGGAGTGCGTAAGTTGGTGGAGTCCTGTCGGACCGCACCCTCCAAGCTGGCCTCCTAAACGTCCGCTTTCGAGGAGCCGCCAACCCGCCCTAAGCGGCAACCCTTGGCGCAAAGCAGACCAAAAGCTGAATTGCGAACACTTTGAGACGCCGCTTCGTTTGGCCCGTCCGTCAATTGCTTCGACCCAAGATTGGGGTCAAACGACCAGCCTTACACCGCCATCGCCGCTTTTTGTTCGATCTCGGCCAGAAATCCCAAAATGCCGTCTCGGAGTTCATGCCAAGCGGGTGCCTCCGCTGGCATATGGCTGCCGTTTGATAATTCTTGAAATTGTTTAGCCGAAGGCACGCGATCAAAAACTGTCCGGCTTACTTCTGTTGGCGTCCATTCATCCGCACCGGGATGGAGGAGAAGAAGCGGACATGGGAGCGCCAAGTCACGACGGGGCGGATCATATTGATGCAGGCTCCTGAAGAAACGCCCCTTCACCAGTCTTGCACCGATCAAGGGATCAGTCTTGAACCACGTCTGGAGCCTAGGATCGCTGGTCATCGCAGCGAGCGGGGTGACCAGTTTTAGGGGAATTGGCATCGGATCCATAAGCCATGGGGCCCGTTTCATCAGGGCCAAGGACAAAGCGCCAAGCCACGGCCAACGTGCTGCGGCTTGGAACGTTGCCGGATCGCTCATGTCTAACAAATTGGTTGCAATGACGCCGCTGAGACTTGGTAGCATTTGGGCGGCTCGAAACGCGGTCATACCTCCAACCGACATGCCAAGAAGCACCACAGGGCCGTCAGCTTGGGCTGCGAGGTCGGCGACAAGTTCCGGCCATTCGCCATAATCCGCCAACCAATTCGGGCGCGTTATCGTGAGGCCATATCCTGGCAAATCCGGCGCTAGCACCTTCCAGCCACGTTCAGCCACACTTGCACCGAGAGGGGTTAGGAGACGACCATGACCACCAGCCCCATGCACCAAAATGAGTGTGCCTCTCGACGCAGCTGCTGGCGACAGGGCATCTAGGTGGATTTGGTGCCCCCGCCAATCAAACCAGCTTTCTTCAGGCTCGTGTTCGATGGCGTGGCCAAAACGGCTCTCCATCAGCGATTTGAACTTAGTCCAACTCGCGCTGCCCGTATAACTGGGCCTATGATCTTTCGTCTTGGGCATCGGACTTCTCTACCGGCAGGGCCTGAGAATCGTCAAAGAGAAAAGGTCAGAACCGGAGTCCTGACCTTTTTAATTTAAGCCTAGCTCAGTGCTTAAAGCCCCAACACCATCTTCGCGATGATATTGCGCTGGATTTCGTTGGACCCGCCATAGATGGAGGTTTTGCGCATGTTGAAGTAGTTTGGTGAGGTCCAGTGCGCATAATCAGGGCCGACGCCCATATTATCGCCTTCATCGCGGAAGCCACGCACATATGGGGCGGCATAATTGCCAACCGCTTCCATGGCGAGTTCGGTCAAACGCTGTTGGATTTCCGTGCCCTTGATCTTCAGGATCGAGGATTCGGGGCCAGGACCCTTGCCAGCTTGTTCGCGGGCCAAGGTGCGCAGCTCGGTGATTTCCAACGTGGTCAGATCAATCTCAAGCTCAGCAATCTTGCGGGAGAATTCTGGATCCTCAATGAGGCTTGCCCCGTCCATCGTCTCCGCACGGGCCAATTCCTTCAAGCGCTTCACGCCAACTTTGGAACGCGCAACACCGGCAATGCCCGAGCGCTCATGTGCCAACAGGAATTTCGCACAGGTCCAGCCCATGTTTTCTTGGCCCACCAGATTGGCAACAGGCACGCGGACATTTTCAAGCCACACTTCATTGACTTCATGGCCGCCATCGATGGTGATGATGGGGCGGACCGTGATGCCAGGGGTCTTCATATCAATCAGCAAGAAAGAGATGCCTTCTTGTGGCTTGCCATCCTGCTTGGTGCGCACCAAGAAGAAGCCCCAATCGGCATGCTGGGCCAATGTGGTCCATGTCTTTTGGCCATTGACGATGTAAAAGTCGCCATCGCGCTCTGCCTTGGTCTTGAGGCTAGCCAAATCCGAACCGGAACCGGGCTCTGAATAGCCTTGGCACCACCATTCCTCACCCTTCAGGATGGGTGGCAAGAAGCGGTCTTTTTGCTCTTGCGTGCCAAAGGTATAGATCACGGGCGCGACCATATTGATGCCGAACGGCAAAATGGGGATGGTTTGGGCGCGGGCCAATTCTTCGCCGAAGATATAGCGCTGAGTTGGGCCCCAACCTGGGCCGCCATATTGGACAGGCCAAGCTGGTGCAGACCAGCCACGCGCACCCAGAATCCGGTGCCATTCTAAGAAGTCTTCTTTGCCCATGTCGTCACGGTCGGCAAAAGCGCGCAGCCGCGCTGGGTAGTTTTCTTCGAT
>JAIXQA010000046.1 GCA_027485915.1 Alphaproteobacteria bacterium | reverse complement strand
GCAGCCAAATTGGCACCAGCGGCTACAGCAACCGGAGCAGGAATCCCCATCAGCATCAGAAGCGGCGTCATCAAAAAGCCCCCTCCGACGCCAAAGATGCCAGACAAGCAGCCGACCACCAGCCCCAAAGTGGCCATGAGCCACGGGCTTACTGCCATTTCCGCAATGGGCAGATAGACTTGCATGAACGCCGCCCCGGTGAGTTAACAGACCATAGGCTGCGTCGGATGGCGTTTCTATGGCACTAGGTCACTTTTGCAGCAACCAAGATCGCCTTTCTAACGCGATGGCTTAACCGATCCGCTTCTTGGTTGCTTTCGGGCCGATAAAGAGCCACGCGGCGAAGCCAAGAAACGGCACAAACATCACCAGAACGGACCAGACAGCTTTGCCAAAAGGCCCCGTGCGATCATTCTGGAGGATATTGATGACCGCCCAGACCCCGAGGATTAGGGCAAACAGAAAGCCAACCGAAGTGCCATCATTCCATTCTTTGCCGAACATGTGTCAGTCGCTCCTACATGAAGGCCCTGCATTTGCCTTGGGATTATGATATTGGGGCCCACCACGCGAGACGCAATGGTCGAACAGCCGCGCGCTACTCCAGAAAGCATAGCCCAAACTCCGATGACCACCGAAGTCCTGCCAGAATCTGATTTGCCGCTCTCTGACCCGCGCGGGTCTATCGAGACGATCACTTTGGGCTGTCGGCTCAATCTTTATGAGTCTGAAGCTATGCGTAATCTGGCAGAAGATGCAGGGCTGTCGAACGTGGTGCTTGTCAACACCTGCGCGGTCACTGGAGAGGCTGTCCGCCAGGCACGTCAAACCATACGTCGTGCACGCAAGCAAAAGCCCGATGCGCTGATCGTCGTGACAGGTTGTGCTGCCCAGATCGACCCCAGCATGTTTGCCGCCATGCCGGAAGTCGACCGTGTCATTGGCAATGCCGAAAAAGCAGAAGCCAAGACCTTTGTGGCCCTTGCAGGCGGCCAAACCGAACGGGTTCTGGTCAATGACATCATGAGCGTACGCGAGACGGCTGGTCATTTGATCGATGGGGTGCAAGACCGGGCGCGCGCATATGTGCAGGTCCAAAATGGCTGTGACCACCGCTGCACCTTCTGCATCATCCCGTTTGGTCGTGGCAATTCGCGGTCTGTTCCAGCAGGCGAAGTTGTGGCCATGATTGGCCGGTTGGTCGCCAAGGGCGTGCCTGAAGTCGTCTTGTCTGGAGTCGATATGACATCTTGGGGCGCAGACCTGCCCGGCCAACCCACGCTTGGTGATCTAGTCCAGCGCATTTTGAAGCTGGTGCCCGACTTGAAGCGCTTACGCCTGTCATCCGTCGACGCAGTCGAGATCGACGACACTCTCTTCCGCCTCTTTGCCGAAGAAGAACGGATGATGCCGCATTTGCACCTCTCTCTCCAGCACGGCGCAGATATGATCTTGAAGCGGATGAAGCGCCGCCACACCCGTGATGATGCAATTAAGTTGGCCGCCCGCTTGCGTGCCGCCCGACCTGACATCGCGTTTGGGGCAGACTTAATCGCAGGCTTTCCGACCGAGACGGAGGCCCATTTTGCAGATTCTCTGGCGCTGGTAGATGAAGTCGGCCTCGCCTTCTTGCACGTCTTTCCTTTCTCCCCGCGTCCCGAAACGCCAGCAGCCCGCATGCCACAATTGGACAAGCCAACGATCAAGGCTCGAGCGGCGCTCCTGCGCGACAAAGGTCAACAAGCTTTGGCGGCCTATCTCAGCAGCCAAATTGGGACGACTCAGACCGTCCTGATTGAGCGGGATGGCAAGGGCAGACTCAATAGCTTTGCCGAAATCCACGTGCCCGGTGGCTTAGCTGGCTCCTTGATTCAAGCTCGAGTCACGGGTCAGGCCGACGGATTTTTGATTGGCGAAGCACTTTAACCCGGTCACCATCACACGCACCCAAATCTAGCTTTAGCCATAACCAGACGGCTTACCCCTAAGTTCAGGTATCCGGAGGTCAATTCAGCGATTCTTTGGGAAACCAACAAATTTATGGGTGTAAATGTCAGTAAATTCTCCAGTTACGTGAATTCCCATCAGTAATCATAGTTAAGAATTGGTTAAATCTGACTTGCAATTCTCTAGGTGACTATATAGTTTGACCCATTGTGAATTTTCTTTTTCGAGGGTGTGCTATGGCCACAATAATGAATATTTTCTCGAGGCTCGGATCAAGTAGTACAGAACGCATTGAAGATGACAGTGACTCTGCAGCAAGCTTGCGGACCGAAGCGAACGTATCCGTCAAAGACAAAGCCGCATTTGAATTGTTAGGTGAACACCAGCAAACAATTACCAATGATGTAGAGTTAGTGATCCGCGATCTGGATACGGTTGCCGCGTTGGTAAAGCAGTTGGCTCAGATCAAAACGGAACTTGCTCGCAGCTTTGACTCGCACCGCAAACTGGCGATGGAGCATGCTGACCTTCAGAAGGATAAAGAGCGAGCCGATAGTAGCTTGCGCGAGAAATCCACGCTGAATGAGTCGCTTAACGCCGAATTGAAATCTACCCGGGCAAGCTTGGAAGAAATCAGCCGCACCCACACCAAGGCACGTGCGGATTTAGAAGCGCTAGAAAATCGCTTCCATCTATTGGGCGTCGCCAAAAAAGATGGCGATGATCAATATAACCGCATCCAATCTCAATTGGTGGCTGCACAGGATGAAGCCGCTGCCCTAGAACGCGAAGCCGCGGGGCTGCGTGAGCAAAGTGTCGCCCAAACAGCACGTATTTCCGACCTGTCAGAGAAGTTCAGTGAAGCGAGCAATAAGTGCATCTTCCTGACCAATCGTTGCGAGGCCCTTGAGCTTAATCTGCAAGAGAAGATCAACGAATTGGTTGGCCTGCGCGAATTGGTCGATATGCTGAACCAAGAAAAGGACTCCGCTGTCCTTTATGGTCGCCAGAAAGAACTGGATGCCTCGCAAGCCCGCTCAGAAGCCGCACGGCTGTTCCAGCAGGGCCAGCAGGAAAAGAAGGGTCGTGAAGTTGAGGCCAGCAATCTGCGCATCGAACTCGATACAGTACGTTCGAGCCTGCGCACCCATGAGGACATGATTGCAGAGCTTCGCAACCAAAATGACAAGCTAAAAGCCGACCTCGCCCATTATGAGGAACGCACCAAGACCTTGTCGACCAGCAGCAATCGTCGCGAAGCGATGCTGGCGCGGATCACGGCAAAGTTGGAATCCACTTCGACCGCGCGCTCGCAGATTGAGCAGTCCCGCGCGGTGATGAGCGCCCGCCTCGAAACGCTGACGCAAATCTTGAGCGAACGGGAAGCCGACGTGAAGCGCCTTGAAAGTGCGTTAGAACAAGCTGTTACCAAGAGCGAAGAGCATGCTGGTCGGGCCGAAGACAAAATTGAAGCCCTCAACAACCGCATCTTCGAGTTGGAAAAGGAATTGAGCAGCTGTCAGAATGAAGCCGCTTTCTATTCCAGCCAAGTCGAAGCCATGCAGCGCCAATCCAAGCGCGGCTAATCAGACAAGCCTTCGCGCCCCATGAGGTGCGCGCGGGCCTTTTCAGCTTCTTCTCTTTTCGAAAAATCAGGCGATCTGAGTCGGGTCTCCGCATAGGAGACCCCGCTTGAAGTTGCGATGGGTGCGCGCAGGAATGCGAGGATTGCCATCAAGAGGGGCGTGCTTTCCAGCCCCGTTTGCACGGTTTTGCCAATCGGCAAACGGCACACCAATTGATAGGTTTCCACATCAGAATCATATTGTGACCGTGCCACATCGCAGCTCTCCAGATCGTCGAGATCGTAAGTCTTGACTGAGGTCCGGTTGAACAGCTGGTAGGTTATCGTCAGCTTCCCGGGGCGTATCTCCCAAGTCTGGTCCGGACCCAGCGCAGAGCCTGCGATGAAGGCCAAAGTGACCGACAGTCCGCCCAACACGATGACACCGAAAAATAGGGTCAAGAACGAGGGGGGCCACAGGGCTGGCCCCAGCTCGACCAGCAACAAAATTGTACCGGCCAACCCAAATCCGCCAAATATCAGGCGAATAGGTGTAGGCATGATGTGGGACAGAACGATGGGTTCGTCCGGTACGTGCGGTGTGGCTTCCATGACCCAAATGATACATGCAGTACGTTAAGGCGGGGTGTTGATGATCGGAAAACTTTCATGGTTTGTCTGGTCAAAAGGGGTCGCCATCAAAGACTGCATCAATTGCTTCAAGAAACGCGCGAACCGTCTGTGAGACGACATGTATCCGCTCACGCAGGGGTGCCTGAGATTCGGGGTCGTCTTGAAACACTCTGCCATCTGGATCAGCGGCAAGGAAGAAATAGTAATTCCCGAAACCATTGTCAGCAAATGGAACTAGGTCTTCGGCTGACTCACCAAAGACCATCTCATCGGCACCTTTTATCAGTTGATAGATATTGGCGATCCCGAAGCCTGGCTCATCTTCTGCGGATAAAATTGACGTGACAAAAAAACCAGCGCGCTCGACCTGATCTTGCCGCATCCGTTTAAGCTGACCACCATTCCAGCGCTTAAGAAAAGCTCGCAAGGCATCTGGGAGTTTCACGCCGATCAAGGACTCGCAGGCGCGTAGCTGTTCCTCACTTGCCCCCAGCTTCTCCTGTTCCATAAGCTTGGCCCACTTTCCTGCATGCTTGCGCGATCGTAGCCGATCAAACTGGCTGTTTGAAAAATGCAACTTTATCCCTACGGGTAAATAGTCGTTTCCTTTGGACCTCAGATCCCAATCATCTCTAAGAATTGGGAGACACTATCGGCCATTCTTAAAGCTATCGGGTCATCATCATTTCTGTCCATATCCAAAAAGAGGACTTGACCAAGATTGGCAGGTCCTAGGCCTATGGCGTAAAATTACCGCCAGCATCATTGGCAAACGCCAAGACATCATCTGGGTAAACCGGCTCGTCCTCTATCTGCCAAACGTGCGTGGTACGCCGAAACTTAATGATTTCGGTAACTGAGAATATTCGATGGATATTATGCCCACTTCCATCAAAACTGAGAAAGTCCTTATAAAAATGGCCACCATCGCAATGCTCGTAGAATGAATAGAACCCCTCGGGAAGGTCGCAGCCTAACTCCACAAGAAGTCTGCAACGATCTGCAATTGGCGTCGAAAAGTCCAATTGCCTGATCACCGCCCCCCTAATTCACACTGCGGATTTCAAACGGACTATCGAGTGAGAAGGCAGGGACTTGGGCTTCGAAGGTTTCGCCACTGTCAGTCTGCATCAAATAGCTGCCCATCATCAGGCCAGACGGTGTCGAGAGCGGACAGCCAGAAGTGTAGGTAAAGCTGTCGCCCTCGCGCAATATGGGTTGTTCGCCAACAACGCCCGGGCCTTGCACGACTTGGGTGACGCCATGATGGTCGATAATCTTCCACGTGCGGGCAGTCAGCTGCACAGTTTGTTCCGACAGATTGGCGATCTCGACCGTATAGGCCCACATGAAGTCATTCTCCTCAGGATCGGATTGATCGTCGAGGAAAACCGGCGTCACCTGAATGCGGACGCCGCGAGTCGTGGCGGAATATTGGGTCATGGCCTGCCTATAATGCCCATTGCAGTCCCGTGCATCCGTTGCTTACAGATCAAACACAACACCTTGCGCCAGGGGCAAGGTGGTAGAGTAATTGATCGTTTGAGTCTGGCGGATCATATAGGCCTTCCACGCATCAGAGCCAGCCTCGCGCCCGCCGCCGGTCTCTTTCTCGCCCCCAAAGGCCCCGCCAATTTCGGCGCCCGAGGTTCCGATATTGACGTTGGCAATTCCACAGTCTGATCCTGATTGCGACAAGAAAGTCTCTGCCTCACGCAAGTCGGTGGTGAAGATGGAGGAGGATAGGCCTTGGGGCACATCATTCTGGATCGCGATAGCCTCTGCCAGCGTGTCAGCCTCCACTACATAGAGGATGGGGGCGAAGGTTTCCGTCTGCATGATGGCGGTCTGAGCGGGCATCTCGACGAGAGCAGGCTGGACATAATTGCCCTGCAGCGGCTGACCGCCCACGAGGATACGCCCACCTTCTGCGCGGGCAGCCTCCAAGGCGTGCTGCATACTGGCCACAGCCGCGGCATCAATCAACGGGCCAATCAAGGTTTCAGGCTTGCGGGGGTCACCAATCGACAGGCTGCGATAAGCGCGGATCAGGCGCGCGACGAGGTCTCCCTTCACGCCAGGATGGACGATCAAGCGGCGCAACGTGGTGCAGCGCTGACCGGCTGTTCCCACGGCAGAAAACACAATCGCCCGCACGGCAAGATCCAGGTCAGCACTTGGCCGAACGATCATCGCGCCATTGCCGCCCAATTCTAGCAAGCTTCGCTTTAAATGCGCTGCGCACGCCTGAGCCACTTCTCGGCCCATGCGGGTCGAGCCTGTGGCCGAGACCAAACGGATCAGCGGATTCTCAACCAGCTCTGCACCGATCGCCGCATCACCCTGTAGCACTTGGATCAGACCAGCGGGGGCTTCGGCCCCGAATTTGGCCACCGCGCGATTAAAAATGGCGCAGGTGATCTGCGCACAAAGCGGGGTCTTTTCGGATGGCTTCCAGATCACTGGATCGCCGCACACCAACGCCAGCATGGCATTCCACGCAAACACAGCCACGGGGAAGTTGAAGGCGCTGATGACCAGAACGGGGCCCAGGGGCTTCCAGCGCTCTAACAAATGGTGTCCTGGCCTTTCAGACGCCAAAGTCAGGCCTGCCAATTGGCGCGACAGGCCAACCGCATAATCGGCCATATCAATCATTTCTTGCACTTCGCCCAAGGCTTCAGAGCGGGTCTTACCTGCTTCCAGCGTCACCATATCGGCAAGCTCTTGTTTGCGGGCGCGCAATTCCTGCCCCCACAGGCGCACCAATTCGCCTCGGCGCGGCGCGGGGATCGCGCGCCAAGCCAGATAGGCCGCTTGGGCAATTTCGCAGGCTTCACGACAATCCTCGACCGAAGCCGCAGGCACTTCACCCAGCTTCTGGCCGTCAATAGGAGAGATAGAGGCGATCAACATGTTAGGACCATGGTTCAAATAGTTTGGACAATTTGAGGCCTTGGCCTTGATAATGGCTGCCCACATCACCGTAAAAGGCTTGAGGTGCCGAAGACAGAGGCTCATAAATCAGGCGGGCCACAGGCTGATTATGCTCCAAAACAAAGGGCACGTCACGCCCGCGCACTTCCAACACGCCGCGCGCACCGGCGCTGCCATGATCTTTCGCGCCAAAGCCTGGATCAAAGAAGCCCGCATAATGGGCGCGAAACTCGCCAAGGTCTTCGGCGGTTGCTACCATTTCTGCCGCGACATTTTTAGGAATCGACAACCCCGACTGGCTGGCCAAAATATAGAACTCCCCCGGATCCAACACCAAACGGCCATCGCGCGCGGTCAAAGGCTCAAACCAGTCACGCGGCGCATGGCCACCTACTTTGGCAAGGTCCAGCAAGGGCGCATGGCGGCGCGCCCGATATCCTATAACCGGGCCGAGGGAGTCGTGGGATAGATCCAAATTCAGATCGAGGCGCTGCAATGTTGGTGTCTGGCCCTTCTTCAAGCGTAACTGGGCCAAGCGGTCACCGGGGCGGGCGAGGATGGAGAAGGTGCGTGGGCAAATTTCAACCCATAGCGGCCCCCGATAGCCTGCGCGCACGCGGTCAAAGCTCGTCGCACCATCGGCAATCACACGAACAAACACATCGATCCGCCCCGTCGAGCTTTTGGGGTTGGCCAAAGCAAACACCGTCTCTGGCAGAGCGAGGCTTTCTTGCAAAGGGGCGAGATAGACACAGCCTGTTTCGAGCACGGCACCCTCGCGCAGATCGAGTTTGTGCAGAACCAAATCGCTCTCGCTCAAGCGCTGCGATACTGTGCGGCCTTGGCCCGGCAAGAAACTGGCGCGGACGCGATAGGCAAAGTCGCCCAAGCGCAAGTCGAGGCTGGCGGGCTGGATTTGTTTGTCAGCAAAAGGGGTGGCGGCCGTGATGGCACCGCCATCGGCCAAGGCCTGCAGAATGTGGTCGGGCAAAACCCCGTCAGCGATGGAATCGATCATCCCACTTTCATAGCGGGTTTAGGGCGTTTTCTCTATGCCCCTGTGCCGGGCATGGCGGGCTTAAGCCAGTTCGGCTATCGCCCAGCGCGCATCAACGCGGTAAGAGGCGAGGAAGGCCTCAACCTTTGCCCCATCCAGTCCATCGGCATTGGAAAGTTCGGCGGCATGAATGCCACCCGCCACAAACAAACAATCCAGCTTTTGGCCGTGCGCACCGGCCACATCGGTCTGCACGCCATCACCAATGCACAACAGGCGCTCGCGTGCCAGCGGCTTGCCGGCGAGGCGCTCGGCTTCGGCGATGGTTAAGTCATAAATCGGCGCATAGGGCTTGCCGGCCATGATCACAGGGCCGCCTAATTCCTCATAAATGTCAGCCAAGGCCCCGGCGCAGGGGATCAAATGGCCGCCAAACTGCACCACGCGGTCGGGGTTTGCGCAGATGAAAGGCAGATTGCGGGCGGCAAGCGCTGCAAGTTCTTGCCGGTAGCTTTCCGGCGGCTCACTCAAATCATCGCGCAGGCCGGTACAAATCACATAATCGGCGGTCTCAGCCGGACGGAAATCAACAGGCAGGCCTTCATACAGGCCCTCATCCTTGGACGGGCCAATCTTATAACCACGGGGCCCACGCTTTTCGATCTCTGCGCGGGTCGCATCACCCGACGTCACAATCGCATCCCAGGCATCGCGGCGCACATGCAGCGCCTCCAATTGCTTGGGGATCACCGTGGACGGGCGCGGCGCATTGGAAATCAGCACCACCGGCTTACCCAGTTCGCGAAATGCGGCCAACGCATTGCAGCCCGCTTGATAGGCAGCTCGCCCATTATGGATCACCCCCCACACATCACACAGGACGGCGTCATAATGATCGGCAATATCGGCGAGGGCATGGATGATTCGTACGGTCATAGCTTTTGATACTGCGACTTGATGACAAGGTCGAGAATGGCATGTGTGGGCATTCTCCACCAACACCCATAGCCCCGCGTGGAAAACCACCGGGGGGACGCCTTGTGCTTGGCTAGAGCAAGCAAAGGGGCCGGGGCGCGTGGTCCGCGCCAAATAGAGTGGGCCAGATTAACGGACTGGCCCGGAATACGACGCAAACCGTGCGCCCCGGCTTGATAAGTCTGTGTGCTTGAGGGAGGATCATGAGGCCTCCTCGGTGGTGTCATTGCCCCCGCCTAGTTCGCAAAGGCCTCATTTTAGAAG
>JAIXQA010000019.1 GCA_027485915.1 Alphaproteobacteria bacterium | reverse complement strand
TGCGAAAACTCATCACCCAACTCAACGCCATGATGCGAGACCACACTGACTGGGCAAAAACCACTCCATCTTAAACACGGTTGCTCTCCCAAGAAGAGAGGGGGAGAGCCTTTGCGCATTAGGTTTGCGGAATGAAGGGGCGTTTCCGTCTAGACCCATTTTGGTGGAAACCCTGTTTCACCAAAATGGATCATCGAGGATGGCCGCGACATCTGGGTCGTCAAAACAATTTCATTTGCGGTTTGGTGGACCAAAGGGAGCACCAAAACCGCTTCTAGACAAATTAGCTCTTCAAAACAGCCGCCATCCCCTTCGGAATGCGGGGACCTCAGCGAGTTTAGGCCGCAGCCGAAACCCGGCCCAAGGCGCATTGTTGCCAGAGATCAGAAAGTGCTGTCACCAAACGCTCAATATCGGCGTCGCTGTGCAAGGGTGATGGCGTAATCCGCAGCCGTTCTGTCCCACGGGGAACGGTCGGATAGTTGATTGGCTGGATATAAATGCCAGAGCGTTCAAGTAGCCAATCACTAATCATTTTGCACTTTACGGGATCACCAACCATCACGGGAATGATGTGGCTGTCATTCTCCATGCATGGGATACCAACGGCTTCCAAACGCCGGCGCACGAGGGCGACCCGATCTTGATGGCGTTCGCGTTCGGCCGAGCTTGCTTTCAGATGCCGGATGCTGGCGCACGCACCAGCGGCGACCGAAGGCGGCAGAGCCGTTGTAAAGATAAAGCCCGAGGCAAAGCTACGAATGAAGTCGCACAAAGCGGTGGAGGCAGCGACATAGCCGCCGAATACGCCAAAAGCTTTGCCCAAAGTACCTTCGATGACCGTCAAACGGTCCATCAAGCCTTCGCGCTCTGCCACGCCACCTCCGCGTGGGCCGTAAAGGCCAACGCCATGGACTTCGTCGAGATAAGTCATGGCCCCATATTTTTCTGCCACATCACAGATGGCCGCAATCGGAGCGATATCGCCATCCATCGAATAGACCGATTCAAAAGCCACCAGCTTGGGCTGTTCTGGTGGTAGGCTGGCCAAGACACGCTCAAGATCCTCAGTATCATTATGCTTGAAGATGCGCACTTCCGCGCGACTATGGCGAATACCCTCGATCATGGAGGCATGATTGCCCTCATCCGAGACCACGACGCAATTTGGGATTTTGCTTGCCAAGGTGCTCAAGGCTGCCCAATTGGACACATAGCCGGAGGTGAACAAAAGCGCGGCTTCTTTACCATGTAAGTCAGCCAATTCTTGCTCAAGCAAGATATGATAATGATTGGTGCCCGAGATATTGCGCGTCCCACCGGCACCGGCACCGCAGCGATCAATCGCTTCATGCATGGCGGCCAAGACCTTGGGATGTTGGCCCATGCCAAGATAATCATTCGAGCACCAAACCGTCACTTCATGGACACCGCCATCGGCATGACGCGTCGCGCGCGGAAATTGGCCCGCATGGCGCTCCAAGTCCGCAAAAACGCGATAGCGACCTTCAGCACGCAGTGCGTCCAGCTGGCTGTTGAAATAGGCTTGGTAGTCCATGTTATTTCCCCTCCCGACAGCCTAGCAGTGCTTTCACCACCACCAAGCCGTTTTGATATCTGTTTGGCAAGTAACTTACCAAACGGGTTGCAGCCGAACGTTGCTGGGTAGCTCATTCGAAAGTGTTGGTAGCAGATAAAGGCCAGCGAAGGTCGCCGCGATTTGCGCGCTCCACCCCAGTCGTTTGATCTGATTAAGGATGCCGCCTTCTGCTTTAGCGGCTTCGATTTTGTCCGACAGGATGCGCAACCGCTCAAAGCCCGCACGGAATTTTGGATTATCGGTGTCCAACATCACTGGGAAGACTTGCTTGGAGATCTCGGTTGTCAACGAAAACACCTGATAGTCATATTCGGTTGGGTTCACGCCGAGGGCCTTGTGGAAAGCTGGACGTGAATGGTCGCGGACATACATGGTGGCATAGACCGACAAGAGGAAAAAGCGGATCCAAAGCTTGTTGCCACCCTGCAGCAGGGAAGGATTGGCGCGCAGCATCAAGGCGAAAGCTTCGCCATGGCTGAATTCATCATTGCACCATTCCTTGAACCAATTGAAAATTGGATGGAATTTGTGCTGTGGGTTGCGCTCTAATTGCCGGAAGATGGTAATATAGCGCGCATAGCCAATCTTTTCGGATAGATAGACCGCATAGAAGATGAACTTGGGCTTAAAGTAGGTATATTTCTTGGTCTTGGTCAAAAAGCCGAGATCAACGCCAATCCCAAAATCCTTCAGCGATTCATTGATAAAGCCAGCATGGCGCGATTCATCGCGGGCCATGTATTTGAACAAGGCTTTAATGTCTGGATTAGAGACGCGCTTGACGATCTCAGCATAAAGGACGCAACCTGAGAATTCCGACGTGATGGAGCTTACCAAAAAGTCCACAAACTCACGGCGCAATTCTGGGTCCAAATCATCCAAGCGATTGTCGAAGGCCGCATCGCGCTTGAAGTGGCCCCGACGGGGATCGGCCGCCATGGCCGACAGCATTTGGTCCCATTCCTCTTGCACTAAGGACACGTCGATCTTGTCCATCGCCGCATAGTCAGTCGTGTAAAAGCGCGGGCTCAAAATCGTGTCGTTTTTGGCCAGCTGGGTGGTGTCGAGATAGGTGTCGTCAAAAGTGGCTGCAGTCATGGCAGTTTCCCCGGTGTGAAGCTGACTTCGTAGAGCTCAAAGAGCTCAAAATAAGAGGCGACTTTGATCCAAAGTCTTTCAAGGGCCGTCGCGCGGATAATCTTGACGCCCCGATGGAGCGTGCAGGATTCACCAAACGACAGCCGGATCGGGGGTCCTTGGACGATCATCTTGTCGCCAGGGCCGAGGATGGTGCCATCGTCCAAGGAGACATGGGCGTGGAGGCTAGTCTCATCATGCTGAATCTCAATGGTACAAGTTGTCACATGCGAGGCACGCCTCAGCGCTTCAGGCCATTGCAAGGTCCAGAATTCAGGTTGCTGATGGAAAAGGTAGGAATTGCTCATGATCTCACCAACTCCATCGCTTGTGAGGTATAAAAGCCGCTGACGACGCGGGTCGTGCGGCCAATTTTCCATCCGGCCATGCGCGGGTCTGAAGCGACTGCTTTGCGCAGAAAAGCCTCGCTAACCGGCTCAATTGCAGGGGCCCGGTCCGAGCGGGGGAACAACAGCCCCACCGTGTGCATGATCGTCAGAAGCGGAGTCTTGGGCGCGAAGGTAAAGACGATCGAACACGAACAACGCGCCGCCAGTGACGACAGGGCCGTCATGATTTCTTCGCGCGGATAATGGATCAAAGAATCCATCGCCACCATATGATCATAGGCCCCGTGCGCTGGGTCAAGCATATCACCAACGCGGAAATCAATCGTGCCTGGTGCCGGATCGACAGGTGCGCGTTCGCCAGCCACAGAAACAAGACTTGCCGCCACATCCACAGCTACCACTTCCGCGCCGCGATGAGCAGCTATGACGGCCAAAGCACCCGTGCCACAACCTGCATCGAGAATGCGCTTGCCCGTCAAGACCTCAGGCAACCACGAAATCAAAATCGCCCGCATTTGATCGCGACCGGCCCGCACCGTTGCGCGGATTTTGCTGACTGGGGCCGTGGAAGTCAGCTGTGCCCAAGTCTCTGACGCCGTGCGGTCGAAATAGGTCTCGAGGCGTTGGCGGCGCTCAACATAGGTGGTGGTCAACATGCCGAATGCTCCAGATCAATCAAAGCCAAGAAAGTCGAAAATGTCGCGATCCTTCATCGGCTCGGCCTTCAGCTCTTTCGTGCCAACCCACAGAGAAGCGGCCAGACGAAGATACTCATTCTGAACTGCCTCCAACTCAGGCGAGGGTTCCATTTCAAACAAGGTCGACTTTTTCAGACGCGAGCGACGGATGACGTCGAGGTCTGGAAAATGGGCTACGCGCTCAAGCCCACAAGCCGCATTGAAACGGTCGATCTCGTCGGTGTCCTTGCTGCGGTTGGCGATGACGCCGCCTAAACGCACGTCATAGTTTTTCGACTTGGCTTTGATCGCCGCCAAAATCCGGTTCATCGCGAAGATGGAGTCAAAATCATTAGCGGTAACGATCAGGGCACGCTCAGCATGTTGCAGGGGGGCTGCAAAGCCACCGCACACCACATCGCCCAAAACGTCGAAGATGACTACATCGGTGTCTTCCAACAAATGATGCTCTTTCAAAAGCTTCACCGTTTGCCCGACGACATAGCCACCACAGCCCGTGCCCGCTGGCGGGCCACCGGCCTCAACGCACATTACGCCATTATAGCCTTCATAGACATAATCCTCAGGGCGCAATTCCTCGCTGTGGAAGTCGACGCTTTCAAGGACATCAATGACGGTCGGAACAAGGCGCTTGGTTAAAGTGAAGGTGCTGTCATGCTTGGGATCGCAACCAATCTGCAGGACCCGCTTGCCTAGCTTCGAGAAGGCCGCCGACAAATTGGAAGACGTCGTGCTCTTGCCGATCCCGCCCTTGCCATAAATGGCGAACACTTTGGCTTTGTCGATCTTCAAATTGGGATCAAGCTCTACTTGAACGCTGCCTTCGCCATCGCCGCGCAAGGAAGGTGCCCGTGTGATCGGGGTCGCTCTGGGTTTCAGGCCGCGGGGTAGGTCTAATAGAGCCATGGTTACTTCTCCTAGGTCAGGCAGCGGCGGCTGCGATGCCTTCCAAATTGTCTTCAAGTTCATCGCTGGCATTGCGGAGCGCTTCCAAAGTCGCGCTGTCGGGCTGCCAGTAATTGCGGGCGTGGGCTTCCAGAAGGCGATTAGCCATCCGGGCGGAAGCTTTCGGGTTCAGAGCGGCCATGCGCTGGCGCATGGCGTCATCGAGCACATAGGTCTCGCTGATTTTTTGATAGACCCAAGGCTGAACCTGACCGGTTGTGGCCGACCAGCCCATAGTGTTGGTCACTTGAGCTTCGATCTGACGCACGCCTTCATAGCCATGCGACAACAGGCCTTCATACCAACGTGGGTTAAGCATGCGGGTGTGGGTCTCAAACGTGACTTGTTCAGCCAAAGTTCGGATCTTGCCATCGCCTTGGGTTTGGTCTGAGATATAAACAGGCACATCGACGCCACGAGCGCGCTTCACCGCTTTGGTAATGCCGCCCAATGTGTCGACATAATGGTCAATCGTGGTGACGCCGAGCTCTACTGAGTCGAGGCCTTGATAGGTTAGATCGACTGTCTTCAGAATACTTTCCAGAACAGCCGACTGGCGTATCGGTGGACCCTTACGGCCGTAGGCAAAGCATTTGCGGCTTTGATAGGCTTCTGCCAGTTCATCCTCATCTGTCCAGCAGCTGGCATCAATCATCTGATTGACATTGGCCCCATAAGCCCCGTCCGCATTGGTGAAGACCCGCAAGGAGGCCGTCTCCAAGTCACAGCCGCTTTTAGCCTGCTGGGCCAAAGCATGCTTACGAACAAAGTTCATATCGTCAGGCTCATCCGCACTGGCGGCAAGCCAAGCTGCCTCAGCCAACATGCGGGTTTGCAAGGCAAGAAGATCGCGAAAAATGCCGGACAACGTCATGACGACATCTATGCGGGGCCGACCGAGCTCTTCTTGGGGAATAAGTTCCGCCCCGCAGAGGCGGCCATAACTGTCAAAACGAGGACGCGTACCCATCAGATAGAGCGCTTGCGAAATCGTGCTGCCTTCACTCTTCAGATTATCAGAACCCCAGAGCACCATGGCAATGGTTTCTGGGAAGGCCCCGGTTTCATCCATATGTCGATCGAGCAATTTGCGCGCTTGGCGCGCGCCATCATGCGTGGCGAAAGCGCTAGGCAGGCGGAACGGGTCAAAGCCATGTAGATTGCGACCAGTTGGCAGGACTGCAGGCGTGCGAACCAAATCGCCGCCGGGTGCTGGGCGGATATAACCACCATCAAGGGCATGGATCAAAGCGGATAGCTCGTGATCGGTTTCCATCAAGCTATTGCTTGTAGCTAAAGCCTCCAAGCGCTCCACCAAGGTGCGGCTGGACTTGAGGCCAGCGGCCTCAATCGCATCTAAGGGGCTCGCGCCATGGACGAGCGCCTCAATTACCGAACGCGGCAAAGCAGAGTCAGGGACGCCATTGGCCATTGCTAGCAGCAGGTCGATGCGCTCTTCCATCGATGGGGCTTGGCCGATGACATGCAGGCCTTCGGGGATCAGCGCATCGTTCAATTCGCTGACGCGGGCTTGCAATGTCTCCATCTCGACCGCGCAAGGCCCCCTCCACGCAGGGGTGGCAGGGGCAAGGTCTAAGGCGGAGGCTTGGCTTTGGATGAGGTCGATCAGGCTGTCGCGGTCAACACCATCACCGTCTCTAGCACCATGCCAGCGACCAATGCTTTCACGCAGATCTTGCAAGCCCTTATAGAGGCCAGCCTGCACAATCGGCGGGGTCAGATAGCTGATCAGAGTCGCACCGCCGCGACGTTTTGCCAAAGCGCCTTCTGAGGGATTGTTGGCAGCATAGAGATAATAATTGGGGATATCGCCAATCAAGCGCTCTGGCCAGCAATCCCCCGTCAATCCCACTTGTTTGCCCGGCATGAATTCCAAGGCACCATGGGTGCCAAAATGCAGAAGGGCGGAAGCTTTAAAATCTTCCCGCAAATAGCGATAAAAGGCGGAAAAGGCATGCGTGGGTGAGAAGCCTGCTTCAAACAACAGGCGCATGGGGTCGCCCTCATAGCCAAAGCCTGGCTGGAGACCAACAAAGACACGACCAAATTGTGCGCCTAGAATAAAGATCGAGCGACCATCGCTCAATTGCTTGCCGGGTGCGGGGCCCCATTGCGCTTCGATCTGGCCCAAATGACGTTCGCGGCGCACATGATCGTCAACCGAAATGCGAGTGTGGACATTGGCATCTGTTCCAAAGCGGGTGGAATTGCCGACCAACAGCCTGTCGCGGAGGGCATCCACCGACTCTGGCAACTCAACATCATAGCCTTCGGCCTTCAGCGTGGTCAGCGTGTTGAACAAGGATGCGAAGACGGCGAGATAGGCCGCAGAGCCAACAGAGCCGGAGTTTGGCGGGAAATTGAACAGAACGATGCCCAGATTGCGCTCGGCCCGCTCTGTCCGGCGAAGCTTGACCATTTTGGCGACGCGGTCGGCCAAAGTCTCCGCACGTTCAGGACAGACCCGCATGCGCGGTGGACCTTTTTCTTCCTCAAACGTGCAGGCGTGGTTGCACCCCGTGCAGGCAGCACCGGACCCATCCGAACGACCGCCATAAACGATGGGGGCGGTTGCGCCATCCAATTCGGGAATGGCGACCATGATGGTGGATTCAACCGGCGACAAACCCATGTGAGAGCCGCCCCAACCTTGCAAGGTCTGGAATTCCAGCGGCTGCGCCGAGACATAAGGGACGTCCAGCTCTGCCAACACTTTTTCGGCCGCGACGGCGTCATTATAAGCAGGGCCACCTACAAGGGAGAAACCAGACAGAGATACAATGGCATCCACGGTGACGCGGCCATCGGCCATAAAGAATTTCTCGATGGCCGGGCGGGAGTCGAGGCCACTGGCGAAGGCTGGAATGGCACGAAGGCCGCGTGCCTCCAAGGCTTCGATCACGCCTGCATAATGACCAGCGTCGTCTGACAAAACATACGAGCGCAACAAAAGGACGCCAACCGTGCCCTTATGTTCACGGCGCAATTCTGGCAAAGCCGACAAGCTTTCGCTGATACGTTGTGCGGCATGGGGGTGGTAAAGGCCGACTTCAGGATAGTCGATAGGGGCAGCTGCCTGCATCACGCCGCGCAATTCCTTGCGCTCGCCATTGGCATAGCGACCAATCAGGTTGCGCACCATGGAGACAACATTCTCTTGCGAGCCTGATAGCCAATATTGCATGGTCAAAAAATAATGCCGTAGGTCCTGGGCGGGGCCTGGAATATATTTCAACAGCTTAGGCAAGCGGCGCAGCATGGCCATTTGCCCCGCGCCAGAGCTTCCGCCCGACTTTGTTTTATTGCCACGCAAGCGCTTCAACATAGCAAGCGGGCCCTTGTCAGAGCCATCCATGCTGAAATTACCCAGCTTGGTCATTTTCACCACTTCGCCCGCCGACATGATGCCAATCATGGCATCGCAATGGTCGCGGCGCGCGGCCAACGCAGGCAGCACGGCTTGAATATGTTCGTCCACGAACATCATGGAGACAAGGATGATATCACCAAGAGCGATGTCGCTCAGGCAAGCTTCAAGTGCACCGGCCTTTTCCGCCCAGTCAGTTGCAGCATGCATATCGACCCGGATGCCCGAGTTCTCAGACGCCAACGCATCTGACGCGCGCTGTACCAAAGTCCGCAGATGATTATCCAGCGTAACGATCACCACCCGTACGGTTGTGCCCCCATCTCGTGGGCGCGAACTGGGGCCGTCTTCAACGTGCGAAGTGGCTTTTGGCATCGTAAAGCGCCTCAATAGAGATGGTCTCTAGGCCCTGCTCAGCAGCGTAACGCTCGGTGTTACGTTTGGCTTTGCCCCGGACAAAGAAGGGGATTTTCGACAACTCCTTGGTGGCTTCTGGGCTCCAATTTAAAACGGTGATGGTTTCTTGGATGGGGGCAGTAGCCGCAGTTGGCGCGCTCTGCGCTTCTGGCACAAGTGGTTGTGCTGCGGCCTCGACTTTGGCGTGACCGCCAAGGTGGGACGGCCCTGCCGCATCATTAAATTCAAAGTCCTCGCGGAACATGGTCAGCAAATGCTCTTCCAAGCCCATCACCAAAGGATGGACCCAAGTGTCGAACAGCACATTCGCACCTTCAAAACCCATCACAGGGGCATAGCGGGCAGGAAAATCTTGCACGTGTACTGGTGCCGAAATCACCGCACAAGGCACACCAAGACGTTTGGCGATATGGCGTTCCATTTGCGTGCCCAGAACCAATTCGGGTTGTAGCGCGGCAATGGTTTCCTCAACCAGCAAATAATCGTCGGTAATGAGGGCTTCGACGCCCAACTCGGCCGCGACGGCCCGCACATCCCGCGCGAACTCGCGATTATAACACCCAAGGCCCACTACTTCGAAGCCAAGCTCTTCTTTCGCGACTCGGGCTGCGGCCATGGCATGGGTGGCGTCCCCAAACACAAAGACGCGCTTGCCGGTCAGATAATTGGAATCGACCGACCGTGCCCACCATGGCATGTGCGAACCATGCTGCGACAAGAGAGGTTCTGGGTCGACCCCTGCCAAGGCAGCCACTTCGCGGACAAATTCACACGTAGCTTGAAAGCCCATGGGAATGGTACGAACCGCCTTTTGACCATATTGACGCTCCAGCCAACGGGCAGCGGTGTCAGCAATTTCGGGGTAGAGCACGACGTTAAAGTCAGCTTCTGGCAGGCGCCGGATATCGTCTGCCGTGGCCCCCATGGGGGCCGCAACATTGACCTCAATCCCAAGCTGATGGAGCAAGCGGGTGATTTCGATCACATCATCGCGGTGCCGGAAGCCCAGGGCAGTCGCGCCGAGAATGTTGCAGCTTGGCTTCGCACCCTCAGCCTTGGGGGCCGGGGCCTCGGTCGCAAGACCACGGACGATTTGATAAAATGTCTCGGCCGCACCCCAATTTTCCTTCTTCTGATAGGAAGGTAATTCGAGGGTAATAGTGGGAACAGGCAGGTTTAGCGCGCGGGCCAAGCCGCCTGGATCGTCTTGGATGAGCTCAGCCGTGCACGATGCCCCCACCAGCATCAAGTCCGGGTCAAAACGCTCAAACGCGTCACGGGCGGCCGTCTTGAAAATTTCTGCGGTATCGGTGCCAAGGTCACGCGCTTGGAAAGTGGTGTAGGTCACCGGCGGACGCGCGCCACGACGTTCGATCATCGTGAACAGCAGGTCTGCATAGGTGTCGCCTTGTGGCGCATGCAGGACGAAATGGACACCTTTCATCGCGGTTGCGATGCGCATCGCCCCAACATGGGGCGGGCCTTCATATGTCCAAACCGTCAATTGCATCGAACTAAACCCTCAACACAGAACGGCGGTAAAGCGGGCGGGCAAATAAGCCAGCCAAATCACCCGCGCAGTCGAAACCATGGACCGGTGAGAAGACAAGCTCGATCGACCATTTCGTGGAGATACCTTCCATCTCGAGTGGATTGGCGAGGCCCATGCCGCAGACAACCAAATCAGGCTTAGCGGCGCGGCAGCGATCAAGCTGACGATCAACATCTTGCCCCTCGCTCAACGTGACGGTCGCAGGCAGATAGTCCATCTCGGCGCTGAGAAGCTGGCGATTGAGGTAGGGGGTGCCAACTTCGATCAGCTTCATGTCAAGCTCTCGCGACAAGAAGCGGGCGAGGCTGGGTTCCATTTGCGAGTCTGGGAAGAAGAAAATACTCTTGCCTGCCAGATGCTGCTTTTGGGCGTCTAAAGCGCGCTTGGCGCGCTCGCGCCCGGGTGCCACAACTGCCAGGAAGTGAAGCTCAGGAATGTCGAAAGCATCGGCAGCGGCCTTAAGCCAATGGGTTGTGCCCTCTGCACCAAAAGGGAAGAGCGCAGGCAAATGTTGTGCGCCACGCTCTGCCAAGGCACGCGCGGTTTCGCCTAAAAACGGCTGAGCCAACAAAAATTTCGTGTTGGGACCAATCTCGGGGATGGATTGCGAGTTGCGGGGCGGAAAGAAATGAACCGGCCCAATGCCTAGCTGATTAAACAGTCGGGAGAATTGGTCTTCCACAATATCGGGCAATGTGCCAACGATCAACAGCGAGGCTGGTGCATCATCTGCCGCCACAGGGGCTTCTGGTACCAAAGCAACCAAGCACGCATCTTCGCCCTGGGTGAAGGTGGTTTCAATGCCGCTGCCGGAATAGTTCAGCACACGCACCGAAGGGCTGTGCTTTTTCGATAAGCGCTCTGCCGCACGTGACAAGTCGAGCTTGATGACTTCGGACGGACAAGAGCCGACGAGAAAGAGCAATTTGATGTCCGGGCGACGCGACAGGAGCCTGTCCACCACCCGGTCAAGCTCCTCATTGGCATCCACAAGGCCCGCCAAATCCCGCTCTTCCATGATCGCCGTCGCAAAACGAGGCTCAGCGAACACCATCACGCCAGCAGCGGATTGGATCAAATGGGCGCAGGTTCTAGAGCCTACGACCAAGAAAAACGCGTCTTGGATTTTTCGATGCAACCACACAATGCCGGTAAGCCCGCAGAACACTTCCCGCTGACCTCGTTCGCGAAGAACTGGGCGCGCCTCTTGGGCAGGGCTGGTCAACGTGGCAGCATCACTCATGTTCAGGATGCCCCGTCTCTATTGGCATGGGAATGTTTGGTATGGGAAACGGAGCTGGAGCCGGCATGGGCTGGCCACGGATTGGCAAATTGCAACAGGCTATCAATCCAGCGCTTAAGAATTGAGACGGAAGCCTTTTTTCGTTCGGAGGCTTTACCGACATGAGACTCAGAAACACGCCATTCGTGTGAGTTAGAAGGCTGCATCAACATCGGAATTCTCCAGCAGAAATCGGACCTCTGATAAGGCCATCCCGCAAGGTATGCCTCCCTCTCATATCTTGTCAATAGAAATAGACGTCCAAAACTTTTGACAGTCATCCAGCGAACAAAGCCTTGCAATTTGTTCGCAGGGTGAGACAGTCAGGAATGATGCGGGCAGCAGATGAGGTTAGGGTGAAATCTTCGACAAGTCGTTCACCGGGCGTTGGGCCAGACGATCCGAGGATAAGCCAGGCGCTCAACAACCCAGCGCCCGCACGTTCTCTTTGTACCGATTGTGGAATCTCGCGCACGTCCGACCCAAAACGCTGCGGGCGGGCCTGCCAGTTTATCAGCCCAAACTATCCGGCAATGGAAGCCCAAGTGCATGGACGCGCCCGCGATACCGACCTTGGCGACGAATTGTTTTTTGGCCCGGTAAAGGCCATGCATCAAGCCAAGTTGAAAAGTCCGCGCGCCGGGGCGCAATGGACTGGGATTACCACCCGTCTTGCCGAGCTTTTACTTGAAACGGGCGCGGTTGATGCGGTCCTAACAATGAAGCCAGACCCAAAGGATCGTTGGCGGCCTGTGCCGACTTTGGTAACAGAGGCCTCTGAGCTTGCCCAATGCCGCGGGATGCGCATGGGCTATGCGCCTTTATTGGCGCTGTTAGAACCCGCGCGAGAGCTGGGCTATAAGCGCCTCGCGGTGATTGGCATCCCCTGCCAAGTTTATGCCCTGCGGGCGCTGGAGGCCGAATTTGGCTTTGAGCGCCTTTATGTGATCGGCACGCCCTGCTCTGACAATACGACCACCGAAAGCTTCCATCAGTTTCTGGACCTTCTCTCCGATCAGCCAGAGACCATCAGCTATTTGGAATTCCGGGCGGACTATCATGTCGAGCTGCGGTTTGATGATGGTCACAAGCAGATTATCCCGTTCTTGCAATTACCCATCTCAAAGCTGCCGCCAGACTTCTTTCCGCTGACTTGCCGGACCTGTGTCGATTATACCAATGCACTTGCCGACATTACGGTTGGCTATATGGGCGGGCAGGGCGAGCAATGGCTGTTGGTTCGCAATGAACGCGGCGAAGAATTATTGTCGCTGTTAGGCGATGAGGTCGCTTTGACCGCCCCGACCAGCCACGGCAAGCGCGCCAGTGCGGTGAAAGGCTTTAAAGCCAATGTGGAGCGCGCGGCCGGTGGCTTGCCTTTGCGCGGGATGCCCAATTGGGTGCGGCCCTTAGTTGGTTGGCTGATGCCTCGGATCGGGCCGCGCGGCCTAGAGTTTGCTCGGACGCGGATCGAAATGAAAGCGATTGAGACCGTTTTACATCTGCGCCGCGAAGAGCCTCAGCGCATGAAAAACATGATTCCAGACCATGTGTGGCAATTGACCGCACCTTATGGCCTGACTTCAGACCCCCAAGAGCGCAAGCCATTTGAAGAACCAGATGCTATGGTTCGATCGCTGGCCGAGGCGAATGCCTAAAGCCAACCCCTTCCTTTTGGAGCCTTTTTGATGCGTATCGCCTTCCCCTTTACAGCCATTGTCGGCCAAGACGACATGAAGCTGGCCATGCTGATCGCAGCAACAGACCCAGGCATTGGCGGGGTTATGGTGTTTGGCGATCGCGGCACGGGTAAGTCCACCGCCGTCAGGGGCTTAGCCGCCCTGCTTCCACCGATCAAAATGGTGAAGGCGTGCCAATATCATTGCGACCCACGCGCAGACAGAACCAGTTGCGCAACAGGCTGTATCCACCGCCTAGATGGCGAAGTACCCGACGTGGGTGAGATGGCGACACCTGTAGTCGACTTTCCACTGGGTGCAACAGAAGACCGTGTGGTCGGTGCATTGGATTTGGAGCGCGCGCTAACCCAAGGCGAAAAGCATTTTGAACCTGGCCTCCTAGCACGCGCGCATCGCGGCTTTCTTTATATCGATGAAGTGAATTTGCTTGATGATCATTTGGTCGATTTGCTGCTCGACGTTGCGGCTTCTGGCGAGAATGTGGTTGAGCGCGAGGGCCTTAGCGTGCGTCACCCTGCCCGCTTTGTCTTGATCGGCAGTGGTAATCCAGAAGAAGGGGAGTTGCGTCCGCAATTGCTAGACCGCTTTGGCTTGTCCGTGGATGTGAAAACGCCCGACGAATTGGCCTTGCGGGTGGAAGTTGTGCGCCGCCGCGACTCCTTTGACCGCGACAGCGCAGCCTTTGCCGCCCGTCAGGCAGAGGCCGAAGCGGCGGTCCGCGAAAAGATTGTTGCCGCACGCGCGCGCCTCAGCAAGATTGAGACACCCGACGCAGCATTGGAATGGGCGTCGCGCTTGTGCATGGCTGTCGGCGTTGATGGTTTACGCGGCGAGCTGACCTTGATCCGTGCCGCCCGGGCCGTTGCAGCCCTTGAGGGCGACTCCAAGGTAGAAGACCATCATTTGCGCGGCATTGCCGTGATGGCTTTGCGCCACCGCCTGCGCCGTAATCCACTTGATGAAACCGGCTCGTCCACCCGGATTGAGCGCGCCATGACTGACCTGTTTGGATCATGACCCAAGCGGCGCAGACCGACCAGCTGCCTTGCGCCGCTTGGCCGGAAGCCCTGCTGATCGCCACTTTGTTTGCGATGGATCCCCACGGCTTGGGCGGCATATCCATCAAAGGGCGCAGTAGCCCGTTCTTTGATGCCTGGCTCGACCTGCTGAAAGAGCTGTTGCCAGAGGGCGCGCCGCTGCGCCGCTGCCCCGTGCAAACCGGGGATGACCGCCTACTTGGTGGCCTAGATCTCGCAACCAGCCTCGCCTTAGGCCAACCTGTTGTGCAGCGCGGCCTATTAAGCGAAGTCGATGGCGGGGTCTTGGTTTTGCCAATGGCAGAGCGTTTGAGCTCGGCCACCGCTGCCCGCATCGCAGCGGCATTGGATGAAGGCCAATTTCAGTTGGAGCGGGATGGGCTGACATCTCTATTGCCCGCGCACTTTGGCCTAATCCTGCTGGATGAAAGCATAGGCTCCGAAGAATCCCTACCCTTTGCTCTCTTAGAGCGGTGTAGCTTTCGCCTCGATGGGAATGGCTTGGGGCTGGCGGATTTGGCTGGCGATGGCGCAAGCTTTGAACATATTCAACAGGCAAAGGCGGCTCTGCCGGGGGTCGGTTTAGAGCAAGAGACGCTCGTCGACGCGATTTGCGAGGCTGCCCAAGCCTTTGGCCTAAATTCGGCGCGGCCAGCCTTATTATGCTTACGGGTCGCGCGCATGGTGGCAGCGTTAGACGGCAGGCAAGCGGCCAATCTGGGCGATGTGACTTTGGCTGCCCAATTGGTCTTGGCACCCCAAGCCCTGCAACTGCCCCCACCGGCCGAAGACCGTCAGCCCGATGAGGCCGAGCCGCCAGAAAGCCAAGATGAAGTTGAACCCGCCGAAGCCAACACAGGGCCTCCACCGCCAACGGAAACCCCACCCGATACCCAAGCAGAAGCCGAGGCCAAGAACCAACCTAATCCCAGCGAAATTCTGGTCGATGCGGTAAAGTCCGCTCTACCTGCTGAATTGATTGCGGCACTGGGAAGCCAAGCCAAGCCCAATCGGCAAGGCCGCGCGACTGGCAGTGGCGCTGGGGCGGTGCAGAAGTCGCCGCTGCGCGGTCGCCCCATCCGCTCTCGCAGCGGGACCTTAAAGCCCGGAGAACGCCTCAACATCATCGAGACCTTACGCGCGGCGGCACCGTGGCAAAAGCTGCGCCGCCGCCCAGAAGTCGAAGGCGTAACCACAGTTAAGCGCATCGAAGTTCGCAAAAGTGACTTCCGCATCCGTTGCTTTGCCCAACCCAAAGAAGCAACAACAATTTTAGTCGTCGATGCTTCGGGGTCATCCGCGTTCCAACGTTTAGCGGAAGCCAAAGGGGCGGTGGAGCTTTTGCTTGCCCAAGCCTATGTCGATCGCAGTCGCGTGGCTTTAAT
>JAIXQA010000017.1 GCA_027485915.1 Alphaproteobacteria bacterium | reverse complement strand
GCCGCCGCCTCCGCCGCAACCCGTCCAATTGTCGCACATTTTTGTCGCGGTAAAGCCCTTAGTGCGCGTGGAGTTATTGACGCGCGGCGGAACGCGCAGCGCATTCCAGCTCATGCCCGCCTTGGTATCATCGTTGGCGGTTAGGCTTTCGCCATTGCCCGAAATACAGCCGCGCCAGCCAACCGGCGCGAACATCGAGTTCAAGGTGGAGCTGCTCTCGGAAATATTGGAAGAACGACTAATTGGGCTAGATGGCAATGAACGCGTGCCAGCATCGGCCGTGCTGCGGACCGGTCCAGCCGAATTATCCCAAGTTTGGTCGGGTACTTCGCCGCGAATATTGACCGTGGTTGTCCAAGGAATAACTGCCACCCGCAAGCGGTCTGGAATGGTAATCGTGTCAAATAGGGTATTGACGAAGCGCTTTGCCGCGCTGCGCATTTGGGTGAAGCGCGTGGTTGGCCGGCCATCATATTGAAACATGGAGGCCGTTGTATCCATGACAACTGCAACTTCCAATTTGCGATCGGCGCCAGCCGTAGCAACGCCAACGGCACTCAATTGAACCGTTGAGCGACCGACCACGCCACCAAGGATCAAGCTCTGAGTGGCCGTGCCAGTCAGGCGCGCCGACCCATCGGCATCCCAGGTGACATTCGCCTGCAAATTGCTCACACCTCTGTCAGCCCCCGGAGCAGAGGAGAGGAATGCCTTGACACCCACCGTAGCCGCCGACGCGCGAGACAGCGCTTCGCCCTGAGAGGCTTTGTCGGTCTGATCGCGCTTGGCCGCCAAGGCACCAGCATCTGCTGCGGCGGCCAGTGAGGCTTTGGCACCAGAGATACGGGTCAGTTCAATTGCAGCTCCAAGCACGACAAGGGATACCGATGAAACCAGTGCAAACATCACTGCGACATTGCCGCGCTCAAGTGACGTAACTTTGGTCGCTAACACATGCTTGGAGAACTTCATTGACCCATTCCTTCAACCAACTGCAGGAGCTGAGTGGTTGTTCACATGGGTGTGATGTTAGTTGGAAAGAAATAATAAATTTATAATCATGCCGATTTTGCAGTATAATGAGGTGGAAAGACAATTGATTGAGGCACGTTATTCGTTCTTTAGGTATGTTGAAGCCTTCCAAGTGACAAACAGATGCCTTAAGCACCGGGCCTCTAGAGAGCTTGATTTGCCGATACTTGAGTCCGATCATTGATCCCAGAATGCATCCAGCGAATGCCACCACCCAAGCCAACTGGCCTGGAGAGGCTTCAGGTTGCTTGCATTGAAGCCATCCGACACTTGTTTCTGCGCAAGATTAGGCGTCAAAAAGTGTAATCGATTTTGCCATCGCGCCGTTTTGCGGGCCCAGTGGGACTTTATCCCTATGTTCGAACCCGGACCTCAACGTGGTGCCAAATCATCCTTCAAGGCGCGGTCTAGAAGCTCGATATCCAGATCGACAGAGGCCAAGTCTGGTTCGACCACCGCGCGTTCAAAACTGGCGAAAGCTTCTTTGAGGCGACCAAGCGTCTGATCAATTTCGGCCAAACGGGCTTGGCCAGCATGCGACTCGAGCTTCAACCGATCCGAGACCAGATCGGCGGTGGCAGGCAGATAATAAGTAAAGAAGCGTAGAATTGGGTTCAGCTTTTCGGGCTGGCTTGCCACTGTCTCTAGAATGGCCAGGCCGTGGCGGACCAAAGCATCCAACACATGTCCGACTTCCAACGGTACAGCCGGGATCGCATTGCGCACGCATGTTAGATGCTGGTGGGCCTCGACCATGAGGGCATGGCGTGGATCGTCATCTTCTGGATCAAGCTTTGGAGGGGTGGGCGTTTCCTGAACGGTTTTGCTTTTGAACAGGCGTGGCAGCCCTACCGTCAAAAAGCCATAGAGCGACAAGGCAACGATACCGGCGACAATCGGACCTGAGCGCACTTCAACCAGCAAGAGGCCACCAACCGCCAACGAGCCAGCCATGGAGCCAAGTATCACCCACCACGACGTCCCAGCCCCCGTGTTGCCAGGCTTGTTCGAACGAGACGGAGGCTTCGCCATCCTTTAGCCCTTTGTCTTATGCGCGAATTCATCGTCCAAGGACTGATCGAGCAAACGCAAATCAATCTCGAGGCTGCGGGCATCATGGCCACGCAGTCGACTAGCAAAGTCGGTATAGGCAAGGTCAAGTTTGCCAATCATCGTATCAATTTCAGCCAGACGTGCCGGATCGGCACCCCCGGCTACCGCACCGCGCGCACTCAAAAGGTCAGCAGTGGCGGGCAGATAATAGGTGAAGAGGCGCTGGACATCGGACAATTTTGACGGGTCTTGTCTCAGACCCATCTCCACTTCCTTAACGCGCGCAACCATATTGCGTAAGCGTGCGCCAAGTTCTCCTTCCGCGACACTGGCTGCGGCCTCCAGTCGCACCAACGAAGGCTTAGCATCTTCAATAACGGCTTGATGCAGTTTCGGTGGTGCTTCGGGCGCGGGTAAAGCCTCCCCATTGGCGCGCGCACGGGCTGCGGCTTCGGACTCACCGCCTTGGCGACGCGGCTTATCCTCCTCGTCTTCATCATCCACATCGTCGGAATCATATCCCCACAGGTCATCCACGGTGTCGCGCTTGCCACCAAAGAAACCGAGAGAGCCACCGGCCGCGAAAAATAGGCCGAAACCCACCCAAGGATTAAAGTCGCAAATAGCCCAGATAAAGAACCAAAAGGCAAGCACGCCAAAGGACTGCGGCGAACGAATCCGAACGTTAAACTCTTCCTTCAACCAGTCTTTTGAGCGGCGTCGGGCCATGAATTAAGTCACACGCCCTTGCACCAAGGCTTGCCGCAATTCCTGAGTCATTTCGTCCATTCGCTTTTCGACCATGGCGCGCTTCTGACGACCCTCTTCCTGCGTGGACAGGACGCCCGAGATCGTATCGATCAAGTCGCGATTGGCCTGTTCCAAGGTTTCAAGATCGACGATGCCACGCTGGGATTGTTCTTCAATCGCAATCGCTTGATCCTTCATCATAGACGAAGTCTGACGCAACATCTCGTTGGTGGCGTCAGTGACCGCCTTTTGCATGGCCAATGCATCTTCTTGACGGCGCAGTCCCAAGAGCAGCACCATCTTTTGCTTCCACAAGGGAATGGTCAGGCGGGTGGAAGCTTGTAAGCTCTCCACCAAAGTCTCATCACCGGCTTGCACAATGCGGATCTGCGGCAATTGTTGAATGCCGATTTGGCGGGCTTGCTTTAAGTAAAATATCCGCTTTTCCAGCCGCTCCATCGCCTGCTGGGCATCGCGGTAGGCTTGGGCTTCAATCATGCCATCGCCGGTCAACAAAGCCTCATCGGCAATGGTCTTAAGCTCTGGCAGGCGGGTTGCTTTGATTTCGGCAGCAAACGCCTCACCGGCCTCAATATAGGCGCTGAGCTGGGCGATTGAGGCTGCGGTCTGCTCGTGCAGATCGTCCATTACCGCAATGTCGCGCCGCAGTCCGTCCTTGCGCTTTTCCAATTGGATGGCGATGGCATCGATCTGGCTAGCCACGTCCTCAAACTTGCCCTTGAATTTCTCGATCTCGGCTCTGGCACCGCCAAACAATTTACCGAAAAAGCCTTTCTTCTGCATGGCAGCAGGATCAAGGCCTTTTGCTTTGGCAATGATATCCGTCAAAAGGCGACCGGTCTCACCCAGTTCGCGGTTTTGGGTTTGCGCCAGAATTCGGTCGGCATAGGCTACGACGTTGCGCTGCGCATTGTCGCCAAAAGTGGCAATCGATGCCCGGTCATCCAACGATAATTGACCGCGAATACGGGTCAAATCCTTTGACTCAACCTTGATCTCGGGCAGCATTGCTTCCGCCGACACCGTATCGGTTACGGGTGTTTTGGTGGCATTTGCATCATCACTCATTGGCCTAAAGCCTCCCCATCAACCTTGGCCTGTCCAATTCGACCATCGGGTTGAGACCCGCTTATTTAAGAGCATTGTCTTGCTTTCGCACTAGCCCGGCAGAAATTTTGCAGTTCTGATTGACCAAATGACATGCGCGCAGGCGGAATCAACCGGTTTGATGGGCAGATAGGCAAGCAAACAACACCTTACGCACGGCTCAGAAGCAAAGGCTGGGTCAATCCTTCAACCACGCGACCATTCAATCCCAGAAGCGTCCGCCGACGATCGCTTTGCCGCTTCAAGCCCCAATCAAAAAAGACCGATGCAGCGGCAACGGCCGCTGCAAGAGGCTTTGGTTCGGCGACTTGGCGCTTCCCATTGCGGCGGCTTGCGGCCGGATTACCAATCAAACCGCCAAATGTGTTGGATTGCGCCGGAAGGCCAAGAGCAATCAACCCGCTTCCCGGCAGAGCTGGCGGCAATGAACCCGCTGGCCCTGCTAATAGCGCCAACGCGCCGCCATCGCTGACCGCGTTGACAATACGTGCATTGGCTTCAAGTGGCGTAGGGGCAAGCACAAAGGCTCCCATCACCCGACCATCGCGCGCTGTGGCCACATCAGACTCACTCGACCCCCAACCAGCCAAGCTCAGCGCCATCCAAGCCCCTTCCCCGTGACCGGCTACGCCAACACGCGACGCATCCACACGATTGGCGCGTGAGCCCAATATTTGAGCAGCCTCTGCGGTCATGTCGATTAAGAAGCGGGCTTCAGCCAAGCTTGGACCACGTACGTCAGGCGAAGTGGCTACCAAAGCTGAGCCGTCACTGGCCTTCAAGCTTACGGCACGGGGATCATCCAAGGCGATGACGAAATAGCCGCTCGCCGCCAAAGCCCCAATGAACGGGTCATACATCGCCCCTTTACAGCCTGCATCGGGGCAAAACAGGACCAAAGGCATGCGATCATAGACAGTCACGGGATAAGCAATACGGGTCTGGCAAAGATTGCCGTCGGGCGCACGAATCGAAAAGTCACGCATCCGCGCCGCAACAACCCCAGTTGAGGCTTCATAAACCGCATCAAAACTATCCCGCCCACGATTGAGCCAAGCCAATGGGTTGAAACCACGTTCGCTCGGTGTTGTTGTGCCGCGGGACTGTGCGAAAGCAGAATTCGCCGCAAGGCTTGACAGCCCTGCCGCGTAAAGCCCTGGCCAAATAATTCCACCCAAAATGGCGCGCCGACCTAGGCTGCATGGCCCAAAGTTTTCACCTGTTCCAGCCAATATCGGGGTTTCTGCTGCGTTTGAAGTCTTATCGTCCATCATGGATTACAATCTGCCCTTAGTAGACGTAACAACAGAGGCTCGCTTTGTTTCCACAAACCATTTTTGACCAAACAGCGCCACATTGTGTGGCCACTCTGGTCGCAAGGTCAATTGCCATCTAGCCAAACGAGTCATTTTGCGCTCAATTAGTTGTGAACTTGACGAAAGGACACCGGACACAACCCTCTTTTGTCCAGCAAATAAGGTTAAAGCAAGACAAGAGATTTTGTCACGCTCGTTTTGAACTGAACCAAGGCGCAAAAACCAGCCGCACCAGTTCCCTCCCCCCGCCACGTAAAGTGGTGCACAAATGCAAAGATGCTCAAACCATGACCACGATAAAAACCGCCGCCCGTCTCAGCTTATCCCTTGCCTTCTTAGCCGCCATGACCAGCCCAGCCTTGGCCCAGTCGCTACCAGAAGCGGTCACCATGGCCTTGCAAACCAATCCTGGCCTTGAAAGTCAGCGGGCCAATCTCCGCGCACTCGGTGAGCGCCGGGTGCAGGCTATTGCACAAAGGCGCATGCAAATTGGCGGTGAAGCCACCTATGGCCAGCAAGAATCCTGGTCCCGTTCCATCAGTTCAACTGGCGTAATCTCCAGCCGACTGGCAAATGAAACAACACCAACGACCTATGGCATCACCGCCTCACAGCCTATTTGGTTGGCCGGCCGCGTTAAAGCTGCCATGAGCTTGGCCGAAGCCCAGATTGCCCAAGCCGACGCGCGTTTGGCAGCCAGTGAACTGGCGGTGATGCGCGATGTTGTCACAGCCTATGCAGATCTGCGCCGGGATTTGCGCACCGTTGACATCCGCAGGCAGAATTTGACCGCATTGAACCGGCAGCTTGAAGCTGTGCGTGTCCGCTTTGAAGTCGGTGATGTCACTAAAACTGATGTGGCCCAGGTTGAGGCACGCCAAGCCGCCAGCAAGACGGCTTTAGCCGCTGCTGAAGCGGCTGTAGATGCTAGCCGATCGGCGATTGAGCGTTTGATTGGCCAAGCGCCAACGGAATTGACCCCTGAGATCAAGGAAGTTGTGGGCCCCGCCAGCCTCGACCAAGCCCTGATTTTGGCACGCGCCAACAATCCTGACCTTGCGGCTATCCGCTTGGGTGAAACGATCGCCATGGCGGGGGCCAAAGTAATCGAAGCCGAGAATCGGCCGAAAATCACCATCCAAGCAAGCCAAGCCTGGGCGGTGGATTCAAGCTTTGACGGCAACCGGAGCGGCAATACCGCCGTGACGGCCCGCTTATCGGTTCCACTCTTTACAGGCGGGCTCGTCAGCTCGCGCGTGACGGAGGCTTTGGGCAATGCCAATGCAGCGCGCTTTTCGGCGGTCGATGGTGAGCGGCAAATTTCGGAGCGCACAACCAATGCGTGGCACCAAGCCCGCGTGGCACGGATTGCGGTGACAGCGTCTGCCGAACAAGTCAAAGCCGCACAAATTGCCTTCGAAGGCGCTGAGCTGGAGCAATCTGTGGGGCTTCGGACGACCCTTGATGTGCTGATTCAGCAGCAGGAATTGCTCGAGGCGCAATTGGCCCAAGCGCGAGCAGTCCGAGACTTACAGGCAGCGACCATTGCGCTGTCTGCGATCACCGGCAATTTGAAGCCCTCTGACTTAGAGGCGACAAGCGCCAATGTTAAAAAGACTGGGCTTCCTTGGCTAACGCCACCTGAAGTGCCCTTGGCCGCAGTCGAAACGGCTCTGAGCATTGTGCCATTGCCAAGCCAAGTATCGGTAAAAGCAGCAGAGCGCGCAGGTGGACGGCCAAAGCCAGTGCCTAAACCATAAGCCCCTTATAGAAGCAATTTAAGACTTCTCTTTTATGGGGAAATAGGTCACAGGTATTCGAATGGTCCATTCGATCCATCCTGAACCCTTGACTGAAGCGCCTGTTAGTCCGGCGGAAGATGCGCTGAGCCTCTTGCATGCAACTGCCTGCAAGATTGATGCGACTGGTGGCTTATCGTGGGTTGATCCGGTTAAGGCAGCGGTTTTCTTGCAAGTGGATCGGCCACCGACGCATTTTGATGAGCTGGATCTGGCGGTCGAAGGCGCTGCCTTTCAAGCCTTGCGCCGTGGCTATCCGGTCACGATCCGTCGTCCAAGTAATTTGGAAGTGATCGCCAATGTCAGCCACCAGATCATTGTGTTCCGCGAGATCATGGCGCTTGCTCCAGAATATGTGCCGCCGATCCCACGTGCCGCCAATGACCCTGAGACCATGATGCTAAAATCTGCCCTCGCAGATAACCGCATGTGCCTATTCCGCCAGCCCATTATCTCGACCGCCGATAATCAAGTGGTGCGATGGGAATGCTTATCTCGGCTGATTCAAGTGGATGGTCGTGTTGTCGCGCCAATCGACTTCATCCCAGCCGCAGAGCGCGCAGGCCTTGTCGGGGAATTAGATATTGAGACTTTGAACCTCGCGCTCGGTGCTTTGACACGCGAAGATACCATCAAGCTTGCGATCAATGTTTCAGCGGGCACAATCGCGGATTCTGCGGCCTGCCGTGATTATCTCGACATCCTAGCCTATAATCATGCAATCTCGAATCGTTTGACCGTGGAGATTACAGAGTCGATTGCGATCCATGATTTGGATGCCGCCGCACGTTTCGGGCAATCTGTCCGCGCAGCGGGTGCCCGCTTGGCTTTGGATGATTTTGGCGAAGGCCACACCTCATTCCGATCCATACGTGCCCTGCCGCTCGATGAGATTAAGATTGATGGCGCTTATGTAAAGAATATTGAATCGCGAGAAGATAGTCGCGCCTTTGTTGTGGCGATTGATCAATTAGCCCGCGGACTTGGCATGGAAACGGTAGCCGAACGGGTTGAGACGGCGGAAGAAGCTGAAGCCCTGCGAGAGATTGGTGTTATCGGCCAGCAGGGTTATTTTTACGGCAGACCGCGCTCTTCTGGAAAATGATATCCCCAATTTAGGGATGTAAGCTCTCAATTTAGAAAAATACTGCGCAGATGGGGCTAATTTTAGCCTTTGCCTTCTGGCGCGTGTGCGCTATGTCATGCTGCATATGCGAAATCAGAGAGTCTTACCATGAACGCTGCCATGCCAACGCTTGCCTTGGACCTATCCCCTCAGACCGTTCCGGCCCTCTTGGGCGAGAGTGCGGCGGCCCTTGCGCCGATCAAAACAGCGGCTCTGGCCTTTGTGCGCAAGCGTGTAGCCCCTGCTGGTAAGATTGACCGCAAGCTGATCGACCAAGAACAGCACATTGTGCACGGCCTAGCTTGGATCGCCACCTATGTTGAGACCTTGCGGGAAGTGGCCAATTGGGCCCAAAAGCTGCAAGACGATGGCCTGTTTGGCGAGACAGAATCTGCCCTCTCCTGCCTTTTGTTCGCCAGCTATCTGGGAGACCTCAAAGGCGGGATTTCGATGAATCAGGGCGAAACCATTCGCCCTGCCGAGCTTGGTCTTGAAGCCATTGTGGAAGAGGCCTTGTCTGGCCCAGCCAATACTGCCCTTCTGGCGGCAGCCACCCAAGAACTCAAAACCCGTACGGCTGACCTTGTTGCCCAAGCCCAAGGCAAGGGTACGATTGAAGTCACCGGCCTTGATGAGACCTATGAAATGGTGCGCGACACCTTCCGCCGCTTTGGCCAGGAAAAGGTCGCCCCCTTTGCGCATGGCTGGCATTTGCGCGACGAATTGATCCCCATGTCCGTTCTGACAGAGATGGCAGAGCTTGGGGTATTTGGATTGACCATTCCAGAGGAGTTTGGCGGCTCTGGCATGGGCAAGACGGCCATGTGCGTCGTCTCGGAAGAATTATCGCGCGCTTATATTGGCGTGGGATCACTGGGTACCCGCTCGGAAATTGCGGCCGAACTAATCCTGACGGGCGGCACAGACCAGCAAAAGAACTATTGGCTGCCGCGCATTGCCTCGGCTGAAACCCTGCCAACCGCTGTCTTTACCGAACCGAACACCGGCTCAGACCTTGGGGCCCTTCGAACACGCGGCGAGAATAAAGGTAGCCATTGGGAAATCACGGGCAATAAGACTTGGATCACCCACGCCGCACGCGCCGACATGATGACCTTGCTTGCCCGGACCAAGCCAGAGACCAACAATTTTTCGGGACTTTCCATGTTCTTGGCCCCCAAGCCACGCGGCACCGATGAAACCCCCTTTCCCGCAGAGGGCATGACCGGTGGCGAGATCGAGGTTTTGGGCTATCGCGGCATGAAGGAATATGAGCTGGGGTTCGATGCGTTCAAAATACCCGCTGAAAACCTTTTGGGTGGCGTAGAGGGCATGGGCTTTAAGCATTTGATGGCCACGTTTGAAAGTGCGCGCATTCAAACCGCCGCCCGCGCCATTGGCGTAGCGCAAAATGCGCTGGATTTGGGCTTGGCCTATGCACTCGACCGGCAGCAATTTGGCGACGCCATCTTTGTGTTCCCGCGCGTGCACAATAAACTCGTGCAAATGGCCGCCGAAATTCTCGGCGCGCGCCAATTGACCTATTTTGCAGCCCGCCAAAAGGATGAAGACAAGCGTTGTGACTTAGAAGCCGGCATGGCCAAGCTTCTGGCCGCACGTGTGGCTTGGGCTGCGGCCGACAATGCCTTGCAGATCCACGGCGGCAATGGCTTTGCACTGGAATATCCCGTCAGCCGCGTACTGGCCGACGCCCGTATCCTGAACATCTTTGAAGGTGCCGGCGAAATCCAAGCCCAAGTGATCGCCCGTCGCCTGCTTGAAGACTAAGATTTGGCAACGCAAACGACAAGAAAAGAGCCGCCCCCTCGCCTGAGGGAGCGGCTCTTTTCTTGGTCTCTCACCGGAAGCATGCATTAATCATGATGTTTCCTTTGGCTGGCCGCGAACGCCCTCCAATCTTGAGACAAATCTAAGTGCGTATGAAAACCAAAAAAGGCACCTTTTCAGGTGCCTTTCCAAGATCAGAAGCCGAGCATCCGTTGCGCCAAAGCGACTGCCGATGAGTGTCCCGACTTTGCACCTTTGGATATCGGATTTGAGCGCACGATGTCAAAACAAAGGGAGCGCCCTCTGGCGAGAGCGCTACGCTTTTGTTGGCGAAGCTGTGTGACCTAAAAATTAGCCAAGCGTGCCAGACGGCGTACTTCTGATGCCGCGCGATCTTCCTTGCTGCCACCTTGGCGACGGCTGAGGGCAGGCTGGAATGCAATGGCGGCATGCTCGGTACAATAGACAGCACCCGAGCTACATTGTGCGCCGCAGAATCCGAAGTCTGGGTCACCTGGATCGCCGATGGGCCACTTGCACATATTTGCGCCCAATTGCAGCACACCGATCAGATCGCCGCGCTTCTGTGGCGGCGGAACGGGCTTGGCGACTGGCTTAACGATCGGTGCTGGAGCGGCGGGAGCCAAGGACTTAACCGCCGACTCCACTTTCGCTGCAACATGGGGCGGCACCACTAGCACCGGACGCGGTCGCGCAGTCGGCACAGGAATACGCTTCACTGGCCGGGAAGGAGCTGCCCGACCTGCCAAACCTAAGCGATGGACTTTGCCGATCACCGCATTTCGGGTGACGCCGCCCAATTGCTTGGCGATTTGACTTGCCGAAAGCCCATCTGTCCACAACTTCTTGAGTAGGGTGACGCGATCATCCGTCCAGCCATTGGTCATGAATATCCCCATATCTTGTGCCCAGCCTTTGAGGCCAGCTATTAGAGTGCCCACCCATAGTAGCTTCACGACTTTTTAACACAAGGGCTAGTGATAGGGTTTTCCACAAATACGGGCTCCCCTCTACATGTTGATAACACCAGATGTGGTGGCGAAGGCTTTTAAGGCGAAACGCAATGTCTCACCCCGCTTGTGCGCTCTTCTGACCGCAATCGTCCGAATCGGGGCACACAGGGCCCATGCTTATGGATGCCTCAACCCTCGTTGCGCTAATTTCCTCACGGATCTGTCACGATCTTGTGTCGCCCATCTCTGCGCTGACCACAGCGCTAGACATATTGGACGATGACCACGGCGCAGACATGCGCGAACAGGCGATGGAGCTGATCCGGACTTCCGCTGGCCAGGCGGCTGTGAAGCTTGAATTCATGCGTGCAACTTTTGGGGCCGGGACGACCGGTGTCGGCACGGCTGACTTGGGTGAACTCAAGGAATTGGCCCGCCGCTTCGTCGAAAGCCAAAAGCCCGAACTGATCTGGACATTACCTGTGCAAACGGCATCACGCGCCGCAGCCAGAATTTTGATGAATCTGATCCTTGTAGGCTTGGATTGCTTACCGCGTGGTGGTCAATTAGAAATTACGGGCGCGCAGGAAGACCACAAACTGACGCTCCATGTTATCGCAACCGGCACACGGGCCAGCCTGAAACCTGCGGTACGTGCGGGTTTAGCAGGGGAGATGCCAGAAGGCGGCTTTGATGGACGCTCTGTACAACCCTATTTGGCGTTTTTGACCGCGTCTGGGGCCCGCGCAGAACTCGCTGCCCGTGAAAGTGAAGAACGCGTTGAACTAATTGTTCGTATAGCGGCATAAAACTGCAGATCTGCTCAAAATTTAGTCCTGTCTTAACCGTCCGCCGTCATTGTGTGCACACGATTGGCGTGAAGCGTCATTATCAACGCGTCGACAAAGGGCTGGTTTTATGGACGAACTACTTGGCGAATTCATAACTGAGACTAATGAATTCCTCGAAACTGTCGACACTCAGCTTGTTGTTTTTGAAGCCGATCCGACAGACGGCGACACACTAAACAGCATCTTCCGCCTGGTCCACACGATCAAAGGTACCTGCGGCTTTTTAGGGCTGCCGCGCCTGCAATTTGTGGCCCATGCCGGTGAAACGCTTTTAGGCAAATTCCGCGACGGAACTTTGGTGGCAACACCCGACCAAGTGCAATTGGTTCTCGAAAGCATCGACCGGATCAAAGAGATCTTGGCCGAATTGGAAGCAACGGGTGCGGAGCCTGAAGGCGACGACAGCGCGCTCATTGGGGCTTTGGAATTAGCTGCTGAGGGTCATCCGGCCCCAAGCGCTGCGCCTGTCCCGGTTGAAGCCGCTGCCCCCGCGCCTGAACCTGAACCAGCACCTGTCGCCGAAGCAGCCCCCACCACCGCTTCTGGCTTGCGCTGGGATCCAGACCTAGGCCGCGAACTGCGGCCCGGCGAAGTGTCTTTGGCCGAGCTTGAAGCCGCATTCCTTTCTGCGACACCAGACGATGACATTGAACCCGTAGCCAGCGCGGCACCAGCACCCGCTGCTGCCAACGCCCCAATCGCCTCTACTGGCGAAGTCACCGCCCCAGCGGCACCGGCGGTTGAACGCCGTGCCGCACCTGAAATGCGCGCCATCAAAGACGACGATGAGGATGCGGCTGCCAAGGGTGGTGCCGTGGCTTCCAATCAGACCATTCGCGTGAATGTAGAAGTCCTTGAGACCCTAATGACTATGGTGTCGGAATTGGTGCTGACCCGCAACCAGCTGATGCAAATGGTCCGCAACACCACGGACAGCGAGTTCAAAGGCCCGTTGCAACGCCTTTCGGCCGTTACGGCTGAACTGCAAGACAGTGTGATGAAAACGCGGATGCAGCCAATCGGCTCTGCGTGGAAGAAGCTGCCCCGGATTGTGCGCGATGCGGCACGCGACTTGAACAAGAAAATCGATCTGATCATGGATGGCGAGGCGACCGAACTCGATCGCCAGGTCTTGGAACTGATCAAAGACCCCTTGACCCACATGATCCGCAATTCCTGCGACCACGGTCTGGAGGCCCCAGCAGCGCGGGCGGCGGCAGGCAAATCTGAAACCGGCTCAATCCGCTTGAACGCCTATCATGAGGGCGGCCATATTGTGATCGAAGTATCGGATGATGGTGCAGGTCTTTCGACCGCGCGCATCCGCGACAAAGCGATCAAGAATGGTCTGGTTAGTGAAGAGTTGGCTTGGACCATGTCCGACTCGCAAATTCATCGCTTTATCTTCGCTCCTGGCTTCTCCACGGCGGCTGCCGTCACCAGCATTTCTGGTCGCGGTGTCGGCATGGATGTGGTGCGCACCAATATCGAGCTGATTGGCGGCACGATTGATCTGCAATCGACCGAGGGGCGCGGCACGAAATTCTTCATCAAGATCCCACTAACTCTGGCTATTGTGTCGGCTTTGGTTGTCGGTTCGCGCCAACAGCGCTTTGCCATCCCACAATTGTCGATTGTGGAACTCGTGGGTGCAGGCGGTGCTTCAGAGCACAAGGTCGAGATCTTAAATTCCGCACGCGTCTTGCGCTTGCGCGACCGCTTATTGCCATTGGTTGATCTATCCGAGGTCTTGGGCGTCCCGCCGCGTGACCCAGTGATTGACGAGTCCCACTCGGCATTTGTTGTGGTGATGCAGCATTCGGGTCAATTGTTCGGTGTGGTTGTCGATGAAGTGTTCGACACGGAAGAAATCGTGGTGAAGCCATTGTCGAAGGCCTTAGCCGATGTTGGCACTTTCTCAGGCGCCACAATTCTAGGCGATGGCTCCGTCATCATGATCATTGATCCTGGCGCTGTGTATCGTCGCGTGGGTCAAGCAGAAGAAGTCGTCGAAGAAGCGGTTGAGGCGGTGCAGAAAAAGCGCGGCCAGCGTCCTGAAACAACATCAATGATTGTTTTCCATGCCGGCGGCGAACAGCCAAAGGCCGTGCCTCTATCGCTGGTGACACGCTTGGAGGAATTGGACGCAACTACTTTCGAGCAAGGCGATGGCCGCACATTGGTGCAATATCGCGGCGAGCTGATGCCGATTGTTGCTGCCGACCCATATGCGCCAATCGCGACAACAGGCGTCCAACCAGTCTTGGTGTTCACCTATAATGGTCTGGCAGCGGGGATGGCCGTCGACAAGATCGTCGATATTGTCGAGGAAGCGCTTGATATCGAAATGGCCGCCGACCGCGCAGGTCTTTTGGGCGTGGCCGTGATCAAGGGCAAAGCGACCGAAGTCCTCGACGTCAGCCATTATTTGAGCCTGGCCCTGACCAATTGGGACGATCCAGGCGTCAACAAGCCAGCCAAACATATTGTTTTAGTTGAGCGCAATCCATTCTTCCGAAACCTCCTGTCACCACTGCTGCGTTCGGCTGGTTATGAGGTTGAAGCGGTTGAGACCGTGTCGGCAGCCTTGGTCTGCGCTGAATATCGCAAACCAGCTGCTGTGCTGACCGACATTGACGTCGATGTCGCCTCTGCGCGGCGCTTGTTGAGCGATGATCGCTTGGCCGGCACCAGCATTGTCGCGCTATCTGGATCGCCCGATGCCGATGCAACCGGCTTTGCCTCGCTGGTTCGCAAGTCCGACCGGGATAGTTTGATTGCCGCCATCGAAAACGCCGCCAAATTGGAGATTGCCGCATGAACGCCCTTGCATCGCGCCAAGAAAGCGAATTGGCTTTAGCCAAGGCTGGAACAAAAGAGTTTGTGACGGTTCACGTCGCCGACCAATTGTTCGGCGTTGAAGTGATCGCCATCCAAGATGTGTTCTCGCTCAAAGGCTTAACACCGGTACCCGGTGCCCGGCCTGAAATTGCAGGGGTCTTGAACCTACGCGGGCGCATCGTCACCGCGATTGACGCCCGCTGTCGCTTGGGCCTGCCTGGCCGTCCGCAAGGATATGCGGGCATGATGGCTGTGGGCGTTGAGTATCAAGGCGAAGCTTACGGCATTCTTGTGGATTCTGTGGGTGAAGTCTTGCGCCTATCGGACTCAGACTTTGAGCCGAACCCCGTGAATTTGAACCCAAGTTGGAAGGATGTCAGCCAAGGCGTTTATCGTCTGGAGGGCCGCCTTTTGATGACATTGAATATTGACCAACTCCTCTGCGTCGCCACTGCCTGAAACAGGATATAAGATCATGAAGACCTGCCTTGTTGTCGATGATAGCCGCGTAATCCGCAAAGTTGCGCGCCGTATTTTGGAAGATTTGTCGTTCCGTGTCGAAGAAGCTGGCGACGGGTCAGAAGCTCTGTCCTTCTGCCGCAGTTCAATGCCAGATGCGATCCTTCTGGATTGGAACATGCCGGTGATGAATGGCATCGACTTCCTGCGTCATTTGCGTGCGGACCCAGGTGGCGACCGTCCGGTTGTGGTATTCTGTACTACCGAAAACGACATCACAGCCATCGCGCAAGCTATTGAATCTGGTGCAAATGAGTACATCATGAAGCCGTTTGACAGCGAAATTGTGCAATCCAAATTTGCTGAAGTTGGCTTGGTCGCACCAGTATGAGCCTGTCACCCGCCCAACCGCTAAATAGCCAAGCCCCGACGCGGAAGATCCGCGTGCTGGTGGTAGACGATTCTGCGGTTATTCGCGGTCTCGTGACACGCTGGCTGTCTGGGGAAGCCGATATTGAAGTGGTTGGTGCCGCCGTTAATGGTAAGGACGGTGTTGACCATGCTGAGAAGCATAAGCCGGACCTAATCATTCTCGATATCGAAATGCCGGTCATGGACGGCGTGACCGCGCTGCCAGCGATCCGTAAAGTCGCTCCAAATGCGCGTGTGATTATGGCCTCCACGCTTACCCAACGCGGTGCTGAAGTCACGATCAAGGCTTTAGCGGCTGGTGCGTCAGACTATATCCCCAAGCCAGATGCCAGCCAATTGGCCGGTGCGGCCGATTACAAGCGCGAACTCTTGGCTAAGGTCCGCTCTTTAGGTGCGCGCGCCGTTTCGGCAGCCGCACTTAGCTCGACTTATAATTCTGCGTTCAAGGGGGCGTCTGCTGCGCGCCCCAGCGTAGCTGCCGGCCCAGCTCTGCGCGCTGTTACGCAAAAAGTCATCCCAGAAGCCATCTTCATCGGCTCCTCTACCGGCGGCCCAGAAGCCCTGCGGGAAGTGATCGAGGGTCTTGCTGGCAAAGTGAATGTGCCAGTGTTCATCACCCAGCACATGCCGCCCATGTTCACCAAAATTCTGGCTGATCATTTAAGCAAGCAGACAAAAGCAACGGTGATTGAAGCGAGCGATGGCCTGCAGGCCCAGCCGGGTGTCTTTTATATCGCGCCTGGTGATCGCCACATGATCATCAGCCGTAACCTAAGCGTGACGCGCATCCACTTGAATGATGCCCCGCCAGAAAACTTCTGCCGCCCAGCTGTTGACCCCATGTTCCGTTCAGCAGCGGAGACCTATGGCGAGAAGGCTTTGGCCGTCATTTTGACCGGTATGGGTCAAGATGGGCTCTTAGGTTCTAAGCCTCTGGTTGCCAAAGGTGCGCAGCTCATTGCCCAAGACGAAGAAACCAGCGTTGTCTGGGGTATGCCTGGTGCCGTTGCCCGTGCAGGCCTCGCCACAGCCTGTAAGCCAATTCAACAGATTGCTCCTGCGATCTTGAATGTTATGCGTGGAGTAAGTGTATGAAGCCCGCCGATTTTGAATTTGTTTCGACCATGGTGCGGGAACGTTCTGGCTTGGTTCTGTCTGCCGACAAGACCTATCTGGTTGAAAGCCGCCTTGCTCCGATTGCCCGCAAAGACGGGTTTGCATCCATCGATGACCTGATTAGTGCCATTCGCGTTCGCCGCGATGCAAAGCTGATTGACGCGGTCGTCGATGCCATGACCACCAACGAAACCTTTTTCTTCCGCGATAAGACGCCGTTCGACATTTTCGAGCAGTCAATTTTGCCAGAACTGGTAGCGCGTAAGCGCGGTGGCACGATCAAGGTATGGTGCGCAGCAGCTTCAACTGGCCAAGAGCCCTATTCTTTGGCGATGATTGCCGAAGCCATGGGCCCTAAAATGGGTGGCTGTAAGCTCGAGATTTTGGGAACCGATATTTCAGAGCGCTGCTTGGAAAAAGCCAAAGCCGGAATCTATACCCAGTTTGAGGTTCAGCGCGGTTTGCCTGTGCAAATGCTTTTGAAACATTTCAAAAAAGAAGGCGATGCGTGGAAGATTGACGACCGTCTGAAAGCCAATATCCGCTATCGCACCATGAACCTGCTGGACGACTTCCGTGCTTTAGGCAAGTTCGACGTCATTTTCTGCCGCAACGTCCTGATTTACTTCGACGTTCCAACGAAAAAGATGGTGTTGGAGCGTATGGCCCAGCAAGTTGAGGGCCCTGGCTATCTTCTCTTGGGTGCTGCGGAAACCGTCCTTGGCGTCACCGATAGCTTCAAGCCTGTGGCTGGTAGCCGCGGTCTTTATGTCCAAGACCCGACCAAGCTTGCTGCAAAGGCTGCGGCCTAATCTGCCCGCCTGCTTAGCCTGCCAAAGCATCCATCTCAGGCTCAAACAACACATCAGAACCCGCTGTGACCGAGGCCAAGAGGCCCGGCACTTGCGCCAGCACATTTTCGGCAAAAAAGCCGGCCAGCGAAATCCGTGCGGTCATATAAGCGGCATCACCGGACTTAGCTTTGAGATGGGTTAGTGCTGCCAAAGCGCCTTTGGCGAGGGTCCAACCACCGGTCACGTCGCCGGCGAGCTTCAAGAAGGGCGTTGCCCCGGCCAAAGCATCGCGCTTGGCATTGCCGGATTGGGCACGGATCAGCCAATTGGCGGCATCAGAGAAGATATCGACGGCTTCGCTGAGCCGCTTGCCAATCCATTTGACCTGCTCATTACCAGCCTGCTCGCAGGCAAGAGCTGTCGCGCGCATCTCTTCGATCAAGGCAGCAACGGGGGCGCCGCCATCCATCGTCAGCTTGCGGCTTACCAAATCAATGGCTTGGATGCCATTGGTGCCCTCATAGATCGCCGCGATCCGGGCATCGCGATAAAATTGCGCCGCACCGCCTTCTTCCACAAAGCCCATGCCGCCATGGATTTGCACCCCTAAAGACGCGACCTCAACGCCCATATCGGTCGACCAGCCTTTGGCAATTGGCGTCAATAATTCTTCGCGCGCTTTGGCAATTTTGCGAGCTTCCGGTGTGGCTGCCCGTTCGGAGACATCTGACGCCAACGCCGTCATGTGACAAATCGAGCGGGCAGCCGAGACCTTGGCCTTCATCGTCATCAACATACGACGCACATCGGCATGGTGAAAAATTGGGCTTGGACCAGCTTCCGTCCAGCCTTCGGCGCGCCCCTGTTTGCGGTCCATTGCATATTCATAGGCTTTTTGAAACGCAGCATCAGCGACCGCGACGCCTTGTAGACCGACGTTTAGGCGGGCGGAATTCATCATAGTGAACATATAGCTCAAGCCTTTATTGGGCTCACCAATGATCCAACCAATCGCCCCACCGTCATCGCCATAAGACATCGTGCACGTGGGGGAGGCATGGATGCCCATCTTATGCTCTAGGCCAATACAACGCACATCATTGTGTACACCGGGGTTGCCGTCCGCGTCAGGAATATATTTCGGCACGAGGAAGAGCGAAATGCCTTTCACGCCAGCTGGCGCGTCGGGCAAACGGGCCAATACGAGATGAACGATGTTCTCGGCCATCTCATGTTCGCCCCACGTGATATAAATCTTTTGGCCAAAAATCTTATAGGTACCATCTTCTTGCGGTACCGCGCGGCTGGTCAGGGCCCCTACATCTGAACCCGCCTGAGGTTCAGTCAAATTCATGGTGCCCGACCATTGGCCAGTAACCAGCTTGGGCAGATAAAGCGCCTGTTGTTCGGCGGTGCCGTGGGCGGAAAGGGCTTCAACCGCGCCCAAGGTCAACATGGGGCAAAGGCCAAAACTCATATTCGCGGCATGAACCATTTCATGCACCGCCAAAGCGACGCCTTTGGGCAGGCCCATGCCGCCAATGGCTGGGTCGAATGGCACCGATAGCCACGCGCCTTCGACAAATTGCTGATAGGCTTCTCTAAAGCCGTCGGGCGAAACCACGGTGCCATCGTCCTGAAGCTGGGTGCCAGCGCGATCACCTGGTGCGTTGAGTGGGGCCAGAACATCGCTGGCGAGCTTGCCTGCTTCCACCAAGATTTGCTCCACCAGATCCGAGCTCGCCTCCACAAACATCCCTTGTTCGCGTAAGGCAGAAAGCCCTGCAATCTCTTCCAAAGAAAAGCGGATATCGCGGACGGGTGCAGCATAGGTCATGGAACTTTTTCCCAGAGGCAGTTGTTTATGACAAGGTGACGAACTTCATCAATCCAAGCAACGGACTGTTTCAGATATTTTGGGTTTTGCTACTCGGCAAGCCTGCCAATACGGTCTATCTAACGCAGTGTCAGACGGTTTGCCATGATGCAAGCTGACCAAGACAATCAGCTAAAAGGACATTTGACATGCGTCGCACATTCATTCTCGCTCTTGCTGCCCCCGCAACCTTGATCGCCTTTGCCGCCATGACAGCAACGGCAGCCACCCCTACAGCAGACGTCGCGAAGGCGGCTAATCTGGCTGCCCAGCCGGCTGGCATTTACGAAGTTGAACCAACCCATACCTCGGTCCACTGGCGCCTTGATCACAGTGGCCTGTCGACCTACACGGCGCGCTTTGACAAAATCTCGGGTACGATCAATTTCAACCCACAAAACCCAACTGCATCGAGTGCCGACATCACGATTGACGCAACCTCGGTAAACACTGGCCTGCCCAAGTTTGACGCTGAAATCGCCAAGCAAGTCTTCAAGGCGGAGGCCAACCCCACCATCACGTTTAAGTCGACCAAATTGACCGCCACATCGGCAACCACAGGCACGATGACCGGCGATTTGACAGTTGCTGGCGTCACCAAGCCGGTGACGTTGAATGTGTCTTATAATACCGGTCGCAAAAGCCCATTCCGCGGCGTTCAAAATGTCGGCTTCTCGGCAACCGGTTCGATTAAACGCTCCGAATGGGGCATGAACAACTGGATTAATTTCGGAATTGGTGATCAAGTAGATCTGATCATCGAAGCTGAGTTTTTGAAAAAGGACTAAAACATGACGGGCGAGACTTGGTCAGGGGCTAAAGAAAGCCAATCCTACACAACAGTCGCGATCCTATTGCATTGGGTGATTGCGGCAGCAATCCTTGTGCAAATTCTGGGCGGCTGGGCGATGGAAGACCTCAAAGGACCTGAAAAGTTCGAGGCCTTTCAAGTGCATAAAAGTGCTGGTCTGACCATTCTCTTGCTCTCATTGTTTCGTTTGTTCTGGCGGCTCGCCAATCCCCCGCCCCCTCTGCCGGAAGGTATGAAGGGGTGGGAAGTGGCAGCTGCCAAGTTCACCCATATCGCGCTCTATGCTCTCATGATTGGCATTCCTCTGGGTGGGTGGGTGATCATCTCCACCTCGCCCTATAATATCGCGACCCATTGGTGGGGCTTGTTTGAATGGCCACGTCTGCCACTGGCTGACTTGCCATTCCGCAAAGAGTTGAACGAAATGGCCAAAGCTGGTCATAGCGCGGCCGCTTGGGGCGTTATTGTCTTGTTCGTCATTCATGTGGGCGCTGCTTTGAAACATATGTTCGTCAATGAAGATGATGTGATGGCTCGTATGCTCCCCTTCATGCGGCCTAAGTAAGTTAAGGAAACACACTCATGTTAAAGGTCCTCTCGGTCGCCAGTCTGGCGCTCGCAGCCCTAACTGCGCCCTTAAACTTCGCCGATGCACAGCCCGCCAAGAAGGCACCTGCCAGTAAAGCCGCTGCAGCAACGGGTTGGACGATTGATGCGCGCCAAAGCCGAATTGCCTTTTCCACAAAATGGGCAGGCAATGCCGTCAATGGCACGTTTCGCCAATGGTCAGGTGACATTAAGTTTGACCCCAATAATCTGGCTGGTAGCCAAGCGGTGATCACAATCATGACCGGTAGTGCGTTGACGGGTGTCAAAGAGCCTGACGACAATCTGGCCTCATCGGATTGGTTTGATGCGCGTAAATTCCCAACCGCCCGCTATGTGACCCAATCAATCCGATCTCTTGGGCAAGGCCGTTATGTCGCCGAGGGTGTTTTGACGGTCAAAGGTATGAATTACCGGGTACCCCTGCCCTTTACCGTCGCAATCTCTGGCAATGTCGCAACCATGTCTGGCCAAGTGAAACTTGACCGTATGGCCTTGAAACTCGGCCTTGAGTCCGACGCAAGCGCCGAATGGGTGGCGCGGGAAACCGTCGTCAATGTCACGGTCCGTGCCATTCGGAAATAGCCACAAAAAAGGCTGGAGCCCTAAAGCTCCAGCCTCCGAGCGTTGAGCTGACGCGACCAAGCTTATTTGGTTGGCTCTGGCATCATGGACGAATGCAAGTGGTAGATTTTCCACGCACCATCTTCAATCTTGTAGATGAAGGAATAACGTGCCTTAACCACTGAAACCGCTTTGGTTTCTGGGTTGGTCAAAGCCACATCCCAAGTGCCCAGACGGGTTGCAATATTGCAGCCAACTTGCACGCTGCTGGTTTGGATCGTGCCAACTGGGCTGTTCTTCAAGAAGCCAACGAAATAATCATTAATGGCTTCTGGCGTGGTGCGCGGGGTGTTGGACACGGTTGCCAACAAGACGGCGTCCTTCGCGAACAATGGCGTCACTTTTGCTGGGTCTTTCGTCGCCCAAGCCGCATTAAACTGCGCAAACAGTCCTTCGACTTGCGCGGGGGTCGCGGCAGCGCATTTCATTTTGCCTTCGCGAGCTTGAGCAGGTGCCGCTGCAAGGGCGACCACGGACGTGAGGGCTGCTAGGTATGCGATATGTTTCATGTTGACGACCTCCATTAGTGCTGTCGGGGTGCATATGTCGGTGCCGTGCAAGGGTCACAAGGTCGGTTTAGTCAAGTTGATGAGAGCGTTACCTTTTCGTGATCGAATTGCGCGCGCTGCGCAGCCATTTTGACTTTCTGGCCCAAGCTGTCACAGGACAGCCCATGGACCAAACGCCATTAGAGCTCGAAATCTCAAAAGCGGCCCGCGCCCTTGCGGGCGGCGACTTAGTTGGCCTGCCCACCGAGACCGTCTATGGGCTGGGGGCTGACGCCACCAATGCAGGGGCCGTCGCCAAAATATTTGCCGCCAAGGGTCGCCCACATTTCAACCCACTGATCTCGCATGTTGCAACTCTTGAGGCAGCAGAGTCGCTCGGCGTGTTTTCACCGCTGGCCAGAAAGCTGGCAGAGGCCTTTTGGCCAGGGCCTTTGAGCCTTGTTTTGCCACGCCAGCCTGATTGCGTAGTATGCGACTTGGCGGGTGCAGGGTTGGATACGATTGCGGTTCGCGTGCCTGCTCACCCCTTGATGCAACAGGTATTGCTAGCGTTTGGAAAGCCTGTCGCGGCACCTTCAGCCAACATGTCCGGCAGACCCTCACCAACAACCGCTGCCCATGTGCGCGAGGAGTTTGGCGATAGGCTGGCCCTGGTGCTCGATGGTGGACCAAGTAGGGTTGGCTTGGAAAGTGCCGTGGTCGCGGTTTCTGGCAACCAAGCAACCCTATTGCGCCTTGGCGGCTTAAGCCGGCAAGCTCTGGAGGCGGTTGCTGGCCCTCTTTTGTCCCCGGATGCCCATGCCAAGGCAGCCCCGGCTTCGCCCGGCATGGTGCTGCGCCATTATGCGCCACGCGCGCCTGTTCGCTTGAACGCGGTGAGCGCCAATCCAGGTGAAGTCCTAATCGGCTTTGGTCCGGGCTATGACGCGGCGGACTTCAACCTGTCGCCAGCCGGTAATCTTGCAGAAGCCGCAGCGCAGCTATTTGCCATGCTGCGCGCTGCTGACGCCCTGAACCCCAAGGCCATAGGTGTAGCCCCGGTGCCGGTGACGGGCCTTGGCGAGGCCATTGCCGACAGGCTAGCCCGCGCCGCGGAGCGCTCATGCTGAAAAGACGCACTGCTTGCCCTTGCACCCACGGGCGAGCGCCGTAAAAGAGGCCAGCCTTTCTGCCCATCCACAGGATGTTTTCCCATGACCCCGTTTAAGTCTGCCGCCCTCTCCCGCATCAAGCCATCGCCGACCATGGCTGTGACCCAGAAGGAGCGCGAATTGAAAGCGGCCGGGCGGGATACGATTGGCCTTGGTGCTGGCGAACCAGACTTTGACACACCCGACAATATCAAAGAAGCTGCGATCGCCGCAATTCGCGGCGGCAAGACCAAATACACAAATGTCGACGGCATTCCTGAGCTTAAGGCGGCAATCTGCGCCAAGTTTAAGCGCGAAAACAATCTGACCTATACGCCAGAGCAAGTCAGCGTCGCACCAGGTGGCAAGCCCATCATCTATAACGCCTTCATGGCCACGCTAAACCCCGGTGACGAAGTCATCGTGCCCGCCCCTTATTGGGTGAGCTATCCGGACATTGTCCATCTGACCGGTGCAACGCCCGTGATCGTGGAAGCCACCGCCGAAGAAGGCTTCCGCTTATCGGCCGAAAAGCTAGAAGCGGCCATTACACCAGCCACCAAATGGCTGATCCTCAACTCACCTTCCAACCCAACCGGTGCTGCCTATAGCGCGGCCCACTTGCGCGCTTTGGCAGACGTCTTGTTGCGCCACCCCCATGTGATGATCCTGACCGACGATATGTATGAGCATTTGCTCTATGATGGGTTTGAATTTGCCACCATCGCCGCGGTTGAACCCGCCCTCTATGACCGTACCTTGACGATGAATGGGGTCTCCAAAGCTTATGCGATGACGGGCTGGCGCATCGGCTATGCGGCTGGGCCTGTATGGTTGATCAAAGGCATGGCTGGCATCATGAGCCAATCGACTTCTAACCCCACCTCCATCAGCCAATATGCCGCTGTTGAAGCCCTCAATGGTCCACAAGACTTTTTGCCGACCCGCAACAAAGTCTTCCAAGATCGCCGCGATCTTGTGGTCTCTATGCTCAACCAAGCCGCGGGCCTTTCTTGCCCAAAGCCTGAAGGGGCCTTTTATGTCTATCCATCTTGTGCTGGCTTGATCGGCAAGAGCACGGCGTCGGGCGTGGTGATTGGAAATGATGAGGATTTCGCGCGCGAACTTCTGGAAGCTGAAGGTGTAGCCGTGGTGCATGGTGCAGCCTTTGGCGGCAGCCCCGCCTTCCGCATCTCTTATGCGACCTCAACCGAGACCTTGGAAGAAGCCTGCCGCCGCATCCAACGCTTCTGTGCGAGTTTGAAGTAGGATTTGGGGGGCTCCGCTTACCTTGCCAATAACAAAGGCAAAAATGGGGGTTCTGCACTCACATCGCGAACGAAATACTGGTTAGAAGGCAAACGGCCGCTCCTCCAGCTATAAGCTTCCTCAAAGCTGGAGAACCAACCTTCGACTTGGCCGCCAAAGAACACAACGATTGGGCTTGCCGCCGTTGGCGGCTTTGGCGGATTGGCTTCAAGCGCGTTGATTTCGGCTTCTAACGGGTCCCTCCAGAATGGCTCATCTAATCCATTTAACGCAGAGTAAGTTTGCCCAATTGCGCCCATCGGTCGCGCCGATGTTGCCATTCGGTGCTTTTACCCCGTCAGAGACAAGCTTGAGCTCCGCCCGCGTTACTTGCCATGCCAAACTTCCCTTCCAGGCCTGTTCAGGATAAGAGCGGCCATGGCTCTGACGCTCTCCCTTTTCGTAACGCGGCTTTATCGTGCCCCTCTTGGTGGGCGCGCGCCAGAGGGGTTGCAGCAAGACTTGGCTGAAGCGTGCGATATGCTGGAGCAAGAGGACGCGGCGGGCCGGCGTTGGTGCCGGGAGAATGGCTATAAGGGCTATACTTCCTATGCCTCGCTGAATGATCTACCGACCCGGATCAGTGCCTTTGGCGAGCTCAAGCGCCTGCTCGACAAACATGCTGCGGCCTTTGCGCAAGAGGTTGGCTTTGATCTGGCGGGCGGCAAGTTGAAGCTTGATAGCCTCTGGGTCAATGTGCTGCCGCCGGGCGGGGTCCATACGGGCCATATCCACCCACACAGCGTCATCTCGGGCACGTTTTATGTCACGCTGCCGGATGGGGCCTCAGCTCTCAAACTCGAAGACCCGCGTCTTGCCATGATGATGGCCGCCCCAACACGCCTGCCCGAGGCGGCCCAAGACTTACAACCCTTTGTGTTTCTGACACCACAGATTGGCGAAGTGATTTTGTGGGAGAGTTGGTTGCGCCATGAAGTGGTGCTTAATCGGGCGAAATCAAAGCGGGTGTCGATCAGTTTCAATTATGCGTGGGTCTAGGGTCTGCCCATGACCCCACCGACCCTTTATCCCTTTGATGAGGACGAAATCAGCGAAAGCTTTGTGCGCGCTTCGGGCCCCGGCGGCCAGAACGTCAACAAGGTGTCGACAGCTGTTGAATTGCGCTTTGATGCGGCAGCTAGCCTGTCATTCCCCGAAGATGTGCGCGACCGCCTGATTAAGCTTGCAGGATCACGGGCGACCAAGGACGGGGTCATTGTGCTGTTGGCCCAGACGTTTCGAACCCAAGAACGCAATCGTCAAGATGCACGCGAGCGGCTCCAAGCTCTCATTGACCGCGCCAGTGTTCCACCCCCGCCACCCCGCAAAAAGACTCGGCCAAGCCGGGCAGCGCGCGAGAAGCGGCTTGAAGGCAAAGCCATACGCTCGACGGTGAAAAAACTTCGTGGCCGCGTGGGTGAGGACTAAGGGCCCGACAGCAAAAAGGGCAGAGACCCCAGTCTCTGCCCTTGAGATGTTTATCTGCAATTTGATTAGATCAATTGCAATTCCGTTGCTGCGGTCTTGCCACGCTCGGTCTTCAGTTCGAAGCTGACTTTTTGGCCGTCATTCAGGCCGTTCAGGCCAGACTGTTCAACCGCGCTAATGTGCACAAACACGTCGCCGCCACCTGCATCAGGTTGAATAAAGCCATAGCCCTTGGTTGCGTTGAACCACTTAACAACTCCGGTCGCCATCGTGGGACCCTTTCTCATAGTTTGGCCGCGTCGCATGCTTACAGCCATAGTGACCGTGCGTTATCCGGCACAGCATTCGGCGTCTTAGAACAATGGAAGCAGGCATGCTCTTCTTGCAAAAGCGGGCAAAAAGGACCATGCGACGGCAGTACCAGTTTCGTCGATCAGGCGAGTAACTAGCACAGGAATGGCGATCTACCAAATGAAACACAGGCCACATGGATCAACTTACGTTGATAAGCCCTGCCGACGGCAGGCCATCGGAGGTGGTCTTGCCGCTTTTATCGCCATGCCATCGATTGCATTTGCGCAAACAAATAACAGCACCCGCAGCGCCAATGTGACCATTCTGGACGAGGCGATGGCGATGCCCAGCCTCGGGCGTAGCCGACGGATCTGGCTCTATCTGCCGCCCGATTATCAAAGCACGCGCCGTCGCTATCCTGTGATCTACATGCAGGACGGTCAAAACCTGTTTGACCGCGCAACTTCTTATGCTGGCGAATGGCAAATCGACGAGACCCTCAATCGGCTCGCGGCCTCGGGCGGCACAGGCGCGATCGTGGTGGGGATCGACAATGGTGGGGTGAACCGCACGGCAGAATATCATCCCCGCTTGCCTTGGTCCGGGCTTCCGGGTCAGGCCGATGCTTATCTCAGCTTTCTGATCGACACGCTAAAGCCACTGATAGATCGCCGGTTTCGCACCCTCGCTGGGCCAAACTCAACTCTCATCATGGGGGCAAGCTCTGGTGCCACTTTGGCGCTTTATGCAGGGATGATGCGGCCAGATGTATTTGGCCGCATCGGGGCTTTCTCAACACCCTTGTGGCTAGAACCGCGCTTAGATCAAATAGCGCGTACCAAGAAGCCCTATCGGCGCGGTGCGCGTGTCTTTCTGGTCAGCGGACGTGATGAGCGCGTCGGCGATGAGCCTAAGGGTATTTTTGCCAAAGATCAGCCGGCCATGGTGGCCGCCCTGATCGCCGTTGGCTATCGGCCAGGCCGTGAGGTGCTCTCACGCATTGTCGACGAGGGCACCCACTCTGAGGGGTTTTGGGCCAGCGAGTTTGAAACGGCCTATCGCTTCCTGACAGACAGGTAGTCGAGTTTAAGCGTCGACTTTTTCGCGTGCGCCCGGAATGGCCTCACGCAAGTCAAAGCTCGGCACCAGTTTATGTTCGTGCGCCTTTTGGATTTGGATGGCCTTAAAGGCTCGCGCCAAGACCAGCTTGCCCAAAGCTCGTGGATCAAGACCTGCCTGGATCTCCGGCTGCAACCGCAACCTTCGCCGCAACACACCATTGGCATAGATAACATTGGCCCGCAAAAGAGCAGCCGGGGTCATAAACTCAACCGACAGCGAGACATTGACCATCGGCCCGTTCACGATGCGGTGTGGGGCATTTTGCGCCCAAGTCACCATCATGCCAGGCTCTAATGTCACATCTTGCGCATCTTGGTCCCAAGCCAAGTCAAATGGGATCTGTTCGTCGGTTTCCCGCAGTACGACAGCTTCAATCTGTTCAGGACGTGCGTAAGGCGCTTTAGGCGGATAGACGCGTACATGCTTGGTGCCACGAATTTGCCAGAGCGAGACGAGCGGAGAATCAAGGTGATAAAAGACTTGCGCATTCGGCGAGGAAATCAGCACCCCAAGGTCTCGCTTCATTGTTTTTAGGCCAGAGACTTGATCTTCCTTGTCGCGGAAAATTTCATCACACAAGGCGGCATAGTCGGGCAGATGGTGATTTGCCGCGCGCAGGTTCAGCCAAATGCGGCCATCTTCCACCGCTTGCATCAGCTCAGCGCCACCCATGTCGCCAGCTTGGCCCACGCGCCAAGACTGCCAATCTACAGGATCATGCCCCATGGTGAAGACGCCCAGCTTGTCACGGGGATAAGAGTCCAGCAACTTGATCAGACCCTCATCCGAAAACATCGGGCGCGTGTGCAAATTATGTGGCACGACCAAGGTTTCGCGCCCAAAGCGCTGCGACACGTCCGCTGGCCAGGAAACAATCGAATTAGGTTTAGTCATCAGCCGACACTCTATCAGTTTGTTGCGCTTTGCCGCGCGCAATGAGACGACGCGGCGCGGAAGTTACCGCAGCCCAACCCGCATGCAAACGCCCTGCCAAGTCAGGCTCTAGGCTGGCAATTAAGTCAAGGCGTTGTTGGATCAAGCCAAGCGCGCCTTTTTGAGAAGCAGCAGTAGGGCGTGCGCGCAGACCAATTTGACCAGTCTGGACCGTCACTGGGTTGCGGGAAAATTGTGATTTATAGTGGCTATGGCCCTGCGCCAGATCAATAGTCTCTATGCCAATTTCCTCGGCAGAGCGGATCATTTGGCTAAGAAAAACAATGCCTGGCGAATAAGGATGGGCTTTTGGGCAGGACGAGGCGATCCAAGGATGAAACCAGCCACCTTGGCGCACGCCAAATTGACCAGATACTAAGTAGTCGCCCGCATAAAGCGTGATCAAACAGCCACCAAAAGCGGGATCAGTGTTCGAAAACAAGTCCTGCATCATCGCTTTCACCCAAGCGGGGCGTAGCACATCGGTCAGTCCGGACTCGTGATATTGATCGATCTTAAGCTGCAGTATCGCTTCTAACGCGACAGGGTCCTGATCGCCAGCCACAAAGCGGATCGGTCCTAATTCGCGGTCCATTTTACTAGCCAGACGGCGCAAGTTTTTGGCCCATTTGGGATTGGCTTGGCGCAGGCGCTCCATCTTGACTGCACCACCGTCTTTGACGCTGATGCGAAAGCCCAAGGTTGGTTCAAGAACTGCCTCCGCGAACAGACCGTGCGGGTCCATCAGACCAGAGACAGCCATACGTTCAATCCCCGCTGCAGCAAGGAACTGAGTCCCATTGAGCTTGAGGCCTGGTTCGCTAACCACGGCTTGATAATCAGAAAACGGCGCACCGACTGGCCGGGCATATCCGTGCCCCACTTTGTGAAACGCAAAGAAGGCGACGTCGCGCCCTTCATGTTCGGCAATCGCAATGTCGACATCGCCACGATGGCGATGGACTAATTGTGCAAAATAGGGGCCTACCAAAGGCGACCCAAACTCTTTCGTCTCTGCTTGTAGGGCAGCCCAACGCGCAATCTGGGCCTCGCCCAACGCTGCGGCAGAGATGGTGGTTACTTTCAAGGTGGGCTCCGGTCCTACAAGGCGGTGGGCGCGCTGAATTTCACGCGATCGTTATCACATAAATCCTAGGATTGCGTTGACAGGACTGTCGGCCGCTGAACCACCACGGGGTGCCAACAATCGCAAACTATCCGAATTTGTCGGTGCATTATGAGGGCGCTGGGCATAGCGCCTCGTAATCTGGACCCATTTTGGTGGAATCTGGGTTCCACCAAAATGAAGAATAAAGGATGGCTGTGACATCTGGGTCGTCAAGTCTGCAGCTTCGCTGCGCCACAACCGATCGGTTTTCAAAGAAAATGGACCCGTGACTGCCCAGATATCGCAGAAACAATTTCAATTGCGGTTTGGGAGGCCGGACGGATGACCAAAAGGCTTCTAGATAAAAAGCATGCCCCCACGATGTCATCCCCGCCGAAGCGCAAGCGAAGAGCGGGGACCTCAGCGAGTTTGCGGCACTAGATCCCCGACTGGCTGACGCCATCGGGAATGACACCCCTTGGTTTTAGTTATCCAAGAAGCTACGCAGTTTCCGCGACCGCGAGGGATGCTTGAGCTTGCGCAAGGCTTTGGCTTCGATCTGGCGGATGCGCTCGCGGGTTACGCTGAATTGTTGGCCAACTTCTTCCAGCGTGTGGTCGGTGTTCATGCCAATACCAAATCGCATACGCAGCACGCGCTCTTCCCGAGGCGTCAGACTGGCCAATACCCGCGTCGTGGTTTCGCGCAAATTCGACTGAATGGCCGCTTCCACTGGCAGGATCGCATTTTTGTCTTCGATGAAGTCGCCCAGATGGCTGTCTTCCTCGTCGCCAATTGGCGTCTCCAGACTGATCGGCTCTTTAGCGATCTTCATGACTTTGCGGACTTTTTCCAAAGGCAGGCCCAGTTTTTCGGCCAATTCCTCTGGCGTTGGTTCGCGACCAATCTCATGCAGCATCTGACGTGAGGTGCGCACCAGCTTATTGATCGTCTCGATCATATGAACTGGGATACGAATGGTGCGCGCTTGGTCGGCGATGGAGCGGGTAATCGCCTGACGAATCCACCAAGTCGCATAGGTCGAAAATTTATAGCCCCGCCGATATTCGAACTTATCGACCGCTTTCATCAGGCCAATATTGCCCTCTTGAATGAGGTCGAGGAATTGCAAGCCGCGGTTGGTGTATTTCTTGGCAATCGAGATCACCAAGCGAAGGTTAGCTTCCACCATTTCCTTCTTGGCTTGACGGGCTTCGCGCTCACCTTTTTGCACGGTTTGCACGATGCGGCGGAATTCGTCGATCGGCACACCGGTCTCTTGTGCGAGGGTGAAAATCTCTTGACGGATTTCGTCGACGCGGTCGCGTTGATCCACTGCAAAGCGGGTCCAAGACTTGGTTTTGTCCTTGACGCTGTCGAGCCAGCTTGGGTCCATTTCATGGCCTTGATAGGCCTTGGCGAAATCAGGACGGCCAATGCCACAGCTCTCCGCTAGACGCATCAATTTGCCTTCCAACCCGATGGAGCGCTTGTTGATTGTATAGAGCTGTTCAACCAGTGCCTCGATCCGGGCATTGTTGAGCTTCAGACTTTTGAGCTCGTCAATGATGCTGTTCTGCAACGCATCCATCGCGGCCATATCATCTTCGGTGATGGATACACCGCGAATACGGGCGTCGAGCGAGCGGTCTTTCAGCGCGCGGAAGGCGTCAAAATGGGCGGCAACCGTATCGAGGATGCCCATAATGCCGTCGCGAAGCTCGCCTTCCATGGCCGACATGGAAAGGGCTGCGCCTTCGTCTTCTTCAGCTTCAGCACGGGCGGCGCGAGCGGCCCGCGCGCCATCTTCATCATCTTCGTCATCGCTGTTGGAGATGACTTCTTCTTCTTCCTCTTCCTCTTCTTCAACCACAGGAGGGGCGTTTTCTGCCCCATAGGTCGCTTCAAGGTCGATGATTTCGCGCAAGAGAACGCGACCGGTCTGCAATTCGTCGCGCCACACCATAATAGCTTCAAAGGTCAGCGGGCTTTCGCACAAACCACGGATCATCGCGTCCCGGCCGGCCTCAATGCGCTTTGCAATCGCGATTTCGCCTTCGCGCGACAAAAGCTCTACCGCGCCCATTTCCCGCAAATACATGCGGACTGGATCGTCCGTGCGGTCTTGGCCCTCTTTGGTGTTGCCGGTTTGAATGACAACCGCCGAATTGGACGAAGAGACGGTGGCGACTTCCCCACCTTCTTCTTGGGCGTCTTCCTCGGCTTCAATCAGATTGACGCCCATTTCGCTCAATTGAGCCATCACGTCTTCGATTTGCTCGGACGTGAAATCTTCCGACGGTAGAATTTTGTTGAGTTCGTCGACCGTGACCCAGCCACGCACTTTGCCTGCTTTGATGAATTTCTTCACCGCAGCATTGTTCAAGTCCAGAAGTGGCGCATCGGGGGTCTCTGCGGATTGCGCTTCTTCAACTTTTTCTACCATGAATGTGCCGCCTCTTGGTTCCGTCATGTCGTCACATGACGCACCTGATTGCCATAATAAATCCCTGCCAGCCTGCCCTTTTGAAGGCAATCTGCCATGAACCCGATTTTTCTGCCCCTATAGCCGATCTTTTTGAAAAGGTCAGCTCTAGTCGCCTGTACCGTGTACCGCTGAAAACAACGGCACCGCCAGCCCGTGCTGCTTGAAGCACGCGCCGCTTTTCTAATCTTCTGCCGGCAGAGAGAAAGCCTCTCCCCCGACGATGGATGCCCCAGCAGAGCTGGTCTCGTCGGCACGCAGCGCACGGCGCTCACCAACAAGACGCTTCAGCCGCTCAAACGCTGCCTCATCGCCACTGCCTGCCGCAGATACGGCTTCAGCTGCGTCCGACGCAAGAGCCCGATGGGTCTCCAAACGTTGAAGCGCGATCAGCCAAGCGCGTCTGGCTTCCTCCACGCTCAGCTCAGGCCGGGCATGGGGGTTAACCGGCGACCGCCGCGCTTCATCAAGAAAACGCACGGCCTCGCTTTGACCTAATTGGTTCAGATGGAGACGAACGCTCTCAAAATCAATAGTCGTTCCCGCATGATGTAGGTCCAAAAGACCGTGACGCAGTAAATCCAGCCCCTGATGCTCGATTACCAGGCCCGCAAACACCTCTTCGTGGCCCTCCAAGAGTTCGGGCCGCAACAAAGGCGCGGCAACCAGATCAACCAAGGTACGCTTTGGGCGAACGGTTCCTGCTTTGATTTTCAGGCGTAATTCTGCAGTAGCACTGCCAATGGGTCCGGTGTCGCCCCCCTTCCCGCGTGCTTTCGGCACAAAGGCAGGCCGCGCTGCCGGGGCAAACAGCGCGTCGAGATTGCGGCGCATGTCTTCATTGAGTTCGCGCTGTAAATCGGGGTCCGTGACTTGGCCTGTAAGCTGCCGCAGGCGCTTCCTGAGGCCCGCACGAGCCTCTGCCGTCACCAAGGGCTCACGCTCTTGTTCGCGTTGGAACAAAAAGCTGCCAAGCGCCATAGCCGATTCGAGCACGGCCTCGATCCCTGCAGCCCCTTTGGCTTTTATCATATCGTCTGGATCTTGGCCTTCGGGCAAGAAGCCAAAAGCCAACGTCTTATCTGCCGACACCAAGGGCAAAGCCCGATCAAGCGCGCGCTCGGCCGCCTTTAGGCCCGCTTTATCGCCATCAAAACACAGGATCGGCCGCTTTGAAGCTTTCCAGATCAGGCCCAATTGATCTTCGGTGAGCGCCGTGCCGAGCGGTGCCACAGCGGCAAAGCCCGCCCGCTCCAAGGCGATCACATCCATATAGCCTTCGGCGACCAGAATAGGCTTATCCTTGGATGCGGCACGCGCCTGCGCATAGCGGTAGAGATTGCGGCTTTTGTTGAAGACGGGACTGTCTGGGCCGTTGAGATATTTGGGCTGGCCATCTGGGTCGAGCGTGCGCGCGCCGAATGAGACGGTGCGGTCACGCGTGTCCGCGATGGTAAACATCACTCGGCCACGGTAAAAGTCGAATGGCGCGCCACCATCATCGGGCAGCTTTAGCAGACCCGCCTCAACAAGGTCTGCCACTTGGTGGCCACCCTGGGTCAGTCGATCCTTGAGCCACGTCCGGCTATTGGGGCTAAACCCAAGACCAAAGCGATCCCAATCTGCCTCATTCAAGCCACGCTTGGTCAGATAGGCGCGGGCCTTAGCCCCTTCCGGGCTGCGCAGCGCCTGGGCAAAGGCGGCGCGAGCAGCATCTAGTGCCGCGGTCAGGCGCTTGGCCTGATCATCCTTCGTGATGGCCTCTGGGTCGCGGGCAGGCAGCGGTATGCCAAGGTCGCGGGCTAAGCGCTCAACGGCTTCGGGAAAAGGCAGATTCTCGGTCGCGATGATAAAGTCGATCGCGTTGCCGTGCTGGCCGCAGCCAAAGCAATGATAAGTGCCCTTGGCATCAACCGCATGGAAACTGGGCGTCGCCTCATTATGAAATGGACAGCAAGCCCACATATCGCCCCGGGCCAGATTAGACTTGCGCTTATCCCACGTCACTTTGCGGCCAACCACATCCAGAATGGAGGCGCGCGTCAGCACTTCGTCGAGAAAGGGGCGGTCATAGCGGGACATCAAACATGACAATGGGGCTTCACACTCGAATCATCAAGCCCACGCGCCAGCCACCTCACCGGGGATTGAAGCGGGTAAGCGTTTCCCGACTTGAACTGACCTTTTGAGGTCGCTAGAGACGCAGAAAGTTTGTCTCCCGCCCTCCCCCAAATCAGGTGTCCGCCGATGAAATCCTTTGCTGTTCCCGCTGCACTGTTCGCCCTTCTGCTCGCCACGCCAAGCTTTGCCAGCGAGTTGCACGGCACACGTTGGCTGACCGCCAATGGCAGCGGCATTATCCGGCTGGAGGCTTGCGGCACCAAGACCTGTGGTCGCATTGTCGGGCCGGGTCCTAAGGCGGACAAAAATGCCCCAGCCACGGACACCAAAAATCCCGATCCAAAATTGCGGACTCGTCCCATCGTCGGTATGGCGATCCTGACCGGCTTTACCGCCCAAGCGGACGGGAAATACACAGGCGGTCAGATTTATGACCCCACCGAAGGCAAGCTCTATCGCAGTGAGTTTCGTTTGAAGCGCGATGGCAAATTAGAAGTCAAAGGCTGTGTTGGCCCGATTTGTGTTGGCCAAACCTGGACGCCAGCGTCCTAAAATAAAAAACCCGCCTTCGCACGAAACGAAGGCGGGGCTTTTGACTTTTCTGGATCAGTCGAGCGACCCTGAAGAGCTTACATATGTTCCAGCATATATTCAGCGCCAGAAACCTTATATTCGGCTGGGGCTTCGACGAACAAATGCGTCACGACACCATTGTCAGCCACCAGCGAGAAGCGCTGTGCGCGCACGCCCATGCCAAATTTCGACGCATCCATCTCAAGGCCAATCGCCTTGGCGAAATTGCCACTACCATCGGCCAACATGATGATCTCATCGCTAACGCCTTGATCCTTAGCCCAAGCGCCCATGACAAACACATCATTCACCGACAAGCAGGCGATGGCATCGACGCCCTTCGCGGCTAAGTCGGCGGCCTTTTCCTTATAGGATGGCAAATGCTTGGCGGAGCAAGTTGGCGTGTAGGCACCGGGGACGGCAAATAGTGCGACCTTTTTGCCGGCAAAAATGTCTGCCGTGGTGCGCGGTGCAGGACCGTCAGCGGTGGGGACCATGAAGGTTGCGTCGGGAAGGCTATCGCCTACTTTGATTGTCATCTGTCGTTCTCCATCATGGCGGCCAAACCAGTCTTGTGCCAAAGGGCGTCAGCAAGCCGCATGCCTGCTAGATAATCTATCGCCCATGTGAATCAAAGATATGACCATGCGCAAACTTGGGCTCAAATTTTGGACATAGATTTCCGTCTATTCTGCCCGATCTATGTGCAGGGTGCGACAATTTGGACCATCTGAACGACGCAAAAATTAAAATTCGGACTAGACAGCAAAGGATTTTGGCAACACGATTACAATCATGAGAAACTCGTTGGTCGGACGCTTCCTGATTGCCACCCCTTCGATGGCAGACCGTCGTTTTAAACGCTCGGTGATCCTCGTGTGCGACCATGACGAAACCCACGCGATGGGCATTGTGATCAATCGGGCAATGCCACGCTTGTTGTTGCCAGACCTTCTCGACCAATTGGGGATCGACTGTTCAATCCGCGTGCCAGCTATTCCCGTGCTGGATGGCGGGCCCTGCCAGCGCGACCGGGGCTTTGTGCTCCACACAGATGACTGGGAAAGCGATGAAACGACCCAGCCCATCATGGGGGGCCTTCGTATGACCGCCACGCGCGACGTCCTGCAAGCCATCGCCCAAGGCGCAAAGCCCCGCCGTGCGACTTTGGCCTTGGGTTATTCGGGTTGGGACGCGGGCCAATTAGAAGCCGAGATCATGGATAATGCTTGGCTGGTCACCGAAGGCGATATTGATGCCGTGTTTGCCACTGCCAATCTCGACGACAAATGGGAAGATGCCATCAGCCGCTTCGGGCTGGAGCCTTGGCAAATTTCCCAGAGTGCCGGGCGGGCATAGGGTGTTATTCGGCTAGGCATGCACCACATTGGTTGGGCATTTCCCCTTCCATGTCATCCCTTCCGAAGCGCAAGCGAAGCGCGGGGACCTCCATGAGTTTGCGGTAGAAGGTCTGGGACTCGGCTTTGCTATCTGAGATACCAACTTTTGGGGCTTTTCCACTTCGGCAGCCTTTGCCGCAGGCTATGCCTACGCAACGCTTTGTGTGAGTTTGGGCGCGCAGGATGGGGCGTCAAGGGGCACGTTTCGCGTGTCGACGAAGTCGATGAACCCCTTGACCCCCCAGCTTGCGCAATAAGAATTGTCGGGCGGCTTCAAGGCAAGCGGAGCGACGCATTGAACCGATCTAAGTGCTTTGGCTAAGGCCCATCATCGACGATCTTTGAGGTTGCTTGACCATGGTGCATTCCATTGCTGGAATGCACCCTACCGCGCGGAGCGCATTGCTGAATTTGCGGCGGAGGTCAGAAAGCGTGTGGCGCTGGCCATGGGCAGCGGCCACCATGGCAAGGCAAGCCAAACCACACTCGGCCGCCTCGGCCTGCAGGATCATCGGCAGTTTGTCGGAGTGGAACAGGCGCGTCAGCCACGTGCGACTGTCGTCGTGAGCTGGCCGATCCAAATTTTCCGCTTGCCCAACCTCAGGCATCATGTATTACTACCCAAAATAGTTATCCACAGATTGATTATAAAACCGCCGTTTCTCTACTTGAAATCCCCCCTCCCGCTAGGTCAACTTTGACGGCGTCCGCTGGGGAAAACAAATGTAGTGAGGTATTTGGGCTGGATTTCAGATCGGACAGGGAGATTGAATTATGCGTGCATTGACTATGGATGAGTTGGAATTTGTGAGTGGTGGATTCTCTGGAATGTCGACACCCAGTGATTCCTTTATTAACAACTTTGGTGACTCCTTTGACAATTTTCTGGATTCAGATGACTTTCTGACTACGGTGATAGTAACTGGAAAGAGAAAAAAGGGTTCGTCTGGAACTCAGTTTGCCGACAGAGAATCGCAGCGGGACGCCATTTGTGAAGGAATAAGCGTCGCTGTCAGCGACCATAATTCTCAGCAAGAAGTTCTTGGGGCTTGGGCCACTTATGTTGCTGGAGTGGGAGGAATAGGTGCGGGGATGACGGTCGCTGGCTTAATTCCCGGTGGTCAAACAGTCGCAATTGCCGGCGGGGTAATTGCCGGTATATCTGGTGTAGGCTTAGTGGGCATTGGAGCCGTAGCCATAGTTTCTACCACAACGGAAGCAAGGTTGAGGCAAAAATTTCGTAACATGGGATGCCCCGGGACGCTTTCGTAGTGAAGTATTGCTTTTCAGGAGGCGCGAGTCGGATGTCCGGAAAACTGGTAGTCTCTAGTATTTTGACACTAAGCTCATTTTTGCTTGTTTTATATATAGTGTCAGGATTTACCGACCACGCCTCACCTTGGTCGTTTGTGCAGGATGTCATGCCAAACGAAACCTACAGAGCCATTGTTTTAACTATATGGGGTGCCATCAATGCTGCGTTGGCGGTCACATTTGTTAGGCTGACAATGGGTAAAAGGTCCTGATTGTGGAGTCGTCAAATGCTGAACACGTCAAGAATTTGGCTGCCGAAGTTCGACGCAACGATAGATCGTAGGGTGCGTTCCGACAGGAATGCACCAACTCGGTCGCCTTCGTTTTGAATTTAGTTTTTCTACTCAGACAGCCTTTGCCGCAGGCTGTGCCTTGGCAAAGGCCGTGTTCGAGTTTGTGCGCGCAAGTGGGGTGTCAAGCAACTGTGAGGTTTGCCAAGTGGGGATTCCATTTTTGTCGGGATTTGAGCAGTGCTTGTGCGAGTTTGAGGAGCTGATGCATGGCGGCGACGAGGGCGACTTTGAAG
>JAIXQA010000035.1 GCA_027485915.1 Alphaproteobacteria bacterium | reverse complement strand
GACGTGAGCGAGGTCCACCAGCGGTTAAGATGACGAATCATAGCAACCCAGCACGGCGCGTTCCGACTGGAATGCACTATGGCCCAGCCAAACTTGAAGCCGCCTAACAAGCGTCTTTGCGCAAGAAAACGGTGCATTCCTTGCGGAATGCATCCTACGGCGCGACGCGCATGTCCATCCTGCCCGCCGCATAATCCCCCATCTATCCCACCCCCGAATGACGTCCACCAAAATCCGGTGATGTCGTTTTCTCTCACCCCTTTTGTCTTTGCGCTGTCGCAAGCGTCTTACCTCTGCGCACAGGTGTTCGGGGTAAGCGAGTTAATGGGGAGGCCGGCGTTTGTCCGAAAGGCGGTTGCGGCGCGCTTGGCCAAAGGGGTGCGGGCGCTGGAAGCTTTCTTACGACGTATCTTAATTTTGATGGCGCTGGAACTTGAGCCTGATCTGGTTGCCAAGGATCAGATTGAAAATCTGGCACGTGCCAAAGAGAAGAAAGTGCGCGCCAAAAGGCCGTTTTTGCGGATATTTCCCGCCCCTCGTGGGGCCCACACATTTGACCTTAAGCCACAATTTGGCGCGCCCCGCCCATCAGAGCAGTCCCCCAATGCCGCCGCATTGCCACCCGTAACTGTGCCGATAAGCCGTTGGTGGCGGCAGCTGGATCATCTTCAAACCATCATTAAGGACCCAGTTGCGAAGGCACGGCGCTTGGCTTTCAGCTTGGCGCGGCGCCATCCTGGCCTGTTGATGGCACCCGATCAAGACCGCCGCATCATGCGCGGCTGTGGCACAGAACCCACGAGCCTGTTTGACGCTATGGCGTTTCAAATCATGCAGAAAAGCCGATCAAGGCCGCCGCCCTTACCCCCGCCACGGCGTTGGCCAAAGCCCATGATCACGCTGTTGTAACCATGCCCCGCTGTGGCAATCCAGCGGGGACGCGACCGGCTGCGCGCGCCCAAGCGCCTAAGCCTTTCGACCCCTAAATCCCCTCGCCATCCTGGCCTTCGCGTTCATTCTTGCGTTTGACGGCGATATTGAGAGCCTCCACCGCAACGGAAAAGGCAATAGCGGCATAGAGATAGGAGCGATCAATGTGCTGACCAAAGCCATCGGCCACCAAAACCATGCCCACAATCAAGAGGAAAGCCAGCGCCAGCATCTTGGTCGTCTCATATTTATCGATAAAGGCGGAGACGGCTTCGCTGGCAAACATCATCACGGCAATGGCAATGACAACCGCGGTGACCATGATGGCGAGATTGTTAGACATGCCAATCGCGGTGACAATCGAATCGATAGCGAAGATCACATCAATCACCGCAATTTGAGCAACCACGACCATAAGCTTGGACGACTTTGTCTTGGGGCCGGCGTGCTCCTCGACGCTTTTCGAGCGCACGATGTCGTCGATTTCGATTGTGGCCTTATACAGGAGGTAGCCACCACCAGCGATCAAGATCAGGTCGCGGGCCGAAAAGCTATGCCCCAGTACGGCGAAGAGTGGCTTGGTCAGACCAGCCAACCAGACCAGCATCGACAAGAGGATGATGCGGAGGATCAGGGCGAGTGACAAGCCCAGCCGACGCGCGGTGGCTTGTTGTTCTTTCGGAAGTTTCGACGCTGCAATCGAGATGAAGATCACATTGTCGATGCCCAGGACGATTTCCAACAGGGTTAATGTTGCGAGCGATGCCCAACCATCCGCTGTCGCCATCCATGCAAACCAATCGGCCAATTCTCGATCTCCCCACGCCGCACAACAGCCGCGCTCAAATGTCTTGGTTGCCCGCCACGCCAAGGCGGGTCAAGTCATGACGTGGCTTGTAGCTCACAATTTCGTGACATGCAGCAGGTCTCCGCACGTGAAGGCATTCGTTAACCACGTTTGTTTAGCTTGCCTGAGGAAATTGCGTTGTAAGATTACGTCATACCGACGTTATCCCCTCAGCGCCTAAGGCACGCAGGAGCTTGAAATGCCGCTGAAACTATCCCTGAAGCCGAATGAAAAGATCGTGCTGAATGGTGCCGTTGTTCAAAACGGAGATCGTCGAACCACACTTTTGTTGCAGAATAAGGCGTCGGTCCTGCGCGAGAAAGATATTATGCAATTGGAAGAGGCGAACACGCCCGTCCGTCGTATCTATCTGCCGATCATGCTGATGTATCTGCAAGGTCAGGAATCGCCTGATCAATATAATGAATTCGCGCTGCGCATGACAGAGTTCATGAGCGTGGTTCGTGTTCCCGCAGTTCTTGAAGAATGCGTGAACGTTTCCCGTGAAGTGATGACCGGGGAATATTACAAGGCATTGTCCAGATGCCGGAAACTCATGGATTATGAAGCCGAACGGCTGAGTATGGAAGGGATTGAGCATGTCGCTCAGAGCGTATCAGAAGGCGCAACAACGAGTCGAAACGCCGCGTGAGATTGAGTATCGGCTGTTTGGCCAAGTCACCCGCGCGTTGATGGATATCCAAGATCTGCCGCGTCATGAGATTGCCCGGCGTATGGACGCGCTGGATTGGAATCGGCGTGTCTGGTCTTTTATGGCTGCGGATTGTGCGAACCCCGATAATGCTCTGCCAGAGAATTTGCGCGCCTCCATCATCTCTTTGAGCTTGTGGGTCAGCCGCTATTCCAGCGATGTGATGCAGAAGGGCGAGGATGTTGAGCCGCTGATCGACATCAACCGCACGATTATGCAAGGCTTGGCGAGCCAGATTGAACGCCAAAATGAAGCCGCGCTGCAGGCCTCCGAGCAGGCCTAGTTCAGACTGGCCGCGCTCTATGAACGTTGGTTGATATGGAGCGCGGCTAAAGTCACCGATCGAATCAAAAGATCGCTCGAGCGTGCCATGCGGGCTAGGCTGATGCCACCTTCTAAACTGGCCAGAGCCAAGCATGCCTTATCATGCGCATCTTCGGTCCCACCCAAAGCCATCTCAAACCGAGAGAGCCAGCGCTTTTGTGCGGTGCAAATGGCTTGGGTCAGCGCGCTTTCGCCCGGACTGGCGGCAAGTAGACCCAGAAGTGGGGTCTGGGTAAAATCGGTTCGCCGTAGCCAAAGAACGCATTCATGTGCCAGCTCTAGCAAGACGGCACCGGCCCGCTTGTTCTTGGAAAACTCAGCGGCCAGTTTGGTGTCAACTTCGTCGGCGATGAAAGTGACCGCTGCAATCGCCAGTTCTTCTTTGCCACCGGGAAAGTGATGGTAAAGGGAGCCTTTGGGCAAAGACGTGGCATCAAGAATGTCGGAAATCGACACGCCGTGATAGCCTTTCGCTTGGAAGAGAGACAAAGCTGCAGCGATCAAGCGCTCTTTGGTGCCCGCCGTCGAGGATGACAGGGTTAGGGGTGATTCAGGTTGATCTCTCGTCATATATCTGTTTCTGAAATGAGGACTTTAAACGTAGCATTTGCCCGGGCAATAAGTGTTTCATCAGCATAAATCAAAGCATCAACAATACCAGTTCTCCGACTCGTCGTGACCACACGGGGCACAAGTGAAATCCATTGGCCAATTTGGGCCATGCCAATATAATCAACATGCAGCGATGTCGTTACAATACCTGAGACAGCTTTTGTCTTGCCATCTTCCACATGGTCGCTCTTTAATCGTGCCATGCCAAGTGAAAGGCCCATGGCATTATCGGCCAAGGCGGCGATGACGCCGCCATGCAAAAGACCACGTCCATTACAATGGCATGTATTCAGGATAAAACCTAATTCATAAACGCCACGCTCAGTTCGGGCGTAAAGTGGCTGCCAAGCGTCTGTCACAGGACTCTTGCGACTGTGCGGGGTAAACCCGGAAGGAATGTCTGTCATCAGTCTTTGTTATCGAGGCTAGACCGGTCGGTCCATAGTCAAGATAAGACGGTTAGCAGTCGCTACTTGGCCTTTTTTTCCTTTTTCTTTTTCTTCTTTTTATCTTTCTTCTTTTTGCCCCCTGCCTTGGCCTCGTCTAGGGTGGCAGAGGGAATGGCCAAACGGGTCAGAAGGTCAACGAAACTTGCGCGCTTGCCACCCGGTAAACGCGCGAGCACGGCGGCATCGACTTCGGCGAGCTTGGGCATCGCCTCTTCATACATCGTACGGCCGGTCGCGGTCAGTGTTACGGAATTGGCGCGGCTATCGGTCGCCGACTTGGTGCGTTGGGTCAGGCCTTTGACTTCCATACGTGCCACCATTTCAGCCAATGTCGACCGATCAATACCGGTGCGGACAACCAATTCGCTTTGCGATACCCCATCCAGCTCGGCCAATACCGCCAAGACGGCAAATTGGCGTTGGGTCAAGCCATTAGCGCCTAAAGCGGCGGCATGCAGATCGGCAGCAGCTTGCTGCGCGCGGTGTAATAAGTGACTGGGAGAGGCGTTGAGCGAAAAGGACGCAGCCCCAGCCTGTGCGGGCGATTGGCTTGTTCCCGTGCCTTGAAGGTCTGGGGTCGCTTCTTGATCTTGACCGCTCATCTCGCTACTCGCCTTTAAGCCCCACACGTGGGATCATTTCACTCCGTCCGCGTCCTATCATTGATTTTTGACGACTGCGCGACACCTCATCATCTATACATGGTCCTTTCAAGGAATAAGTCATCCGATGCCAGCCAATTTTTCGTTACAAATCCCCGCCGGGGAGGATCGTATGCGGCAAGTGTGCGATACGTGCGGCTTCATCAATTACGTCAATCCTAAGATTGTCGCCGGCGTCGTGATCGATGATGGACAGGGCCGCGTGTTGCTTTGCCGGCGCGCGATCGAGCCGCGCTACGGCTTTTGGACTGTGCCTGCCGGCTTCATGGAAGAACGCGAGACCACCGCCCAAGGCGCAGCCCGGGAAGCGTGGGAAGAAGCCCAAGCCAAAGTCTCGATCAATGCGCTACTGGGGATTTATGAAGTACCGCGCATCAGCCAAGTACACTTCATGTATCGCGGCACCCTGAGCGAAGAGAGCTTTGCCGCAGGCCCCGAAAGCCTAGAAGTCGCTTGGTTTGCCTATGAAGAAATTCCTTGGGATCACATGGCGTTCCCGACTGGCGTTTGGGCTCTTAAGGATTGGGCAAAAGTGCAGGATCAGGCGAGCTTTGTCCCGTTTTCCAACCCGCCAGGGACAGAGCATATGACCCATCCAAGAAAGCCGGAGGGCGCATAGACTTGTAGCTTAGGCCATATATAGCAAAGGCCCGAACCTGACTGGAGGCCTTGGGCAACACAAGTCAGGTCGGGCCTTGTTGGAGTCTTTAACCACAGGGATCAGGTCTTTACGGACTGGTTGACCATCCCCGGGCTAAAATCCTTAGTTCAATGCATCTTTCAACGCTTTGGAAGCTTGGAACTTCGCAACGGTCGCCGCTTTAATTTCGACGGTTTCGCCGGTCGAAGGGTTGCGGCCTTGGCGTGCATCACGCTTTGAAACTTTAAACTTGCCGAGAGGGGCCAAGGTGACTTCGCCGCCAGCCTTCAGGCTCTTCACAATTGCTGCGGTCAGCGCGTCGATTGCAGTGTTGGCTTTGTCCTTGGTGATGTCTGCAGCTTCTGCGACGGCGTCGATCAAATCTTTTTTGCTCATAGTCGTTTCCTTAGTCATTGGCTGCCCTAACCTATGTGGCTTGTGACAGCGTTGCGCACCCGTCCTAAACAAAGGGATGCAATGGGCGCAAGCAATGGCGCTTCGGGTCGAAAGGTCAAGGCCACCTTGAGGTACCAAACCCCAGATTCAGCTGAGAATCATGGGGTTTAGCTGATAATTATCGGTGATCAGGCCGCACAAGCGCGGAATCCAGCCTCAATTTCAGCTCGAATTATGGGGTCATGTAGGTTCCGTCCGATCAGCACGAATCGACTTTCGGGAACCGAATCAGCGGCCCAAGGGTCCTGATAGTCGCCTTCCAGCATCATATGGACGCCGTGAATAATATAGCGGCGTGGGTCGTCACCCATCTGTAGGACACCCTTCAGGCGCAAGATGTCGAGGCCACGCGTACCTACCAGTTCTGACAGCCATGCATCAAATCGCGCCTCGGAAAGGGGGGCGGATACGCGCATCGCAATCGAGTCAATCCCTTCGTAGTGACTGTGCGCGTGATGGTGGTGCTCATGTCCATGCCCGTGCTCATGATCATGATCATGGTTATCCTCAGGCAGAAAATGGGGGTCGAGGCTCAGCGCACGGTCGAGTGAAAAGGCACCCAAATCCAAAATGGCGTTGAGTTCCACGTTTGACCGCGACGTGGTGACAAGTCTCGCGCCTTTATTGAGTCGTTGGATGATCGCTTGGGCAGCAGCGATTTGCTCGGCTGTGGCCGCGTCAATCTTGTTTAAAACAACGACGTCCGCAAAGGCGATTTGCTCCACCGCTTCTTGGCTTTGCTGAATCTGGCTGGCGATATGGACCGCATCAACAACACTGACCACAGCATCCAGATAAGCGCGGTTCTTGATTTCATCATCGGCGAAAAAGGTCTGTGCCACAGGGGCCGGATCTGCAAGGCCGGTTGTTTCAATAATGACCCCGTCAAAGGTTTGCCCTCGGCGGAATAAGGCCCCTAGGATACGGATCAAATCGCCACGCACAGAGCAACAGACGCAACCGTTGTTCAGCTCAAAAATTTCCTCATCCACGTCGACGATCAAATCATGGTCAATTCCGATCTCGCCAAACTCATTGACGATCACGGCATAACGCTTTCCGTGTGGCGCTGTCAGAATATGGTTCAATAGGGTCGTTTTTCCGGCACCCAAATAACCAGTCAGCACGGTTACAGGAATCTTGGCCGTCGAATCACTTTGCATGGATGAGTTTGCCTTACTTCTCGCGTTCCGAATGTGGCTCCGGCCTTTTATAGCCAAAAACGTGTATGTAGTCTCGGCTAATACACTTAAAAAGACTTCTAAGGTGGACAGAAAGGTATCGTTAACCTATTCACCCGCCGCAAGACCGCGTTTAAGCGGCCTGCCGGCGAGGGCACCATCTATTTGTACACAAGATGCAAAGACTTGTGACCTTCGAAAGCCAAATAATGCTGCTCCGGTACAAAAATTTTATTTCAGGGCCTGCGACTTGCATTGAGGCAGATCATGCGTCTCAATTTGGGGCAAGGTAAGATAGATGAATAACGTCACGGCGCGGCTGAATGCCGATCTTGCGCAGATCAGTTTATACAGGCCTATCCCGGCCAAAGCACTTTCAGGCTCTGCAAGTAGTGTCTCAAAGAGACTATTTGACGTGATTTGTTCGGCGGCAGGTTTGATCTTTCTTGCGCCTTTCTTGATCACGATTGCGGTCCTGATCAAGACAACTAGCCGTGGACCTGTGTTATTTGCCCAACGCCGCACCGGGCTCGGCGGCAAGACGTTTTTGATCTACAAATTCCGCACCATGACCACAATGGAAAACGGCGACAATGTCGTGCAGGCTTGCCGCAACGACTGCCGTATCACACGGGTGGGATCATTCCTACGTCGTTCCAGCTTGGACGAATTGCCACAATTGTGGAATGTCCTAATTGGAGACATGTCGATCGTTGGTCCGCGCCCCCATGCGGTTGCCCATGACCATTATTACGGCGCGCTTCTGCCAACTTATCGCGATCGCTTTCGGGCAAAGCCCGGCATCACGGGTCTTGCCCAGTGCAACGGCGCGCGTGGTCCGACGGAAACTCTCGACAAAATGAATCGCCGCATTCGTTTGGACCTTGCCTATATTGAGCGTTGGTCCTTGGCGATGGAAGTACGCATTCTGGTCAAAACGGTCAAAGTTATCCTCGCAGGCGACGACTGCGCCTTTTAAGGCAGTGTAATTTCCCTTTGCACGGTCTAGGGGTCTCGCCAGATCGCCTTGCTGCACTATGATAGGGAGATCGTCATAGGAGACTTGGCTTGATTTCGCGTCGCACCCTTCTAGCCGCCAGCTTGGCCTCACCTTTTGCTCTTGCCGCCTGTGGCCCCGAAAAGCCTGCCGAGACGGCAGGGCGTGTTCGAATCCAATTTGCTACAGATTGGCGGGCACAGGCCGAGCAGGGCGGTTTTTATCAAGCCGTTGCGAAGGGCTTTTATGCCGACAAAGGCTTAGATGTCACTTTGATCCAAGGTGGGCCTAGCGTGAATGTACCCCAGTTGCTGGCCGCAAACGCGATTGAAATGGGTTTGGGTTCCAATGCACCGATCGTCCTCAGCATGGTTCAAGCCGGAGCTAAAGCCAAAGCGGTGATGGCTTCGTTCCAAAAAGACCCACAGGTTTTGATCACCCACCCACGTGCAGACATCCAGTCACTGGCAGATATGAAGGGTAAGCCGATCATGTTGGCCGATGCCTCGATCAATGCCTTCTGGCCGTGGCTGAAAGCAAAATATGGCTTTACTGATGATCAAGTGCGCAAATACACGTTCAACTCGGCACCCTTCCTCGCAGATCCAACCTCGATCCAGCAAGGCTATGTCACAAGTGAGCCCTATACGCTGAAGACTCAGGGCAAGATCGACCCGCAAGTCTATCTGCTCGCCGATTCGGGTTATCCCGGCTATGCCGCTATGACCTTGGTGTCAGACGCCTTTATCAGCGCCCATCCTGAAGCCGTAAAAGGCTTTGTTGAGGCCACCATCGCAGGTTGGAAAGACTATTTGCGCGGTGATCCAGCCCCGGGCGACGCGCTTATCACCAAAGACAACCCCGACATGACGGCCGACCTGCTGGCCCAAGCGCGCGAGAAACTCTTGTCCTATGGCATTGTTGAGACCCCAGCGGGGGAGATTGGCACGATGACGCTCGACCGCTGGAAGAACTTCTTCGACATGATGAGTGGGGCAGGCGTTTATCCGAAAGACCTGAATTGGGCCTCGGGCGTCGATTTAAGCTTTCTGCCGCAAAAGTCCTGATGCAGCCGCAATCCCCCATTCGATTGAGCGCACAGCAAGCCTGTGTGCGATTTGGCAGTTTGGATGCGCTAGGTCCGATCGACCTCGAGGTACGGGCTGGCGAATGCGTCGTATTGCTCGGCCCCTCTGGATGCGGGAAGAGCACGCTTTTGGCCGCGCTTTCAGGTCTCCAAGCGGTTGCAAGGGGCGTTGTGCAGGCCGACGTCACAGGCGGTTCAGCGATTCCTGGCGTGGTTTTTCAAGAGCCAAATCTGATGAATTGGGCGACGGCGCAAGATAATGTCGCATTGCCGCTCGCGTTGTCTGGGGTCGCTAAGGCTGAACGATTTGAGCGCACACAACGGGCTTTACAGCGGGTCGGCCTTGCCAACTTTGCCACGGCCTATCCTCGGACTTTATCGGGCGGCATGCGGATGCGGGTGGCTTTAGCCCGCGCTTTGATCACAGAGCCTTCGGCCTTGCTACTTGATGAACCCTTTGCAGCCATTGATGAACTGGGGCGGCGCGCCTTGGATGATTTGGTTTTGGAAGCAAAGCGGGAGCGTGAACTCGCTGTCCTATTCGTGACGCACTCGGTTGATGAAGCCGTCTATCTGGCTGACCGTATTTTGGTGTTAAGCCCGCGTCCGGGGCGGATTGCATCAGAGATTGCCGTACCAAATGTTGCGCGCAATCCGGCTTTTTTGACCTCACCTGCTTTTGCGGAAGCCGCGGCCGCCGCCCGTCACGTTTTGAGCGCGCAATTGGTGGCGGCATGAACAGAATAGACCTCGCCCCCATTTTCGCTGGGCTTTTCCTGCTCACCTTGTGGGAGGGGCTGACCCGCTTTTTCCAGGTCCCCCCCGTCATTCTGCCGCCTCCCAGTGCCATTGGTGCGGCCTTGGTGGACCGTGGACCGCTGCTGATTCCCGCTGCTGGTGTCACGATGGGATTGGCGCTGACCGCTTTAGCCATCTCGATCGGTCTAGGCACCTTGATCGCATTGATTTTTGCTCGTGTGCCCTTGCTAGAGCGTAGTTTGGGGCCCTACGCTCTGGTGCTGCAGGCAACGCCGATTGTTGCCATCGCGCCTTTGGTCATTATTTGGACAGGCATTGAAAATCCGCGTCGGGCCATCTTGATTTTGGCGGTGATTGTCGCGGTCTTCCCAGTGCTAACCTCTGCCTTAGCGGGCCTGAAGGCGGTAGATCCAGGTCTGGACCGCTTGTTTCGCCTGCATAAGGCTAGCAGTACGCAACGCTTTCTGCGCTTGGAATTGCCAACCGCTGCGCCCTTTCTCCTGGCCGGCATCAAGACAGCGGCCGGCTTGTCGCTCGTCGGTGTCGTGGTGGCAGAATTTGTGGCCGGAACTGGGGCCACTGGCGGTTTATCGTGGCGCTTAGTGGAAGCGGGGAATCGACTTGAGACCGCCACCATGTTTGCCGCGCTCTTTCTTCTGGCCCTGATGGGGCTAGCGCTCCATGCGGTACTCAGCCTGATTGAGAAGCAGTTGCGCAGCTAGTTAAGTCGGCGGCCCGGCCTGAAGCGCCACATAACAATCGGCAAGTCCTTCGACATAGGTCGGGAAGGTCAGTCTCCAGCCCAATTCTTCCTTCGCACGCCTATTCGAAACCCGCTTGCATTCGCTATAGAAACGTTTGCCCATTTCAGACAGACCGGCTGATTCAAACGGGATCAGGGGAGGCGCTTCTCGTCCAAGCAGTCTGCAAGCTTCGACGATCACGTCGCCCGAAGCGCAGGGATAATCATCGCAGATATTATAGATGCGACCGGGATTGGGATTGGCAACACTGGCGCAAAGGGCTGCAACAATATCTGTACGATGGGCCCGGGAAAATACTTGGCCAGGCTTGTCGATCCGCCGTGCCGTGCCAGATAAGACTTGCTCTAATGCACTGCGGCCGGGGCCATAAATGCCAGGCAGGCGAAAAACATGTGCGGGGCTTGCCATAGCGCGCCATGCGGCCTCCGCCTCTGCCCGCCGTTTTGCTTCAATGGACAAGGGTGTCGGCACGTCATCCTCAAATGCCCAGCCACCTGACCGGTCACCATAGACGCCGGTGGTCGACAGATAGCCGATCCAAGTTCCAGTTGCTGGCACCCAAGCAGGCGACAAAGCTAAAAGCGCTGGGTCGCCTTCCTGTCCCGGCGGGATCGAGGCGAGCACATGGGTTGCTTGTTCAGCTGCTTCTATCAGTTCGGCAGTCGCAGTTCCGTCGAAAAGAATTGGTGCGATTCCGACCTGACGCAGCGTTTCTGCCCCCAATGCACTTCGGCAGGTCCCTTGCGTATGAGCACCTTGTTTGGCCATGAAGTGCGCAAACGCAGTGCCGACATAGCCGCAGCCCAAAACCAATACGCGCATATGTTCAAACCCTTTGCCTCAGTTTCGCCTTTTAGACATTGAAGAAGATCAAGATGAGATCCGCTATGACCCTTCGCTTCGCCCAGTTTACGACCCTGATTCCCTTTGCGCTATCAGTGTTTCTTTTAAACACTTCCGCCCGAGCCGCGACCGACCCCCGCGATTCAGCGCGCCTGCAGGCCTGTATGGCCAAGGCCGAAGCTAAACCTGAAGAAGCCTTGGAAGATGGGTTTGTGTGGCGCAGCCAAGGTGGTGGAACCTTTGCCGAGCAATGCATCGCGGTCGCCCGCATTGAAGGCGGTGATATTGGCGGCGGGGCTGAACGTCTCACCGCTTTGGCATCAGCCCCGGACGCAGGGGATTTAGATCAGCGCGTCTTGATCATGGCGCGCGCAGCCAATGCGTGGCTGATGATTGAAGAATTTAAGCCCGCTCAAAAAGTCCTCGATGCGGCCTTGAAGCTGAAACCCGGCGAGCCGGATTTGTTGATCGATCGGGCGCGTGCCAAGGCGGGCCAAGGCCTGTGGGCTGAGGCTCAGGCAGACCTGACGGCGTGTCTATCAATGCGGCCGCTGGATGTATTGGCCTTGCGTCTGCGGGCGGAGACTCTGCTTCAGCAAAAATCTTATGAAGCGGCAGAGCTTGATATTGCCCAAGCCCTCCGGCTCGCGCCAAAGGATGTCGACAATTGGTTGGTGCGCGGACGAATCCAAGAAGCGCGTCGCTTAGGCCGGGCACCAGACTAGGGTCGGCCTGTAACCACCACAGGCCTATTACTTGATCACGGCTTGAACTGCGTCCAAGGATAGTCCGCTAAACTATGATTTAGGGGCCAATCGTGACACAACCTGCTGCTTCGTCTCCTGTTGAACCGCAAAAACTCAAGACCGTTGTTGCCGCTTCGGCAGCCGGTACTGTTTTTGAGTGGTATGACTTTTTCATCTTTGGTCTTTTGGCCTCGGTGATGGGCCAGCATTTCTTTGCAGGATCGCCTCCAGCCGCCCAATTTATCTTTGCGCTTTTGACCTTTGGCGTCGGCTTTGCCGCCCGTCCTCTTGGAGCTGTCGTTTTTGGCGCGATTGGCGACACCAAGGGCCGGAAGGGGGCCTTCTTAGTCACGATTGTCATGATGGGCGCATCGACCTTTGCGGTCGGCCTTTTGCCCGATTATGATCAGATTGGCATTTGGGCCCCGATCCTCTTGGTCACGCTGCGGATTGCGCAGGGCTTTGCGTTAGGCGGCGAATATGGTGGCGCGGTGATTTATGTGGCCGAGCATTCACCGGCCCATAAGCGCGGTTGGAACACATCCTGGGTGCAAACGTCGGCTGCGGGTGGTCTGCTCTTGGCCCTGATGGTCGTGTTCTTGACCCGCGTTGTTTTGGGCGAAGAAGCCTTTCAATCGTGGGGGTGGCGCGTGCCCTTCTTGCTGTCGGTCTTCTTGCTGGCAATTGCCTTGTGGATCCGCTTGCAATTGGAAGAAAGCCCAATGTTCAAGCAACTCAAGGAAGAGGGCGCGGCCTCAAAAGCCCCCTTATCGGACGCTTTCGGAAAATGGGACAATCTGAAGCTCATCCTGCTTGCCTTGTTCGGCCTAATGATGGCGCAAGGTGTGGTTTGGTATACGGGCTTTTTTTATGTTCAGGTTTTCCTAGAGCGGCAGCTGAAGGTTGACCCGCAAACAATCAATATCTGGCTTTTGATCATCACTTCTTTCTCTGCCGTTCTCTATGTCTTTTTCGGGTGGTTGTCAGATAAACTAGGCCGTAAGCCCGTCATGCTCGCAGGCATGATTTTGGCGGTGGTGAGCTTCTTCCCGGCCTTCCATCAGTTGGCTAAAGCCGCCAATCCGGACCTTGTTGCTGCTCAAACCGCAACACCGATTATCGTGCGCGCGGACCCCGCCACCTGTTCAGTCCAGTTTAACCCCGTTGGCAAGACGCCTGATGGGCGCGATGCCTTCTCGTCCAGTTGCGACGTGGCTAAAAGCTATTTGACCAATTCGGGCATCTCCTATGACAATGAAGTGGCACCTGCCGGGGCAATTGCCCAAGTAAAAATCGGGACAGTCGTCCTCGATAGCGTCGATATTTCTGCCCTTGACGCCAAAGCGCAAAAGGCTGCCAAGGATGCCTTTGGTGCGAAGCTAAAAACGGCGTTGAAGGCGGCAAACTATCCCGATAAAGCCGATCCAGCCAAGATTAATCATTTGGCCGTTCTGGCTTATCTGATGGTGTTTGTGGTGGCGGCCACCGCGCTTTACGGACCTTTGGCGGCGGCATTGGTGGAAATGTTTCCAACCCGCATTCGCTATACGGCATTGTCGGTTCCTTATCATGTCGGAACGGGCTTTTTTGGTGGCTTCATGCCTGCGACGGCTGTCGCCATCGTGGCAACCACAGGCAATATGTATTCGGGGCTTTGGTATCCGGTGATCATTACGGCCATTAGCGTCGTGGTAGCCCTGATCTTCCTCCCCGAAACAAAGGATCGCTCTATCCACGACCTTTAAGAATGAGATCACGACCCTTTGATGAGTGAAGCTGACGCACCCGTCATTTTTTGATTGATCCTTTAGAAATTTGTGTCATGCTAGGCCTAGAAGCGGTGCACGAAGATGCCGCTCTAGGCTCATGGACCAAAGCTGGGATTCCAAAGACCCGGTACCTAAATGAATGGGAGAGATTGAAAGCATGTCTTCAACGCATATTACCAAAGACGCTCTGTATGACGCGGTCGCGCCAACAGACTTTGCCGCTATGTTGGAAATTGACCGGCATACGGGGCGTTCGACCGCTTTCGACAAAATCATCTCTGCCACCCACGATCACTTCTGGGATCCGATGGACAAGCGCTACATCGATTTTGATGAGCCGTTTGACATGGAAAATCAGGCACTGTTGCCAGACCATATGGTTCCGGCACTTGAGACCCCTTATGTCCAAGAATTCTTCAAGGATAAGCCGAAAGAGCTCATTCGCTTCAAGAATGAAATGGCGCGTTGGCAATTGTCGGCTATTTTGCATGGTGAGCAAGGCGCCTTGAATCTTTCGGCCTCGCTTTGCCACGTGTTGCGTGATGCCGGAGCACAAGAATATGCGGCGAACCAAGCCCGCGAAGAAGCACGCCATGTGGCAGCTTTTGCGGCCTATATCAAAGCCCGCTGGGGCAGCCCTCTGCCTTGCGGTGAAGTGCTGAAGACCCTGCTGGTCGACATCGTTCATGCCCCTGAAGTCTATAAGAAAATCGTCGGCATGCAGATGCTGATCGAAGGCCTCGCCATGGGGGCCTTTGCGATGATCTATAAGGAATGGAATGACCCGCTGGCGCGTAAGCTAACGCAATTGGTCATGACGGACGAGGCTTTCCATCACAAGTTTGGAAAGATCTGGGCTGATCGTACCATTCCCAAGCTTGATGCAGCCGAACATGCGATTGTTGAGGATTGGGCGGCACATTGCTTCCAAACCCTGTTGTTTAACTTAGTCGCGCCTCACCAAATGCGCGCCATCTATGACGAGTTTGGTTTGGACCCAGATATTATTATGGTTCAATTCCAAGAGATGGCCACTGACGAAGACCGTCGTGAACGGATGAAGGAGGCCACCAACATCTTCCGCGTGCTCGTGAAGACTTTGTGGAACGCCAACATCATTACCGATCGCACCAAGGCGTTTTATGCCATGTATGTCGATTTCGCCGAGTTTGAGGCCGAAGGTGAACATATGGTGGGTGATGATATTGCTGAAGATGGCATTCGCTTCCTGCAGGCAGTTAATTTCGGTGTAAATTCCGATGCATTGAAGCAAGTAAAGATCGCTGCCGAATAGGCCGACCTCGCTACAACTTGGACCAAGCCCTGCTGTACCCCAGCAGGGCTTTTTCTATGATCAATTGAACTTTGAATTTACCGCGATAGGCCCGAACGCTTTTGCGATAGTCTAAACAGGTTGAGGTCGACTCCTCACGAAGTTACGGCTGCGAAACAGTGCCTGTTAATTCTTATTAACCGCTCATTTACCGTAACACCCCCAAGTCGAGCAGTACGAAGAAAGTCGAAACCACAATTTGGACTGTTCAAATTCTGCGAAGCAGTAAATGAACAATCTCGGTAGCTGAATTTCTTCGGAAATTTCTTGTGGGGCCGCAGAACTTGGCGGAAGAGTGATTCGAATGAGCGGACAGTCGCCATGGAGTGTGAAGGGCGTCGAGCCTAGGACACGCGAGGCTGCGAAAGATCTCGCACGCCGCGAAGGTCTCACGCTGGGCGAATTGCTGAATCGCTTGATTTCAGAAACCGATGAGCCTGCTCAACGGCCTGCCGCCAACGCTAAGTCTTCCATCAGCTTCGGGCAAGAAGCCAATCGTCTAACCGCCGCCCTAGAACAATTGACCCGTCGACTGGAAGCCGGTGGTATCGAGATGACGGCAAACGTGCCAGCCCCGCCTGTCGATGCTCGCTTGGCAAAGCGATTTGAAGCCAAGGTGTCAGGTGGTGATACAGCCGTGGGTCGCATTGAGACCCATTTGAACGATCTGCGCGAGACCCAAGTTGTCTTGAGTGAGCGCTTGCGCCGCATTGAATCACAAGATCCTTCGCACGCGTCGCTGGCGGCTCTGAAGTCGTTAGAGTCAGCGCTTGCCCGCTTGTCGACCCAAGTCTTCGAGACTGACACACGTGTGGGCCAGATTGAGAAAGTCACGCAGGAGGCCATTCAAACGGTAGACCAAAGTCTGGGCTTGGTGGCCGAGCGTTTGGCTTCAACCGAAGCCCTGGCTCAGGAAACCAATAGCCGCTTTGCGGAAGCCATGATCGATCTGTCGGCTCGTCTGACAGGCCTCGAGGAAGTTGGCGATCAGCCTGCTGGTCCAGATGTGACGGCTTTGGAAACGCGTTTGGGTCAGTTGGAAGAAATCACCACCCAAACCATTGAAGGTGCCAACCACGGCATCAATCTGGTGACCGAGCGGGTCAATAGTATTGAGACTCATGCACAGGATAATGCTTCCCGCATGGTTGAGGCCTTGGTTGAGCTCTCGGCTCGCCTGACCCAACTTGAGGGGGCGGGGAAGACTGGCGACACGCTGACCGCCGTTCAAGCGCTCGAGACCAAGACGACAGAGCTTTCTGCGCAGCTCCATGAATTGAACGCCAAGATCGAGGCGACCCGCGCTGAGCTGCAAGGCCAAGTCGAGGCAGCCGTTTCGGGCGGCGTTGGTGGTCAGATGACGGAAGTGGCCCAAGCCCTTGCCAGCCGCCTTGATGCCAGCGAGCAACGCAGCCATGAGGCTTTTGATCGCGTCAACGCCAAGCTAACAGAAGCGACCCAGACCCTCGATCAGCGCTTGGCTCAGCTTGAAAACCGCGAGAGTGCACCCGATCAAGCCGGCTCCATGGCGATGAAGTTGGAGCTTGCACGCATCACGCGAGCAATTGACGAGCGTTTGTCTTCGATCGAACGTCACGATGCTTCTGTTATGGAGCAGGCTGGTCAGCACATTCAGCGTTTGGCGCAAAATCTCGGCGACCGGCTCGATGCAACAGAGCGCCAGTCCGCGGAGTCCATCGCGACCATCAGCAAACAAATGCAAGAATTGGCAGACCGTCTCGCTGCCAATCATGACAGCGCCCTTAAAAGTCTTGCGGCCAGCGTTGGCGGCAATGATACAAAGACGCGCCAAATGCTCGATGAAGCCTTGGGGCAGGTACGCACAGAGATTCAATCGGTTGACGCCCGGGTCCAAGCCTTGATTGCCCCTCTGCAACGTGATTTCGTTGCGATGGGCGAGCGCTTGGATCGGGCCGAGCAAGGCGGCGCTGCGTCCTACGCTGAGCCGATTTACGACCCCAACCATGCTGTGGATTTGGGTGGGCCGGTGCGAGAAGACGTAGGGTTTGGCAATCCTGTCGACTTGTCAGCCGACGATGGCTTCAGCTTTGAATCCAGCCGTGACCCGCTCGGCAAGCCAGAATTTGACGATCCATTCTTCATGGATAGCCCAAGCGCAAAGCCTGCCGCCGCACCGGCCAGCAACCCACGGCGTGGGAGCTTTGGATCGCCCTTTCCAGATGGGGATGATGGCGAGTCATTGAATGACTTTGCTGATTTGCGCCATGATGTGCCCGATCCGCTCGCCGGGGTCCAAACTGCTCTCGCCGATGAGTTGAGCCCGATGGCGCTCGACGCCAATCGTCCAATTGATGACGATTTCGACGATGGCTTGTCGGTTTTGGACCATGATTGGGATGGACCAACCAGCAGCAAAACCGCACCAGACTATTTGATGGCGGCGCGCCGCGCTGCCAATCAGGCTGCTGCTGCGCGTGAAGCCGCCCAAACGAAAAAGAAGCCCAGTCTTTCTTTAAAAATGCCGCCGGGCAAAGAGAAGAAAGCCGATGCGCCTAAAGCCAAAGCTGCGGCAAAAGCACCTCAAGCCGCTAAAGAGGCAAGCAAGGACGGAGCAAAACCAAAGGGCCCCTTGTCACCAGTTGGTATCGTAGCCGCCGCTACTTTGGTCGCCACGGGTGGCTTTGCCGTCTACAGCCAATTGCGGCCCTCGAACAATGCAGACGAGAAACCTGCAGCACTCAATCAAGAAAACGTGCCATTGCCGCCGGAATTATCGGCTCAAGCGGGCGCGCCTGCCCCAGTAGAAGGTGCGGTTCCGGCACCGGGGGCTGAGGCAGCGCCCGCAGCACCCGTCGATCCCAATGCAGCACCTGCGGCAGGGCCGGCCGCACCAGTGCCTGCAGCAGCACCAACGGCGACGGTAACCCCAGCACCTGCCACTCCCGCAGCTGCGATCCCAAGTCCGCCGCCGCAATTGCCCAAGGCGCAATTGGTCCCACCGACCACAAAGACCGCAACACCAGCTGTCACCCCGCCTCCGGCCAAGCCAGCGCCAAGCGCGCAGCAGATTGAGGCAGCCCGCGTTATGGCCGCAGCGGATGCGCAAGCGCGCGCCGCTAAAGCTCGCGCCGAGGCCCAGCGGGAGCGTCTTCGCACAGCGACTTTTAACGCCGGACGGCCTAATACGGCACCTCGACCTGCTCAACGTCCTGCAGCCGCGGCGGCACTTCGCGTCGCTACGAATGCGAGAGCGCCAGCGACGGCTGCTGCAGCGCCTCCGCGTGTTGCATCGGTTGCAGCTCCAGCTATGGCAGCCACGGCTGCGGCCGCCGCACCAACCCGTGTCCCAGTTGCGCCAACCGCAACCGCGCCAGCCGCAGCCGCGGCCAGCCAGCCGCGGGCAGTGCCACCGGTGGCGACAGCCAATGGTTCCCTCTTCGATCAAGCTATGGCCCGCGAACAGGCTGGCGATGCCCCTGGCAGCGTTGCCTTGCTGCGCCGCGCCGCCGATGCTGGTGACACACGCGCGATGAATCGCTTGGCGAGAAAGTTCGAAAATGGCGATGGTGTGACAAAGGATTTGTCGCAAGCGCGCGCTTTGACCGAACGCGCCGCCGCACGCGGCAGCCGCCAAGCCATGCATAATTTGGGCGTTTATTATGCCAATGGCGATGGCGTACCGCAGAATATGGCACGCGCGGCTGAAAGTTTCCGCCGCGCTGCCCAACGGGGAGTCACCGACTCTCAGTTCAATCTGGGCGCGATGGCAGAACAAGGTCTCGGTGGACCAAAGTCTGATCTTCAAGCCTATTATTGGTTTGCCTTGGCAGCCCGTGGCGGCGATCAAGATGCTGTGGCAAAAGTTAGAGAAATCGGTGCGCGCCTAACGCCAGAGCAGCGGGCGGCGCAAGATCAATTGGTAGCGCAGTTCCGCCCTGAGAGTGGATCCCAAGACTAGGTGCCCCTATGTCGTCCCCTAATTTAGGTATTGTTGAAGGCTATTTCGGTCAACCTTGGTCTTGGGATGATCGCCGTGCGGTGGTGGAGACTTTAGCACCCTACGGCTACCGGTTTTTTCACTATGCGCCCAAGGGCGACCCATTTTTGCGTCGGCGTTGGGTTGAGCCCCATCCATTGCAAGAAGCCGGGCACATTTCGCAATTTGTTGCCTTTTGCCAAGGTTTGGGTGTGCGCGTCGGCATCGGCCTTAGCCCTTTTGAGGCGTTCAACGACTTTAACGGCAATGTCCGTAATACGTTTATCAATCGCGTTGAAGATCTGGTCTCATTGGGTATTCAAGACCTCGGCATCTTCTTTGACGACATGCACTCAAGCCTGCCAGATCTTGCCCAACGGCAAATTGAAATCATGCATTTGGCGCGCGATACCGCCCCACATCTCAAGTTGGCGATGACACCAACTTATTATTCCAATGACGCAGTGCTTGACCGTGTTTTTGGTCGTCGCCCCGAATGTTATTTGCGCGAATTAGGGGCCGGACTTGACCCTCGTATCGATATCTATTGGACCGGGGAGGAAGTTTGCGCGCGGGAGATTTCGGTCGGCCATGTGCGCGAGATTGGCGGGCTTTTGAACCGCAAGCCGCTCTTATGGGACAATTATCCCGTCAATGATGGCCCGCGTATGAGTCAGTTTCTGCATTTGCGTGGCTTTACAGGCAGGTCGCATCGTTTGGCAGATTGGGTTGCTGGCCATGCGATTAACCCTGCTTTGCAACCGCACCTGACTTGTATCCCCGCAATTTCGCTCGCCTCTGCCTATCTTCAGGGCGACGACTATTGTTATGGTGCAAGTGGCTATGCGGCATCGGTCAAAATCTTGGGCCCGGAATTAGCCGATATGGTACGTGCCGATTTACTGAGTTTTCAAGACTTGGGTCTGACCAAATTGGCAAAGCGACGCGAGGCCCTGATCGAGCGCTATCAGCCGATTAATCACCCTGCCGCGCACGAGATTTTGGCGTGGCTACAGGATGAGTATGCAACCTCCATGGAAATGGTTCAGACTCAATAAGGGATTAGCGGCGGCTGCTCGCGCGGGCGCGTGCCAGCTTGCGGCGAGACAATAGGCTTGGTCCCTCGGTGGATTCGGCATCCGCCAGCACCCCCATCAAGCGCTCTTTGAGTATCGTAATTCGCCGACTATCCAATAATTTCAGCCCGCCGCGATCGCGTAGATAGAAAGCGTCAGTTGCGCGTTCTCCCACCCCATCAATATGGGCTGAGGTTACGTTTAAGCCCTCATCTTCAAATACTTGTGCCAAATCGGCCAATAGTCCCGGCCGGTCACGACCCGAGACTTCCACGATCGTGTCGAAAGCCGCCCCGTCATTGTCGATCATGATGACGGGCTCAATCGCAAAGGCAGCCGTCCGATTGGTTGGCTTTTTGACCACAATGGTCTGTGAGGTCCCGGTGACGTCTGGGGTGGCCTTGGCTTCAGAGTCAAGGACCGCTTTCAGGCGTGTAAACAGCCGATCGATGGCGTCCTGCCGGTCTTCGCCAAAGGCCGCGCCAGACTGATCTTGCAGGGCAAAAACGTCAAATGCTTGGCCACTTTTGGAAGTATGGATTCGGGCATCAATCACATTGGCACCGGCCTTGGCAAAGACCGCAGAGAGTGCTGCAAAAAGGCCTGGCTGGTCTGGCGATAAGACGAGGATTTCTGTTGCCCCCCGGCTTGGGGCAGGGCGCGAGGCTAACCAATAAGGCGCTTTTTGGCGGAGGGCTTTGGCCACTTCAGCGCCATGCCATTTCTGTTGATCCCCATCAAAGCCCAGCCAATAGGCGTCTTCGAGACTTGTGAAGAATTCGGCCAAAATGGGATCGATCAGAGCCTGGGCGCGGCGCTCATCGGCTTGTGCCCTCAATTGACGACGCACAAAGCCTTCATCTGACCGCCCACCCCGCAAAGTAGCTTCCGTCAATTTGTAGAGATCGCGTAAAAGTTGGGCTTTCCAATCATTCCAGACACCAGGCCCCACGGCCCGAATGTCAGCCACCGTCAGAACAAGAAGCAAGCGCAATCGTTCGAGCGTGCCCACGGTTGCGGCAAAGTCTGTAATGGTTTTGGGGTCGCCAATGTCGCGGCGTTGCGCCACTTCGCTCATGATTAAGTGGTGGCCAACAAGCCAAGCAACCAACTCAACCTCTTCAGCATCAAGGCCCAAGCGGCGACAGGCAATGGTTGCCGCTTTTGCACCTTCAATCTGCTGATCGCCTTCGCCCTTGCCCACATCGTGTAACAACATGGCCAGATAAAGCGCTCGGCGGTTTGCAATGCGGGGGAAGAGCTCGGTTGAGACCGGCAATTCCTTACTCAGTCTGCCGTGCTCAATGTCTGAGATATTGGCGATCCCGCGTAGCGTATGTTCGTCCACAGTGAAGTGGTGGTACATATTGAACTGAGTCTGGCCAACAATGCGCCCGAATTCTGGCACGAATTTTCCCAAAAGGCCCGCCTCATTCAAAAGGCCCAAGGCGCGGGCAGGGTCTTTCTTGGAGGTGGCGACTTCCAAGAAACTAGCGATGGATTTGGGGTCATCGCGCATGATCCGGCCCTTGGCTGCCATGCTGGTGACGCGCGCAAGGGCAGATGGATCCATATCAAGGTCCAAAGCATCCGCCATTTTGAAAATATCGATCAGGGCCGATAAATCCTCGGCAATCTGGTCAGGGTGGGCAAAGCCGATGCGGCCATGATCTTCAATAAAGCGGGGATCATCGAGAAGTTTGGCCTTCTGCGGGCTAGCAAAGAAACGCGAAATGCCACGTGGGGCGGCCTTTTGCCGGTCCAGCTCCAGCCGCGCCGACAAGATGCGGGTCAGGGACCCAACTTGCTTGGTGACGAGGAAATAGCGCTTCATAAAGCGCTCTACCGCCGGATTATCCGCCCGGTCGCCATAGCCCATGCGGCGGGCCATTTCGGGCTGTAAGTCAAAGGTCAGTCGCTCTTCGGCGCGCCCGGTTAAGAAGTGCAGATGACAACGGACGGTCCACAGGAATTCAGCAGCCTGATTGAAGTGCTTCATGTCTTCGCGGCTGAAAATGCCCTTTTCGACAAACTGGCTCACATCATCGGTATCGTGAATATATTTAGCGATCCAGAACAACGTATGCAGGTCGCGCAGGCCACCTTTGCCATCCTTGATATTGGGCTCAACCATATAGCGGCTTTCGCCGGTGCGGCGGTGACGATTATCGCGCTCGGCCAATTTCGCTGCGACAAAGTCTGCTGCCGTGCCATCGAACAAATCCTTGCGCAGCCTGATTTGCAACTCGCGGAACAAAAGCTTATCGCCACAGACAAAGCGGGTTTCCAGAACAGACGTCCGGATCGTCATATCTTCGCGGGCCGCGCGTAGGCATTCGGAGATGGTGCGCGAGGCATGGCCGACCTTCAGCCCCATATCCCATAACATATAGAGCATATATTCAATCACGCTCTCAGCCCAAGACGCATCCTTGATGGGCCGAACAAACATCAGATCAACATCTGATGACGGGGCCATGGAATTGCGACCATAGCCGCCTGTTGCGCACACGCTCAACCGCTCTGCTGCCGTTGGGTTGCGAGCGCGGAACACGTGGGTCGTGGTGAAGTCATACAGAGCCGAGATCACTTGATCTTGGACTGCCGCCAAGAGGTGGGAGCAATCAAGCCCCCCCGCGCCACTTTCCAAACGCTCTTGCGCAATCAAGCGACCGCGGAACAAGGCCCCCTTGAGCAAGTCCAGAGCGCGCGCGCGGGCCGCCTTTTCGTCGCCCAAATGATCGAGCGCTGCAGCGGTTAACTGCACGCGCAAACGGTTGCCATCGACGACGGCTTCAATCGACCAGGGCTTTAGAGGGGTCCGCTTTGGTTTGTTCATGTAACTTCATGCACGCACAGAGGTTGATTTGTCATTAGGAAGCGCACGGTTGAACTGCCAATCCCAGGCTAAGGCTCACCCAGAAATTGGCTCTGGAGCCCAGAATTGCTTCAGCCTAAAGCCCGAGGGTGTGCCAGGGTCATTGCAAAACCAAGCAACCCCGCTTGTCGGTAGATGTTCGCGCAACAAAGCTTGTCCTTGGTCTTGGCCGGGGTCGCCTTTCATCAGGGTACGTGCCAAGTCATGCAGGCCCGGATCATGGGCGATGATCATCACGCGACTGGCTTTCGACGCTTTGGCGGCGCTTAGGTAGATCGCAGGGGCGGCCAAATAGAGGTGACGCGACAATTGCACATGTGCGTCTGGGAAAGATTGTTGGCAAGCGTCCCAAGTTTCAGCCGCACGCAGAGCGGTAGATACTAATGCAATTTCCAAATCACAGCCAGCCGCCTTCAATCGGGCAGCTTGCGCTGCCGTCTGCACCCGCCCACGTGGCGTGAGGCCCCGGCTGAAGTCATCGCGTGCTTCATGGGGGCGCACGGCTTTGCCGTGGCGAAACAAGATGAGGTCGGTCAGCATGAGCGTTTTGGGCATCCTTACGGGGATGTCCTAGCCTATAGCCTGCTTTGAAAACTTATTCTGACACCGCGCTGCACTTTTTTCTGCCGCCTGTCGAAATCGTGATCCGCTCAGGTGTCATGCCTGTGAGAACGCCAGAAGCGAAATCTGCTTCCCGGTCTCACAGATGATGAAAGGAACAGAAAATGGTTGAAGCTGGAACACAGCGAAACTTGCCGGCCTGGTTCTGGGCAGTCGCTGGCCTCGGGGTTGCGTGGAATATCTTTGGCCTCGTTCAGTTTATGGGCGCGGTCACGGCAACTTCTGAAAGCTTGGCGGCCAAGGGCATGACGCCAGAACAGATTGACGTCTATTTGTCGATTCCGTTCTGGATGAATTTTGCTTTTGGACTTGGCGTGATTGGCGGGCTGATTGGCTCGATCTTGATGCTGGTCAAAAACAAGGGCGCTCAACCCGTGTTGCTCGCTTCACTCGTTGCCTATGTCGTTTTGTATGTTGGCGACATTGTGCACGGCGTCTTTGCGGCCTTGGGCCCGCCTCAAGTGATTGTCCTCACCGTCGTGGTGGCCATTGCAGTAGCTTTGCTTTGGGTCGCCCGCTTTTCCGCCAGACAAGGCCTGTCGGCTTAATCTCACCCCTCGACCAGACCGTGTGTCTGAGTCATAAAACCAATGGAGACTGACCATGCAATTTATGTTGATTATGAACGAGACCGAAGCCGAACGATCCAAGCGCGACGATCCAGCTACGGCTGGGGCCTATTGGGGCGGCTGGTCTGCCTTTATCGGGGCCATGCATCACGCCGGCATCGTGATTAATGGCGATGGGTTAGAGCCGCCTCATACAGCGACGACCTTGCGCATTCGCGATGGCAAGCGTGTGGTCCAAGACGGCCCCTTCGCCGATACGAAGGAGCAGTTGGGCGGCTATTTCATCATCGAGGTACCGGATTTGGATGCCGCGCTAGACTGGGCCGCAAAATCGCCCGCGGCGAGTGCCGGTTCGATTGAAATCCGCCCGGTGATGCCACCCCCAGCTGCGATCCCGATGGACTGAGGATGGTGGGCGTGCGCACCCCTTCGGCGGAAGTGGCGAAAGCTGCTTCCGTCGAATCCGCTGTGGTCGCCGCAGCGCGCGCCTCCTATGGTCGCCTTATCGCGCTCTTGGCGGCGCGCGATGGGGATTTGGCCGCCAGCGAAGATGCTTTGTCAGAGGCCTTTGCTGCAGCTTTAAAGGTTTGGCCCACACGCGGTATTCCGGCCAATCCCGACGCGTGGCTTTTAACAACCGCGCGCAACCGCCTGATCAATGCCCATCGGCATGAGGCGGTCAAAGCGCGCGGTATGGACGAGATTTTACGTCGGATGGATGCCCCTTCTGCTGCGCAAGAGCCGATCCCAGATAAACGTTTGGCCCTGATGTTTGTCTGCGCCCACCCGGCCATTCAAGAAGATATCCGCACCCCTTTGATGCTTCAGACCATCCTTGGCCTTGACGCCGGCCGGATTGCCTCTGCCTTTTTAATTTCACCCACCACCATGGGCCAGCGTTTGGTGCGGGCCAAGGCCAAGATTAAGGCGGCCGGCATTGGCTTTAAAGTCCCCGACCTCGACGCCTTGCCAGAGCGATTGGAAGATGTGTTATCGGCGATCTATGCAGCCTTTGGCGCGTCCTTTGACGCGGTGGCGGGCTCCGATGATTGTAATATGTCCCTGGCTGAGGAGGCCATCTTTCTCGCCCGCGTGCTGGTGTCCCTGATGCCGCAAGAGCCAGAAGCTTTGGGCCTGTTGGCGCTGATGCTCTATGTCGATGCGCGCAAGGCTGCACGTTGGGGGCCGGATGGGGCCTTTGTGCCCCTCAAGGATCAAGATGCCACCTTGTGGGAACGCGCCAAGATCGTCGAGGCCGAAGACCTTCTCGTCCGGGCCTCAAAGCTGAACCGGCTCGGCCGGTTTCAGATCGAAGCGGCTATCCAGTCCATCCATGTCCAAGCGCCGATCACAGGCACGACCAATTGGGCGGCGCTGCGGTCTTTTCATGAACTCCTGCTCACCCAACGGCCCAGCATTGGTGCCTTTGTTAGCTATGCCGCCGTCCTGCAAGCCATGTGGCAGGGCCGCTCTGCCCTTGAGGTTCTCTCCAGCCTCGATGCCAGCGATGTTAGCACCTATCAGCCCTTTTGGGTGACCTTGGCCGCCGCTCATCGCGCCTGCGGGGAAGAAGAAGCGGCAGCCCGCGCGATGGAACGCGCGATTGGGCTGACGGAAAACCCAAGGGTGCGGGCGTTTTTGTTGGGGGAGAGGTCGGCGTTGATCGATTGACTCGGAACGCCTTCAAGTCGCACTTCGCTTGCCTTGAAGCCGCCGGACAATTCTTATTGCGCAAGATGTGGCGTCAAGGGGTGCAATCGGCTTCGCCGACGCGCCGCAGGCGCGCCCCTTGACCCCAAATCTTGCGCGCCCAAACTCGTCTTGAGCCTTTGCGGAGGCAGAGCCTGCGGCAAAGGCGATCTAGGTGAAAAGCCAGAACTTGCGGCCAAAGGAGCCATTGAGCAGTCGACTTATCTTTCGATGGGTAGAGGGCGGCATCCTTGCCAAAAGCAGGCAGTAATTCGCCTATTTGAGCGCTTGGCTGCCGACACATAAATTTGCGGAAGAGAAGCCCTCACCCCCGCCCCCTCTCCCAGAAGGAGAGGGGAGTTCGAACGCGCCAAACCCCCCTAATGCAGCTTAAACTTCGGCCGGATGATGTGGTTGACGTGGCCGATGACAATCAGGGTTACGCCGCGCCACCAGCCGTGGATCGCGATGAGGTGCATGCGGTAGAGGGATTGATAGACCATGCGGGCGACCCAGCCTTCCACGCGCATCCGGCCACCCACCAGATTGCCCATCAGGCTGCCCACAGTGGAAAAGCGGCTGAGGGAAACGAGCGAACCGTGGTCGTGATAGACAAAATCCTGTTGCGGCTGGCCTGCTTGGGCGCGGACTAAATTGTGGAAGACTTGGGCGGCCATTTGGTGTGCGCTTTGGGCGCGGGGCGGGATCGGGCGGTCGCGGCCAGGCAGCATACAGGAAGCGCAATCACCCAGCGCATAAATTCGGTCATCATTGGTTGTTTGGAGGGTCGGGCGCACGACGATTTGATTGCCACGCGTCAGCTCTAAATCGCCTAAAGTGCGAATTTCTTCAGCCCCCTTCACCCCTGCGGCCCAGACAATCAGATTCGCCTCGATCACGGCCCCAGTGCTAGTATGGACTTCGTTTTTGGCCAGACGCACCACTTGGGTATTATCCAGCACTTTGACGCCCAGCTTCTCCAGCTCATGCTTGGCGCTCTCAGCAAGCTTTTCATCAAGCGCAGGCAGGATACGGGGGCCTGCCTCAATCAGAGACACTTCGAGCTTTGATTCATCAAACACTTCTAGACCGTAATGGCGCAAGGCCTTGGCGGCATTATAAAGCTCTGCTGAGAGCTCCACCCCCGTCGCACCACCCCCCACTATACAGATGCGAACAGCCGCTTCGGTATCGCCGGTCTGATGGGCGTGATTGGTACGCAAGCAGGCGTTTAGAAGCTTTTGACGGAAGCGGTCGGCCTGGGGGCGGTCCTCCAGAAACATGGCATGTTCACGCACGCCCGGCACGCCGAAATCGTTCGAAATCCCGCCCATGGCTAGCACCAGATAATCATAGCGAATGGTGTGTCGTGCGATGATCTCCTCACCACGTTCATCCAACAAAGGCGCGGTGGTGATAGTGCGCGCGACCCGGTCCACGCTTTCAAGGCTGCCGTTGAAAAACCGATAGCCCCAGCGCACGGCATGGCCGCCATAACCCACTTCATCGAGATTGGCATCGAGGGAACCTGCCGCCACTTCGTGTAGCAAAGGCTTCCAGACATGAGTTAAATTGCGGTCAATCAGGATGATGTCATGGTTTTTGCGGCCATAACGCGAACCGAGCAAGCGAACGAGCTCTAAGCCGCCTGCACCCCCGCCAACAACCACAATTTGTGTCTTTCTCTGACCCACCGGATTCCCCTGCGACCGCGACATAGCGCCATTCAGGCTTATCAGTTAAGGCCTGGCGGACTCAAGCCAGAACGTTGAGATCATCCGGTGTGCGGGTTTTTCAATCAACAAATTGCGCTGACTTTCAGCCCACTGAATAATTTCTAAACAGGGGCCGCATTTTGTTTGTCAAAAGCGCAAGCTGTGTTTAGCCTCTCTCTATCTTTTATTGGGATTTAGTGAGTGGGCTGAGATGATGACTTTTAAGAAATGGCTGGTTGCCTGCTTGGCACTGGCAGGGCTTTCCTTTTCGCCGAAACTTGCTCTGGCACAAGAGCCGATCATTGACATGCATCTCCATGCCTCAACCGCGAATGAGCAGGGTCCTGCACCCTTGGCCATGTGCGCGCCGATGGACCCCATGCCCGTTTGGGATCAGACAACGGATTATGAGACCTTCCTGATGACTTGGTTCAAAAATCCCAAATGCACCAATCCCATCTGGTCGCCCATGACCGATGACGAGATCCGCACCAAAACACTCGAAATCATGAACCGTCGCAACATTTTTGGCGT
>JAIXQA010000057.1 GCA_027485915.1 Alphaproteobacteria bacterium | reverse complement strand
CAGGGACCTCAGGGGACTTTGTGGATCAAGGCCCCGGCTCGGCTCACGCCGTCCGCGATGACATCGCTTGAGGATTGTTCCGTCTAGACCCATTTTGGTGGAAACCCTGTTTCACCAAAATGGATCATCGAGCATGGCCGCGACATCTGGGTCTCCAGAACAATTTCATTAGCGGTTTGGTGGACCAAAGGGATCACCAAAACCGCTTCCAGACAAAAAACCTCCTCACACCACCGCCACCATCCCAGCCGGAATGCGCGGACCTAAGCGCGATTGCAGAAGGGGATCCCCGATTAGCTGACGGCATCGGGAATGAGAACGTACTAAGAAACGGCCTCTGCGACACAAAATCTCGGGCCTAGCTCGCGCCGTCCCGGATGACGGCTGGATAGGAAACGGGCAGCAACGCGCTTGGGTGCTTTGGGTTAGCGTTTAGCTATGGGCTCGCCATGCTTTGGTCAAAGCAAAGAAACCTTCGGGCTCAATCGTTTCAGGCCGTGCGGTTGGATCAATACCAGCTGCGTCCAGTATAGCTTCGCAATTGCCAAGACCTTTGAGACTAGCCCGAAGCATCTTGCGCCTCTGCCCAAATCCGTGGGCGGTAACATGTTCCAGCCCTGCCAAATCGTCAAAGGGCCTTTGATGATCTTCCAAAACCACAATCGCGCTTTCAACCTTGGGCGGCGGCACAAAAGCCAGACGGGGCACATGAAGGGCTAAGCGTGCGTCGCATCTGGCGGCAGCTAACACGGCCAAGCGGCCATAATGAGGGCTGCCTGGGCGGGCACAAATCCGCTCTGCTACTTCGGTTTGAAACATCAAGCACATTGGTCCGCGCCAAGGCCCGGCCTTCAGCCATTTCACCAATAAGGGCGTACCAACATTATAAGGGAGATTCGAAATAATGCGGGCAGGGCCCGTTGCACCATAGTTTGCTAACAGGGCTGCTTCATCAATCGCCAGAGCATCGGCCTCAATCACCACCAGTCGATCCAATTCGTCAGCAAAGAAGCCTCTGAGATGGGCAACAAAGCGCGGGTCCTTTTCCACGACAATGACTTTCGCGGCAGGGCTGGCCAAAAGTGCGTGGGTCAGGCCACCGGGACCTGGACCAATCTCCAAAACGGTTTCCCCTGCCTGAATGCCTGCCAAACGACCAATTTTCCCAGTTAGATTGAGGTCTAGTAGAAAATGTTGACCTAGGCTTTTCCTGGCGAACAGATCGGCCTCTTCCAGGGCTTGACGCAAATCACTGCTCATAAGCTGCTGCGCCCTTCTGCCATTGTGGCGGCCATGCGAATGGCAGCGATCATAGATTCCGGTCGTGCAATGCCGTGCCCAGCAATGTCAAAGCCCGTTCCATGGTCAGGGCTGGTTCGGATGATGGGCAGGCCCAAAGTCGCATTTACGCCCCCCCAAAAGTCAAGCGCCTTCAGGGGAATGAGCGCTTGATCGTGATACATGCATATTGCGGCATCAAATTTCGTGCGGGCCTCTGCATGGAACAGGCTATCTGCTGGAAGCGGGCCGCGCACCTTGATGCCAAGCGCTTGAAGCGCCTTAACAGCTGGGGCAATGACCCGGCCTTCTTCATCGCCAAAAGCGCCATCCTCCCCCGCATGTGGGTTGAGTGCCGCCACGACAAGGCGGGGTGTCGTCAGGCCAAGGTCGCGCTGCAACGCCTCTGCAGTCACACGTGCGGCATGTACAATGGCCTCTTGGGTCAAACGACTTGCCACTTCTGACAGGGCACAATGAATGGTAACAGGCACAACCCGCAAACCATCCACCGCCAGCATCATGACGGGGCCGCGCGTTTGGGCAAACGGCGTCGTCGCCAAAAGTGCGCCCAAAAATTCGGTATGGCCTGGATGGCTAAAGCCCGCAGCCATCAGGACGGACTTGGCGATCGGGGCGGTAACCAGCGCTTGTGCTTGACCAGCAAGAACTAAATCGACCCCCCGCTCTATCGACGCCAAAACAACGCCCGCATGGTGAGGACTTGGCTGACCAGCAAGAACGCCGGCTGTTTCAAAGCCTTCGAGCACCGGTAGGGCGGCACCAAAAATCTGATAGGCTTCTGAAACCCTAGAGATTAAGCGTGTGGGGACAAAGTGGTACAGGGCAGGGTCGCCCAAGACACAGAAGGGTGTCTTGCCCATGCGCAGCTTTTGCCACGCTTTTGCTGTAACTTCTGGACCGATGCCCGCTGGATCCCCCATGGAGATGACCAGCGGCTGTTGGGGCACAGACAAATCTGACACCACGCGATCAAGGCTGGATGATCGCCGCTTCTCGGCGGATATCGCGCAGATAGCGGCGGGCGATCAGGGCCAATTCCTGTTCGTATAGGCGGTCTTCCAATTGCTCGAGGGTTGGGATGTCCGAGCCCGTGTTCTCGCGGTCGCACAGGACCATGACGTGCACGCCTGTGTCTGACCGGAAGACCGCACTGGCCTGTCCATTGGAGAGGCCTAGGGCTTGAGCGCGGAAGGGTTCGCCCAAATCTTCATCTTGGACCTCGCCATAATCAATGACTTCCAACGAGCTGCGTTGCGCAGCGCGGTTTACACCATCACAGCCATTGCGTAACGCATCCCGGCTTAGGCGCGCAGCCTGTTCGGCCCGCCGCCAAGTTGCTTCGTCAGCACCTGCCGCCACTTTCCGCGTCATTTCTTTGAGCTTCAGTTTGGCCTTTGGAGGGCTGGGCTCACGCTTTTCGCGAACAGCAACAATCATAACCCCGCCGGGCACCACAATTGGCTCACTCACACTTCCAGGCGCCATTTGCTCAACCGCGGCTGCGACTTCTGTCTTCAATTCACCTAGCGTAATCCAGCCCATATCTCCGCCGGTTGACGCCGAAGGCGCGAACGAGAATTGCTGAGCTACCAATTGGAATGGTGTGCCAGCTCGCAATTGCTGCACCAATGTCTTGGCACCTTCGAGCGTTTGAGGCGCGCTTTGGGCGTTCTCATCTTCCAAGAAAATCTCAGACATTAGATATTGTGGCTTGTTTGTATTGGCCAAAATCCGATCAAGGGCCGCTTTGACTTGGTCGCGATTGACCCGAACGCGCGAACCAAATCTGCCGCTCACAATACGTTGCCAAACAACCTCAGCGCGCGTCTTATCGCGATAGCTTTGGGCAGATACACCAATATCCGCGAGGTCTCGGAAGAAGGTTTCCAGTGTTGCGCCATTCTGGCGGGCTTGGTTTGTGAGGATCCGATCTATATCGCGATCCGAAGCGTCGACTTTGAATTTCGCAGCCTCTTGCAATTGCAGCCGCTCATCAATCAAGCTGTTTAGGGCGGCTGAAGTGGCGCGTTGGATCAGTTCCGGCGTGATTTGTTGTGCACCGGACGTGGCGATCAGAAACTGGACCCGTTGACGCACATCCAATCGGGTGATCGGTTGGTCATTCACAATCGCGGCCACACCTTCGCTTAAGGGGCGCTGTTGAGCCGCACTAGGTTGCGGCTTTAGCCAGACCGCGCAAGAGAGCGCCAACATCGCACCCAGTGCAACCCGGCCTGCACATGCGCTGATTGTCCCCTTGCTCATCCATTCACTCCGTGCGCCTGCGCGCGATTGTTGAGGGCTTATCAAAGTCTTCTAGCCCAAAATCCGTTCATGACCAACGGACTCATCAGGTGCAAGTCAATGCACAGCAAATTTGTCGATCTTTAGGCAGAAGGATATCAGTCAAACGGGCCGTCGCTGAGTTCACCCAAAGTGCGGAAGGCGATCTGGAAGCGGATCGATTGCGACGGCTCAATGAAACGGTTTCTCGTGCCGATTTCTTCATAGAAGATGCGGAAATCCGTGCACTCATCGCCATAAATCAAGCCATAGGCAGATCGGAGATTGGTGTCCGAATTGAAATCGCGATACAGCGCGCCAAATAGTTTGAAGTTCTTGTTGAGGGTCAGAAAGACTGACCCTTGGAGTTCCTTATTCGCGCGGCTGGTACCCGCCGCACTCTTGTCAAACTCATGATATCGCAAGCTGGTTTCTGTGCGCCAAAGTTTCAGTCGACCAATCGCCTCAGTGTGGACAATTTTTCCGGTTTCTGCGTCAACGCGCAACCGACCCGTCAAGCTGCCATAATCGCCATGGCGAAGATCAAAATCGCCAACCCAGTCTGATTCCTTACGGTCGAGATTGGAAGCGCGGCTAAAGGCGCTTGCATCATCCGTCCGAATACGACGTCCAATGAAGCCGCTTGCCCGCAAGGGCAAGATGTTCGATGCAGAGCTTGGCAACACATCGATCCCCGCGCGCACACCCAAACTGACGCGGCTGCCTGGCTCCCACAAGTCCATCCCTGCCGCCCCAGCTGACCGAAATAGGCTTGTCGCGTCCATTTCGAAACCAAGCGCATCTTCTACCCGGATGCGGCTTTGCTGATTGTCGTCACTAGCCACAGTCAATGACATGCGCGGCTCCAGCGTCACATTGAAGCGATTGCCTGGACGGATGAGTGGCCAGCGTAAATCCAGTGCTGCTAGGCCTACACCACGCCCAAACGAGTCAGCCGGCAATGGTGTGGTCGAGACAGCACCCATGTTGGAGCCTGCACTATAGTCAAAATAGTCGCCGCGGACCATGGCCTGAGGTTCAAGCACGAGGCCGCCAGGTAGCAGTTGGCTGCCGCGCCACGTCGCCCCGATATTCCCTCGCAGGGAGTCGAGGCGGCCTTCCGTCCGCAGGAGTGAGACAGCCGAACCTGACACATCTAATCGGCCATTCATCGGGCCAATCAGCCATCGATAGCTACCTTCGACTAAAGGTGCCACTCGAGGCACATTCTTGCGGCGCTCCCCAAGAACCAAGTCTTGAAAGGCCGCGGCGAGAGAGCGGACGTAAAAGCGATCCGATTGGCCCTGCACGTAAAGCTGCGACATGAGTCGCGAAGCTTGGGGGCGAACAAGGCCCGCCTGCAGCGTCTCTTGCGCGATCCGATAGCGGAAAAGATAGAGGTCATCACTGGCGCTTTCGGCGGTAAAGCCCCAGTTCCAAGTATCATTAATCTTGAATTCGCCATTGCCAAAAATATGGCCACGCCAGTCTGACTCGCCAAACTTCTCACCGCGCTTGCCGAAGAACTTCTCTTTGGTGACCGATCCATTCAGCGTTAAGCCACCGGAATAGAATTTCCGGCGGTAATCTAGTTGCAAAACAGGATTGATATATTGGCTGATGATCGGGGTGATGGTGATATCTGAGTGAGCATCAATCACTTGCAGATAAGGCTGTTCGAGGAAATAGCCGTTTCGTGATGCTTCCCCTGGCTTGGGTTGAAGAAAACCCGAGCGTCGACCCGACGAGGGATCCCCATGCTCGAAATAGGGGACATAGAGGACAGGAACGCCCTTCACTTCAAAGACAACGTCATTATAGACAATGGAATCGGCGCGTTCGTTCTGCATCGCGCGGCGGGCCCGAATGATCCAAGACGGTTTGGTCTTTCCGTCCTTGCAGACCGGACAGGCAGTATAGACCGCTTGGGACATCAGCTTGCGGTCACCCTCGCGGGTCACCACGGCATTGGCCGCCAAAGTCGAACCATCTTGGAAGCGTGACGCAAAATTTCCCGCCACGCCGCTCGACAATTCATCGTCTAGGGTAAGTTCGTCAGCGAATGTCGTAGACCCATCGGCATTGACGACGGTGACATGGCCAATGGCTTTCACAATGCCCGTGTTTTGATTGTAATTGATCTGATCGGCCCGGACCGTTCGGCCATTATTGCGCGCGGTAACATTGCCTTTTGCAACCAGAACACCCTCTTCGTCGCCTTGTTCGATCGTGTCAGCTTCCAGCAAAACCGGGTCTTCTGCCTTGCCTTTTGTCGGCGGCGTGGCCGGTGATATGGCTTTGGTTACGACTTTTGCGGCGGGGGCCTCTTGCAGATTCCAGTCTGGCTTTTCACGCGCGACCGCCAGCGCTGGAACCAGAAGGGTGCCAAGCGAAACGGCCAATAACTGACGTTGCAGGGTGCGCGACATGACCGATCCTTGAAGAGTCGCCAGAGCGGGGTTTCCCAAGGGTGTAAAGAGCGACTCACCCCACGTCTAGCGGCAAAGCTCACCCGTCTTCGCGATAAGAGACTGTTGCAAGGGCGATAAAGAGCGCGGCGAGAGGTGGGCACCAAGCTGCAATCCAACTTGGCGCATAGCCTGCTGTTGCCAAAGCGCCGGAAATATCATTGACAAAATAGACGACAAGGCCAGCTGATATCGCTGCAGCGGCCATGATGGCCCGATGACCAAATCGATCGCCACTTAAAGACAAAACCGCAGCAATCATCGCCATTGACAAAAGCGCAATTGGTAGGGCGAGCTTGCGGTGAAATTGCAGCCAATAACGTTGGGGAGACCCGCCAGCTGCTTCTGCCTCCCGCGCGGCGCGGGGGAGTTCCCAGATCGACATGGCCCGCGCTGTCGCATCTTTGTTCTTCTGGCTATCGTCTAGCCGGTCCTTTAGGATGGGGAAGGTGAGGGTCTCGAAGGCAACAGCTTGAGCCCCGACAGAAGACTTCACACCCTGGGTAAGGGTCCAAGCTTGATCGGTCCGCCGCGCGGTCTTGGCATCATAACGGGCAAGGAAGCGATAATCGGCTTTGGCAAATGTGAGTAACGTCACATTGCTATATTGCCCGGCACTGCCCGCTTCTGCTGAGATCGTCAGTTGCTGGTCGGGGCCCCGATCCTTGATCCACATCATGGTCCGGCCGTCTTCGCCGGTCTTGGTGGTGGCCACAGAGGTCAAGGCCTGTAACTGGGTTTCATAAGCAAGGTTGAGGCGGGCCGCAGAAGGGCCCAAAATAAAGATGGCAAATAGCCCGACCAAAGCGGCAAGTACCGCAACGGGGCTCAAAAAACGCCACGTGGAGACGCCAGAGGCCCGCATAGCGACGATCTCAGAACTGCGCGCCAACCGCATAAAGGTCACGATTGACCCAACAAGAACTGCAAAGGGCAAAGCGAGCTCTAAGATGCCGGGCGTGCGCATCAAGGTAAAGCGCAGCGCTGTCAATGTGTTGGCATTTGCGACACCCGATACGTTACGCAACTGCTCAACGATATCAACGAGAATGATTGAAAGACATACCCCACCTGCGGCGACCAGAACGCCAAAGAGTGTCAACCGAAAGATATAGAGATCGAGGCGACTAATGTGCATAGCCACCCCGCGCTTTCGATTTAGGGCTTGCCTCAAACTTGTCTGACATGAGAACAAAACTTGGTAGTCGCGACCGCATGGATTGCGTGGCAAAAAACAGCACGGCCAAGGGAATCAAATAGAGGATCAGACCTAAACCTGGCTGGTCAGCAACCGTGGGGATCAGGCCGGTAAAGCTCAACAGCATGAAAATCAGCCCGCCAAAGGCCCACGCGATTCGGGCGGCATAGCCTTGCCGCGAGAAGGAACCTCCCAAAACCGCCAACATCGCGAGCGCGACCGAGGATAAACAAATGATCGGCGCAGCCAGTCGACGATGCGCCTCGGCCAACAAATCGCCAACATGCTCCCGGTCCCAATAATCGGTGAGGTCGGGCTTCACAAGTTGTGGCAAAAACCGATCTGAGGGCTTGTAGAAAAGCTCTAAATTCTTGTCGGCAAAGCCGCGAAGTTCCACCACGTAATTGGAAAAGCCGATCAAATCGATCTGCCCATTTTCGAGCCTACGTTGGACCGACCCATCTTGAAGCACAATCACAGGGCCAGTTTCGAGCTTTGCGATCGTGCCTCGCTGGGCGACATAAATCACGGGGTTGGCGGCTGACTTGGTATCTGAAATGATCATACCATTGAGGGTACCATCGCGGTCTATCCGGCGTGCAAAAACCATAAGCCCATCTACCGTGGAGCGGAATTCACCCTCGCGTACCATAGAGCTCGCAAAATCTGCGCGGATTTCAAACAAGCGCTCGCGCATTTCTCGCAGCGCCAGAGGTTGAACAAACAGATTTACCGCCAGCGCTGCTACCGCCCCGATCGCTGCTAGCCTGAAAGCCGGCTCTGCCACCCGCCACAAGGTCCAGCCCGCACCATAAGCGACAATGATCTCATTATCTTGATGCAAGCGGCCATAAGTCCAACTGACTGCCGCAAACAAGCCGACAGGCATCACAATTGCCATGATTTGCGGCGTTGCAAGGAAGGAAATTCCCAAGAAGGTTGCCGCACTTTGGCCACGCTCAAAGAGCAAATCCAGTTGCGAAAGGCTTTGGGTCAACAAGGCAATCAAAGTCAGCCCGACCATGATCAGGAGAAACACAGGGACCAATTGGCCAAAATAATAGCGTTGGAGCTTATTCATGGTTCCGTTAGCTGCGCTGGGGAAGCAACGATTGACAGCTTGCCAGTTGCACCTAACACCGTGCCGCGCAATTTAGAAGTCACCATCTTACTGTCCAGCACGGCTGGATCGGTTTCTTGTCGGCACGCCACGGTGGGCTGACCCAGCATTTTGGGAGCGTGAAAGCTATGAAAGTTGAATTTACCGCGGTGTCGCAGGCCAGAGCCATGATCGCTTTCGTGGGTCAGACAGACGGGCAGGCCGCCCTGTCTCCGCCCGCTCAAAAGCTTGATCGCGCCTGTAAATCAAGGCTTTCCAAGGCGATTTCTGCGGCTAAATTCAATGGTGCCTCAGGTAAAGTATTGACGGTCCATGCGCCCAATGATGCGCTTGATGTGGTCGTTTTGATCGGTGTAGGCGAATTGGCAAAAGTCGACGGCGCTGGGCTGGAGCGCGCAGGTGCTCAAGGAACCAAGACTTTGTTGACCTCTGGTGTGGAAGCAGCCGGCGTGGCTCTTGCTGGCTGGAAGAAGCTTGCCACACCAGCAAATGCTGCGCGAATCGGTTTTGGTGCTGCTTTAGCTGCCTATCGGTTTGACACCTATCGCACCCAATTGAAGGCTGAGCAGAAGCCAAGCTTGAAAACGCTTGAGATTGACGTGGCCGAAGGCGCTGAAGTTTGGGCGGAACATCAAGCGGTCGCCGACGGCGTCAGCTTTGCCCGCGACCTCGTGAACGAGCCCGCCAATGTGTTGCACCCAGAGGAATTCGCAAAGCGCTTAAAGGAACTCAAAAGCCTCGGCGTTGACGTCGAGGTCTTGGGCGAAGCGCAAATGGCCGCTCTTGGCATGCATTCGCTTTTGGGTGTGGGCCTAGGCTCTGCCCGCGAAAGCCAATTGGTGGTGATGAAATGGCAAGGCGGCGGCGATGAAGCGCCTTTGGCCTTGGTTGGAAAAGGCGTTTGCTTCGACACGGGCGGCATCTCCATCAAGCCATCAGGTGGCATGGAGGACATGAAGGGCGATATGGGCGGCGCTGCGGCGGTCGCAGGGGCCATGCGTGCCCTAGCGGGCCGGAAGGCCAAAGCCAATGTTGTGGGTCTCGTAGGACTGGTGGAAAACATGCCAGATGGCATGGCACAGCGTCCGGGTGATATCGTCACTTCCATGAGTGGTCAGACGATTGAGGTTTTGAATACTGACGCGGAAGGGCGCTTGGTTCTGTGCGATGTGATGACCTATGCCCAAGAAAAGCATGCGCCAAAGGCCATGATCGATCTGGCAACTTTGACCGGCGCAATTATTATATCGCTTGGCCATGAGTTTGCAGGCCTGTTCTCCAATTCCGACGATCTGTCTGCCAAGATCACAAAGGCTGGCACTGTCGCCGAAGAACCCGTTTGGCGCTTTCCGCTGACCCCTGCGTATAACAAACTGATGGATAGCCCGATTGCGGACATGAAGAATGTGCAGCGTTCGGGCGGCGGGGCTGGGGCAGGCTCGATCACGGCCGCCCAATTCCTCCAGCGCTTTGTGAAAGAGGGCGTCGAATGGGCCCATATTGATATTGCAGGGACCGCTTGGAAGCCCGGCAATGATGATCCGCGTGAACCCTCTTGGGGGACGGGTTATGGCGTGCGTCTGCTCAACCGCTTGGTTGCGGATTCATTTGAAAGCTAAGCGCGATGATGCAAGCGGCGGCGGAAATCTGGTTCTATCATCTGGAATCGGCCAGCGTTGAAGAGACTTTGCCGCCGCTGATTGAGAAATGCTTGGACCGGGGGTGGCGTGCGCATGTGCTGTCACCCTCGGCTGAGCGCTTACAAGCCCTTGATAGCCATTTGTGGACGTGGAAGCCCACTTCTTGGCTTCCGCACCATAGTCCAGGTGCGGACGGTGCCCATTTGTCGCCGGTCCAACTTGGGCTAGTTGCCGATGGCACAGCCGAAGCTGTTTTCTTGCTGGATGGGGCTAGTTGGACCCAATTGGAAGGGGTGGCGCGGTTTTTTGTTTTGTTCGATGGTCGAGATCCAGACAATGTTAGCCATGCACGCCAGCAATGGCGCGTAGCCAAAGAGGCGGGGCTATTGCCGACCTATTGGCGACAAGGAGAGGACGGACGATGGGCAAAGAATGGCTGATAATCCTTATGCTGGCTATCGCGAGCGAGCCTAGTGCCAAGGCTGAACCGCCAAAGTCATCCCCACCGCCTGCGGCAGCAGATGTGCAGGCACCGCCTTCGATCAGCCCACCAAACCCCAATTCTGTGGCACCAAGGCCTGCCCCACCTGCAGTGCAAGCCAAATGTGATACCGGCCCCTATCGGTCCTTGGTTGGGCGCACCATTAGTGATGTTTTGACGACGCGCTTGCCGCCCGGCACCAGGATTTATCGTCTAGGCGATCCGGTGACGGAGCCTGTTCCGCCCGGCCGATTGAATATTGAAATCAATCGGGGAACAAGAGTTGGCAGAATCTATTGCTCTTGAGGCTTTCAACTCGGCGCGTGTGCTGCTAGAGGCGCGCCTTCCAACTTCAAGAATGCGCGCTCAGCCGAGGGCGCGCTTGCTAAACCTTTAAGGAGGCCAGTGTGGCACTCGAACGTACCTTCTCGATTTTGAAACCAGATGCGACCCGCCGGAACCTGACTGGTGCCGTCAATGCGATGATTGAGGCAGCTGGTCTGCGCATCGTGGCACAAAAGCGCATCCACATGACCCGCGCCCAAGCCGAAACCTTTTACGCCGTCCATAGCGAGCGTCCATTCTTCGGCGAGCTCGTTGACTTCATGACCTCTGCCCCAGTTGTCGTGCAAGTGCTGGAAGGCGAAAACGCCATTGCCGCCTATCGCGATGTGATGGGGGCAACCAATCCAGCAAACGCCGCAGAAGGTACCATCCGGAAGGCGCATGCCGTTTCGGTTGGCGAAAACACCGTCCACGGTTCGGACGCTCCCGAAACAGCGGCGCAAGAAATCGCGCAATTCTTTTCAGGCAATGAAATCGTCGGCTAAGCCTTCGATCCATTCCTATTGATTTTGAAAGTGGCGGTCGCACGTGCGGCCGCCATTTTTTTGTTTTTTGGCTTTAGCTTATAAGCGCGAGGCCGCCGGGCTTGCCGTCGAGGAGCGTGCGACCGTCAACCAATTTCGCGCGGCCTGAGGCGACCGCTTGGACGCAAGCCGGATAAAGCCGATGTTCTTGCACCAATACGCGGGCGGCCAAATCATCGGGCGTGTCGCCGGGCAGGATAGGGACTGCCGCTTGTCCAATGATCGCGCCTTCATCAACCCCTGCCGTCACCCAATGGACGGTGCAGCCATGGATGGTAACGCCAGCTTCTAAGGCCCGTGCATGGGTGTGAAGCCCGGGGAAGTTAGGCAAAAGCGAGGGGTGGATATTGATCATGCGGCCTTCATAGCGCGACACAAAATCTGCCCCCATGATGCGCATAAAGCCTGCATAGACGATAAGGTCTGGGCGAATTTCATCGATCATCTCCGCCAAAGCTGCATCAAAAAGGCTGCGGTCCTTATAGCCTTTGTGATCAAGGCAGCGGGCAGGGATACCCGCGTGTTCAGCCCGGGTCAGACCGTAAGCATCAGGCCGGTTTGCGATCACATGCACGATTTCATAGGCGCAGTCTGGCGTACGGCTTGCATCAATCAGGGTCTGCAGATTGCTGCCCCCGCCAGAAATCAGCACTAAGACGCGCGCCTTGCTCATGCGGCGCGGACTTCGCCAAGCACGATGGGGTCTTGGCCAAGCTCGAGCCAGAGGTCGAGGAGCGCGGGAACATTTTCAGGCGCAACGCTGGCCACCAAGCCAATGCCGCAATTGAACGTGCGCGCCATTTCGCCGGCAGCAATTCCCCCGGTTTCCTGCAGCCATTGGAAGACGGACGGCAAGGTCCAAGCTTGCTCGTCCAAGACTGGCACCAGATGCTTGGGTAACATACGGGGGATATTGTCGGTCAAGCCGCCGCCGGTAATATGGGCGAGACCCTTGACCAGATCGGCGCGGATCGCAGGCAAAGCTGCGGCGGGATAAAGCGTGGTTGGCGTCAAAAGGGCCTGACCCAAGGTCTGACCTTCGCTATAGGGGCTGGCTGCGTCCCATGACAGGCCACTGACCGCCACGACTTTGCGGATTAAGCTATAGCCGTTGGAGTGGGGCCCGGACGAGGGCAAAGCTACCAACACGTCGCCGGGGCGCATGGTGTCAAGCTTTGGCAAGACTTTGTCGCGCTCAACTGCGCCAACCGTGAATCCCGCCAGATCATATTTGCCTTCGCTATACATGCCGGGCATTTCAGCGGTTTCCCCGCCAATCAGCGCACAACCCGCTTCTTTACAGGCGCGCGCAATGCCGCTGATGACGGCGGTAGCCACTTCCAAATCTAATTTTCCGCAGGCAAAATAATCGAGGAAGAAGAGGGGCTCGGCCCCTTGGGCCAGAACGTCATTCACGCACATGGCCACAAGGTCTTGGCCAATACCATCGTGAATGCCTGCAGCCAAAGCGATTTCAAGCTTTGTGCCCACACCATCGGTGCCGGAGACCAAAATCGGATCGGTCATCCCAAGCGCTTTGAGATCAAACAGACCACCGAAACCACCAAGGGCTGCATCGGTGCCACGTCGTGCCGTCGCTTTGGCCAGTGGCGCGATCCGTTTCACCAAGGCATCGCCCGCATCAATATCCACGCCCGCATCCTTATAGGTCAGGCCATTGGCGGGCAGCGTGCCGCGAGCGGCGTCAGAACGGGGCGGCGTGGGCGAGTCAGAGGTCATGCAAGCCCTATGATCGGCTACAGCTCAGACCGCAAGAGTGTGTTTCACGTTAGCCTGCATTCGCGCTATAGAGAAGCTATGACCCAGACACGCTTTAATGGCTTTATGCCTCGATGGATTGGTCCCTGTCTTGGACTCGGCCTGACCGTCTTCGCCCCGGCTGCCTTCGCGCAATCGGCAAACAGTCCAGCTCTCGCTGCTGCCACCGTGCCGCAGGCGAGCCTGAATGCGTCGGCCGTCTATTCCGGCATTGAGGAATGGGGAAAAATGCGCAGCGCGCTGAGCCGCTTGCAAGGCGTCACAGTTTCCATCAGCGCGATTTCCATTGATGGCGCGCTAATCCTATTCCGCTATGAGGGAACGCCATCCGAGTTGCAGGCCATTCTGGCACGAGCCGGACTTGTCCTGACATTCGATTCTGCTGGCGCGGTCGTCAAAGTCGCGACTCCTTAAACGGTATTGAAGTGCCCGCCCAAACCTTAAGCCAAGCGCATCTGGATTTCGGAGCGCCAAACTATGCCGCTGAAGCCTTTGTTGTTTCAGAGGAAACGGCTGCTGCGCGCGCCGCGTTGGACCAATGGCGCACGTGGCCCGGCGGTGTATTTTGTCTGTTTGGCGAAGCAGGTTCTGGCAAATCGCATTTGGGCACGATCTGGGCGGAACAGGCCAGCGCGAGCATGCTGAAAGGTACTGAACTTACCCTGCACTTTGCCGAAGCACCCGCGGCTTCGGGTAAGTTGATCGCTTTAATTGATGACGCCGATCAGGCAGATGAGACGGCCTTGTTTGCGCTGCTTTCCCGATTGGAGCGCGAAGGCGGTGCGGTGCTTTTGCTGGCTCAACGCCCGCCAACATTGTGGCCCTATGGCTTAGCGGACCTGCGCTCACGCCTCAGAGCTATTGCGACCGAATCGCTCAAAGAGCCTGAGCAGAAATTGCTGGCGCAACTGATTGTTCGCTATGCGGCGGCCAAAGGCTTTAAACTCGACGCGCCATCTGCCACCTATCTGGCAGCGCGCATTCCGCGCACCTTTGAAGCTGCAAAAGCTGTGACAGCCTGTCTCGAAACAGTCGCGACTTCTTCACTAAAAACGCCTATGGCATTAGCGCAACGTGCCCTGCGGGCCCTCTATCCACATGATTGGATCGATGAGGAAGCGCAAAGCGGCGATCTATTTGAGGCTTAGGCAAGGATTTCGATGACCCAATCTCCAGATTCCGATCCAGCACTGGATTTAGAACCTTCGATCCAAGGCTTGCCGATTACGACCGATCAATTGGTGACCCGCAAATCGCCTGTACGCAAAGCAAAGCCAAAGGCACCGATTGTGCGTGGTCCAGATCCACAACGTTACCTCAATCGTGAATTGTCTTGGTTGGCCTTTAATGCCCGTGTGCTCGATGAGTCTGAAAATCACACCCATCCGATCATGGAACGGCTTCGCTTTTTGTCGATCTGCGGCAGCAATCTGGATGAATTTTACATGGTGCGCGTGTCGGGTCTGCGGGAGCAAGTGCGTGATGGCATCAAGACCCCGAGCCAAGACGGCCTCACGCCCACCCAGCAATTGGCACGTATCGATAAGGTCGCCAGCGCGTTGATGGAACGCCAGCAGACCTGTTGGCGCGCGATCCACGGGGAATTGCGCGAAGTGGGCTTTGCGGTTGTCTCGGCCGAAGAAGCTGGCGAGATTGACCGAGAGACCCTGCGCGACGACTTCTTGACCCAGCTTTTCCCGGTCTTGACGCCGCTGGCGATTGATCCGGCGCACCCTTTTCCCTTCATTCCAAATTTGGGCTTCACCGTCGCATTTCGGTTGCGGCGGGAACATGATGCCCGCGTGATGACGGCATTGGTGCCCGTGCCGATGCAGGCAGCGCGCTTTATGCCTTTGCCGGCCTTGGATGGCGTGCGCCGCTTTGTAGCTGTTGAAACGGCGATCCGGCTGTTCGCCGATACTTTGTTTCCAGGCTATGAAGTCATTGGTTCGGGTGCCTTCCGCGTTATTCGTGACAGTGACGTGGAACTGCAAGAAGAAGCCGAAGACCTGGTCCGCCAAGCAGAGGCGGCCTTGCGGGAGCGGCGCAAAGGCGATGTCGTCCGCCTCAAAATTGAAGCCAGCATGCCCATGGACTTGCAGGCCTTTATCATTGAACAATTGCGTGCCGCCCCAAATGAGGTGGTCCGAGTCAATGGCATTTTGGGCATTGCACAACTCAGCCAAATCATCCCTGATGACCGGGCGGAGTTGAAGTTTAAACCCTATGTCGCCCGCTTTCCAGAGCGGATCCGTGATTTTGGTGGCGATTGCTTTGCGGCCATCCGCGCCAAGGACATCCTTGTCCATCATCCGTTCGAGAGCTTTGACGTGGTGGTTCAGTTCTTGCGCCAAGCCGCAAGCGACCCCAACGTCTTGGCCATCAAGCAGACGCTTTATCGCACGTCGACGGACTCCCCCATTGTTGCGGCTCTGATTGCGGCGGCGGAGCAAGGTAAGTCTGTGACGGCGCTGGTAGAGATTAAGGCGCGCTTTGATGAGGAGGCTAATTTGAAATGGGCGCGCGATTTGGAACGCGCAGGTGTCCACGTCGTTTATGGCTTTGTGCATTTGAAGACCCACGCCAAAGTTAGCCTTGTTGTGCGTCGTGAAGGAACGGCTCTGCGGACCTATGCCCATTTTGGTACGGGTAATTATCATCCGGTCACCGCCCGTGTGTATACCGACTTGTCGCTCTTCACCGCAGACCCCGCTTTTGGCCGAGATGCCGGCCGCTTGTTCAATTTCGTGACTGGCTATGCCACGCCCGCGCAAATGGAAAAGCTATCCGTCTCGCCCGTTAATATGAAGACAGTCCTGTTAGGTCTGATAGATAAAGAGATTGCGGCAGCTAACGCCGGCAAGCCGTGCGGTGTCTGGGCGAAGATGAATTCCCTGGTCGACCCGGTTGTCATCGAAAAGCTCTATGAGGCCAGCCAAGCTGGCGTGCCGATTGATCTCATCATCCGCGGGATATGTTGCCTACGTCCGGGTTTCCCGGGCATGTCGGAGAATATCCGCGTGAAGTCGATTGTAGGCCGCTTCCTCGAACATTCACGCATTGTCTGCTTTGCCAATGGTGCCGCTTTGCCCAGTCCATCCGCACGGGTTTATTTCTCGTCTGCTGACTGGATGCCGCGTAACCTAGATCGCCGGGTTGAAACTTTGGTTCCGATTGAAAACCCAACCGTTCATCAACAAATCCTCGACCAAATCATGGTCGCGAACTTGGCCGATGAAGCCCAAAGCTGGGCAATGCAGGCAGACGGCACCTATCAGCGGGTTGTACCGGTTAATGAAGCAGAGCCATTTAATGTCCATACCTGGTTTATGGAGAACCCAAGCCTTTCCGGCCGTGGCCGTGCAGCAAGCTTAGCCCGACCCAATGCCCCGCGCGCTAAGGCCCGCCGCAAGTCAGCGCGCATCAGCACCAAGTCCTGATATGCCAAGTCGTTTTGTTTTTAATCCGCTGCGCGACCAAGCGGTAATCGATATTGGCTCTAATTCTGTTCGTCTCGTGATTTACCGGGTCGAGGGCCGTGCCAATGCGCCTATTCTGAACGAAAAGGTGCTGGCCGGTCTGGGACGCGGCGTACCCGAGACCGGACGGCTGAACCCAATCGGGGTCCGTCGGGCTTTAGAAGCGTTGCGGCGCTTTCGTCTTTTGGTCGATGCGATTGGTGTGCAGACCATCCACGCCGTCGCAACCGCCGCCGTTCGGGATGCGCTTGACGGGCCAGACTTCGTCAATCAGATCCGCGTCGAGACAGGCTTTGACGTCAAGATCATTTCAGGCCCAGAAGAAGGCCGCCTGTCGGCATTGGGTGTTTTGGCGGGGGCACCCGGTGCCGGGGGCATTGCGGGCGACTTAGGTGGCTCTAGCCTTGAATTGGTATCCTTAAGTCCCGATGGTCCGGGAAAAGCCGAGAGCTGGCCATTGGGACCTTTGGCCATGGGCGTGGCCGACAATTTTGATGTGGCCGAGATGCGACAACGCATCGACACCGTGTTGGCGAAATCCGATGTGTTGGCGCTTGGTCGGGGAACCGAATTACATGCGGTTGGCGGAGCTTGGCGCGCGATTGCCAAAATCGATATGATCACCCGCAACTACCCCCTACAGGTCCTGCACAATTACGCCATGACCCGGGCGGAAGCCATCACGATTTGCGATTTTGTCTCGGGCCAAAGTAAGCGTTCTTTGGAACGGATCGACGGCTCAACCGGTAAGCGGGCTGACACTTTACCCTATGCCGCCACACTCTTGCGCGCGCTCCTCGACCATGGGGCCTTTGACAGCGTCATCATTTCCTCCCACGGGCTACGCGAAGGGATTTTACTGGAAGAGCTAAGCCCTGAAGAGCGCGCGCAAGATCCGCTGGTGGCTGGTGCGATTGCCATGGTAGGCTCTGACCCCCGGATGCGAGAGTTTGGCGAAGCCTTATTCTGGTGGATCATGCCAGTATTTGAAGATTTGCCGCGCCTGTTCCCAGATCGTCGCGGCGAGATTTTGCGCGCTGCGGCCTGCATGTTGGCCGATGTGGGCGCGACCCTCCATCCCGATGACCGGGCACGGATCGCGTTTGAAATTGTTCTGCGTGCGCCTTATCCGGCTGCCTCTCATATCGAACGTGTCTTTCTTGCCCGCGTGTCTGCTCGCCGGTATGGCGCTAAGCTCGATGAGATTGAGCCCAATTTGGTCAAGCGCTTGTTGGATGAAGAGCGGCTGGTACGTGCCGATGCCTTAGGGGCAGCGATCCGCTTAGGGGCAGAGCTGTCGGGCCGGTCTGCCCAGCTTTTGACCCAGACCAAATTGAGCCATCGAGATGGCAAGCTAACCCTGTCGACGCGTCCAGAATATAAGGGCCTTTTAGCCGAACAAGCCCTGAAACGGCTGGATCAATTAGGCCAAATCCTCAAGACGCCGGTCGCCAATTTGGTGGAGTAGGGGAAGCGCTTAAGCCTCCTCGCTTTCATCTCCGTCTTCATCCACAATCGCGTCAGCGGCGACATCAAACACTCGAACGCGCTTGCCCTTCATGACAAGCCCAATTTCGCCGCGTTTGAGGCGCAGGGCCTTTTCGCCAAAGGCTTCGCGGCGCCACCCCTTCATGGCGGCAACATCTGCGGTATCGCTCGCGGCGATCTCTTCCAAGTCAGAAACGGTTGCGAGGAGTTTTGAGGCTACTCCCAAACGCTCGGCCTCACAGCGCAACAGCACTTTTAGAAGCTCTACCACAGGACCGAGGCCGGGCGGGGACGAAGGCGGGCGTTCGGTCTTGGGGGCGAAGTCTGATGGGTTATCCAAAGCCTCATTCAAAGCTTCCAGCAATTGTACGCCCCCTTTTGAGCGGCCGAAGCCTTTCGGCAAAGCCCGCATCCGGTCCATCGCATCGGCATCGCGCGGGCGCTGTTCGGCGATCTCAAAGATGGCATCATCCTTCAAGATACGGCCACGCGGTACGTCACGCTCTTGGGCAAACCATTCCCGCCACGTGGCGGCAGTAAAGAAGGCGGCCAGATAATCTTGGGCAAAGCGCTTGGGCTTTAATCGCTTCCAAGCATTGGCGGGGGTGGTATCATAAGCCGCCGGATCGACGAAGGCCTTCATCTCTTCGCTGACCCAATCAGCACGGCCCTTGCGCTCTAGCTGGGCAGCCATTTTTGGATAGAGGTCGCGCAAATGGGTGACGTCGGCCAAGGCATAGGCCAATTGGTTTTCCGATAAGGGCCTCCGGCTCCAATCGGTAAAGCGATGGGACTTATCAACCGGCCGCTTGAGCAACGCCATCACGAGGCCATCATAGGCAATTTGTTCGCCCAGTCCTAAGGCCATAGCCGCCGTTTGGGTGTCAAACACAGGGCAGGGCAGCTTGCCACCCATTAAACGATAGAAGATTTCCAAATCCTGACGTGGGGCGTGAAAGACTTTCAATACCTTTTCATCGGCCATCAGTTCCAAGAAGGGCTCAAGCGAGACGCCTTCAATCAGCGGGTCAATCAAAATCTCCACGTCACCTGCAGCAGCCTGAATCAAGCACAGCATCGGCCAATAAGTGGTTTCGCGGAGAAACTCTGTATCGACGGCCACAAATTCATGTTGGGCAATGGCGGCGCAGGCTTCGGCTAGTTCTTGTGTCGTTTGGATCACTTTCATGCGATCTCGTATGGAGTGGATTGAGGTAAAGTGCGAGTGGTTCAGCCGATCTGGCAGCTAAATTAATGCAAAACGGGTCGGATTGGCACTTTGTTGCAACACGTCCAATGCCAAAAGATGCTCGCCGCTGCTCTAGGGCCTCTGTAGAAGGGTAGAAAGCGGCGCTATATGCCCTCCTTTCTTGACCTTTTGGTCGCCACGCGGTCTATCGCGCACTCAAACAAACTCATTGAATCGGCACCTACCCATGTCAGCCTATCGTACACACACTTGCGGCGCCCTTCGCGCCGAACATGTTGGCCAAACCGTCAAGATCGCCGGCTGGATCCATCGCCGCCGTGACCATGGAGGCGTTGCCTTCATCGATCTGCGGGATCATTATGGCATCACTCAGATTGTGTGTGGACCAACCAATCCCAGCTTTGAGAAGCTGACCCGTCTGCGCGCGGAAAGTGTCATTGGCGTGGAAGGCGAAGTCATTGCGCGCGATCCTTCGACCGTAAACCCCGAGCTTGCGACGGGTGAGATTGAATTGCGCGTCCTCAGTGTTGAAATTCATTCCGAAGTGACGAGCGAATTGCCGGTGCCCGTCTTTGGAGAGCCCGACTATCCAGAAGACATTCGCATGCGCTATCGCTTCATCGATTTGCGCCGCGAGACCTTGCACAACACAATCATGTTGCGCTCAAAAATGGTCAATAGTTTCCGCAAGCGCATGATGGATCAGGGCTTTACCGAGTTTACGACACCCATTCTGACCGCTTCTAGCCCGGAAGGCGCACGAGATTTCTTGGTGCCGAGCCGCTTAAACCCCGGCAAATTCTATGCGTTGCCCCAAGCCCCTCAGCAATTCAAACAGCTAATCATGGTAGCGGGTTTCGATAAATATTTCCAAATTGCACCCTGCTTCCGCGACGAAGACCCTCGTGCGGACCGTTCGCCGACGGACTTCTACCAGCTCGACGTGGAAATGAGTTTTGTGACGCAAGACGATGTGTTTGCGACCATGGAGCCTGTGATCGCCGGCGTTTTTGAAGAGTTTGGCCAAGGCAAGAAGGTTGATCGCGATTGGGTTCAGATTTCTTATAAGGATTCTGCCCTTTGGTATGGCACCGACAAGCCAGACTTGCGTAACCCGATCAAGATGCAAGTGGTGAGCGAGCATTTCAAAGGCTCGGGCTTTGCCATTTTCGCGAACCTATTGGAGCAAACGGGCACGGAAATACGGGCTATCCCGGCTCCTGGTGGCGGCAGCCGCAAGTTTTGCGACCGGATGAATGCCTTTGCTCAAAAAGAAGGCCTTCCCGGCATGGGCTATATCTTCTGGCGTCAGGCCGAAGATGGCTCTGGCCTTGAAGCTGCGGGGCCTTTGGCCAAGAATATCGGCCCTGAGCGTACTGAAGCAATTCGTCAGCAATTGGGGCTCGACTCGGGCGATGCCGCCTTCTTCTTGGGCGGTAAACCACAGGCATTTGAGCGTATCGCCGGTAAAGCCCGCATGGTGATTGGGGATGAGCTGGGCCTGACGGAGAAAGATCGCTTCGCTTTTGCCTGGATTGTCGATTTCCCCATGTATGAGATTGACGAGACGACCGGAAAGATCGACTTCTCGCACAACCCATTTTCTATGCCCCAGGGTGGCCTCGAAGCGCTGCAGGGCGATCCCTTGAGCGTCTATGCCTATCAATATGATTTGGCGTGCAATGGCTATGAATTGGTGTCGGGCGGGATCCGGAATCACAAGCCTGAAATCATGTTCAAAGCGTTCGAACTCGCAGGCTATCCAGCCTCGGAGGTTGAGGCCCGCTTTGGCGGCATGGTCAACGCCTTCCGTTATGGCGCGCCGCCACACGGGGGTTGTGCGGCAGGGATTGAGCGGATGGTGATGCTGCTGGCCGGTACCGCCAATATCCGCGACGTCATCATGTTCCCGATGAACCAAAATGCGCAAGACTTGATGATGGGTGCCCCCAGCCTGCCCACCCCGCAACAATTACGCGATCTGGGCCTGCGGGTTGTGGCTGACGATAAAAAAGCCAATAGCTAGCGCGAAGTGACACGCCCCCAACACGATTAGCCCCGCGAGGAAAAACCTCCGGGGGTTTGGCTTTTGCCCTTGGGATAAGGGCAGGAGGGCCGGGGCGCGTGGTACACGCCAGAAGAGGTGGGCCAGATTAACGGACT
>JAIXQA010000032.1 GCA_027485915.1 Alphaproteobacteria bacterium | reverse complement strand
GCAGATTTCCAAAGGAAATCTGGACTTGACGCGACCAATCGCCCGGGCACGATATCAAAAGCGGTTTGGTGGACCAAAGGGATCACCAAAACCGCTTCCAGACAAAAAGCCTTCTCTTACAACCGCCACCCCAACCGGAGCGCCAACGTAGCGTGGGGATCTCAGGGGACTTTGCGGCAGGAGATCCCCGATTGGCTGACGCCATCGGGGATGACATTGCTTGAGGATTGTTCCATCTAGACCCATTTTGGTGGAAACCCTGTTTCACCAAAATAGATCATCGAGCATGGCCGCGACATCTGGGTCGCCAGAACAATTTCGGTTGCGGTTTGGTGGACCAAAGGGATCACCAAAACCGCTTCCAGACAAAAAACCTTCTCTCACCACCGCCATCCCCACCGGAATACGGGACCATAGAGGACTTTGCGGCAGGAGGTCTGGGACTCGGCCGCGCCGTTTGGGACGACAACGAAATAGAAAGAGGACTTTGTGGCACCATCCCCGTGACGTCGCTGCCAAAAGGCGCTAATCCGGCTTAATGAGTTCCAAACCCGTCTTTTCCCTCAGTGATGCTGATATTTGGGTTGCGACCGATGCAGATCGGCCAGACTTGGCAGCCTTTTGTCGCGATAATCCCGAGTACGATGTGTTCTTGACGGGCGAAGTGCCCGATGAGGCGGCGTGGGTAGAGGATTTTATGACCGACCTGCCACCCGCCTCTTTCAAATGGACGGCAACCCACAAACTGATTGTGCGCCGCCATCAAGACGTGGGGACCATCGCCGCCATCCTTGATGTCACCCTAGACATGATCGACCGGGGTGTCGGCCATATTGGCCTGTTTCAAGTCGCTACGGCCTTGCATGGCGGGGGATTAGCCCATCGGCTCTATCATGGCTTGGAAGACTGGCTGGCGACGTCTGGCATGGACGTACTGCGCCTGGGCGTTTTAGAGGGCAATGCGCGCGGTATGGCTTTCTGGACCCGGCATGGCTTTTTAGAGACACGCCAACGCCAAGGCACGGCCCCGACTGGCAAGATCCATCAGAGCCATGTGATGGTAAAGCCGCTCAGGCCCCTCACGCTTGAGGCCTATCGCCAACGCGTGCCGCGTGATGATCCAAGTAGCCCTTAGCCAATCCTTTTCGCTGTATTTTTGTGAGTAACATCTGGGGTCTATCGCTAGGATGGACCCCATGCCTACAGAAGTTAGCATTGACGAATCCTTGATCGCCGCTGCCATGGCGGCAGGCGGCTTTTCCACAAGGCAAGAGGCGGTGGAGACGGCCTTGCGTGAGTTATTGGAACGCCGACGGCGCGTTCACGTCCTGCCAGCCCTGCGCGGAAAAGTTGAGTGGATTGGGGACCTAGATGCATTGCGGCTCGATAGACCGAATGAGCTCTAATCTTCGCAATGCACAAGAGGCCGACTTTGAGCCGCTTGTGAAGCATTTGGGATGGGTTTCAGCCGCGCTTTCCTAGATTGTTGAACATGAAAACCGCAGGCAAAACTATTGATCCTGTGGCCATCTTGGCCCACAAGGACACCATGAATCGGGCGCGTTTCGTCGCGCATGACTTGGTAGGATTTTGACCCATGGCAGACGGCACACAAACCCTAGAAACCAATCCTTCTGCCGATCTTTTGCCGGGCGAGACCGCCATGCGCAATTTCAATATCAATTTCGGGCCTCAGCACCCCGCCGCCCACGGCGTGTTGCGTCTGGTTTTGGAATTAGACGGCGAGATTGTTGAGCGCGTTGACCCCCATATTGGTCTTCTACATCGCGGCACGGAAAAGCTGATCGAATATAAGACCTATCTGCAAGCCATGCCTTATTTTGACCGGCTGGACTATGTGGCACCCATGAACCAAGAACATGCGTGGTGCTTGGCGATTGAGCGTTTGGCCGGAATTGAAGTGCCACGTCGCGCGCAATTCATCCGCGTGATTTTCTCTGAAATTGGCCGCATCCTCTCGCACATCTTGAACGTCACCACCCAAGCGATGGACGTTGGCGCACTGACCCCGCCTTTGTGGGGCTTTGAAGAGCGTGAGAAACTGATGGGCTTTTATGAGCGGGCTTCGGGTTCGCGCATGCATGCGGCTTACTTCCGCCCAGGTGGCGTCCACCAAGACCTGCCTGATGCTTTGGTGCGCGACATTTATGAATGGTGCGACCCCTTCTTGAAGCTGTGCGATGATATTGAGACCTTGCTGACCGATAACCGCATCTTCAAACAGCGCAATGTCGATATTGGCGTGGTGGACCAAAAGACCATTCTCGACTGGGGCTTTTCGGGCGTGATGGTGCGCGGTTCGGGTATTGCTTGGGACTTGCGCCGCAGCCAGCCCTATGAAGTCTATTCAGAACTTAAGTTCAAAGTGCCCGTCGGCAAGAATGGCGATTGCTATGACCGCTTTTTGTGCCGGATGGATGAAATGCGCGAGAGCGCCAGCATCATCAAACAATGTATTGAGATGATGCCGAAAGGCCCAGTTCTGGCTGAGAATTCCAAAGTGACGCCACCGCGCCGCGCCGATATGAAGGGCTCGATGGAGGCTTTAATCCATCACTTTAAACTCTATACCGAAGGCTTCCATGTGCCCGCAGGTGAAGTCTATGCGGCGGTTGAGGCACCCAAGGGTGAGTTTGGCGTCTATCTGGTTGCCGATGGCACCAATAAGCCTTACCGCGCCAAGATCCGCGCGCCCGGCTTTGCCCATTTGGCCGCAATGAGCCATTTGAACAAAGGCCATATGTTAGCCGACGTGTCGGCCATCCTCGGCTCGCTCGACATCGTGTTTGGTGAGGTGGATCGCTAGAGATGGCACCGGCAAACCGCATCCTGCGGCCTAGGCTCGCGAACTTTGACGACTTGATCGGCTTGCCAAAGCCGCGGTTGGCTGTGTTTGTCTATGTGTTGCTGTCAGGTTTAGCATTAGTGGCTATCGGTGCACTCTTGTTTCCACTGCACAAACTTGCGCTGACCTATGTACCAGGTTTGGGGACTCAATGGGCTTTTGAGACGAGGTATGGCGGCTCATTTAATGCCGATTTTGGCGCTATGATCTTGACGATATGTGGTGTCTTGGCTTGGACGAAAGTCCTGCCATTTGTTAGTCAGATTGCTGTTTGGGCTGGCGGCACAACGAAGGAAGTACCGCAATGAGTTCGATCATCGACGCAAACTATGCTGCCTATGCTGCCAATGATTTGGAGGGCGTGTTGGCCACTTTGGCGGATGATTATACCGTCTCGCCCTTTGGCGGCGCGCCGTGGCTGACCAGTAAGGAAGGCGCGCGCAAGATGTATGCGCGCCATTTGGTCGATTATCCGATGGGCCGCACCGATGTGCTGGGCCGGATGGACTTGGCCAATGTTACCATAAAGCGCGAGCATTCAGAGCCGGGCGAGGGCTCCAAAGCCCCAAGTGCCGATGTCATGATGATTTATACCGTGCGCGATGGTTTGATCGCTAGGTGTGAATCGGTCAGTCGGCAAGGCGATGAAGCCGCCGCCGTCGCCGTCGTCGCCAAACAGCTTGAAGCCTATAATCGCCAAGATTTAGACGGCCATGTCGCTTGTTTTGCCGATAATGTGGTGATCGCCGATCTGAACGGCGCTGAAAACCTGCATGGCATTGCCGATTATCGCGCACGTTATCAAGGCGTTTTCGCCCAATATCCCAAAAACCACGCTGAACTTGTGAACCGTTTGGCCTGCGGCAATATCGTCGTTGATCACGAACGCGTGCGCCGTAGCCCAGAAGGTGAGCCCTTTGAAGTGCTGGCGATCTACACCATACGCGACGGCAAAATCGCGCGCGTGGACTTCGTGAAATAGGGGCGCGCAAGATGTTAGAATGGCTTCGCGAATATTTCATTCTCTTGCTTTGTGGCGTTGTTGTGCTTGCGGCGCTTATGCATAAGGGGCCACACTTGAAGGACCAGATGCCTGGTGGGGCTAAGCGGTTACACTTGGCTTTTGCTGCAAAAGCCTTTTTAGTTTTGCTGCCCGCAGCCCTTCTATATTTATTTGACCTCCTCGGTGGGCCCGTCGAGAGCATGCACTACTCTCTGGCAGTTCTTGCCGGAATGATTGTTCAATGGGCGGGGCAATATGGCGGGCCATTTCGGCATTTATTGGAAGATTTAGACGAGGCCCAACATCGCCTTGATCAAATCCGCGTACATGGTGCACCTTTGGATGGGCCATATCGTCAAACTGAGAAAGTAACTTAAATGGCCACACGTCGCCTCGCCCCTCCTGAAATTCAACCCAAGTCGTTTGACTGGTCGGCCGATAGTGCCACCAAAGTCGCGTTTTGGATGGGCAAATATCCAGAAGCCCGCAAGCAATCGGCGGTCATCCCGTTGTTGTGGCTGGCGCAAAAGCAAGAAGGCTGGGTGAGTGAGCCTGCGCTGCGCAAGATCGCGTTCGACCTCGGCATGGCCTATATCCGCGTCTATGAAGTGGCGACCTTTTATACGATGTTCCACCTCTCGCCCGTCGGTAAACACCATCTCCAAGTGTGCGGCACCACGCCTTGCATGCTGCGCGGTTCTGGCGATTTGATCGATGTCTGCAAGAAGCGCATCGGTAATCACCACCATGTGACCCCCGATGGCTTGTTTTCCTGGGAAGAGATGGAATGCATGGGGGCCTGCGCCAATGCGCCTATCGTCGCCATCCATGATTATTATCATGAGGATCTGACAGCTGAGAGCTTTAGCGCCATTATCGACGATCTGGCCGCTGGCAAGGATGTCACCCCCGGTTCTGCCATTGGTCGTCTGACCAGTGCGCCAGATGGTGGCCCCAATGTCTTAAAGGACGAGAGCCTGTTTGACGGCAGCCTCGCCAAAAAGATCAAACTGCCAAACCTGCCAGAGAAAGCGTAAAGCGCGGGCAGGGGGCGGGCGCGGCGATGACGACGGGGCCAAGGCCACCCTTTCTGCATCCGCAGGATGACCCAACTCGCGTCGGTATACCCGTTACCAGTGATGCGGCTTTTTGGGCGTCTTTAATGCTGTCATGGGTGGCCCAATCGCTGGACCATTTGCTGGAGGTCGACAAATGGGCTGTCAATCTGATCGCGGTGGCGGGAATTGGCTTGATAGGCGTGTCGATCTTTAAGGGTTTGGAACGACCTCTGCCTACCGGCATGCGTCTGCCCCGAACACAGGCGTGGATCGTGCTCGCCATGATGATTGCCGTCACCGTCGCTTGGGCTTGGTTTGGCCTGATCTATACCCGCGACCTTCCAGCCCGCTTGGTTTACGGAATCTGCGCCAGCCTGACGGCGTGGAGTGCGTTTGTGACCTTTCGCGCTTTAGCGCCCTGCAGGACTAAAACGGACGATCTTTAAAAGCTCACCGGGCTTTAAGGGCCTCTCTGCACTCATGCCATTGATCATCAAGAAGCGCTCGGTCTTGAAATCGGGATAGGCCATGCGGGCAGCAAGACTTGCGACCGTGTCGCCTGCGCGGACGGTTACGATCTCTAATTCGCGTGGGCGAAGCGCCGCGATCTCGGTGGCAGACAATTCACGGAAAGTCTGGGTGATCGGAAACGTCGGCGAAAGGCCATCGGCAGGACCCATCATGACAAAGTGAAATGCCCGTCCATTCAAATTATACGCAATCACGCCCACATCGACGAGGCCAGAGCGGGTTTGCGCGCGGGCAAGCAAGGTGACGGTCGGCATGCCATTGGTGGTACCAGGCGTTGCCACCCCGAAAGTCGCAGGCGTCTGGCCTAAGGTCTCGCGCACTTTAGCAATCGCATAGGCATCTAGCGTGCCCGACAAAGCACTGCCACCGCCAAACCGACCTTTAAGGCTATTTGGACCTTCAATTTCAACAGCTTCCGATGTGTTGTTGAGGGAAAATCCCTGCGGCACTTCAAAGGTGATTTTCAGGCTGGGGTGGGAAAAGCGCCGCCCGTCGACAAAGCCTTGCTCTGGATCATCGCCAACGCGCAGACCGGCTAACGCGGTTAGATATGGCCGGACCAATTCCGGCGGTACATCGCGGCTGGCTTTAGCAGCCCGAGCGGCATTGGCGGTACGCGCGACACGCTCAGTCGTGATCGGGTGGCTGCGCGCCCAAGTCGGCACATTGCGCGACTGGCGGTTCTTGACCTTGGCATCAAGGGCTTCTTGAGCGGCTAAAGCTGCCAACATGTCTGATGCGGCATAGAGGTTATAGCCATTGGCTTGCAGATAGCGCACGCCAAAATCATCGGACTCATGTTCCTGCTTGCGGGAGTAGCTAAGCGTATAAACTTGGGCCAATTGCCCGGCGGTTTGCATGATTTCGTCAGACTTCGTGGCAATACCAAGCGCAATAGCGCCCAATGTCGAAAGCGTTGAGGCTTGGGTGCGCTTCAGGGAATGCTTGCCAACAATATGGCCGACCTCATGGCCAAGCACAGAGGCGAGCTCGTCTTCGGAATTCATAATCGCCATCAAACCGCGCGTGATATAGATATAGCAGCCAGGAACCGCAAAGGCGTTGACGACGTCTGAATTGATCACGGTGAAGGTGCATTGGTCTTTCAGGCCTGCGGTTGTCGCAACCTTTGCGCCAACATTGGAGACATAGCTGGCCACCGGGCCCGTGATCGCGCCGCCAAATTGGGCGATGATTTGGGGATGTTGTTTAATGGCTTGGGCGCGCTCATTTGGCTTTATGATTTGCGCGACAGCAGGCGTGGCAACATGTGCGGCAAAAACGGCCAAAGCCCCATGAAGAACCCAATTCTTACGCATCACACACCTCCAAATTTGACCGTCATGATGGCGGCATTGGCTTGATCTGGCTATTCAAATTCGCAGGTTATTTCGGATAAGGTTTGATGACCCGGCCTTAGGTTTCCTCTTGCAGTGCGCATGTGCTTCTACCTGCAAATGTCGTTGGCAGGCTGGATGAAGCCCTATAGAAGCCTAGATACGAACTATCACGCTTAGCTGATCGAGTGTTCTATGATTGCCGATAAAGACCGTATCTTCCTAAACCTCTATGGCCGCCATGATTGGCGCTTGGAGGGGGCTAAACAGCGTGGCGCTTGGAATGCCACCAAGGATATGATCGATGCCGGGCGCGATTGGATCATCCAGCAGGTGAAGGATTCGGGGCTGCGTGGTCGGGGTGGCGCTGGTTTCCCGACAGGCCTCAAATGGTCCTTCATGCCGAAAGAGGTCAAAGACCGGCCACATTATCTGGTTGTCAATGCGGATGAGTCCGAGCCCGGGACCTGTAAAGACCGCGACATGATGCGCCACGATCCGCATTTGCTGATCGAAGGCTGCTTGATCGCTTCCTTCGCCATGCAGGCGCATACGGCATATATTTACATCCGTGGCGAATATGTGCTGGAGCGCGAGCATTTAGAAGCCGCCATCAAAGAGGCCTATGAAGCCAAGCTGATCGGCAAGAACAATATCCACGGCTGGGACTTTGACCTTTATGTCCACCACGGGGCAGGGGCCTATATTTGTGGCGAGGAAACCGCTCTGTTGGAAAGCTTGGAAGGCAAAAAGGGCCAACCACGCTTGAAGCCTCCCTTCCCAGCCAATGCCGGTCTCTACGGCTGCCCAACCACGGTCAATAACGTCGAATCAATTGCTGTGGTGCCAACGATATTGCGCCGCGGCGCTCAGTGGTTCGCAGGCTTTGGCCGCCCAAATAATACCGGCACCAAAGTCTTCTGCGTCTCGGGTCATGTAAACAAGCCCTGCAATGTCGAAGATGCGATGTCGATCCCGCTCAAATATCTGTTGGAACAGCATTGCGGCGGCGTACGCGGCGGCTGGTCGAATTTGAAGGCCGTCATCCCCGGCGGCTCGTCGGTGCGCATGATTACTCAGGAAATGGCCGAAGATGCTTTGATGGACTTCGATAGTCTATCGGCCTTAAAGTCGGGCCTTGGTACCGCGGGCGTGATCGTGATGGATAAGTCTACCGATCTGATCAAAGCGATCGCGCGGCTCGCTTATTTCTATAAGCACGAAAGCTGCGGCCAATGTACGCCGTGCCGCGAAGGCACGGGCTGGATGTGGCGCGTGCTTGAACGCATGGCCGTTGGCCAAGCCGAACACCGTGAAATCGACCTCTTGCTGGAAGTGGCTGGCCAAGTAGAAGGCCACACGATTTGTGCTTTGGGGGATGCCGCCGCGTGGCCCGTCCAAGGCCTCATCTGGCGCTTCCGTGGCGAAATCGAAGAGCGCATCGACCGTTATCGCTTGGGCAAGCCCCATGTGATGGGGGCTGCTATCGCGGCGGAGTAAGGCTTCGTCTAAAGTTTGTCATTTTCACAAAGTCGGCCTTTGTGTTATCCTGCGTTTATGACAAGCACGCTCTATTCAGACCGCATTACGATTGATCCAAACGTCTGTTTTGGTAAGCCCTGCGTACGTGGCATGCGGTTGCGTGTGATTGACGTGCTGGACAATCTGGCCGGCGGCGCAAGTGTTGCTGACCTATTGAGGGACTACCCCTATCTGGAAGCCGAAGACGTTGCGGCTTGTTTGGCTTATGCCTCTGAGGCGGTGGCGGCACAGAGCGAGCGCGGTGCCGCTTGAGGTTTCTGGTCGATGCCCAACTGCCACCCAGTCTAGTCTATTGGTTTCGTGCAAAGAATTGTGACGCGCTACATGTATTCGAGCTGGATCGTTTGGCAGCCGATGACTTCCAGATTTGGCAGCTCGCTTCATCCATTGCGGCATGTATTGTAACAAAGGATAAGGATTTCATTCGATTCAAAGCCCAATCCAAGGGACCACAAGTGCTATGGCTCAATGTAGGTAATTGCTCCAATTCGGATCTATTGGCTCAGCTTGAACAACAGTGGGACACTGTCTATTCGGAGTTAATTGGGGGTGCTGATCTCATTGAAATGATCAGACTCTAGTGGCTTATATTGGCTTCGAGAGTAATCCTTCTAGGGACGAGCCTCCGCTGCGCTTAATCAAAAACGCATAGCCACCCCACCATTTTCATCGTTTGACGAATAGCTAAGTGCGTGAGCAAATCCTGACTTTAGGTGAGGATCTGAGGATGGGTTTGTGCCAAGGCAATCTTGTAAGGCGATTGGGGCAGTCGTTTTGGGTGCTGTGCGCACTGGCCCTTACGGCTGCCTGCTCTGTGTTAGAAGGCCCCTATCCGTCTGATCGTGACTGGCCTTTTGGGACGGGTGTCAACCAAGTTACTTTAATCCGCATGAAAGATGGAACGCCCGACCCAGCTTCAGAGAAGCTTATCCTGAGCCGCAGTTCCAGTGGCCTGCGTTGGCAGCTTGGAGGGCCAGGTGACACAATCGATGCTGGCCAATTCGCGATCAAATTCTTAGGCGTCGCGTCTCAGGGCAGGGTTTATGGATATGCAGTTCCCCATTCTGACTTGCCAGTTTGGCCTGAGATCGCTGGAAACAAAGTAGATGGCGTGCGTGGCGACGAAATTGCGGCTTTCGCAGTTTATGGCCGTATCATTTTGTTAGATCAGACCGAAGCTCATGGCAGAGCCTTAGTGGGCTTTGCAGGCCCACTCTGTCCTAAGACCATTGAGCCTAATTGTGTCTATGAGACATCGGCTGCGGTTTGGGATGTTTTGGGGGCTCAAGTTCCCGATATGCGGCTAGAAGATATGGGGATTTACATGGTCGAACCTGAAGCCGCAGCCAGTTAAGGCCTCTGGCCGCTGCAACTTGCTGATCTACAGCGCTTCGCCAACAGGTACTTCGTTCGGCACCCAAACTGATTTATGCACGCAGTGTAACCCTTAGATCGGCGGAGGCCCGTACTTGCCATGAAGCAGCCCTGCCAAACCTGTCTCATTTTACGTTTGATCCTCGCCATCTTGGCCCCCCTCTGCATGGCTGGCTGGATCGTTTTGGCGCTGGTTTATAAGCTTGCTGTATCCGGCTGGATTTTTGCTGGTTTTGGGGTGAGTTTGGCGGTGGCAATTTGGGCCATAGCGTCGTATCTCGGCGGACGGCGGGTCAGCTTGGCTGAGTCTGTTTCAAACGATGGGGCGAGAAGATGACGAAAATCGTCGTCGATGGAACCGAAGTAGATGTGCCTGGCGAGTACACGCTGTTGCAAGCGTGCGAAGCCGCAGGGGCTGAAATTCCACGGTTCTGTTATCATGAGCGTTTAAGTGTGGCCGGTAATTGCCGCATGTGTTTGGTCGAAGTCAAAGGTGCGCCTAAACCTGTGGCGTCCTGCGCCCAACAGGTCAAAGACCAGCGCCCCGGCCCAAATGGTGAGCCACCGGTTGTTGTCACCAAGTCTTCGAAGGTAAAGGCCGCGCGCGAAGGCGTAATGGAATTCCTTCTGATCAATCACCCGCTCGATTGCCCAATTTGCGACCAGGGCGGCGAATGCGATCTGCAAGACCAAGCTGTGGCCTTTGGCCGGGCTGGTTCGCGCTATGATGAGAATAAGCGCGCGGTTGAAGAAAAAAACATGGGTCCCTTGGTCAAAACGGTGATGACGCGCTGCATCCAATGCACGCGCTGCGTCCGCTTTGCGACCGAGGTGGCTGGCGTGTCAGAGCTGGGGGCCATTGGTCGCGGCGAAGACATGGAAATCACCACCTATCTGGAGCAATCCTTGACGAGCGAGCTGTCGGCCAATGTGGTCGATCTCTGCCCCGTCGGTGCGCTGACGTCCAAGCCCTATGCCTTTAATGCCCGGCCTTGGGAGTTGAAGAAGACTGAGACCGTGGACGTCATGGATGCGGTTGGGTCCAACATTCGCGTCGATGCGCGGGGAAATGATGTGCTGCGTGTGCTGCCACGCCTCAATGAAGAGATCAATGAGGAATGGTTGTCGGATAAGTCGCGTCACGCGGTCGATGGCCTGCGCCGTCAACGCCTCGACAAGCCCTATCTCAAAACCAATGGCAAATTGGCCCCCGTCAGCTGGCCACAAGCTTTGGAGGCTTTGGCAGCCCGCCTCAAAGGGGATGCGGCCAAAATTGGTGCCATCGCTGGCGACCTGAGCGATGCGGAAGGCCTGAAAGCCGCCCTCGACTTATTGCGCGGGCTTGGTGTCGCCAATACGGATTGCCGCCAAGATGGCGCAGCGATTGGCCTATCGGGGCAACGCGGCGAATATTTGTTCAACACCACCATCATGGGCATTGAAGATGCCGATGCGTTGTTGATCATCGGCTCTAATCTGCGTTTGGAAGCCCCGCTGATCAATGCGCGCGTTCGCAAGACGTGGCTGCGCGGCACGCTCGATCTGATCGGGGTCGTGGGTGAGGCAATCGACCTGACCTATGCCTATGAGCATGTCGGGGCAGGGCCAAAGACGTTGGCCGATTTGGCCAAGGGCAAGGGTGATTTCTTCAAGCGCTTTGCCAAGGCTGAGCGTCCGATGATCATCCTCGGCATGGGCGCTTTGGCGCGTCCTGATGGCGCGCAAATCCTGAAGCTTGCCGCTGAAATTGGTATGAAAGCCAAGATCGTGCGCGAAGGCTGGAATGGCTGGAATGTCGTCCATCAAGCTGCTGGCCGCGTTGGCGCGCTAGACTTGGGCTTCTTGCCAGCAGAGCAGGGCCTCTCCACCGCGCAAATGTTGCAAGCAGGCGCGCTCGACACCCTGATCCTCTTGGGGGCCGATGAAGTCAAAGCCCCCGCCGGAACCTTTGTAGTTTATGTCGGCAGCCATGGAGACGCGGGCGCGCAGCAAGCAGATTTGATCCTGCCAGCCGCCGCCTATACCGAAAAGAACGCCACCTATGTGAATACCGAAGGCCGCGTACAACAGGCGCGCCGGGCCGTATTCCCCAAAGGCGATGCCCGCGAAGATTGGGCGATTTTCCGCGCCGTCTCCGCTCTGCTTGGCAAGACCTTGCCTTATGACAATTTGGAGGCTCTGCGCGCTAAGCTGATGGCCGACAGCCCCAGCTTTGCCGGTCTCGACTTTGCACCAGGGCCCAGCACGCCTTTGGAATTGAAGCTGTTGGGTGTGGCAGGCGATGTGGATGCAGCGCCCTTTGCCAGCCCGATTGCGGACTTCTATCTGACCAATCCGATTGCCCGTTCCAGCCAAATCATGGCGGAATGCTCGGCAGCCAAGAAAGCAGCCTCTCAGGCTGCGATAGCAGCGGAGTAGGGGCCCATGCAGGATCTCGTTCGCGATTGGGGCCCAGTGTGGGGCGTGATTGGTGGGGCAGGCCAGATCTTAGCGATCATGGTCATGCTGTTATTGACCCTCGCCTTCATCTTGTTGTTTGACCGCAAGGTTTGGGCGGCTGTGATGATGCGCAAAGGGCCAAACGTGGTTGGCCCCTTCGGCCTGCTACAAAGCTTTGCGGATTTCTTGAAATTCGTCGTCAAGGAAATCGTCATCCCAGCGGGTGCCAATAAGACCGTCTTTATCCTAGCCCCTCTGATCACCATTACACTCGCCTTTGTTGCCTATGCGGTTGTGCCGTTTGCGCCGGGCTGGGTGATTTCCGACATGAATGTTGGGATTTTGTACCTGCTCGCCATGTCGTCCTTGGGTGTTTACGGCATCATCATGGGTGGCTGGGCCTCTAACTCTAAATATCCCTTCTTGGGCTCTTTGCGTTCTGCAGCCCAAATGGTGTCTTACGAGGTCTCGATCGGTTTTGTGCTCATCACCGTGCTTCTGGTGGTTGGAAGCCTTAATCTGACCGACATTGTTGACCATCAAAAGGCTGGCATTTGGGACTGGCACGCCTTTTCCTTCATTGGTGCGCTGATCAATCCTCAAGAAGGCGCAGGCGTGGTCGGCACCCTCTATGGCTTTATCGTCGGCCTTGTGATGTTCATGATGCTGGGCATTTTCTTTGTGTCTGCTCTAGCTGAAACCAATCGCCCGCCCTTTGATTTGCCCGAAGCTGAATCTGAACTCGTGGCCGGCTATCAAGTCGAATATAGTTCCACCCCCTATCTTTTGTTCATGATCGGGGAATATCTGGCTATTGTGCTGATGTGCGCGATGATTTCCATCCTGTTCTTAGGCGGCTGGAATGCGCCTTGGGGCCCGATTGAGAACCCCTGGGTCGGATTCTTGATCCTTTATATCAAGATTTGGCTCGTCTTCTTCATGTTCGCCATGGTGAAGGCAATTGTGCCTCGGTATCGCTACGACCAGCTGATGCGCATTGGTTGGAAAATCTTCCTGCCCACGACCTTGGTCGCCGTGGCAGTGGTAGGCGGCCATGTCGCTTACTTCGGGAGGTAGATGATGGCTGGCTTAAGCTGGGACAAGGGCCTTACCTTGGAGCAACGACGTTCGCTGATGACCGTGGCATTCAGCGTTATAAGCTTTAGTCTGAGTATCGCTTGCATCCTTCTTTACACCCATGGGACGGTTTTTGGGGATAGCTTGTGGCTCATCGCACTTAGCTCAGTTCTGTTACTTGCGACCATCTTCCTCGCGAAGTCAGGCGTTCGGGGATTGTTGATCATTGATAAGCCATCAAAACATAGTCGAAATGGGGATATGGCATGAGCATTGCCCAAGCACTCAAAGGCGCTTTGATGCTCGACTTCGCAGGGGCTTTCGGCCTTGCGATGAAGAAATTCTTCGAGCCGAAATTCACCATCAATTACCCGTTTGAAAAGGGCCATATCAGCCCGCGTTTCCGGGGCGAGCATGCGTTGCGCCGCTATGCCAATGGCGAAGAGCGCTGCATTGCGTGTAAATTGTGCGAAGCCATCTGTCCCGCACAAGCCATTACGATTGAGGCAGAGCCACGCGACGACGGTTCACGCCGTACCACGCGCTATGACATCGACATGACTAAATGCATCTATTGCGGCTTCTGCCAAGAAGCCTGCCCGGTGGATGCTATCGTGGAAGGTCCGAATTTCGAGTTTGCTACCGAGACGCGGGAAGAATTGTTCTATGACAAGGACAAGCTTCTGGCCAATGGCGACCGGTGGGAACGCGAAATCGCGAAGAATCTAGAGTTGGATGCGGCTTATCGTTAAGCCGCAGGCTGGGGCATTTTTGTAAAGCGCGTTTCTGCTCGACCATGGGGCAGGGCGCAGAGGGGAAGAGAGTAGCGATGATTGCGGTCGCCGCCTTTTACATTTTGAGTGCGATTGCGATTGCCTCGGCCTTTATGGTCGTGGTGGCCCGCAACCCTGTGCACTCCGTCTTGTTTCTGATCCTGACCTTCTTCACATCAGCGGGCCTGTTCGTGTTGCTGGGGGCAGAATTCCTCGCCATGCTTTTGATCGTCGTCTATGTCGGCGCGGTCGCGGTTTTGTTCCTTTTCGTCGTCATGATGCTCGACATCGACTTTGCCGAGTTGAAGGCGGGCTTTTTCACCTATCTGCCATTTGGCGGATTGATCGCGCTGATCTTGTTTGGCCAGTTTGTCATGGTCGGTGGGGCTTGGATCGAAAAGTCCGTATCGGCGGAAGCCATTGCCGCGCCAACACCGGCCGCTGCGGCAGTCACCAATGCCGAAGCCATCGGGCGCATCCTTTATACCGATTACATCTTCTTGTTCCAATCGGCTGGTATCATTCTGTTTATTGCCATGGTGGGGGCGATTGCGCTGACGCTGCGCCATCGCGACGGCATCCGCCGCCAGAATGTCACCGCCCAAGTTGGCCGTACCCGCGCGGGCGGCGTTGAAATGACTGACCCGAAGCCGGGCGAAGGAGTGGTACTTTGATCGGCCTATCCCATTATCTGGCGGTTGCTGCCGCATTGTTCACCATTGGCGTGTTCGGCATCTTTGTGAACCGCAAGAATGTCATCGTCATTCTGATGTCGGTTGAACTTATTCTTTTGGCGGTGAACATCAATCTGGTCGCCTTCTCATCCTTCTTGGGCGATTTGGTGGGGCAAGTGTTTGCCATGTTCGTGCTGACCGTTGCTGCCGCTGAGGCCGCCGTCGGCCTTGCCATTCTGGTCGTCTATTTCCGAAACCGCGGCAATATTGCGGTTGAAGATCTCAATCTGATGAAGGGCTAACGCGTGTCTGCTGAACCTCACGCCACTACGGGCCTTGCCGAAACGCTTGCGATCATTGTCGTGTTCGCACCCCTTTTGGGGGCCATCATTTGCGGGCTCTTTAATCGCTTCATTGGCGAGAAAGTGGCGATGTTTGTCGCCACCGCTTTGTTGTTTGTTGCCGCAGCCTGCGCCGGAACCATCTTCATCGGCCATTGGCAGCACAGTCTGCATCTGCCCGCTGAGCCCATTCGTATCGCCACGTGGATCCATGTCGGTGACCTCAAAAGTACGTGGTCGATCCGCTTGGACGCGATCAGTGCGGTGATGATGATTGTCGTCACGGGCGTCTCATCCTTGGTGCACCTCTATAGCTGGGGCTATATGGCCGAAGACCCGCATAAGCCGCGCTTCTTTGCCTATTTGTCGCTCTTCACCTTTGCCATGTTGTCGCTCGTTACGGCGGCAGACTTCATGCAACTCTTCTTCGGCTGGGAAGGGGTGGGCCTTGCCTCTTACCTTCTTATCGGCTTCTGGTATCACAAGCGCACAGCCAATGACGCCCAGATCAAGGCCTTTGTGGTCAATCGCGTCGGCGATTTTGGCTTTGCTTTGGGCATTATGGCGGTCTTCTTTGTATTTGGCTCGATTGAGTTCAAGGAAGTCTTTGCCCTCGTGCCTGAAAAGGTTGGCGTGATGCTGAAATGGGGCAGCTATCAATTGCCCGCCATCGAAATCATCGCCTTCTTGCTGTTCATTGGTGCGATGGGCAAATCGGCGCAATTCTTCCTGCACACTTGGTTGCCCGACGCGATGGAAGGCCCAACCCCTGTGTCGGCTTTGATCCACGCCGCGACCATGGTGACAGCCGGTGTCGTGCTCGTCTGCCTGTGCTCGCCGATTTATGAAGCAGCCCCCAAGACGGCGGGCTTTATCACCATCATTGGGGCGGTGACGGCCTTATTCGCGGCAACCGTTGGCCTTGCCCAAAACGACATTAAGCGCGTGATTGCTTATTCTACCTGTTCGCAATTGGGCTTTATGTTCTTTGCCGCAGGCATTGGTGCCTATCAGGCAGCCATGTTTCACCTCTTCACCCACGCCTTCTTCAAGGCCTTGTTGTTCTTGGGCGCAGGCAGCGTCATCCATGGCATGCATCACGAACAAGACATGCGCAAAATGGGCGATGTGGCCAAGCATATGAAGATCACCTTTGTGATCATGATTATCGGCACCTTGGCCATTACGGGCGTTGGTATCCCCCAAACACCCTTTGGCTTTGCGGGCTTCTTCTCAAAAGATGCCATTATCGAAACCACTTATGCGGCGGGCATGACGGGCAATACTTCGGCGCAATTGGCCTTCTGGATGGCCTTGTTGGCGGCAACCCTCACCAGCTTCTATTCCTGGCGCTTGGCCTTTATGACCTTCCATGGCACGCCCAAGTGGAAAGCTGATGGCGACCATGGCCATCAAGATGATCACAGCCATAGCGATGCCGCCCATGCCCATGGCCTGCCAGCCGTGGCCCATGTTGGTGACGTTGGCAGCGATGCCGCTGGCAGCCATGATGACGGCCATGGCCATCATGCTTGGCATGGCCCACATGAAAGCCCGCTGGTGATGTTGATCCCGCTGGTGCTTCTGGCCTTGGGCGCGGTGTTTGCCGGCTCGATCTTCTATGATGCCTTTGTCGGCCATCATGCCAAGGAATTCTGGGGTAGCTCCATCTATACCGCGCCAGACAACACGGTGCTGAAGGATAAATATTCCATCCCAGGCTGGGTCTTTTATGCGCCTTTGGTGGTGATGGTGATCGGCCTTGCTGCCGCCCTCTATTTCTATCTGTTCAACGAGGGCTTGGGCAAGAAGATCGCCGACCGCAAGGGCATGGCCCACGCCTTCTTGGAGAATAAGTGGTATTTTGACGAGCTTTATGAGATCGTCTTTGTGAAGGGGGCCCGCGCGCTGGGCGACTTCTTTTGGAAAATCGGTGACGGCAAGCTAATCGACGGGCTCGGCCCGAATGGCATTGCCGCAGCTTTGAACTTTGGTTCGAAGAAAGCCGTTAAAATCCAGTCGGGCTATGTCTATCACTATGCCTTTTTGATGCTGATCGCGGCGGTCGCGCTTGGCGCTTTTGTTCTATTCCGGGGTGCCTGAGGCTATCATGGACATGCTGCCCATCCTCTCGATCCTCACCTGGCTGCCCGCTGTAGCGGCCGTCCTAATCCTGCTCTTGCCGCAGATCATCAAGAGCCCTGAGGCGGCGCGCGCCAATGCGGCCCGCTGGATTGCTCTGGTCACGACCGTCATCGTGTTCGGCTTAGCGCTGTGGATGACTTTGGCGTTTGACGAAACCAAGGCTGGCTATCAGTTCGTGGAGCGGGCCGATTGGTACGGGATGATTCAATATCATTTGGGCATTGATGGTATTTCGGTGCTCTTGATCCTGTTGACGGCCTTCTTGATGCCGCTTTGCATCTTGGCTAGTTGGACCTCGATTGAGAAGCGCGTCGTGGAATATATGGCCGCCTTCTTGATCTTGCAGACTTTGATGATTGGCGTGTTTTGCGCGCTCGACATCGTGCTCTTCTATATCTTCTTCGAAGCGGGCCTGATTCCGATGTATCTCATCATCGGGATTTGGGGCGGGAAGAACCGCGTTTATGCGGCCTATAAATTCTTCCTCTACACGCTTTTAGGCTCGCTTTTCCTTCTGATCGCAATTGCGTGGATGGCGATCACTGCCAAGACGACTTCGATCCCCGACTTGCAAGCCTTTGAGTTTGCCAAGGATGCGCAAACTTGGCTGTGGCTAGCTTTCTTTGCCTCTTTCGCGGTGAAGATGCCCATGTGGCCCGTCCACACCTGGTTGCCAGACGCGCACGTGGAAGCGCCGACGGCGGGCTCTGTCATTCTGGCAGGGGTATTGTTGAAGATGGGCGGCTATGGCTTCCTGCGCTTCTCCTTGCCCATGTTCCCAGAGGCCTCCAACGACTTTGCACCCTTCATCTTTGCGTTGTCGGGCATTGCGATTGTCTATACATCGCTGGTCGCCTTCCGGCAGACCGATATTAAGAAGCTGATTGCTTATTCGTCGGTCGCCCATATGGGCTTTGTCACCATGGGGATTTTTTCGGGTAATGAGCAGGGCATCCAAGGGGCCATGTTCCAAATGCTCAGCCACGGGGTGATTTCAGGCGCGTTGTTCCTCTGCGTCGGTGTGATTTATGACCGCATGCACACCCGCGAGATCGCCCAATATGGCGGCCTTGTGAACCGTATGCCAATTTATGCGGCTGTCTTCCTTCTCTTCACCATGGGCAATGTCGGCTTGCCGGGTACTTCGGGCTTTGTTGGCGAAATCCTGACCATGCAAGGCGCCTTCAATGTCGATCCAGTCACCGCCATGGTGGCTGCTAGCGGCGTCATCTTGTCGGCAGCCTATATGCTGACGCTCTATCGCAAAGTGATTTTCGGTGTGATCGTCAATCCGGCGCTCAACACCATCACTGATATGAATGCGCGCGAGATTTTGATCTTCGTGCCTTTGATTGCGGCAGCCCTCTATCTGGGCTTCCAGCCCAACCTCATCTTTGACCAGACGGCGACTTCTGCCGTTGCGCTCGTGGACGCCTTCCACGCGAACTTTAAGTGACCGGTGCGGTAATGGCCATCAACCAAACCATGACAGCAGAGCTCTTCTTTCAGCAGGTTCCCTATATCCTGCCAGAGATTACCCTTGCAGCAGGGGCTTTGATCATCATGTTGATCGGGGCCTTTATGGGCGACAAGGGCGCACGCTTGGTCACGTGGCTGTGCGTCGCGACAATGCTTGCAGCCGGTGCCATGGCCGTCTTGCACATGCCGCCCGAACAAGTGGTCGTCTTCTCTGGCTCTTATGCCGCAGACGGCTTTTCGGCTTATGCCAAGCTAATCATCGCCCTGACCGCCAGTAGCGCACTTTTGCTTTCCATCGACTTTTTGGCCGAGAAAAAGCTCGATAAGCCAGAATTTCCTGTTCTGGCCCTTTTGGCAACCTTGGGCATGTTCATCATGGTCTCCGCCCATGATTTGATCGCGCTTTATGTCGGCGTGGAGATGCAGTCCTTGGCGCTTTATGTGCTGGCGGCTTATGCGCGTGATGACGCGAAAAGCTCTGAAGCTGGCCTCAAATATTTTGTACTGGGTGCCTTGTCGTCAGGCCTTTTGCTTTACGGTTGCTCGCTTGTTTATGGCTTCACTGGGTCAGTCAATTTCGACGTGATCGCTGCACAAGTGGCGGGCGAACGCTCCATCGGTGTGGTGTTTGGCTTGGTTTTCATCCTGTGCGGGCTGGCGTTTAAGATGTCGGCAGCCCCATTCCATATGTGGACGCCGGATGTCTATGAAGGCTCGCCCACGGTGTCGACGGCCTTTTTTGCCTCCGCGCCTAAGGTTGCGGCCTCTGTGCTATTTGCCCGCGTCTGCTTTGAAGCTTTCGGGCCGCTGCAAAAGGATTGGTTGGGCATTGTGATCATCATGGCCGTCCTTTCCATGGCGATTGGCGCTCTGTTTGCGCTGCAGCAGACTAATGTCAAGCGCCTGTTGGCTTATTCTTCCATCGCCAATATGGGCTATGCTTTGGTTGCCATTGCGTGCGGACCTGAATTTGGACCCAAAGCCCTTCTGGTCTTTGTCTCCATCTATGCCATTACTTCGGTTGGCTTATTCGGGGTGGTGCTGTCTTTGCGCAATGCAGAGGGCGAACGGGTCGAGACCATTTCGGCACTATCAGGCCTCTCGCGCTCCAACCCGCTATTGGCTTCGGCTTTAACCATGTTGCTCTTCTCCGTCATGGGCATCCCGCCATTGGCAGGCTTCTTCGGGAAGTGGGAAGTGATTTTGGCGACCAGTGCGTCGGGGCTTTTGCCTATGGCCATTGTGCTGATCTTGGCCTCTGTGGTGTCGGCCTTCTATTATTTGCGCATTATCAAGACGGTTTGGTTTGACGAGCCACGCATCGCCATGGTGCCGGTTGGCGCTTCCACCACCTTGACGCTCACTGGGGCGACCTTTGTCTTGGCGGCCTTGACCTTAGTGATTGGCCTTGTCGGTTCTGCGGCGAGCATTGCTGGGGCTGGCTTCCATTGAAGCCAAGCCTAGTGGGCGGGCGGGGCGACGTCCGGCTTTATGACACGCTTGATTCCACCAATGACGAAGCGCGTCGCCTAAGCGAAGGTGGCGAGACCGGCCCCTTGTGGGTGCGCGCTTTGGAACAAACTAAGGGCCGGGGCAGGCGGGGCCGCACTTGGCTGGGGGAGCCCGGCAATCTGTTCACAACAGGTCTTTTCACCTTGACCTGCGGACCAGCTGAAGCCGCCAATCTGTCCTTTGTCGCGGCTTTGGCGGTGGCAGAAGCGCTTGACCCCTATGTGCCCGCCGAAGCCGTCAGCCTGAAGTGGCCGAACGACGTGCTGATCGGGGGCAAAAAGACCAGCGGCATCTTGCTGGAAAGCTGGCAGGGGCCGCACGGCTTTCATTTGGCGGTTGGCATCGGGGTGAATGTGCGCACAAGCCCCGATGGAATCGACCAGCCCATTACGTGTGTTGCCGATCATGTCCCAGTTGGCCAGCCCGCCATGACCGCCGAAACCCTATTCGAGGGCTTGCGCACGCGATTCCATGATTGGTTCGAAGTCTGGACGAAACTGGGCTTTGGCCCGATTGCCCAAGCCTGGTTGGCGCGGGCGTCAGGCATTCGCCAGCCCATCATCGTGCGATTGCCGCACGAGACCATGGAAGGCCGCTTTCATGGCCTAGCATCCAACGGTGCCCTACAATTGGAAAAGGCTGACGGGACGATTGTTGAAGTGACCGCCGGGGATGTGTTCTTTGGCTAACACAGCCTGCACCCTTAGCACTGGCGCAGCCCACACCGGGCAGGCTAAAGAGAGCGCGAAATTGGTAACCCGCGTGGGCCTGGCCCCGTATCCAAGACAGACCTAGGGGGATTCATGCTGCTGGCCATTGATGTTGGGAACACCAATTCGAAATTTGCTGTCCATGATGGCACCCATTGGCGCGGGACGTGGCGCGCGGCCAGTAATTCTTCGCGCACGGCGGACGAATATGCCGTATGGCTCGATGCAGCCATGCGCTTTGCAGGCCTTTCGATCAATGACCTGAACCATTGCGTCATCTCAACAGTGGTGCCGCAAGCTCTGTTTCATTTGCGTAATTTGTCACGCCGCTATGTGGGGGCAGAGCCTTGGGTCGTGGGCGAAAATGCAGAACTGGGCATTGATGTGCGGATCCCAAAGCCATCGGAAGCGGGGGCAGACCGCCTCGTCAATGCCATTGGCTCCTTCATCCAATATGGCGGCCCTAGTATTGTCATCGACAGCGGCACGGCGACCACATTTGACATTGTGGGGGCAGATGGCGCATTTGAGGGCGGTGTGATTTCGCCAGGGATCAATTTGTCCCTTCAAGCGCTACATACAGCGGCCGCGCGTTTGCCGCGCATCGAAATTCGCAAGCCCGACAAAGTTATCGGTACTGACACGGTTGGTGCGATGCAGTCTGGCGTGTTTTGGGGCTATATTGAGCTGATTGATGGTCTGATCGACCGGATCAAGGCCGAGTATGGTGTCCCCATGAAAGTCATCGCAACTGGCGGTGTCGCCTCTTTGTTTGAGGGCGCATCGACCCATATTGATCATTATGATCAGGACCTGACGACAGTCGGGCTATTAGAAATCTTTGAACGCAATGGCGGTAGGTCCGCCCAACGGAACCCAACGTGACAAAAATAAAAACAAAATCAGATGAACTCGTCTTTCTTCCCCTAGGTGGCTCTAATGAAATCGGCATGAACCTCAACGCTTACGGCTTCGGGCCGGAAGGCGACAAGAAGTGGATTGTGGTCGATGTCGGTGTTACTTTTGCCGGCGAAGAAGGCATTCCGGGCGTGGACTTGATCTTGCCCGATCCAGAATTCTTAGAGACCAATAAGGACGATATTCTCGCCATCATTCTGACCCATGCCCATGAGGACCATATCGGCGCAATGGGCTGGCTATGGCCGCGCTTTCCTGCCCCCGTCTATGCAACCCCTTTCACCGCCCATCTCTTGCGCGACAAGCTGCGCGAACGCGGGATTGAGCGGAAAGTGCCATTGCATGAAGTGCCCTTGAAGCATCGGTTTCAAATTGGTCCGTTCGACATTGAATATGTGACCCTGACCCACTCAATCGCTGAACCCAATGGTCTGGCCATCCACACGCCTTTGGGCACGGTGATGCATACCGGTGATTGGAAGATCGACATTGATCCCCTGATTGGCGAGCAAACCGATAGTGCCCGCATCCGCCAGATTGGCGATGATGGTGTGCTGGCCATGATTTGCGACAGCACGAACGTGTTTTCCGAAGGCGAAGCAGGCTCTGAAGCAGGGGTTCGCGACGGTCTGTTTGAAGCCATCGCAGAACAAAAGGGCAAAGTGGCGGTGGCCTGTTTTGCCTCCAACGTGGCGCGCATTTTGTCGACCGTGGAAGCTGCAACCGCGGCAGGCCGTTCGGTCTCCCTCATCGGCCGCTCCATGCTGCGCATAACAGGGGCCGCCAAAGCCGTTGGCCTGTTGCAAGAGGCGACCTTTATTGAGCCTGAAATGGCACGCCATCTGCCAGACGATAAGGTGCTTTATTTATGTACCGGTAGCCAGGGTGAGCCGCGCGCGGCTTTGGCCCGTATCGCCGAAGGCAGCCACCCCTTTGTCACCCTTGGGCGCGGCGACACCTGCCTGTTCTCCAGCCGTGAGATTCCCGGCAATGAGCGCGCAATTCTAGAGCTGCAAAACAAGCTCGCCATGCGCGGCGTGAATATCATCACCGGTAAGGATCGTCACATCCATGTTTCGGGCCACCCGTGCCGGGATGAGTTGCGCGCCATGTATGAGATGGTGCGCCCGCAAATCGCCATCCCAACTCATGGCGAACAGCGCCATTTGATGGAGCATGCCAAGTTCGCTTTAAGCCTACAAGTGCCCGAGGCCTTAGCTGTCAAAAATGGCGATATGATCCGCTTGGCCCCTGGCCCTGCGGCGGTAATTGATGAAGTTCCTAATGGTCGGTTGCTGGTGGATGGCGATGCCATCATCGCCTCGGATAGCGAGACGATCCGCGACCGTGTTCGTTTGGGAGAGCATGGCTATGTGATGGTCTCCATCGCCATTGACGCCAAAGGCCGCATCAAAGCAGGTCCAGATGTACGTGCACGTGGTTTGTCAGAGCGCAATGGCAGCCCCGCTGAAGGTCGGCTGGAGCAATTGGCGGATGCCGCAGAAGAAGCCTTTAATCGCTTAAAGCCCGATCAACGTATGGATGAAGAGACCGCGGAAGGTTTTGTGATGCGGGCCGTCCGCAAGGCCTGCGACCGCATCTTCAATAAGCGCCCCATCGTCGATGTGGTGGTGATGACGATTTAATTGGCTGTAAGTAGCGCAGCTGCGTGATCGGCGAACCCGACTTAGACGCGGTTTGGTGAACCAGGGGGCACCAAACCGCTTCTAGATGAAGAACTTCGCCCCCTCAATGTCATCCCCGCCGGAACGAAGTGGAGCGCGGGGACCTCAAGGGATTTGCGGCAGGAGATCCCGGATCGGCTACGCCGTCCGGGATGACATTGCTGAGAGTAGTTTTCAAACTGGACTGATTTTGGTGATCCCATCGGTCCACCAAAGTGCATCTAATCGATCGGCCAAGCCTGCGACTTTATTTGCCGAGTTCTAAGGCGTACCCAAGAAGGTTAAAGCGGCCACGACATAGCCTTCCACACTCGACTTGACTGAGGCTTCAGGTTCAATTCGGAACAAAGGCGAATGGTGGGGTGGCGCTTGGCTGAGGTCGTCGGTGATGCTGCCGCCGACATTGAAAAACACGCTCTTAATCCCACCCCATTCCGGCGCGCCATAATAAGCAAAGTCTTCGGCACCCATGCCTGCTCGCTGAACCTTCGACATGCGGTCAGCACCGAAGGCAGCCGCTAGGCTTGCGCGTAGCTTGGCAGCATTTTCCGGGTCATTCAGATTTGGCGGGGCTTTTTCCGGCAGATTGGTGACGATCGGCATCCGATCTTCTGGTACGCCATAGGTCCTAGCCACACCGTCAGAAATACGCTTGATCCCATCTAACAGTTTGGCCCGGACTTCCGGCGTATCGGCGCGCACGGTCAGTTCAAGCCGTGCTTCTTCAGGAATGATGTTTCGCTTAGACCCAGCATGGACGACGCCAACCGTGACAATGCCCGGCTCCAGTGGCGAGATGTTACGGCTGACCAAGGTTTGCAGCGCCATCACCAAGTTTGAGGCAACAACAATTGGATCGACCGTCTGTTGCGGTGATGCCCCATGACCGCCCACACCGCGCACGATGATATTGACTCCATCGGAACTTGAATTCGCAACCCGGCTTTCAACTTTAAACTTGCCGCGCTCTTGGCCGCTGCCAATATGCAAGCCCAAGGCGATGTCTGGCTTTGGGAAGCGGGTATAGAGGCCGTCTTGTAACATGGCTAAGGCCCCACCCAAACGTTCTTCAGCCGGCTGGAAGACCAGTACAATCGTGCCGCGCCACAGGCTTTTGCGCGCCATCAGCTGCTTCGCAGCACCGATTAATGCAGCGACATGAACATCATGCCCACAGGCATGCATGACAGGCATTTCAACCCCGTCAGCATCGACTTGGCGGACTTTGGATTCATAGGGCAGGCCATTGCGCTCGAGGATGGGTAAGCCGTCCATGTCGGCGCGCAACATAACGGTTGGGCCCGCGCCATTGCGGATGACACCGACAACTCCTGTGCCACCGACTTTCTCTGTGATTTCAATCCCGCCAATGGCACGCAGCTCCCGCGCCACAACGCCCGCGGTACGCGTTTCGCGGAATGAAAGCTCGGGATTGGCATGTAAATCTTCCCACAAAGCCTTGAGGGAGCTTGAATAATCGGCAGCAACACTGGCGCTCAATTCCGAAACTTTAAGGGTCTGCACGGGGGCCGTCGGCTTAGGGGCGGCGGCACCCAAAATCATAAGTGCAGCCAAGGTGGCCAATGTGGATGTCCGTTTCATAAGTCTCTCCCCGATCGCAGCGCCGATCACAGCTCCGTGAGGCTAAGGACCCCAAACCCACTTGTCCATTCAAAAGTGAAGTCTACCTGAGGGCTAAGATTGACGTAGCCGCCTAAAGCCATGATGGAAGCGGGCCATTTGCACAGGAACAGCATCATGAAACTGGGTCGCCTTAATCACGTTGGCATCGCCGTGCCATCCATCTCCGCAGCCTTGGAAAATTACAAAGCCCTTTATGGAGTTACCGACGCCGATATCACGCCCATGCGTGATATGCCGGAGCAGGGCGTCAAAGTGGCTTTCGTCGATATTCCCAATAGCCAATTGGAGTTGATCGAACCGCTGGGCGAAAACTCACCCATTCATAAGTTTCTTGAGAAAAACCCAAATGGTGGCCAACATCATGTGTGCTTTGAAGTGCCAGAAATTTATGCCGCCCGCGACGCCATGAAAGAAAAGGGCGCAACTATTCTGGGAGAGCCTCGGATTGGCGCTCACGGCACCTTGATTATCTTTGTCCACCCAAAGAATTCTAATGGTGTATTGATCGAATTAATGGAAACGCCGAAAGGGGCACATTAGATGGATTGGTTCACTGGGATCGCAATCTTCCTCACCATGTGGTGGGTGATCCTGTTTTGCGTGCTGCCGATTGGCGTTCGCAGTCAGGCTGAAAGTGGCGAAGTGGTCGAAGGAACAGATCCCGGCGCGCCCGTCGTTGCTAATATCAAGCAAAAGATGGTGTGGACTACGGCGATCACGTCCATTGTGTGGACACTCTTTGCCCTGCTTTTGATGTCGGGCTGGGTCTCTTTAGAGCATCCCCTGGGTCGATTGATGAACTGAGGGGGCTCTATTGGCTCCAAAATAGGGGTCATTTGGGCTTCGAGCCCAAAAAGAGAGCAGGGTTTGCAACACAATTAGCCGCCTCATGGGCAATGGCATGTTTTTTCGGCAAATGGGCAGCCACCATGTTGCACCTGCGAGCCGAAAGGGCGATTGTGCACTTGCGAGACGGGCCTGTCGCCCCCTCGTAAATGCCTGATGGCGTTTCCTCCCAGAACCTTTGCGCCGCGCCTGACTTGTTCAAGCGCGGCCTTTTTTCGTTTGGGGGCAGCCTTAAACCATGCTCCAGTTGAAAGCCCATATTTACCCGTTGAAGCTATAGAGCCTTTAGTTCTGTTTTCGGGTTGGGCGATTATGACCAAGCATATTTTAGAGATTGGAACCGATGGGGCGGCCATTTGCGCCTATGATCCGGCTGAACTGCCCGATGATTTTGATCTGAAAGACTTAGGCAATCGGGCCGATACGATCCATGCTTTGGCCGAAAATGGCCGGATGTGGTATCATGAAACCGGTGGGGATGGCTCGTTTGTGGTCCATGTCTATGTCAATGAAACGCCGATTCTCGAGCCCTATGTTGAACAGAGGGTCATCGAGCAATCAGACTTCATGCGCTTTGCTTGCCCCAGTGGCACCTTGGTGGTCTGTGGGGCGGAATATGTGATCAAGGACCTCGAAAACGATGATCCGGGTGCCATAGAGCCAACCGAAGTTGCGGAAAGGGATAGCCAAATCCTAAACCTCCCGCCCGGTGACTATCGCTTTAAGTTCCGCCGCGTCGACATGGATGGGGAACGCGAAAGACGCAAAATCAAGCCGATCTGGCAAAACCATGCTTCCAAAGCCTCGATCATTGTTATGCTGCTTCTAGGGTTCGCCGCCGTAATCTTCTTGGGTTCAGGCGTTTGGTCGTCAATCACATACCTCTATCGATGGGCCACTGACTTCCTGCCATGCCCGTGCCAACGTACCCCGATGGAAATCCTAGCCCAATTGGCTAAAGCCGCGGCCTGCGGCAGTGGCGCGTGGCTTGGGTTTCTAGCCAATAAGGCCATCCTCAATACCCCCGCCGCAATTGCCCATTGGGCACTCGTCCGCGAGGCTGAACTGGCTATGCCGGACTATATTGTGGAGTTGCAGGGGGTTTAGGGCGGCTCACAAGCTTCTATTCTTAGAAGGCCTTTGCCGCAGGCTGTGCCTTGGCAAAGACCTACTTCGAG
>JAIXQA010000069.1 GCA_027485915.1 Alphaproteobacteria bacterium | reverse complement strand
GCGATCCGGTCGCCCATGGTCATGGCTTCGGTCTGGTCGTGGGTGACATAAACGGCGGTGGTGCCTAAGCGCTTCTGCAAGCGCGAAATCTCGGCCCGCATGCCAGTCCGCAGCTTCGCATCGAGGTTTGACAAAGGCTCGTCAAACAGAAAGACCGCAGGATCGCGGACAATGGCGCGACCCAGCGCCACACGTTGTCGTTGCCCCCCAGAAAGCGCTTTAGGCTTGCGATCCAAATAGGGGTCAAGGCCCAAAATGGCCGACGCCTCTTGCACGCGCTTTTCAATCTCGGCTTTCGGCATTTTGCGCACCTCAAGACCGAAGGCGACATTTTGGCGAACCGTCATATGGGGGTAGAGCGCATAGGACTGAAACACCATGGCAACGTCGCGGTCTTTGGGCTTCAGATCATTCACAACCCGATCTGCAATCTTCAAATTGCCCGAAGAGACCGATTCAAGGCCGGCAATCATCCGCAGGGCGGTCGACTTGCCACATCCAGACGGCCCAACCAGAACCATGAACTCGCCATCCTTGATGTCGAGCGATAAGTTCTTGATGACATCAGTTTCGCCATATCGCTTTGCGACGGTTTCAAAAGTGATGCCTGCCATGCCGTGTTCCTGCCCCTGGTATCTCGGCAGAGGCCAAAAAATACAGTCGCGGAGGAGCCATTTATTGAACCGATGGCGCGCGGGCCACAAGACAAATGTCGGTCCAAAGCCAAGATAAATACCCGACTAGGTCCGTTTCTCTCCCCGACTGCAGTTTCCGCCCTGTGGAGGGTCGCCCTGCCGTTCATTGGTTTTGGTATTGCACATTTGATGTAGCAAAACTACAAAACCTGCGCAACACGCGTTCAAGGCTGGCATTGGGCGCAGAATATTCGTATAAATCAAGCCAACAAACAACGGACGGGAGGGAAAAAGGCGATGATCATCAGTCAGATCGATTCACATCTCGCTGATTTGCGTCCGTCTGAGCAGCGGGTTGCCCGCTTTGTATTGGGTCGCCCGACGGTCGTTGTTGAAATGTCGATCGCCGATCTGGCCGAACGCGCCGATGTGTCAGAACCCACAATCATGCGCTTTTGTAAGGCCATCGGCTGTATGGGCTTTATGGATTTCAAGCTCAGTCTTGCGCGCGATCTAGAGCGCCGCACCCTATCGATGAGCCGCCAGAACCCGCATGTGAAGGGTCATAGCGGTCTCGGCCAGGCTTTGTATGAACAGGTGACCAAGACGTTGAGCCAAACGGGTGCGGGACTCGCGCTGGACGAAATTGATACACTTTTGGAGATTTGTGCGGGAAGCGGACGAATCATTGTGCTGCACAGTGGCGCAGAAACTCTGTTTGCCGATACTCTGGTTGGTGCCCTGCGCAACTGCGGGCTGGAAGCCTGTGATCAAACCACCGCGGAGATCAGCGGGCGACGCGATAGCATCTTGGTCATCGCTCTGAAGTCGAGCGTGCGCATCCCTGAGGTTGGGAAGAGTTTAGAGGATATCTGCGCACAAGGCGGACGGGTTGCCTTAGTTGGCCACGCAGGTTTGGCGGCCACGCTGTCGCTGGGTCAGTTTGAGGCGGGCCTGACCGACTACATTGCCTATGCTGCTTTGATTGAAGCCTTAAGACTTGGGATCGAAGCCCGCTTGTCCAAGGGCGGACACTTTTCGCAAGCCGATTCTGAAATGCTGCAGTCGCAACGCGAAAATGCCTACGCCGACGCGCGTCGACGCGATCGGCAAAGTGCGCAAAAGGCAATCAAGGATGATCGGACTTTTTACGAGGAAGCGCGCTAATGGCCACCAAGACGACCCGGGCAAAGCCGGCGAAGGCCGCTTTAAATGGCTCCGCCCACTTAGGTCCTGCCCTTGCAGACCAAAGCGAAATTCTGGCTTTAGTGAACGGTACCCACGCCAACCCATTTGCTTTCTTGGGCCCTCATCCCGATGACGAAGCCGATGTCATCATGGTGCGCTGCTTCCTACCTGCCGCAGAGCTGGTGACCTTGGTTGTCCCACAGCAGAAGCTGTCAATCCCAATGACTAAGCTGCATCCTGATGGTCTGTTTATCGCCAAAATTGCTAAATCCAAACAGTCTCTAAACTATCATTATCTGGCGACTTGGGACGGCGAAGAAGTCCGTCTCGAAGACCCCTACCGGTTTGCAGGCATTTTGAGCACGAAGGAAATCTTGCGCTTCCGGCAAGGCCAGTTGTGGCGTGCTTGGGAATGCTTGGGTGCCCGACCGATTACGTTAGACCAAGTCGAAGGCTTTGCTTTTGCAGTTTGGGCCCCCGCCGCCCAACGGGTTTCTGTGGTGGGCCCTTTCAATAATTGGGATGGGCGTCGCCACATCATGCGTAAGCTGCATGATGCAGGCATCTGGGAAATTTTTATCCCGGGTCTTTCGGCGAACGACATCTATAAATACGAGATCATCGGTGCCAACGGGGATTTGCAGCCACTTAAGTCAGACCCATTTGGGCAGGCAGCAGAGCTTCGCCCCGCCAATGCCAGCCGTTTGGTGGACCCGCCAAAGCAAATCCAAAGCGACCAAGCGTGGCTCAAGACACGCCACAGCCGACATGGCTTGGACGCGCCCATTTCCGTCTATGAAGTGCATGCAGGCTCTTTCCGCCGCAAGCCCGAAGAGGGTAACCGCCCTCTGACCTATGCCGAGCTTGGTGACTGGCTGATCCCCTATGTGCGCGACATGGGCTTTACCCATGTGCAATTCATGCCGTTGACGGAATATCCATTTGACGGCTCTTGGGGCTATCAACCGGTTGGCCTGTTCGCCACCACCAGCCGCTATGGCACGCCTGATGAATTTCGCGCCTTGGTGGCCCGTCTGCATGAAGCTGAAATTGGTGTCTTGTGTGATTTCGTGCCTGCCCACTTCCCAATTGATGGCCATGGCTTAAACCGGTTTGACGGCACGGCTCTTTATGAACATGCAGACCCCCGGCTTGGCTTCCACCCCGATTGGAAGACCAATATTTACGACTTCACCAAGCCCGAAGTCGTCAACTTTCTGGTATCTTCAGCCCTATTTTGGCTCGACCGCTTCAAGATTGATGGCCTGCGCGTCGATGCTGTCAGCTCCATGCTCTATCTCGATTATTCCCGCGCAGATGGGGAATGGATCCCCAATATCTATGGCGGCAATATCAATCTTGAAGCCGTCCAATTCATGCGCCGCTTGAATGAGATGTGCTATGGCGAGGCCGATGGGATCATGATGGTGGCCGAAGAATCCACCGCTTGGGCTGGCGTTTGTAAACCCACTTATGACGGTGGGCTGGGCTTTGGGTTCAAATGGAACCTCGGCTGGATGCATGACACGCTGCAATATATGAGCCGCGACCCGATCCACCGCGCGTGGCACCATGGCGAGATCACCTTTGGCCTCGCCTATGCGTGGTCCGAGAACTTCATGCTCGCGCTCAGTCATGATGAAGTCGTCCATGGGAAAGGCTCGATCTTTTCGCGTATGCCGGGCGATGATTGGCAACGCTATGCAAACTTGCGCGCCTATTACGCCCTAATGTGGGCCCATCCCGGCAAAAAATTGTTGTTCATGGGGGCCGAATTTGGCCAAGTCGCTGAATGGAACCATGAAGGCAGTCTCGATTGGCATTTGCTCGACCAGCCTAGCCATAAGGGGGTTCAGTCTCTGGTGCGGGATCTGAACAAGCTCTATCGCGAGACCCCTGCCTTGCATCAACGCGATTGTGATCCCTCCGGCTTTGAATGGGTTCAGGCCGATGCAGCGGACGTCTCGGTGTTTGCCTTCTTGCGTTGGAACCACGACCGTTCGGAAAAAGTGCTCGCCTTGATCAATATGACCCCGGTTCCACGCGTCGAGTATCGGGTAGGGGTGCCCCATGGTGGGGCTTGGAAAGTGATCCTGAACACAGACTCATCGGCCTATGATGGGTCTAATTTCGAAGGCCCCATTTTGGTGGAAGCCGAAGCCATGCCCTTTAATGGCCAGCCCGCTTCGATTGTTCTGACCCTGCCACCGCTTGCAGGCCTTTATCTCGTTCCGGCATAGGAAACAGGATCTGAATGCTGCTGCGATTGGAACCAGGCAACCCAAATCAATTGGGGGCGACGCTCGGTGAGGGTGGCGTCAATTTTGCGCTGTTCAGTGCCCATGGCGTCCGGGTTGAGCTCGTTTTGTTTTCCAGCGATGGTCGCCAAGAGATTGCGCGCGCCGATTTGCCAGCCCGCAAAGGCGACATCTGGCATGGCTTTGCCCCCAAGCTGGGGGCTGGCGCCATTTATGGCTACCGTGTCCATGGGCCCTATCGGCCAGACCAAGGACATCTCTTTAACCCGCATAAAGTCTTGCTGGACCCCTATGCGAAAGCGGTCGCCGGTGCATTTCGCTGGGGGCCAGAGCATTTTGGCTATTTCTACGAAAGCCATGACCCCGATGGGATGGCCGATCACCGCGACAACAGCGCGACCTGCCTTAAAGGGGTTGTCGTCGATCCCGCCGCCCTTGCCCCCCTGCCCCGCCATCAGGGCAAGCCGTGGCGCGAAACCCTAATTTATGAGCTGCATGCGAAGGGCTTTACCATGCAGCTGCCAGGCCTGTCTGAGAGGGAGCGTGGGACCTTCGCAGGCCTCGGCAGCCAAGCTGCACTCGATTACCTGTCTGCACTTGGGATTACGACGCTTGAGCTTCTGCCTATTCATCATTTCATCCACGACCGCTTCTTGGTCGATCAGGGCCTGAAGAATTATTGGGGCTATAACACGCTCAATTATTTCGTCCCGCATAGCGACTATGCCATGGGTGAGCCCATCGCAGAGATGCGGGCTTTTGTCCAAAACGCCCATGCCCGCAATTTCGATGTCTGGATGGATGTCGTCTATAACCACACGTGTGAGGGTAATCGACATGGACCGACTTTGTCTTATCGGGGGATCGACAATGCGTCCTATTACCGCCTGAACCCACACGACTTGAGCCGCTACGCCGATATCAGTGGCTGTGGCGCGACTTTGAATGCTGCCCATCCCCACGTGCGAAACCTGATCGTGGAATCCTTGGCCCATTGGACACAATGCTATGGTCTCGACGGCTTCCGCTTTGACATTGCGCCTTCTCTGGGCATGGATGAGGCAGGCCATTTCAGCCGGCAGGCCCCCTTCTTTGATGCAGTCCGGGGCGACCCGCGGCTAAAGCATGTCAAACTCATTGCCGAAGCATGGGATGCGGCCGGGGGCTATTATGTCGGCGATTTCCCGCCAGACTGGGCCGATTGGAACGGCAAAGCGCGCGATTCCATCCGGCAATTCTGGCGCGGCGACAAGGATAAAGCGCGCGACTTTGCCAAGGCTTTAGCCGGCACGCCGGACTTGTTTCGCCATAAAGGCAAGCCAGTTGAGGCCAGTATCAATTTCATCGCGTGCCATGATGGCTTCCCGCTGTTGGACCTCACGCGTTATTCCCAAAAGCACAACCATGCCAATGGGGAGAATAATCGCGACGGTGGAGATCATGATTTCTCGGCCAATTATGGGGTGGAAGGCGAAACAACCGACCGCGTGATTGAAGAGCTGCGCGAGCGCCAAGCGCGGAATATGCTGGCCAGTGTCTTTCTAAGCTTCGGCACGCCCATGCTGTTGGCAGGCGATGAAATGGGCCGTACCCAAGGTGGCAATAATAATGCCTATGCCCAGGATAATGAAATCAGCTGGCTGGATTGGCGTTTACCAAACACACGCCTTGGTGCCCAGCGTTTAGCCTTTACCAAACAATTGATCGCCTTACGCAAAGAGATGTTTGCGAGCTTTCCAGACGGTCATCCTAATGGCCCAGGCGAACGGGAACCTACCATTGCGTGGTGGAGTGTTTGGGGCAATCTGATGACCCACAGCGATTGGATGGACGACAGGACCCAGTGCTTTGCCGCCGTCTATGAACCACGCGGCTGGCTGATCTTGATCAATGCAAGCCTCGAGGATGCGGCCTTTATCCTGCCGCCCACCGGGTCCGGCATCTGGCGCATGGCGCTGACTACCGCAGACCCCATTCGCCCAACTCAAGACCAAGTGGCCGCTGGCGGCCAGACCATTCAGCTTCCTACACGAACCCTAATCGTGTTTTCGCGTGACACCTCAAGAACAATTGGAAAGACCGGACATGGCTTTTGATCGCATCAGTGGCATTTTGCTTCACCCCACCAGCTTGCCCGGCCCCTATGGTATTGGGGAGATTGGCGATGAGGCGATGGCCTTCATCGATGCCTTAGCGGAATCTGGCCAAAAGCTATGGCAAATCCTGCCCATCAATGCGACCGGCAATAATGCCAGCCCTTATTCAGCCACCACAACCTTTGCCGCCAATCCACTTTTGATTGATATAGACGGCTTGATTGACGCGAACTTGCTGACCGCTGACGAAGTGGGTCATTTGAAGGCTCTGCCGCAAGTCAAGGTCGATTACGAAGTTACAGTCCCTGCCCGCCTCGCGGTATTGCGCATAGCTGGCAGTCGGCTTGCCGCCCAAGCCGATCATCCACTTGCAGCAGGCCTTGCGGCCTTTAAGGCCAAACATGGTGCGGCTTGGCTGGATGATTATGCCTTGTTTGAAGCTATTTCGGTTTCGCGTCAGCGCCAAGGCTGGATGCATTGGCCCGACGCTTTGCGCCGCAGGGACCCTATTGCTTTGGCCGAAGCCCGGGAGACCTTGGCAGACGATATTGCCGCAATTGAGGCCTTACAATTTTTGTTTGATCTGCGCTGGCATCGCTTGCGTCAGCATGCGGCGTCGAAAGGGATCATGATTATTGGCGATATGGCGATCTTCGTCGCCCATGACTCAGCCGATGTGTGGGCAAGACCGGACCTCTTCAAACTCGACAAGGACTTTAATACCCGCGTTGGGGCGGGTGTTCCCCCGGACTATTTCAGCGCAACAGGTCAGCTGTGGGGCAATCCCATTTATGAATGGGACAAAATGGCTGAAGATGGCTTTTCATGGTGGGTCGCCCGCATGCGCCGCTTGCTGGACTTTGCCGATGCGGTCCGGATCGACCATTTCCGTGGCTTTGCTTCGTGCTGGGAGACACCGGCTGGTGAAACAACGGCGATCAATGGCCAATGGGTTGATGTTCCCGGAGACGCTTTGTTCACCGCAATCACGACTGCCCTGCCCGATCTCAAAGTCATTGCGGAAGATCTTGGCCATATCACCGAAGACGTCATCGCCTTGCGCGACAAGTTCGCCTTCCCCGGCCTTAAAATCCTAGAGTTTGAATTTGGCGATGGCCCACCGCGCGATAACCGCCACCCCTATCATTATCCCGCCGCAACCGTCTGCTATCCCAGCACGCACGACAATAATACGGTAATTGGCTGGTTTAAAAATGACGGTCGCGAAGCAGCAGAGCGTGCAAAGGATGCCCCGCGTGAAGCCGCCGCCGCGTTAGAATTGCTTGGGGGTGACGGGAGTGACCTGCACTGGCGCTTTATTGAATTGGCCATGCAATCTGGCTCCAATCTCGCCATTATTGCGTTACAAGATGTCTTTGGCCTGGATGGCAATGGCCGGATGAATACACCGGGTACGATTGAAGACAATTGGAACTGGCGCTTTCAGGCGAGCGACTTCACCCCTGCGGCCCGGCAAAAGCTGCGTGACCTTGCGAAGCAATACGGACGCTAACGGACATGAACGACCAAGCCCCGGACATGAAAGCGCGCCTCATTCATTGGTATGACCATATAGATGCGATCTTTCTAAAGCGCTTGAGCGCCGAAGCAGGCCTTTTGCCTGCCAGTACCGCCAAAACGGTCCATGGAGATTATGCGCATGCTTGGGTGCGCGACAATGTCTATTCAATCCTCGGCGTTTGGGGTCTTGCTTGTGCCTATAAGCGGTTGGAGCCGGGCTCTGACCGGGCGCGTCAACTTGAAACCAGTGTCATTCGCCTCATGCGGGGCCTCTTGTCGGCCATGATGGGCCAAGCCGATAAGGTGGAGCGGTTCAAATATACGCAAGACCCGCTTGATGGTTTGCATGCCAAATATGATGCGGCCACTGGCCAGCCCGTGGTGGGTGACGCCCATTGGGGGCATCTCCAAATTGATGCCACGTCTCTCTTTCTTTTGTTCCTTGCGCAAATGACTGCGGGCGGGCTCAAACTGGTTGAGACCGCCGATGAAGTCGATTTCGTTCAGAATCTTGTTCATTATATCGGGCCGGCTTACCGCATTGCCGATTACGGGATTTGGGAGCGTGGCCGCAAATCCAATGACGGCGTTGTCGAAATCAATGCGAGCTCAGTCGGTGTCGCAAAAGCTGCGCTAGAGGCGATGGATGGATTGGACTTTGGCTGTGAGGCCCGCGGCCCCATTTGGGTTCCAGCCGATGACATTGCTCGGGCGCGCGAGACCTTACAAGTCTTATTGCCCGGTGAGTCCGCATCTAAGGAAACCGATGCCGCTTTGTTGGCAGTGGTTGGCTGGCCTGCTTTTGCGGTCGACGACAAAGTGATGATCGCCCATACGCGCGGTCGGATCTTGGATCGGCTGGCCGGACGATACGGCTGCAAGCGCTTTCTGCGCGATGGGCATCAGACGACCGTGGAAGACGAACATCGGCTTCATTATCACGCCGGTGAACTCTCGAAATTCGCCAATATCGAGTCAGAATGGCCACTCTTCTTTACTTATCTTCTTGTAGATGCGGAGATGACTGGCGACACACGCGGGGCTGAGGCTTGGGCAGATCGACTGGCGCCATTGTTCCAAATCCGCGATGGCTTGCCGCTTTTGCCAGAGCTCTATTATGTTGAGGCCCATGCCGTTGAAGCGGAAGCTGCGGCACCTGGCAGCCAAGATCGCGTTGCCAACGCCAATTTGCCGCTACTTTGGGCACAATCCTTGTGGGCGCTGGGAGCAATGCTGCAAGAAGGGTTACTTTCCCCGGCCGATATCGACCCACTTGGTCGCCGCCATCATCTTAACCGCAAGCACCAACAAGAAATTGCTTTTGCAATTGTGGCAGAGGATGCGCAGACCGCAGCTAGGCTTCAAGACCTGGGGCTTATCTGTGACCAGATGTCCGAGTTGGGTCCCGACGTGTTGATCCGACCGGCGGGGGATTTGGTCAGTGTTTGGACGCAGATTGGCACCAACGCGCATCTACGGCTCACCGGTCGCCCCGAAAAGCGACTTGGGCCGTTGGCCAATGCTTATGTTTATGAGGCGCAAGGCCGTCATGTTCTGTTCTCGGCTACACTCCTTGAGGCCCATGACCACCATATCCGCTATGATGCCGCAGCGCGCGCGCGTCGTTTGCGGGGGGATCTTCGCTATGTGGCCCGCCATTGGCGCGGCTTGGACAATCCCGTTTTTATTCTGTGCGTCGATGCGACCGCTATGCAAGGCAGCGGTATAGATCGCCTCATCGACCTCTTGCACGAAGTACAACGTGGACAGGTCGATTTTGCCAGAACGAAGCTTGTGTCTATTGACGAAGTGCTGCGCGCTCAGACCAAGCCAAAATCGATTGGCTCTCTTTTGCCATCTGGGACTTATTCGGACTTTAGGCAGGGCTTACCAGAGCCGTTGGACCAGGGCTTTGGGCGCAGTCTGGATGAGGCCATTGCTTCAGGTGACCAAGCCGAGATCGAGCGCATCTATGAAGCTTCTGGACGGGCGGGCGACTGGGCCACGGCCCGCCGCGGTGCTGCGTGGTTAAACCGTACGGACCCACGGCTGCAAGATTCCGCCAAAGATATTGTTGTGCGTCTGCGCCGCTTAGGCCTTGGCGAAGGACGAGTCATCACACGACCCATCTCTGAGGGCGAATTGGTAACGATGATTGAGGATGGACTGCATTCTAAACTGCATGCGGTAATAGCCCAAGAGGTGCTGCAAGCCTTGGGACTGTTCAGCAAGTCTGACTCCAATGCTGTGCGTGGCATGCGCACGATCCGCTTAACCGAAATTGTAGGTCGCTTAGGTCAGGAAGAAACCGGCGGCATGGAAAATCTGGTGGCAGAACCCCCGTCTGTTTTGTTTGACCGGGTAAAGTCCATATTGCTGGAAACTCCGTCGGTACGTGCTGTGGTCTCCCCTGCCCCCAATTTTGCTTTGACCCCTTCTGCCCTCGCGATTGGCAGCGATTGGCAACAATGGCGAGAGCGTCTGGGTATTCTGACCCGGGTGGGCAGCGACTTCTTCGCGCGGCTTTGGTCGCTATTGCATGTGTGCCCGGGCATCGTGTTTGGCGCAAACAATCGACTGGATGCCGCAGTCGCCCGCTCTGACCTGACCGCGTGGGAAAAGGATTTCGCGCTGGAGATCGAGGTGCGTCTGGAGACAATCCCCGACCCCGCCTATCGAACCTTCTGCCTAGAAGCGCTTAATGTCCTCGCCAACCGTCATGAACGGGATCCAGACTATCGGGTCGATCATGACATCATTCTCGATGATCTCATCCATGATGCGGTGGCTTGGATCTGGCGTAGGGCGGGCCATGGCGAGCCTGATTGGGACCAAGCAGGACCCATCTGGGGCTTGGCGCGCCATGCCGATGCCCAGACAATGGCGCTGGCGCTTTTTGCCAGTTGCGAGAAGTATAAATCGACTTCTGAACCCACTTTCTGCTAACCGCAACGCGCTTCCCCTGCCCTGCGGGCGTGTGTGATCCCCCGAGAGTCTTTGGGCGGCCATGGAGCCCTTGATCGCGCGCGTGACGTGGCATGGCATGTGTGAATTCGGTGCAATTGGGTTTCAACTAGGCGCATCCAATGCTTCTCCCCTTGCCTTCAGCCGCGTTTTTGCGTCTTCTTGTCCACATGGCTAGCATGTCGCCACATGGACGCCTCGACATATGATACATGTCGACCCGCCCACCCTGCGACATGTCCACGTCTTGCAGGTTGGGCATGTGGAGAAACCATCACGCCGACATGGCGATGCGTGGATGTGTGGACACGGCCACAGGTCGACAATGTGATTGCTTTCGGCCAAAAAATGCATGACCAAAGCATGAGGCATGCGTTTTGGCCCGCGCGTACGATCAAGTGAAGGACTAGGCACCCTCCCCTGCCTCTAGTCAGCCCAGAAATCGACGAGCAGGCCCCTTGTGGCCAAAAGACGGGCGGACATTCATCCCGGCACCCAACTCGTCTCAGAGGCGAATTCTCAGAGTGCCGATAAGGAATCGTTAAGGTTTAAAGTCTACAGTTTCAACATGTGGACACGGGGAGGCGGCGACTTTTCAACAAGTCCAGCCGCCGACAGGGCGACACCTCGTCCTGTCTCCAATGCCCACATGTAGGGGCCTCCAGACGTGGGGTTACCGGGATGACGACGCGCCGAACTTACCACATGGCCGCATGTGGACACGAGGAGGTAGGAAGATGCATGTAGTAGCCATAGTCAGCCAAAAAGGTGGGGCAGGTAAGACCACTTTATCGGTTCACCTCGCCGTAGCAGCCGCTCGCAAGGGTCTGTCGGTGGCTTTGATCGACCTCGACCCTCAAGCGACAGCCGCACAATGGGGCGATTGGCGGGGCGGGGATAATCCTGCCGTCGTCGCCACGCCTTACACAAGACTAGAGGCCACGTTGCAGGAAGCCGCCCAAGCGGGTGTGGATTTATGCATCCTCGACAGCCCGCCAGCGGCGGATGCGGCAGCAGTCTCTGCTGCGCGGGCCGCAGACTTGGTTTTGGTACCAACCCGGGTCAGCGCCTTTGACCTTCATGCCATCAAGACAACCGGTGAGTTGATGCGGATCGCTCAAAAGCCCGCCTATACGATTTTCAATGCCGTCCCACCCCGGGCAGCGAGCTTGGTCGAAGATGCGGCTGCCGTTGTACGCGGCATTGGCATGCCGCTGGCCCCTGTCTGCCTGACAGAACGGGCCGCCTTCCGCCACGCCGTGGTCGATGGCCATACCGCCAGTGAGTATGAACCAGGCTGTAAGGCTGCCAGCGAAGTCGATGCCGTCTTTGAATGGATGATGGGCCGCCTCACCAAAACCCAAACCGTCGCCCAAGCGGCCTAACCACCAATTCAACAGAGAGGGAAGGGGAGATACATGGCCAAAGCACCAAGCCTCGCAGCGCGCCTCGCAGCTGTAGCCGCACAGCCCAACACAAGCCCGTACCAAATGACGGCGCCGGCAAATCAGGACAGTCAGCCCGTGGCAGAACCTCAATTTGCCGCCGCGCCCCCGGCCCAAATGGCAAGCCCAGAGCCAATGGCCCCAGCGCCTGTCTTTGCGCCACCCAATTTTGCCATGCCCGTGCCCCAGAAAGCCAAAGCACGCGACGGCCGGGTGATGGTGGCCGGCTATTTCAGCCCAGAACTATCCCGCTCGCTGCGCATCTTGGCCGCAGAGCGCGATGTCACGGTCCAGCATCTGGTCGGTGAGGGGCTTGATTTCGTCCTGCGCCATTATGGCAAACATCCAATGGGTGAGCGCTAGTCCTGAACGCTCCTTAGCGTAAGGACCACGTGGCGACCTGAAGACGCGTCCACACGCAGACAGGTCGACAACTCCACCTGTGTGCCGAATCCGACCTGAATGACCTTGCACGCCCGCAGAATCAGATAGGATCAGCCCAAGACCCTCCAAAAGCTCCTCTTGGCTTGGTCAAAGCCCAGAATCGGGACACGCCTAATTTGCACCTTCTGGTGCGTCACCGGGGATAAGCCTCTGCCCGCTCGCGCATGAGATCAGGGCGTTGTTCGAAAGAGAGAGACAACTATGTCCGCGCGACGCAAAGATGATCCTCAGTTCGACTTCTTCATCCCGATGGTGCACGATATCCCGTTGAAAGATCAGCGGGAGACGATGGAGCGGCCCTTCTTCTCGCTGCAAAAGCGCAAGCGCCTAAAGCCCATCGATTACCGCAGCCCCGATGGCGAAGTCTGGGTCAAGGTCGAAGCCGTGCCCGCCTATGGCATGGCGACCATTTGGGATGCCGATATTTTGATCTGGGCGGCCAGCGCCCTCAATCGCCTGAAGCAACAAGGCGTCAATGATCTACCGCGCACGCTGCGCACCACCGCCTATGACCTGTTACGGGCGATTAAGCGCGATACGGGCGGCAAGGGCTATCAGGAATTGCGCGCCGCGCTCGACCGCTTGGCCTCGACCACCATTTTCACCTCGCTCCGCGCCAAGCGGGGCAGGGACCGTCGCTTCTCCTGGATTGATGAGTGGGACATTGAAGTCGACCCCATCACCGAACAGCCGCGCGCACTTCGCATCACGTTGTCCAACTGGATTTACGAAGGGGTGACGCAGGAAAAGCAATTGCTGACCATGCACCCGGACTATTTCAGCCTGACCGGTGGGCTGGAACGCGCGCTCTACCGGATCGCCCGCAAGCACGCAGGCGATCAAAAGAAGGGCTGGCTCTGCCGCTTTTCAGTTCTCAAGGACAAGACAGGCTCAGACTCTGAACCCAAAGAGTTTGCCCGCATGATGCGCAAGATCGCCCTGCGCGACGAATTGCCCGAATATAGCATGACGATTGTGAAAGCCGCCGACGGCTCACCCGCCGCCCACTTCATCCGTCGCGACGCGGGTGAACGCACCGCCATCTCCGACGCCATCATTGAATTTGACCAATTATACGCCGACACCATCGCTAAAAAGCAGGGCGATTTGCTCCTATGACCTAACGGGGGATCACCCACTTTGGGGGGAAGGCGACTGAAGGAGCATAAGCCCATCCGATGAAAAAATTGGCTTTTCTAACCATCCTCATCGTGATTACAATCATTCTGCTTTTGAAGTTCAACCCTTTAGTAGCGCAGGATGCCTGCTTGGATTCCGGCGGAGCTTGGAAACAAGGCACCTGCAAGCAATGAGGCCAAAGAAGCAACTGGCATAAGAGTACAGTACCGTTTTCGTTGCACCATCTAATTGCGTGGTTAATCAGCAGCGGCTCAAACGCTCTCCGGATTTAGGATGGATGATTAGAGGATAAAGAAACCATGCAAAGATCAGCATCCAAAACTTTCAGCTGTCTCCTTTTGCTCGCAAGCCTCTGGGCTGCTAATGCTTGGTCAAAACCGCCCATAGCCCCCACCAAGTCCTCGACGTGCCAAAGTAGGCTTGAAGCAGCCCCAGTCGGGGACATCTCCATCAAAGATCTTTCTGGCTTTGGACCTGCGGAAATTGTATCAAAGGGCACTTACACGATGATTTTCTGGCCCTTTGATCCAGAAGAGAGGCCGATAAGGGCTGGCAAAACAGCAGTCGGGTTTGCCCTAATCAGAACAGGTGACTTGGGCGAACAACCCTTGGGCCTGATGATCCTCTCAACTCAATCCGGCGACTTAAACTTTGTGAAAGATGGCAACCAGATATTGATTGGCAGCGGTCCTCAAGGCGACTGCCCCACTCGAGCGATCTTATCGGTGACTGAGACTGGTGGGGTTGTGCTGCGTGAACTGGCCGTTGAGAATGCTCATTGACAGCAAGCAAAGGCGTCTGGATTTTTGAGGGCCGCCGTTGCAGAAGAGATGCTGCACGTTAGAAATGGAGCGGTGAAATATTGCTCCCCACATATCGTGTCTAGAAACAAACCCGCACGTGCGCGAGAATCCCCATGAAAGTCTACGTGATCCCCTTGGGAGCGATTTGCCCAGACACAGGTGACATCATTAATGAGCCGCAGGCCATTCGCGCATTTATCCAATGCCTTGAAGCCTATTTTGCGCGCGTCAAGCTTAGTGACCATAATGGCCCCCAGAATGGTCTCTATCCATTATGGGTAACGTGTGTCGACTCTAACCTCTGGCTAGTACCTTGGCTGGTTGAGCAAGGCGAACTCGAAAAGTCTGCGCTTGAAACTTTTGAACCTTTGCCCGATGCGAAGGAAAGACTAGCTGAACTTGGAAAACTGCTATCCATCGAAGAGGCACTAAACTTCATCGAGAAGAACTTGAATGCGAACTATATGTTTTCGCTTCGATCCATGGACTGCTTTTCCATACACTTCATTCCAGACCGGGAGGTCTCAGTCGTCATACCCCATGAACATAGTGATTTTTGGAGAATCGAGGCCAACGCAATGCTTTTGTACCCAATTACAGAGAATGATAGCCTGCTGACCACGACTGATTTTTTGGACATCTAGATTCTGGTCCGCTTTATGGTGGCCGTCCGATGCGCTTCAATGGAGTTCCTATCTGAAACTTGGGAGGTTCCGAGACCATGAAGATCAGAACGGCTATTCTTATTCTGGCACTAACCTTCTCACTTTGCTTCGCAGCACTTTTGGTCGACGAGCTAAAAAGGGACAGCCTTTTGGGTTCCAGTGGCTTAATCACTGCAGGCCAGAAGTTGGGGATCGAAATAGGCACCCCAATAGCTGAGGCTCAAAGAAAAATGATCGCCAAAGGGTTCATAAATGAAGCCCTCACCGCGCCACAACAGTGTCATTCGAAAGACTATTCAACTTTGAACGAGCAGGTAAAGCATTGGCACAACGCACGCATGCGTGCTGTTGTGTGCCTTGGTGAAGAGAATGGAAAAGTAACTACCATCAGCTGGAGCATAGGTGGTTGGGAACTTTAACCACACGGGGGAACGCCCACTTTTTGTCGGGGGAACGGGCGCCGAACCAGCGGTGGAACACCCACAAGGGCTTCGGGGGATCAGACGCTCATGCACGGGGGAACGCCCGCACCCGCTCCCTTCAAGTCTCTGAAGTCATAGGACAAAAAGGCACTTTCGAAGCGCTTAACTCTTTAACTCTTCTATTAAGAGTCTTTCTAAGTGGGCTATTGGGCACATCGTGAAATGTGCCCAAGCCCAGTTTAAGGCGCTGGTCCTAATCACTGCAGCCATTGATGGCCAAAGCTACCGTCTTCCCCGACATAGGCAAAGCGTTTACCTGAGGCATGAAACGCCAAACTGAGGATTGAGCGGCGCATCTTGCGGGGATCGTCTAATAATTCGTTACGCGGGCGAGGGCCTGCCAAAAAGCCAGTTTTGCCCGAAGCCAAATCCACTTGATCCACCCCGCCGTCTGACCAGCCGACCAAAACACGGGCTTCGTGGACAGCAACGCAGGTCACAAGCCCTAGTCTTGGACGATATACACCCGCCGATTGCCCCATCGGACCTTTACCGGCCACAATCGGCCAAGCCAGCAGAGCAGGGCCACCTGACGTGAGAAGGACCGAGCCCGTTTTATTTTGAACCAGGCAACGCGGCTTGGCCGGGTAGCCCCCCATTTTAAAGGCTTGTCCGTCCTGGAGCCGCCATCCGGCTAAGGCGGGCTCAGAAAGGCCGACAAACAAAAACGCATCGTCGGCACCATAGGCCACAGAGATCGGCCCACCGGCACAGGGAATTTCTTGTACCAACTCCCCAGATGAGAGCTCAAACAGGCTCACGCCCCCGCTATGGGTGATCGCAAGCTCTTGCCCGTCCTGAGCGAAGGCGAGCGCTGTCGGGCCTTTGGGCGGTCGGAGTTCTTGGGACGTGCCATCTGGCCCTAGCACCTGTACCGTTTGGCCAGCTGCCACCGCGACATAGCGGCTATCCGAAGAGATTGCGAGCGAGTCGAGCCATTTGCGCGGCACATGCAGCCTCTCCTGAACTTCACCCAGAGAATCGACTTGAACCAGCCTGCCATCATCACCGGCTGTCCAGATGGATTGGCCATCTGGACTAGCCTGCATAGCCAGCATGCCACCGTCATGGCATTGAACCAGCGCCTCGCCCAGTTTCACCATGCCATCGCCAAAGCCAAAAGCAGGCCGATCACCTAGCCAAGCGGCACCAATTCCCGGGGCTGGATAGGGCAGGGGCCCTTTCTGGCGCTTCGACACAGGCATCTCCACATTTGCGAGCCCCTTCAACCACGACAGGGCGGCGGTGTGCAATACCCCGAATCAAATGAGCTCACCCATCTGCGACTATGAAGTCACAAGAGCAATAAAGCCTATAAATTCAACAATATTCAAAGAACAAGCTAAAAGCATCTACGCCCAGACAGCGCAATGACGGGGGATCAACCACCGATTCCCAATTAGTCAAGATTTACCTTGAAAGCCTGAACGTTGGAGCCCTTTGGTTTTTCGATCGGGGTCAACCAAGCCGGGATACGATTATCCCGCAATTCCACCATAAGGCTCTTCGGACTTTCACGCGACAGAATCGAAACCTCGGCCGATCGGGTACAGATGGCAACATAGGTCGCGCCTAACTCCCTCGCCATACGTTTGGCCTCGTCCGGCTTGGCCATAAACAAACGATAGGCCGCGAGATTGCCGGTATTATTGCGATGATAGGGCACAGCCAACACCTTGTGCGGCGTCGTTAGCAAAATGCGTGCACCCATATCAATTGGAGCCACAACCAGACCCGGTGATTGGGCTTTAAGGCCGCTAAAGGCTCGATCTGTGAAGCATCCAGCACCACCACCGGTCGAGAACTTGGTAATTTTGGGCTCAAAATACTCAGCCACTCTGGAGCCTACGAGGCCGGGAATGATGGGATTGGCAATCAGGGCCACGATTAGAGCGGTGCGCAAATTCACCTGTTCGATCAGCTTTCCAACCAGCGCGGCGGTCATGATACCAGAAACGGTGGTAGCAAGCCCGGCTGATCTGCCCTGCCAGAAGACGGCAAGCGCTGCGGAGACAAAAATCGTGACAGCAGCTAGAATCCACAAATCCCGTTCTTTATCCTTGGCCCAGAGGACCGCCACAATGCTGGCGATACCAGCCAAGACTGGAAACAGCGCAAAGGCGAGGATCACGCTCAGCTTCGTCTTCATCAAAGGCGCAGCCTCGGTGACATTATTGAGCCACAGGCGCTTCAACAGCGGGTCAATCTGGGCGTAAGGTGAAGTGATCAATTCTGGAAAGACGATCACACCCGATAAAACAACGCCGCCAATGATCGCTAAAAGAACAAGGCGGGCAGCAATTTGGCCTTTAGCACCCAAGCGCGCGGCCGGCAAAAAGGTCGCTAAGGTAAGCAACAAGCTACCAATCACGCCTAAAACGACATGGCCGCGGCCGATGGCATCATTGACCGGCGCAGCCCACTTTGCTTCTGGCACAGTGGCGACAAAACAAATCGCTAAGCAGAGGCCTAGGCTTACCGCAAACCAGCGCGTGTCTTGTTCAACTTCCACGCCGCGCAACGCCCAGCGCGTCGCAACCCAACCGATCAAGACAATTTGCAGCGGCAAGGCCTCTAAGCCAACCCCAATGCCCAGCGCGATGGCAATTCCACTCAGCGCCACCATTTTCGGGCCACCCGCTACCAATCCCCAAAGAGCAGCGGCTAAGAAAATCAGCTGCAGTCCATGGTGGTCAACCCGACCAGGCAGGAAATACGTAAGGGCTGCAGGCGCACAGGTGATCAGGAAGATGGCTGGCAAGAAAGCCTTTTTCCCGCCTAAGGCTACCGAGGCTTTTGTTCCTAAGATCACATAGATCAAGCCAAGCCAGATCGGCGTAATAAAAGCCGCAATCTTTTCGCCCAAGGAGACGCCAAAGATCACATTGGTGATCAACATGGTCAAGGCCAGCGGCAAGTCCGCGATTCGAGACCAATGAATATTGCTAACAGGATGTTCGGTAAAGCGATGTTGGGAAACGTCAAACCAAGCTTGACCGGCTAGCCAATCGCGAACTTGCAGCACCCGCATCGCGTCATCATTATCTGCCAAATTCCAAGCAGAAACGCGCTTCCAATAGGGTTCAAGCAATTGATAAGTTGCAATCAGAATCGCCGCGACAAGTACCAAGCGAAAAATAAGGCGGACAGGAGAAGTCTTTGGGGCCTGTTCAGTCGGATTTGAAGATTCAGCAAGAGACATCGACTTGAGACACCGTAAGTTAAATCACATCACCCATGCATAAGCTGTACTGCGAATTCTGAACAGAACCCAGCATGTGGGAATTCCATCTGACACAAAAGCCTGAATCTGCGATGAAGGGCCGGGACAACCTAGACAGTCTGCGGCCTAGCCGCTTTGTTTTGATTTTAATCTTCAAAGCGTATGATCTCGGAAATCGTTAGAAAGTTGCAGCGTGAACCTATCGGATCTCATCACTACCCAATCGACCGGGTCGCGCGTCCTCCGCTTTGTGGTGGTCGGTGGTTTGGCTTTTGCGCTAGACGCGGGGCTGGTCTTTGCGATGGTCCATTTTGGCTTGGATAAATATTTGAGCCGGGCCTTGTCCCTGATCGTCGTCGTGCTCTTTACCTTTGTCTTGAACCGCCAGGCAACTTTTGCGGCCACAGGCTTGCCCAGCTGGCAAGAGCTTATCGCCTATGTGGCGGCAAGCTTGATCGGACTGTTCATCAATTACCTAGTTTTTGTTGGGGCTAGCTGGGTGGGGTTTCCCTTATTGTTCGCGATGGCCGCCGGTACGCTCGTTGCCTCAACTTTCAATTTCTTAGCTTATGGCAAAATTTTCAAATCCAAAGTGGATTAGCTCTTGCTTTGCAAATAGTGCCAATGTAGGTCCGAAACTGGCTGGACCGATAGGCGTGGAGATTTAACCAATGCCAGATCGGCGAGTGCTGGATCTGCTTTCATGGTGGCAAGAGAAATCGGCTTTTTCAAAGGCTCGCGCGCCACGATGTCGACAGCAAACCAAGCCAGGTCGGTTGGGTCTGGATAAGAGTCCTTGATCACTTCGACCACACCGACAATCTGCTTCTCATCGCCTGTATGATAGAAGAAAGCCAAGTCGCCGATCGCCATCTGCTTCAGGAAGTTTTTGGCTTGGTGGTTACGTACGCCCGTCCAAGGTTCGCCTTTCGCGCCGCGGGCGACTTGGTCGGCCCATGAGAAACTATCTGGCTCGCTCTTCAAAAGCCAATAGGCCATCGGTATAGCTCCTGAGTTCAAAAACCTTTTATCAAGACATACTCGCAGTTAATTGGGCTCTAGCAGCGAGTCAGGTCACACGATATCGCATTAGGAGATTCTTTGTGAGTCAATCTAGAACTTTGATGTGGACTGAGGCGCGAGAGGCCGGTCAAGTTGTCCGCCGTCAAGTTGAAGCTAATGCTGGTATGATGCGCGACCTTGGCGTCCGCCTACGAGCGTACAAGCCACGTCTGGTATTGACCTGCGCGCGGGGCTCTTCCGACCATGCGGCTGGCTTTGCCAAATATGCGATTGAAACAAGGCTTGGTGTTCTCGTTGCTTCACATGCACCTTCTATCTCATCCATCTTTCGTACCCCTTTGCGCGATCTAGATGGCGCTGTTTTTTTGGTGATCTCTCAATCGGGTAAAAGCCCGGACCTTTTGACATCGATCGCTTTTGCCAAACAAGCCGGCGCGTTTGTCGTGGCCATGATCAATGATGCAAATTCGCCCGCAGCCCAAGCGGCAGACGTCTTTATTCCGCTTCATGCCGGGCCCGAATTGGCCGTAGCTGCCACTAAATCCTACATTGCCTCTCTGTCCGCCATTGTGCATTTGGTGGCCGAGTGGCGCGAGGACCACGATCTCTTGGGCGCTTTGGTGAAAGCCGGTGATCAGATTCAGACGGCATTTGATTTGGATTGGTCCAATGTGGGCGACGCACTTTTGGACGCTAAAAGCCTTTTCGTCATTGGTCGTGGTTTGACCTTTGGCATTGCCCATGAAATGGCACTCAAGCTGAAAGAGACCAGCGCGCTGCATGCGGAAGCCTTTTCCGCCGCTGAGGTGCGCCATGGCCCAATGGCAATTGTCGAAGCGGGCTTCCCGGTTATGATGATCGCGCCGATGGACGAAGCAGCCGCGAGTTTCCCGGCCTTGAGTGAAGAGTTTTCCGCCCGCCACGCCAAAGTGTTTGCCTCTGGCGGTCCCTTTCCGGGTGCGGTGAGCTTGCCAACGCTGGCAGGGATTCATCCGCTCCTTTCCCCGCTCTGTCAGGTATCTTCTTTCTACGCTTGCGCAGAGGCTTTGGCCCGAGCGCGTGGGCGAAACCCCGATTCGCCGCCTTGGCTGAACAAGGTCACCGAAACGCAATGATTTCCTTGGCCTTTCACAATGCTAGCTTAGCACTTGGCGACCAAATTGCGTCTGGTCAAACCCTGCTTGTCTCAGGAGGCCGGATTGAAGCGTTTGGGCCTGACTTAGCCATACCGGCAGGCTACCAAAGCCATGATTTAAACGGCGACATCCTCGCCCCAGGCTATGTTGATATTCAAGTCAATGGCGGTGGCGGGGTCTTGTTCAATGATGCGCCGAGCGTTGAAACCATCGCCATCATTGCAGCGGCGCACGCCAAACTCGGTACAACGTCGCTATTGCCAACGCTCATCTCTGATGAGTTGGATAAAGTCGCCAAAGCCATTGCAGCTGTGGACGCCGCCATAGAAGCCAGTGTGCCCGGCGTCATTGGAATACATCTTGAAGGCCCCTTTTTAAATGCCAGTCGCAAAGGGGTGCACGATGCGTCGAAGTTTAAAGTGCTCGACTTAGAGGCGATTGAACTTCTCACAAGCCTTAAGCGCGGAAAAACCCTCATCACCTTGGCCCCTGAAACGGCACCCCAAGGGGCGATTGCTGCGCTCGTGCAACGCGGGGCCGTCGTTTTTGCCGGGCATACCGAGGCAAGCTATGCGCAAATTATCGCGGCTGAGGCTGAAGGCCTTCGGGGTTTCACCCACATTTTTAATGCCATGAGCCAATTGTCCAGCCGGGCACCGGGCGTGGTTGGGGCGGCTCTTTCCAGCGCGACTTCTTTTTCTGGATTGATTGCCGATGGCGTTCACGTCCATCCCGCCAATATGGCCCTTGTTGCCCGCTTGCTTGGGCCACAGCGAACGGTGCTGGTTAGTGATGCCATGCCGACTTTGGGATCGGACCAAGATTGGTTTGAGTTAAAGGGTGAAAAAATCTTTGCCCGTGGCCTGACGTGCTTTACGCCAGACGGTGTCTTGGCAGGGTCCAATCTCAGTTTGCGCGATGCCATCGGCGTGATGATGCGGGAGGCTCAAGTGAGCTTAGCCCATGCTTTGAGTATGGCCAGCTATGCCCCAGCTTTGGCGATCGGATTAGAGGGCCAAATCGGTCAGTTGGCGGCGGGAGCAAGGGCTGACTTCGTGCGGCTGGATGCCAGCGCTAAGCTTCTTGAAGTTTGGCAAGGCGGCATTCAGTTCTGACCAGAATGCGCATCAACCCAGGCGGCGATGCCTTTGGCGGCGTGCTGCGCGCTTGAAAAGCAGGCTTGCAACAAATAGCCCCCTGTCGGGGCATCCCAATCCAGCATTTCGCCCGCAACAAAGATGCCGGGCTTGGCCTTCAGCATCAGGTGCCCATCCACACTGTCTGGATGGATTCCACCAGCCGTAGAAATTGCACGGTCTAGGCTTGCGAGGCCATTGAGCTCAATGGGTGTGGCCTTGATCAAACGCGCCAACCCCATGGCTGTGGTGGGGAGCTTATTGCCGGTCGCCTCCCGCATGAGGGCGATGGCTGGGGGGGCAAGTTTCAGATGGCTCTTAAGCGCCGTTGAAATCGACTGACCCGCTTTGGCTTTGACGAGGCGCTGCGCAAGTGCTTCGGTCTCCAAATCAGGACGCAGATCAATTTGGATGTGGCAGGGCCCTGCGGTTAGGGCGGCGCGCAGCGCCGGAGATAAAGCGTAAATCGGCCCGCCTTCAAGCCCGGTGCTTGTGATGACCAGATCACCACGTGCTCGGGCTTCATTTAAGCGCACTTCGATATTTTTCAGGACGGCACCGCCAAAACCCGACTTCAAGGTTGCCGTCCAAGCAGCCAGTACGCCCACATTCGACGCTTCTAACGGGGTAATACCCACGCCGATCTCATGCAGGATTGGTGTCCAAGCGCCATCGGCCCCAAGTTTAGGCCAGGACGCCCCACCCAGTGCCAATAGGATCGCCGAACCCTCATGTTCGCTGGTTGAGCCATCGCGGTGGGAAAATTGCGCGGCCCCGCTTTGGGAGAAACCTATCCAGCGTGCTCCGGTCGTTAGGGAAACGCCCAAGTCAGCAAGTCTTTGCAGCCAAGCGCGCAGAAGCGGTGAAGCTTTCAGGGCTCGGGGGAATACACGCCCACTTGAGCCGACGAATAAAGGCTGGCCTAAACCTTCGGCCCAAGCGCGCAAGTCATCGGGCGTGAAGGCATCAACCCAAGGGGCTACCCAATCTTGGGCAGTGCCATAGCGTGGCTTAAACTGTGTCAGCGCTTCGGTGTGGGTAAGGTTTAGGCCGCCGCGCCCCGCTAAGAGGAACTTCCGCCCAACAGAAGGCATACCGTCAAATACTTGCACAACATGGCCGGCCTTCGCCAAAAGCTCCGCAGCAAATAGGCCAGAGGGCCCGGCTCCGATGATCAGGACGGGCAGGGGAGGGGCTTTGGCAGGTTGCGCATTCATACTAGGATTCCAAGGAGCATCCCTCATGGCAGGTGTCGGCTGGGCCTGTCTATCCGAGGCCGGCTAAAGCCGCTTACGCGGCTGTCGGCTTAGAGAAGTGCATGACCTCATCTTCAAGCTTGCCGAACCGGAAGGCCATCAGATCCAACGCATAATTTTGGTGCACTTTCCAAGGCGCGATATGGCCCTGCTTGGGGAAGTTCTCCATCGCGCGGGTCACATAACCCGAAGTGAAATCCAACCAAGGTGCGGGCTCCAAGGCTTCGCTGCCCTTTTCAGGTCGGCAGGTTGTTTGACCTGTCGCATCCAAATGCTGGATCAGGCGGCATACATATTCAGCCGTTAGATCCGCCTTCAGGGTCCAAGACGCGTTGGTATAGCCGAATGCGGATGCCAAGTTTGGCACGCCGCTATACATCATACCTTTGTAGGAGAAGGTCTTTGCGAAATCCACGGCCTTGCCGTCCACTTGGAATGGCACACCGCTTAAGACCTGCAGCTGCAGGCCTGTTGCGGTCACGATGATGTCGGCATCCAGACGTGTGCCAGACTTTAGCACAATGCCGCCCTCATCAAAGCGATCAATATGATCGGTGACGACGCCAGCTTTACCACCCTTTATGGCCGTGAATAGGTCCGCGTCTGGGACGAGGCATAGCCGTTGATCCCACGGATTATAGCTCGGGGTGAAGTGTTTGCTGATATCGAAATCGGCGGGCAATTCCTCTTTCAACATGCCCAATAGGCGCTCTTTGACTTGGGCAGGGTGCTTGCGCGCCATCGTATAGAAATACATTTGGAACAGCACGTTGCGCCAACGGATCAAGCCATAAGCCAGTTTGCCTGGTAGGACTTTTCGCAACCAGTTGGCAAACGCGTCCTCGCCCGGCCGCGAGACAACATAAGTTGGCGAGCGCTGCAGCATGGTGACATGGGCGGCTTGGTCCGCCATAGCTGGCACCAAGGTAACCGCGGTTGCACCACTGCCGATGATCACGACTTTCTTGCCACGATAATCGAGATTCTCTGGCCAGAATTGCGGGTGGATAATCTGGCCTTTAAAGTTTGCTTCGCCCGCAAATTCGGGGCGGTGGGCTTGGCTGTAGTTATAATAGCCCGTGCACATATAAAGGAAGTTGCAGGTCAATTGCCCTTTTTCTTGGGCTTCGCCGGACGTGTAATCAATCGTCCAGCGTGCGGTAGCGGAATCCCAAGACGCTGACACCACGCGGTGGTTCAAACGGATCTTGGATTTAATCGCATGTTCGTCCGCTGTCTCGTGCAGATAATTTAGGATAGACGGACCGTCTGCAATCGCTTTGGCTTCGGTCCAGGGTTTGAACGAAAAGCCCAATGTATACATGTCAGAGTCGGACCTGATCCCCGGATAGCGGAACAAGTCCCACGTGCCACCTATGGCTGACCGCCCTTCGAAGATTGCATAGCTTTTGCCGGGGCACTGGCTCTTTAGGTGGTAGGCTCCACTAATGCCGGAGATACCAGCGCCCACGATTAATACGTCAAGATGTTCCAAAGTGGCCGTCCTATGAGCATGAAGTGGATTCTACGCGGGCTGCGCGCGATCCTTTGCCCTATCGTTAGAGAGCACGGCGTCGACGTCAAGGTATAAAGCTTCAGCGCGGCGCGCGCTTGGCCAAAATGCGCTGCAAGGTGCGGCGATGCATGTTCAAGCGGCGCGCGGTTTCAGAGACATTATGACCGCAGAGTTCAAACACACGCTGAATATGTTCCCAGCGAATGCGGTCTGCACTCATGGGGTTCGCTGGGGGGTCGGGTAAGTGATCCGCTTGGGCGAGCAAGGCTTTGACGACATCGTCTGCATCGGCAGGCTTCGACAGATAATCAACCGCGCCGGCCTTTACGGCAGCCACCGCAGTCGCGATATTTCCATAGCCCGTCAGCATAACCACACGTGCATCTGGGCGGCGGACATGAAGCTCTTCCACCACAGATAGTCCCGACCCATCTTCTAAGCGCAAGTCCAAGACTGCAAAGGCCGGGGGATCGACGCGCGCAATCGTCATTGCCTCTTCCACGCCCGCAGCGGTCTTAACTGAGAAGCCGCGGCTTTCGAGCGCGCGCGCCAATCGGTTTCTCAAAGGCGCGTCGTCATCCATCACAAGAAGGGAGCGATCAGCAAAGGTGTCAATGGTTGTTTCTGTGGCCATGATTTTCAGTGAACCTAATCTGGCAGATCTGCAAGTGACAAGAAGTCGCAGGCCTTAAGCCGCCGAATCCCAAGGTTCTGCGGCAATCGCCGCATAGGGCCAAACCGTCTGCACCACAGCCCCCCGTCCAGGACCCACCCCATTCCAGAAAGAAACTTGCCCGCCCGATCTCTCCAGCAGGGTTTTAGCGATGAAAAAGCCGAGGCCCATCCCTTCACGCGCGTTCGCGGAAGCCGAACCTTGGAGGGTCGTTGACACATAGGGCTCACCCAAACGGTCGAGGATGGCCTCATCGAAGCCGGGACCATCGTCGGTGATTGTTACCCGCACGCTGCGTTGGTCCCATTTGGCGGAAACCGTGACGGCTTGGTTTGCATAATGAATGGCATTCTCCAGCATATTGCCAAGGCCGTAGAGAATTGCAGGCTTACGGATCACCATCAGTTCGCCCGCTCCCTCAGGGCCCTGAATATCAAATAGCACGGCCTTATGCCCCATCTCGGGGTGGCGCTCGGCCACTTCTTCCAATAACTGGCCAAAAGGCAGGGTATCGGTGACAGATTCTGGAATCTCCTTTTGATTGGTAAGATTGCGCAAAATTTCACGGCAACGCTGGGCTTGCGACAGGATGAGTTCGGCATCTTCCATATCAAGGCTATTGGGCGGCAGCGAGCGCAGCATTTCTTTGGCGGTGACTTGGATGGTCGCCAGAGGCGTGCCCAATTCGTGCGCCGCCGCCGCAGCAAGACCGCCTAAAGCCGCGAGCCTTTGTTCGCGCGCCAGCACTTCTTGGGTAGCAATTAGCGCATCGGCCAATTGACTTTCTTCCAGTGATACGCGCCATGCATAGCTCGCGGTAAACAACAGGCCGATGATGATCGCAAACGCCATGGCGAATTGATAAAGCGCCGGCATCATAAAGCTGCCGGCAGGAAGCCAAGGCAATGGATAGGAATAAAGCGCCAGCACCCCGACGCTCAAAATCGTTACCGCAATAATGCTCAGCGTCCAGCGCGGTTGCAGGGTGGAAGCTGCAATCGTGGCTGGTGCAATGAGTAGCAGACAGAAGGGGTTAGCAATACCACCGGTCAGATAAAGCAGTAAGGCCAGCTGCAAAACATCAAAAGTAAGTTGGGCAGCTGCCTCCCACTGGCGCACCAAGCGTTGGGCCGGCAAGCCAACCGTGATGATGATATTGAGCGTGATATTGGCTGCAATGGTCAATAGACACGCCAACAGCGGCAATTCGAACTTAAAGCCAAAATGCACCACCAGAACGGTGATGAATTGCCCAATGAGGGCAAACCAGCGGGAGCCGACCAAGGTCCGCGATCGAAGACGGCCAACGAAGGGGGCATTAATCGCAATCGCAGCCGCGATAATCTCTTGATCTTTCGATAGTTTGTCCATCCGCGCAGCATAAGCACCTGTCGCCATTCGCCCAACGCCTTTTGCTTCATCCTCATGCGATAGATTGCCGCACCAGTTTAGCCACCGATCCGCGCGATGTGCAAATCAAGGGTGAGTGTGCGGGTGCGCCCTTGGCAGGATCGTTTAGACTCCGCGCCCACATTGCGCGCCTTGACGCGCCAAGATTTACAAGCCTTGGCGCAACGTTACTTCGTCGAAGATAGATTGATCTGTGTCCATATCTTGCCGGCTAGCAAGGTTGAAGAAGCCAAAAAAAGATAGGGGCCAGCGCCCTCCTATGCGCTAGAGCTCTCGCTGCGTCTGTGGCGATGGCTGTCTCCGTGATTTAACCGCCACAACTCAGGTGCTGCAGTCCTGACCGAGAGCACCCTCATGCGCAAAGCCTACTGCTAGATCCATAACGCGTTGAGCTCAGTATCTGGTTCAGGCTCTCGTTGTGATTGGTTTCGTGGGGACAGGGCGGACATGATTCGTTGAATGAGATTGGCTCGCGCCAGCGGCTTTAGGCAAAGCTGATCCACCTCATTGGCCCTGACAAACGGCACCAGAGTCGCGTCGCAATGGGTCGTCATGATAATGATACCAGTGCGCCGACGCTGCAGTCGGTCGAGAGCCCTGATTTGGGCCGACAATGCGATGCCATTCACGAAAGGCATGTGAATGTCCAAAATGGCTAAATCAAAAGAGCGTTCTTTCAACAGATTGAAGGCTTCCTCACCATCTTTGACCGAATGCACATTGTAGATGCCCGAGTCTTGGAGAATTGCGGTGATAAGCCGGCCAACAAACGGGTCGTCATCCGCGATTAGCACGCTCAGACGATCCAGATTGCGGATATAGTTTCGCTGGGGGGATTGGGGGAACGGCTGCATCGACTGGTTCAAGCTAGCGTGGCGTTCAAGGCTGTTTCCCAAGCCTTCAGACGTTGCACCAAATCAGGGATTGCCAGCCCCTGAATCATGGCAACGTCTGTTGCCTTCGCCGCTTCTGCGAGCTGCTCATAGCCAAACGAACCGGCAGAACCTGACTGCATATGGGCCAATTGTTGCAGCGCTCGCAAATCTTCAGGCGTATAATCTCCGCTTTGAAGGCGCGAGATATAGGCTCGAAGGACTTCTAATTCGGGACGAATGTGGTCTCGATATTCTTCGCTTAGAGCGCTTATTTTTTCTTCCAGAGTCATCCCAAATACCTTCTTATCATTTTTTGTAATAATCAGGTAATATTGATATTGTGTTACGTGCCAGTGATTGATTTGGCATTACCACCTACAGCAATGATTTATTTCTTCAAAATTTGCCCATCTATTCTATTTTATTGATGACAGCTTTTGCCTCACGATAAAGAACATGTCCCAATTTAACGGGGCCGTCTCGTTAGGGTGTCACGATCGGGAAAGGGGCTTTGGGCTCAGCGGTGTCCAGGCTGCCCATGAAGGCGCGTAAGGCATCGGTTTTGCCATCTATCTTCATCACCCCGCGCATGACAAGGCTTGCCGGACTGGTGCCGGAAAACAGCATGCCAAGGAAGGCGGGCCTCGGCATGGTCACGGTGGCGTCGACAGGCTCTGTGCTCGGCCCTTCATTGACCATGACCGAATTCCGCAACACCAAGCGATAGCGCTCGTTTCGGTCTGGGAATACAAAGGCAACCGCGATATTCTTGCCCTTGGCTTTTTCGGGGTCAACACGAATGGCCAAGAGGTCAAATAATTGTGGGGTAGAAATGGCGCTGATCATATCGGGCGCGACCGTGCCAGCATTGGGCACATTGGGGATCTTGCGGGCTTCTTGCGCCCCATTAAGATACATATTGCGCCACAACATGCTCTCAGCCTGATAGCCCATTTGCTCAAAGGATTGGGCCAGAAGTTCTCGGGCAGATTTATTGGTGCCCTCGGCAAAGACGATGCGGCTTGCCAGCTCAGCCGACCAGCGATAGTCGCCTGCCTCAAAGGCGGCCTTGGCTATGCCAAGGGCCCTTTCGGCCCCGCCCATTGCGTCGATATAGCGCTTGGCAACTGCCTCGGGCGGCAAAGGGTTCAAATTGGCTGGGTTGGCATCATACCAACCAAGATAGCGCTGGTAGACGGCCTTTGAATTGTGGCTCATCGTGCCGTAATAGCCATGGTTATACCATTGTTGAGTCAAGACCTCAGGAAGTGCAATCGTCTCGGCAATCTCGGTAGCCGTCATGCCTTGGTTCATAAGCCGCACGGACTGATCGTGTAGATACTTATAAGCATCGCGGTGATTGGCGACATAGGTCGCCACCTCTTGCCGGCCCCAACGTGGCCAGCCATGTGAGACGAACATGACCTCTGTGCGCCCACCAAACAAAGTCATGCTTTCGGTCAGATAATCTGCCCACGCTTTTGCATCGCGCACTAAGGCCCCACGTGGTGGTAAGATATTGTGCATAGTCACATTGGCATTTTCGGCCAAGCAAAGCGCACCAAGGTCTGGGAAGAAGAAGTTCATTTCAGACGGCGCTTCGGTGCCCGGAGTTACCTGAAACTCAATGCGCATGCCATCAATTGTCATAGTCTGGCCAGTGCGCTCAATCGTGTCGGTTGGGGCAATCAGCCCCAAAGAGCCACCGACAGGAACTTCCATCCCGATCCCGGCTCCTACTTGGCCCGCTGGGCCACGTTCTAATGTGGTACCAAACTGGAAGACCGCGCGACGGCTCATCGCCGGGCCTGCGATCAAATTCTCGCTGACAGCATGTTCCATAAAGCCGGAAGGTGCGATGATTTTGACTTTTCCAGATTGAACATCGGCCTCACTCACAACGCCTTTGACGCCGCCAAAATGATCGGCGTGGCTGTGGGTATAGATCACCGCATGGATTGGCTTATCGCCAACATGTTTCTTCACGAGGCCCATCGCGGCTTTCGCGGTCTCGGCCACTGTCAGGGGGTCAATGATGATATAGCCCGTGTCGGTCTCAATGATCGACATGACCGAAATATCAAAGCCGCGAACTTGCCAGATTTTCGGGGCGACTTTGAACAGGCCGTGCAGGCGTAACAACGCCGCATGTCGCCAAAGGCTGGGATTGGCGGTCTCTGGCGCGGGGCCTTTGGCGAAATCATACGCGGAAAGGTCAAGAACGACCTTGCCCGCGGCATTGCGAATGAGCGGGTCTTCCAAGGTGGCAACAAAGCCGCGCTTGGCCAATTCATCTTCGCTGGTATTGCTCCAAGGCAGGGTGGCGGAGAAAGCCTTATTGGCGGCGATAGTTTGGGGGGTTGCAGCACCGCTGGTTTGGGCCTGCGCTACGGGCGACCAAACAACTAATCCGAAGCTTAAAAGCGCACCAGCTGTCGAGCGCAGATGTGCGGACTTGCGGATGGATGTGGTCATGATGTGCCTCCCAAAGATTTGCCGCCTATTTTCGACGCGCTTTTATGGACTTCAACTTGCCTTTGCTCGGGCGGCAACGTCAATCGGGAATATGGGTGGCAACTGACTTGAGAGGACCCCAAAATTAGGGCTGAGCAATCGCGGCAGCGAGTTCGCGCTTTATCAGGCTGACGGCACCCCGGACTTTTGGCAACAAGTGACGGCGTTGAGGATAAACCGCCCAGATTGGCTCTTCCGATGGCCTGAAGGCTTCAAGCACTTCCACCAGATCTCCAGATCGTAGGGCTGGCAACACATAGAATTCCGGTAATTGGCACACCCCCATGCCAGCAATCGCCGCTTCCAAGACACCATTGCCATTATTGCAGCGCCATCGCCCGCTCGGCTTGAACTCTAACGCCTGACCTTGCGCATCTTTAAAGTGCCAATTGGTAGCAGATCCGAGCAAGCAGGCATGGTCCTTCAAGTGCTCGACCTGTCGAAGCTCTGTGGCACTTGCAAGGTAGGAAGGGGCAGCGCAGGTGAGGAGGGCGCGAGAGCCGACCCGGGTTCGGATCAGACTAGAGTCCGGCATTTGGCCGGTGCGAATGGCTAAGTCATAGCCCTCGCCAATTAAGTCGACCACACGATTGGTTAAATCCATTTCGACACTCAAGCCTGGATTTTCCATCGCAAAGCGTCGTAACAAAGGTGCAACATAGCGCTCACCCATGGTGGTCGAACATGTTACGCGCAATTCGCCGCGCGGCTCACCCTGAGCGGTAACGGAGGCCAGAATATCGTCCCGCTCAGACAATAGTCGGCGGCATTGTTCCAGGATCGCGCGACCAGTATCAGTTAGCTTCACGCTGCGGGTGGTGCGGTCAAATAATTGCGCCTGAAGACGAGATTCTAATTGCACAATCACGCGGCTGATGCGGGTGGTTGAGGTACCTAAAAGTTTCGCCCCACCGGAGAATGAACCCGTTGTGGCAATTGCTACAAATTCATCAAGTCCTTGCCACTGGTTCATGATTATCCCGAATACGGTAAGATGAATTGCGATTATGGCTATTTATCTCATATTTGTAAAATGCGTAAGGTCTGCACCTCGATTGTTGCCCCTCTGCTTTTGTTGGTGAGACCAAACCCGTATGAAGACCCGCGCTGCTGTAGCCTTTGAAGCCCGAAAACCGCTTGAAATCGTTGAACTGGATCTGGAGGGACCGAAGGCCGGTGAAGTTTTGGTTGAAATCATGGCCACCGGTATCTGCCATACGGACGCCTACACATTGGGTGGTCTCGACAGCGAGGGTAAGTTCCCAAGTGTCCTAGGCCATGAGGGGGCGGGCATAGTGCGCGAGGTCGGGGCAGGGGTGACCAGTGTTTCTCCCGGGGATCATGTCATTCCGCTCTACACACCCGAATGCCGCCAGTGCAAGAGTTGTCTCTCAGGCAAAACAAATTTGTGTACGGCGATCCGGGCAACCCAGGGACAAGGCTTAATGCCCGATGGCACCAGCCGTTTTAGCTATCAGGGCCAGCCGATTTATCACTATATGGGGTGTTCGACGTTTTCGAACTTTACAGTCCTACCCGAAATTGCTGTAGCAAAAATCCGCACCGACGCGCCCTTTGAACAAACGTGCTATGTTGGCTGCGGGGTCACAACCGGAGTGGGCGCTGTGGTCCATACCGCCAAGGTCACGCCGGGCTCCACCGTTATCGTCTTTGGTCTGGGCGGCATCGGTCTCAATGTCGTTCAAGCAGCCCGTATGGTGGGGGCTGATCAAATCGTCGGCGTCGACATAAATCCTGAGCGCGAAGCTTGGGGCAAGCGCTTTGGCATGACCCACTTTGTCAATCCAAGCATGATCACCGGTGACATGGTCCAGCATTTGGTTGCGCTAACCGATGGTGGGGCAGATTACACCTTTGATTGCACAGGCAATACCGATGTGATGCGGCAAGCCCTCGAGGCCTGCCATCGTGGCTGGGGCGTTTCGACGGTGATTGGTGTTGCTGAAGCCGGCAAAGAAATCTCCACCCGGCCATTTCAATTGGTGACCGGCCGCGTCTGGAAAGGCTCTGCCTTTGGTGGCGCGCGTGGCCGTACAGATGTACCCAAAATTGTCGATTGGTATATGAATGGGAAGATCGAGATTGATCCCATGATCACCCATGTCTTGACCTTAGAAGAAATCAATAAAGGCTTTGACCTGTTGCATTCAGGCAAGAGCATTCGCAGCGTTGTGGTCTTTTAAGTTTATTATTTGAGAGTGGGTGCGCGCATGAGCCTTACCATTATCTCTTCGATCAAGTCCCATGGAGGCGAGCAGCGGATCTATAGCCATGCCTCACGCGCGACGCGCACCGAAATGGTATTCTCAGCCTTTATTCCAAATCATCCAGTAGGCCAAAAATTGCCTGTTGTTTGGTACTTGTCGGGCCTGACTTGCACCCATGCCAATGTAACCGAAAAGGGTGAGTATCGTGCTGCCTGCGCAGAGCTTGGGCTAATCTTTATCGCGCCGGATACGTCGCCACGCGGGGAGGGGGTGCCCGACGATCTAGAGGGGGCCTATGATTTTGGCTTGGGCGCTGGCTTTTATGTGGACGCGACTCAACAGCCTTATGCCAAAAATTATCAGATGTGCACGTATCTTGAGGCGGAACTGCCCGACCTGATCGCAGATCATCTGCCGGTCGATATGGGCCGTCAAGCCATGATGGGCCATTCCATGGGCGGCCACGGTGCTTTAACGATCGCATTGCGCAATTCTGGGCGCTTTGCTTCTATCTCAGCCTTTGCCCCGATTGTGTCTCCGCTTGCATGCCCATGGGGACAAAAAGCTTTGGCTGGCTATTTGGGTGATAGCCAAGGCGCTTGGCTTGCCTATGATGCTTGCGCGCTGATCGAGGCGGGCCAACGACTGCCGGACTTGTTGGTCGACCAAGGTACTGCCGATCCATTCCTCGAAACCCAACTCAAGACGCATTTGTTGGTGGAGGCTTGCAGAGCCGCGGGCCAAGAAGCAACCATCCGTATGCAAGACGGTTATGACCATAGCTATTATTTTATCTCGACCTTCATGGCGGAGCATTTGGCTTGGCATCATAGCCGGCTCAGCGGCGTGGGATAAGCTCTACGCGAGCGCGGTGACATGAGGCTCGTGCGCCGATTGAGGCCGGCCTCGGACAAGTCAGCCAGTTATCAGACAATTTGTCGTTATGGTTTTACTCAACCGCGACAAAAGGATTAATGGTTATTCAAAATTATGTTACTGCCCTGACATAACCCCCCGATAGTCGTTGCCCCTGTCACGGCGCTTGGCCGTCTGTCGGGGACTAGCAATGAGCATCACACACACAATTCTTGGCACGACCAGCATGCGCGCCATTCTTGCAGTCATGGGCGGGTTCATGGGCTTGGCAGCAAGTCCAGTTCTGGCTGCTGATCCGCAATCCGCTGCCCAAGTCAGTTCTGTAGCAAGTGATCCATCGCAAGAAGCTGCGAGTTCGGATGACGGACGGTTGGAGACGGTGGTTGTGACCGCGCAGCGGCGGGTCGAAAATCTTCAGGACACACCGATTTCAATCTCCGTTTTGACAGCACGTGGTCTAGAGAACCGGCGCGTCACATCGCTTTTGGATATGGGCGACGGGTCTATCCCTTCGCTGTCGGTCAAGCCGTTCTTCACCCGTCCAGGTGCTCTGATCATCAATATCCGCGGCGTTGGTGTAATGACCGATTCTAACCAGCCCGCCCGCGATCAGGGTGTGGGCGTTTATATTGACGGCGTTTACATGGGACGCCCTCAGGGTCTTGGGACGTCCTTGTATGAGATCACCGGTATTGAGGTTCTAAAGGGCCCGCAAGGCACTTTGTTCGGCCGCAACACAGCTGGGGGTGCTGTCAACATTGTTACCCGTCGTCCGAGCGGCAAGTTCCGTGCTGAGGCGACCGTTGGTGTTGGCAATTTTGGTTCCTATAAGTCTGAATTACGCGTCGATTTGCCTGAGTTCCGCAGCATCTCCACCAAGATTGACGCGGTACTGATCGGTCGCGACGGACTGGTGGACAATCCACTCGCCCAAGCCAATGACTATGGCGAAATCCTGCGTGGAGGCGTGCGTGTGGCGGCCCTGTGGAAGCCAAACGACACGATGCGGGCCGAATATGCGTTCGATACCAGCTTCGACGAAAGCACAACGATTTACCAACAATTGATCGCAGGTGGTTCGGCGACCTTGCCGGGTCTTCCCATCGTTCAACCCGGCCGTGCAACACGCGGTGTGGTAGGCGCGCCACAAGAGCCAAGCAGTGGCGACCAAACTGGCCATCGCTTGACGTTTGAATGGGACCTGTCGGACACCATGAAGCTGAAAACGATCTCAGCCTATCGTGAACTTTACCAAGACCAATGGGATAATGCGAGCCCGACTGCCTTTACCAGCTTGTCGCAGTCTGCAACTGTTGGCTTTACAGGCCAGTCTTTTTCGCGCGTCAGCACCGCCGAATTCGTGCAGGATCAAACCAGCCACGAAATCCAGCTATCCAATGAGACTGAGCGTCTAAAATATGTGGTTGGTGCCACCTACTTTGTCGAAAACGTTGCCGACAATGCTCAAGCGTTCTTCACAAACCGCTTCACCAATCGTGAAGGTACGACAACTGAGCTTCTTCCGATCAATTATGCGGCAATCCCCTATGACCGCGTTAGCAATGTAGAAAGTACGAGTGTGGGGGTGTTCGCCCAAGGCACCTACACACCAGCAATGTTTGCCGACCGTCTTCATCTGACGATCGGTGGTCGTTATTCCCATGACGAGAAGGTCGGGGCGCTGACGATCGTCAATGGACGCGCGCCAACAGTCAATGGTGTCACAGGCCCACAATTATTGAACTATGAGGATGATCGCTTTGACCCAATGGTCAATGTGGCTTGGGACTTTAGCGATACCATCATGGCATATGCAAAATATGCGACAGGTTTCCGTTCTGGTGGGGCGAATTCTCGGTCACTGACCTATTCGCCATTTGGGCCAGAGGAGGTTGAAGTATTTGAAATCGGTGGCAAGGCAGAATTGTTTGACCGCAACTTGCGCCTTAATGCAGCCGTTTACTCCGGCACCTATACGGGGATTCAACTGGACTTTAGCGCGCGCTATCAACAACGCGATGCGAGTGGCAATATTCTGACAACAACCCGCACCACGCAAGAAGCTACCAATGCTCCGGGCGAGGGCGAGATTGCAGGCTTCGAATTCGACGGGACTTGGGCAGTAACCGACGCGCTGACCATTACAACCAGCTATGCTTATAACAAAGTCACCATCCCAGACACAGCCAATCCGTTCCCTCAAGCCGACGGTCGGATCATCACAATTCCAATCCCGATCCGCCAAACCAACACACCAGAGAACTCGGGCAGCATCGCGTTTGACTATAACCGCCCGATGTTTGGGGCCAATTTTACCGCCCATTTGAGCTTCAATGCGGATGACGGCTTCTATGTCAGCCGGACTGACGTTGCCTATGATCCAATCACCAATAAGGTAACCATTCCGTCGCCAAAAGGAGATGGGGGGGTTGTCAGCAATGGACGTCTCGCACTTAGCCAAATCGAGCTGGCAAACGGTGCTGAACTGTCGGTTTCCTTGTGGGCACGTAATTTGTTCGATGCCGAAAGGCTTTTCTGGAAGGGCTTGGACCCTGTGCGCGGGCTGACAGGCTTCTATATCGAGCCGCGTACTTTCGGTCTCGACTTTAAAATCAAGCTCTAGGCCGGGCCAATATCTAAAAATTAGGCGGAATGGCGTAGCACGCTCTTCCGCCTAATTGATTATTTTATTCGCCTTGGGTCCTTAGGCCGCTCAAACCGATGGGCCGCGCGATCCCTAGAGCCAAAGCGCCTTGGCTCACTTCGGAAGCAATTTCGCCAGCGGCTGCCAATTCATAGCCCAATATCGTACCCGAATCTGACAAATGGCTTGTCTGTAAAATTTTAGCGTTGAACTGAGATTCCTATCTTTTCTATGTTATGTTATACTGTATCGATAGTGGATGGCTGTACTGCGCCATTCCGGCTAAAAGTCTCTTGAACTAGGTATTTTCATGTCTCATCTGAAACAAACCTTGATTGCGAGTACTATTCTTGCGGCATTGTTTTCGCCACTTCAGGCTCTTGCGGACCCAGTTCCCGAAGAAACTATTGTTGTCACCGCTCAGCGCCAAGCTTACCGGGCTGATATTCCTCTTAAGCTGACGCCTCAATCTGTCGATATTTTGGAAGCAGACACCCTAGAGGAAGTTGGGGTCACCCGCCTTTCCGATGCACTAGATCTATCGGCATCTACGGCGCGCCAGAACAACTTTGGTGGATTGTGGGATAATTTTGCGGTGCGCGGCTTTGCCGGCGACGAGAATTTGCCAAGCGGTTATCTGGTCAATGGCTTTAACGCGGGTCGCGGCTTTGGTGGCCCGCGCGATATTGTCGGGATTGAACGGATCGAGATTTTGAAAGGTCCCTCGGCAGCCGTGTTTGGACGTGGCGAGCCCGGCGGCAGCGTCAACCTAGTCACCAAGAAACCAAAGTTTGAGTCTGATGGCGCTGTTGGAATTGCGGTGGGCAGCTTTGATAAGCTCCGTGTCGATGGCGATTGGACTGGCCCACTAAGCGACGTCACTGCAGTACGCTTGAACGGATTTTACGAGCAAAGCGATAGTTTTCGCGATACGCTCGAGACGACGCGTCTTGGCGTTTTTCCTTCTGCCCAGTGGCGCATCACCCCAAAAACCAGTCTGACTTATGAAGGTGAGGTGACACAGCAAGAAATCCCATTTGATCGGGGTGTTATCTCCCTCAACAATAAATTGGGTGTCGTTCCAACGTCGCGTTTTCTGGGCGAACCAGGAGACGGACCCCTTCAAGCTGATGCGACCGGCCACCAGATGCAGCTTCAACACGACTTAAATGATGACTGGAGCGTGTTGGCCGGTATTGGCTATCGCACTACAAATCTAGAAGGCTTTTCAACCGAAGCTGAACTCGCCACAGCCCGGCAGCGTGTGTTTGTGGATGGTCAAACCTTATCCCGTCAGCGCCGCTTCCGCGCTTATGAAGCCGAGCATACGGTCTACCGCGCCGAAATCAGCGGGCGGCTAGAAAGCGGTGCGATAGAGCATCGGCTCTTGGCAGGGTTCGACTATGATCAGTTCTCAAATGATCAGCTATTTTTGCGCTATCGGCCACCCTCGGTCGCCGGCAACCCAAGCCCTGCTGCGGGCAATGTGATTAATATTTTCAACCCCATCTATGGGCAGTTCCTGCTACCAACACCGGGTCCGCAGACCAATCGCTTAGACAAACAAGTGGCTTGGGGTTTTTATGTTCAAGATCAAATCAAGCTCTCTGACCGTCTGCATATCCGCATTGGCGGGCGCTATGACGATTTTTCCGCCGATGGTTTGAACCGGGCCAATAATAGCGCTACCTCTTTCAGCGACACAAAATTCAGCCCCCAACTAGGCTTCGTCTTTGAAGCCAGTGAAGCCTTCAGTCTCTATGGGTCATACGGCCAGGGATTTCGTGCAAACTCGGGTACAGACTTCGCTGGAAGGGCCTTCGCGCCAGAGGAGTCTGAATCGTTCGAATTGGGCACTAAGATCACGTTGCTAAATGGAGATTTAGAAGCCACCATTGCTGCCTTCTCGATGACCAAGGCCAACATCATCACGGCGGACCCTGTCAATGCAGGCTTCTCCCTAGCGATCGGTGAGGCCGAGAGCCGCGGCCTTGAAATCGACCTATCGGCAGAATTGCCAGGAGAGCTGGACCTGCGTTTTTCCTATGCCCTGGTTGATGCGAAAGTTGCTAAGGATGGCCTCGATCCAAATTTCGCGTCCCTGATCAAAAAAGGTGATCGCCTCATCAATGTGCCAGAACACACGTTGAGCGCGCTCGTCTCCAAAGAATATGAGATCGGCGGGCGCGAGTTAGAGATTGGCGGCGGCCTTCTCTATGTGGGCGATCGTCTCGGTGAAACGGCTACGACCTTTGAGTTGCCCGCCTATACTACGCTGCGACTGTTTGCGACTTATGATTTGACCGATGAATTGGAATTGTCGCTTCAAGTCAATAATCTCGCCGATACTACCTTTTACACCAATTCCTTCAGTAGGCTTTGGGTAGCACCGGGTGCGCCACGCACGGTGACAGTCGCCCTACGCTATGACTTCTAGGGGCGGTAAGGATGGGTGGCCAAGGTCTAGATCTAAGGGATCTGGTAGTAAAACGCGGCAACCGCAACGTGTTGGAGGGTTTGAGCCTGACCGTGCCCGCCGGACAGATTTACGCGCTGCTTGGTGGGAATGGGGCTGGAAAATCAACGGCCTTGTTTGCTGCTTTGGGTCTCCTCCCGGTGACGAGCGGGCAGGCTTTGGTGGATGGGAAAGACCCCGCGCACCAGCCAGAAGCGGTGCGTGCTTCCATCGCCTATTTGCCAGAAACTGTTGCCCTTTATGAGCATTTGTCGGCACGTGAAAACGTAGACTATTTTCTAAGCCTTGCCGGCCAGATCCGCACCAAGGCCCAAATTGAAGAGGCTTTTGCCCAAGTCCGACTGGCCCCCGCTGTCCATGATCAACGCTTGAGCGCTTTTTCAAAGGGCATGCGCCAGAAGACAGCGATTGCGCTTGCCCTCTTGCGCCAAACGCCGGTCCTATTGCTCGATGAGCCGACGACGGGTCTTGATCCACAAGCGACACAGGATTTCCATACGCTGTTACTAGAGCTCAAGTCGACCGGGGTGGCGATATTGATGGTGACCCATGATCTTTTGGGTGCCATTGATGTAGCCGATACGATTGGGTTGATGATCGACGGCAAATTGGCATCACAATGGCACGCCCGAAACAGCATCCCAAGGTTTGATCTACAAGGTCTTTATGCTGCCTTTACCCATGCGCGGATTGGAAATACATCGGCATGAGACGCGCCGTTCTAATTGCGCGGGCTGAACTGGCTTTGATGTTCCGCTCACATGTGGCCCTGATCGGCGTGATCGCTTTGTTGCTCTTGTCGGCCATTGCGGCGGCAACTTCGCAAGCGCATATGGCGCAAGAGCGATTCAGTCGCTTGGCCAATCAGACCCAAACTGATGCCCTTTTTGAGGCCCAACCCGCCCGCCATCCTCACCGGATGGTGCATTACGGCAGCTATGTTTACCGGCCGATTGGCCCCCTTGCAGGGTTTGAGCCGGGCATTGATCCTTTTAGCGGCACAACGCTCTATCTCGAGGGCCATCGCCAAAATAGCGCCACCATTTCTGCAGTGCGTGAAAATTCCAGCCTGATGCGGTTTGGTCAATTGACTCCGGCCTTTGTGCTACAAACCCTCGCGCCACTCCTGTTAATCTTTCTGGGCTTCTCGATGATCACCCGAGAGCATATGCGGGGAAGTCTTCGTCTCTTGCTGACTACGGGTGTCACGCCGCGAGACCTCATTCTTGGCAAGTCGCTGGCGCTTGGCTTAGTTGGTCTAATTGCCCTAGCACCAGCCTGGTTGGCGCTTCTCATGATGGCCATTGCTGAGCCCAGTGAGGCCGGTGCGGCAGCCCTCATGGCGCTTGGTTATGGATTATATGTGCTGATCTGGGTATTCGGCATTGTTGCGGCTTCTGCACTCGCCCAATCTGGGCAAGCTGCTTTGCTGAGCCTGATCGGGATCTGGTGCTTTATTGCCATTGTCGCCCCGCGCGGAGCAGCCGAATTGGCTGGCCGTCTTGAGCCTTTAGAGACCCGCGCCGCGACTGATTTAATGATACAAGCCGAACTCCGCCAATTGGGCGACAGCCACAATCCCGATGATCCCTTTTTCGCCGCTTTCAAGGCCCGGACATTGGCTCAGTATGGCGTGACCAAAATCGAGGACCTGCCTTTCAACTTCCGAGGGGCTGTCTCAGCCGAAGGGGAGGCGCTGACGTCGCGGCTCTTTGATAAGTATTTTGTGGAACTCGCAACAACCCAGCGTACCCAAAGTCAGATTGTGTCTCTGGTGTCCATCGCAAGCCCAGCGATTGCCGTGCGCCGCATTTCGATGGCAGGGGCGGGGACTGATCTTGAAACGCACTTGCGCTTTTTGCAGCAAAGCGAAGCGCACCGCTTTGCCATGGTGCAATATCTAAACAGGCTGCATCGCGATAAGCTAAGCCAGGCTGATGATGCCGCTAGATCCAAGGATCCGCTGGCCGAGCAGCGCACCCGCATTGCCGCCGATAATTGGGCCAAGGTGCCCGATTTTGCGTTCAAGCCCACAAGCGCAAAGGAGCGCATGTTAGCCGCCATCGCCCCAATCTTGACGCTCGCCTTCTGGTTGGCTTCAGTCATGGTGCTGGCTGGCTGGAGCGCGCGTGTGTTGCGAGCGAGGGCGCTATGAAGCACTTCTGGCGCGAAGTTGGGTTTCTCCTACGACAAAGGGCAAGCGTCTGGGCCGTCACACTTTTAGCTGGCTTGGCTCTTTTGTCTGTCGGACTGGGGCTACACGACGTTGCCAAGCAGAAGGCTGCTATCAGCCAAGTCATTGACCTTCAGAAGCAAGATAGTGCTGCAATCAAAGTCTTCGCGACAGAGGCGGGCGATGCTGCCTATTACCGCTTCCATCCCACTTGGAACCCCCCAGCCCCGCTCGCCTTTGCGGCGCTTGGACAGCGCGACATTGCCCCATCGATTATGCGCATTCGCGCGTTAGCACTTGAAGGCCAGATTCACGAGAATGAAGCCCAAAATCCAGAGCTCGCTTTGCCGGGCCGTTTCGATTTTGCCTTTGTGTTGATCTATTTGGCACCCCTGGTTTTGATCGTTCTTTTCTATGATCTTTGGTCCGGTGAGCGCGAAGCTGGGCGCTTAGCGAGTCTGGAAGCCATGCCACTCGCGCGATCGCACCTGTGGTTTCCGCGTATCCTCGCACGCTTTGGGGTGGTCAGCGCCGCGCTGATACCCGTGTTTTGGATTGGAGCACTGATCAGTGGCGCGGGCCTGCGCGACACCATCGCCTTTACGGGTCTTATTGTCGCCTTGCTTGGGTTTTGGACTCTGTTTGCAGCTTGGATCGCGAAGGGGCGCGGCGGTTCGCCAACCAATGCTGCCGTTCTGGCGACTGTTTGGTTCGCGATAACCTTGATTGCGCCTGCCGGTGCTAATCTGGTCATCAATGCAACAACCCCAATCCCAGACGGCGCAGCCATTTTGCGCGAGAATCGGGAGGCCGTGCACGACGCTTGGGATTTAGACCGTGCCGCAACTTTGCAACGTTTCTATAAATTCCATCCAGAGCTTGCGTCGTCACCACCGATGCAAAGGCCCTTTGAGTGGAAATGGTATTTTGCGTTCCAACATTTAGGAGATCAACAGGTTGAGTCGCTTTCGACCTTCTATCGCACCGGGATTGCCAAGCGCGATGCACGTGCTGGGCTTGTTGCTCTGGCCCTGCCGCCTTTGGCTATTCAAAGAGCCTTTCACCGGATTGCGAACACAGACTTGGCTGCACAATCGGCTTATCAGGACCGTATTCGCGCCTATCATACTCAGCTTAGAACCTATTATTATCCCTATTTGTTCCTTGCCAAACCCTTCACTCCCGCCGACTTTGATGCAACGCCAGAGTTTAGCGACCGCTTGGCGGAGTAAATCCACCAAGACAAGCATGTGCCGAGCGCCTGCCTTCGAACGCACAGGGTCCGGTGAATTATGGGCATTTAGCGCAGTCTCCAGCTGAAATGTGAACCGGATTGAAGCCCGGCAATTTTTCAGGCAAACTATTTTGGTGATTAGAAGGAAGCTTTCGGCATGAGCCTACGCACGAATATTCAGATCCGACCTGAAGAATTCAGCGATTACTCGGCGATTTATGATGTCACCAAGCGGGCCTTTGCGCCGATGCCGTTTGCAGGTGGTAATGAGCAGGATTTGATCGAAATCTTGCGTAAAGCTCATGCGCTTAGCCTTTCACTTGTGGCAGAGGAAAATGGAAAAATCGTAGGTCATGTTGCGCTGTCTCCCGCCACGCACGAGAGCGGGCAAGGGGGGTGGTTTGGCCTAGGCCCTATTTCCGTTGAGCCGGCCTTGCAAAGAAAAGGCGTTGGCAAAATGCTTATTGCAAAAGCCACAACTTGGATGAAGACGCAGAAAGCCCGTGGCTGCATTCTTGTCGGAAATACCAATTATTATTCCCGCCACGGCTTTGTATGTGCAGTTGAAAACGCGCCCGAAAAAGAACCTGCGCAATATTTCATGGTGTTGCCGCTCGCAAATACAATCCCGGCAGGCCGCTTCAGCTTTCACCCGGCCTTTTATGCTTAAGGCGTTTGTCCAAGGACCGCATCGTCGCCAATGGCAAAAGTTTAAGGGCTCTCCGAAACCCTCGTCCAATTCATGATCCAATTGGGGATCCAATTGGCTCCCGCGTCGCGGCTGGTCAATTGTTGCCACCGGCAAGACTTGTCGGTGATTTGATCCCAAATGCCGCGCACTTTGATGGACTTATTGTCGGTATCGACATCCTCGGATTCAAAGATAGCAACCCCATCTTTGAAGCTGCCCATCATCGGCGGGTTAATGACGCCATAGGCTGCACTCGTCCAATGATCGGCCCACAGCCCAGTTTGTTGATGAAGGACACGCACCCCCATGCCTAGGAGCTTGCCAGACGCACCGCGCAATTCTTCAATACTGGCCATCCCATCCATAGCGGGCCAAACCTTGGCTGAGCCTGCAAATTCGTCCCATTCGGGTCCTTTATAGTCCTTAAGACGGCGATTTGCGATCACCCAATTGCCGGTCAAAAAGTCAAAGTTTGTGGCTGGCGTCATCAATGTGGTTCCTCTTGCTGAAAGTGTTGGGTTGAACGCCACGCAGCCGGTCACAAGAAGTATCGCACGGCTTTGCTGTAAGAATGTGCGCTTTGTGGCTGTCGTCACCGCGTGCCCTCCCGAGCTAAGCGACCATTTTACCTCCCAATAGCTGACATAGCCTGTCAGTTATTTTCTGCTAAACTGATTTCATGCAGTCGAGCCGTTTACTCGCCATCTTGATCTTGTTGCAGAGCCGTGGTCGCCTGAGTGCGCAAGCCTTGGCGCGCGAATTTGAGGTGTCCCAACGCACCATTTATCGCGATATAGACCGCCTCAGCGCAGCCGGTGTTCCAGTCTACGGCGACAAGGGACCCGGAGGTGGGTTTGAGCTGTTGGACAATTATCGCACCCGCTTAACCGGGTTGGATCATGATGAAGCTCAGACCTTATTCTTGATTGGCTATCCGAAGCTTGCGCTGGATTTGGGACTTGGCCGAGAAGTGCAGGGGGCCCGAAACAAATTATTAGCTGCATTGACCGAAAGGGGTCGCCAAACGGCAACGCAAACACAAGCCTATGTTCACATAGATCCGTCTGATTGGTACAAGTCCTACCAAAGTCTGCCGCAATTACCAATCTTAACGCGCGCCTTAAGCCAGCGTCGCAAAATCTCCCTTCACTATGAAAGTTGGAAGGCGATGCGCACTTGGCAGCTCGCCCCCTTGGGCTTAGTTTTGAAGGCCAGCACTTGGTATTTGGTCGCGCAAGGTCCAAAACATATTGGCACCTATAAGGTCGAGAATATCACCGAACTTGTCCTACTAGAGGAGGGATTTGAGAGGCCGATCGACTTTGATCTCGCACATTATTGGTGCGATCAGGTCGCTGAATTTGAAGCCCGTATTCGCCCACATCAAGCCCAACTCCGTGTGTCACAAGCGGGCCTCAGATACCTGCGAGATTTAGGCGATTATGGCAAGGCTGCGGTGGACACAGCCCAGCCGATCGACCATGCCGATTGGTATCAAACCACTTTAGCTTATGAAACCTTGGATCAAGCCGCCCGCCTAATCTTGAGTTTTGGGGCAGAAGCTGAAGCGATAGCGCCTGAAGCCTTGCGCACGCAAATCGCAGCCTTGTCGCAGGAAATTGGACAAACCTATGGCGTGTATAGGTCGGGCGGGTGCCTTTAGAAGCAGGCTTAGCTGATAGAATGCTACTCCGTACAATTTTTCGCATAATAATGATTATGGGACAAAATTGTCAGTGGGGCGCTTTTGCGCTTTTGCGCTTAAGCGCTAAGGCTGCGGTGACTTTGCCCCTGCGCGTTTGAGAGCGGCTTGCAGGTCGTTTAGGCCGGGTCCGACAAAGATGAAGCCCATCATCAGGAGTGGCGAGACCAAATAGCCCCAATAGAAATTATTGGGTCGGCCCGTGATCGCAAATGCCAGCATATAGCCCAGCATCAGCAACAGGCAGAATAATCCCGCCTCGGATCGCCAGCACAGCCAGCCGAACAGGCCGATGATGATGAGGGGGAAAGCGATAAAGGCCGGTAGCTCAACCAATGGCAAGGCTTGCCACATAAAGGATAGCGCGGCGGCGGGTCCACCCATCAGCAGCCAAGATTTGGATTTCGGATCATTCGGTAAAACAACGTCTGATACAGCTTGAAAATGCAGATACACCCAAACGAAGAAGATGAGGATCAGCGCAGACCAAGCGGCGGTCTCCAGCCACCGGCGCTGGAAAAGAGCAAAGGCGGCCATTAGCAAGACAAAGGGCAGAGCCAATTCGCGCATCATCAATGCACAACCGGCAACCACTAGGCTTGGTAGCCAATTATTGGGGCGATAAAGGCCGATGGAGAGCGCGATTAAGGCTCCGGTCCAGATCTCATGCAAATACATGGCTTCTTGGACTACAATGGGTGACAGCCCAGCGGCGAGAAGTCCGACAAAGGTCACACGCCGCCAAGCGGCGATCCTCTGTTCTGCCAATTTCTGATGCCAAGCAAATAAGGCGGCCAGACCAATAGCGATCTCAAGCACATAGCCCCAAGTTTGGCCAAGTGTGGCCAAAACAAAGGCCAATGTGGGCAGACGCACCGTGACAAAGGGCTTTAACGGATAGCCGCGTGTTCTTTGTTCGTCGGCAGCAACATCATAATAATTCTCACCCGCCTGCATCCGCCGAACAATGGCCTTGTACAAAGCCAGATCGGCCTCCGCCTCCCCGCTTTTGGTAGTCGTTGATTGCGTCTTGACGGGTTCGACTTTTTGAACGCCTGGCGTCGACTTATCAAAGGCGGGCCATAGGCTTGCCAGCACAAGCGCGAACAAAAGGCCCAAAACCCATTTCGCGCCGCGGCTCGAAATGGAGGCAAATCGCGACTCACCGTTCATTATTTGCGCCAGGTCACAAAGGACGATGCGGCAAAGTTCCAAACAGCGCCAACGACGACGCCTGAAATGCCGGCGAGCCACCACTTGCTATCCATCTGATGGACCCAATTGCCGATCCCGATATTGGCCACCGCACCCACCGCGGACACCAGATAGAAGGTGATTAGGCCGGTTAGCATCTTCCAGCCCTTGAGGCGTCGGTCGCGATAGGTGAAGCGGTTGTTGAGGAAGAAGTTGAACGCAATCGCTGTGGCGACCGCAGCAAATTGGCCTAGGATGAAGCTTGCCCCCATGGCCAGCATCGACCCAAGAACGGACAGATGCACCACGACACCCAATGCGCCGACCGCAAGGAAGGACACAAGCCTGGTTGGAATAAAGCGGCCAATGGTTTTGTCGATCAAGAGCGAAATATATTCGAGCGCGATCATGCTGTCTGCTTTGCTCTCGCCATTCAAGCGCGAGCGGAAGACATATGGCACTTCGGCAATGCGAGGCGGCGTTGGCGAGGATGCAACAATGTCGATTAGGATTTTAAAACCCACACCCGATAGACGCGGTAGCGCCGCCATCAATGTCTCGCGGCGGATGGCCATAAACCCACTCATCGGATCAGAAAGCTGCACTTGCAATATCTTTTGACCTAACCAAGTCGCGCCTTGCGACGCACGATGGCGCAGCTTGCTCCACTCGCCCACGCTGCCGCCTTTGGCATAACGTGTGCCAATCGCAATGTCGGCCTCATTACTTTCAATAGCCGCAACCATTTTGGGCAAAGCCATCTCATCATGTTGCAGATCGCCATCGACAACAGCAAGGATAGGCGCAGATGTGGCCAGCATGCCTTCAACAACGGCGCTGGAAAGCCCCCTCCTCCCAATGCGATGAACCACGCGTACGCGCGTGTCCTGTTGCCCGATCTCGCGCACAAGGTCTGCGGTTCCATCGGGGGAATTATCATCGACGAAAATCGCTTCCCAATGATAATCGGCGAGCGCGGTGGTTAGCTTTTCCAGCAAAGGCACCACATTGCCGACTTCGTTGAATGTTGGGATGATCACGGCCAGCTGTAAGGGCCCTGCTCGCACAGCTCTGGCCTCTTCCTCTGGACGCGCCAGTTGTATCAGCATAACCTAACCCCAATCCGATCTTCTTTACCTTGCCAACTCTATATCAGCTGCAGGGTTAATGCCTCGTAATCAGCGGAGTGATCTCAGATTACTTGTCTCCTTTACGAATTTGAGGCGGATTGGAAAAACCGAGTCATTCAAAACACCTGAATACTTTGATTATCTGGCCGCAAACCTCGGTACGAGCAGGCCCCTTCCCGGCGCATCAGCAGACATTGGGTGACAAGGGCTTTAGGCTTCTTCTAGAGTGGTTGGGTTTACGCATTCAGGCAGGAAAGGCTTCAGCATGAGACGGGCGGCGATCATCAGTCCAGTACGAACCCCGATTGGCAAATTTTTGGGCGGCCTGAGTTCGGTTCCGGTTGAAACCCTCGCCGCCCATGTTGTCAAAGCGGTTGTGTCGCGCAGCGGTATTGATCCGGTGTTGATTGAAGACGTCGTGTTTGGGCAAAGCTATGCCAGTGGCGAGACACCATGTGTGGGGCGCTGGGCGGCTTTGTCGGCCGGCTTACCGATTGAAGTGCCGGGCATCCAGATCGATCGGCGCTGTGGCGGGGGTCTGCAGGCTTTGGCGACAGCGGCCATGATGGTACAAACCGGGGCAGTTGATGTGGTGCTGGCCGGTGGCGTGGAGAGCATGAGCAATGTGGAGTTTTATACCACGGCCATGCGGGGTGGTGCGCGGTCTGGCAGCGTGACCTTGTATGACCGCTTGGAGCGGGGTCGCGAGCGCTCCCAACCCGTAGAGCGCTTTGGCGTGATTCCCGGCATGATCACGACGGCGGAGAATTTGGCCTCTGACTATGCGATCAGCCGAGAGGCATGCGATGAATTTGCCGCTGAAAGCCAAGTCCGTGCGGCACGCGCTTGGGCTGAAGGCCGATTTGATGACGAAATCATTTCTGTTCCAATTCCACAACGTGGGAGTGAAGTGATCCACTTTGCCAAAGACGAAGGCATTAGGGCCGACACCACGGCGGCCTCTCTGGCTAAGCTAAAACCGATGGTGGCAGGTGGGGTCTGCACGGCAGGTAATTCCAGTCAGCAAAATGATGCAGCCTCTGCATGTCTTGTGGTGGCCGAGGATCGCTTGGCAGACTTTGGTTTGGACCCGAAAGCCTTTTTTGTTGGATGGGCCGCGACAGGGGTAGAGCCATCGCGCATGGGCATTGGCCCTGTGCCAGCGGTTCACAAGCTGTTTGCTAAGACAGGTCTTTCATGGGCCGATATGGGCTTGGTTGAACTCAATGAAGCCTTTGCCTCCCAAGTGCTTGCGGTCCTCAAAGGCTGGGACTGGGATGATCGCTCGATCCTCAATGTCAATGGGTCAGGCATTTCTTTGGGCCACCCGATTGGGGCTACAGGCATGCGGATCATGACCAGCCTTGTGCATGAGATGCAACGCAGACAAGTTCGTTATGGCCTTGAGACGATGTGTGTCGGTGGCGGCCAAGGCATCGCCGCCATCTTTGAACGCGCTTGATGCCGGGTGGCGGTGAGCCCCGACGATCCATTTTTGGTGAAACAGGGTTTCCACCAAAATGGGTCTAGATGGAAAAATCCTCAAGCAATGTCATCCCTGATGGCGTCAGCCAATCGGGGATCTCCTGCCGCAAAGTCCCCTGAAGTCCCCACGCTACGTTGGCGCTCCGGTTGGGGTGGCGGTTGTAAGAGAAGGTTTTTTGTCTGGAAGCGGTTTTGGTGATCCCTTTGGTCCACCAAACCGCTTTGAATAGCGTGATCGGGCGATTGGTCGCGTCAAGTCCGCTTCGCGCCGCTACGCGGCAGATTTCCAAAGGAAATCTGGACTTGACTCGTCAAATCGCCCACAGACAATCGAGGATGGCCTTTGGTGAAGGCAAGGCCTGCACCAAAGCCTTCCAGATGAAAACAACTTTCAAGGATGTCATCCCGGACGGCGTTAGTCGATCCGGCACCTTGTGCCGCAAAATCCCATGGGGTCCCCGCTCTCCGCTGCGCTTCGGCGGGGATGACCGGGTAGTGGAATAACCCCTTCAGTCCTTTCGGGACAGCTTCCCCATGAATGGGGAAGCGGCAAGTGGCAGCAGTTGGGACACGCAGCTTCCCCGCTCGCGGGGTTTCGGCGCATGCGCCGATGTCCGCCGAAGGCGGTAAAGGGGTGTTGCAGCAGGGATAAAACAAAACTTATCCCCCACTCCCAGAACCTCACGTAATCTGCCCCAGTCCCCAATGCGGAGGAGCTTCGGTCCGAGTTAAGCCGACTGTTGGGGATTGGTAAGCGGGATTAAGCAGGGCAGACGTGGCTGCCTTGTGTTTCATCAGGATTTACTCTCCCTGATGCCCGGTGT
>JAIXQA010000027.1 GCA_027485915.1 Alphaproteobacteria bacterium | reverse complement strand
TTTTCCGTCTAGACCCATTTTGGTGGAAACAATGTTTCACCAAAATGGATCATCGAGCATGGCCGCGACATCTGGGTCGTCAAGTGCGCAGCTATGCTGCGTCGCAAGCGATCCGTTTTCGAAGAAAACGGACACTTGACTACCCAGAGGTCGCCAAAACAATTGCGACAGCGGTTTGGTGGACCAAAGGGATCACCAAAACCGCTTCCAGACAAATTAGCTCTTCAAAACCACCGCCACCCCAACCGGAAAGCGGGGACCTTAGAGGACTTTGCGGATCAAGGTCTGGGACTCGGCCACCTCCGTCCGGGATGACACACGATTCTATGAGGATCAGCGGACTGACGCGACGAGCCATTCGCCAACCGTCAGGTGGCCTGCCCCAAGAAAAGTTAGAAGCGGCGTTCTAAGTTGGGGGCCCAGATGGTTGACCGGGCGAGGCCGCAGTGTCACGTTTGTTAAACTATTTGGGCAAAGCTGCCCCAATGAAGGGCGCGCCGCCTGTGCGACAGCGTCCATATGACTGGGAGTGAAAAACCATGGTTGCTGCTGCGATCAATGCCGCCACGCCAAAAAAGCGCGTTCATTCAACGCAGAAGAGCCAGAAGTCAGAAGCTTCGACCAAATTACGCCCTCCCCCATTAGCCCTAACGCTGGTTGAAGGACGTGGTGTAGTTGAATTGGCCGCGACGTTTGCAACGCGCAGCATTTTGCGCCATGCACCCCGCGGTGATGGTCACCCGGTTTTGGTGCTGCCTGGTTTTCTGGCTAGCGACCGCTCCACCAAGCCAATTCGCCAATTTCTCGACGAGCTGGGCTATGAAACTTACGGCTGGGGCCAGGGTCAAAATCTTGGCAAATTCTATAAGATGCGCGAAGTCCTCGAAGGCCTCGTGGAAGAGATATACACCAAATCTGGCCAGAAGGTTTCGATTGTCGGCTGGAGCTTGGGTGGCGTGTTCGCCCGGTACCTAGCGCTGGTCATGCCAGAAAAGGTGCGCAGCGTGATCACCTTGGGCAGCCCATTTGCGGCTGACATTCATGCGACAAGCGCCAAGAAGCTTTATGACCTCTTGTCGAACGAGGGTCCTGCGCGCCCAGGCGATCTGGAGCGCATTGCGGGCGATTTGCCCGTACCAAACTCCTCCATCTATACGAAGCTGGATGGTATCGTGAATTGGAAAACCTGTATCGCCAAGCCCGCCGACAATGCGGAAACGATTGAGATTCGCTTGGCAAGCCACGTTGGCATCGGCGTGAACCCTGCTGCCTTCTGGGCGACCGCTGACCGCTTGGCCCAACCCGACGGCACCTTCAAGCCCTTTGCCAAAACCGGCCCCTTCGCCCTAGCTTATGGGTGAGTGAGGCCAAAACAAATATTGATAAGTAGGAGACCTATCCAGACGGCTTGCGCCCTTCGGGTCGGTAAGTTGCGGTCAAAACGCTAATGATCCCAGACGATCAAAACAACTTTGATCTTGCTAACAATTTACACTAATATCTTAGATTGAACGGTCGCAAGACGGACGGGTTGGCTAGATTTCTCCAGCGACCCAAAGATAAAGGGGCCAACCATACGGTTAAGCCCCTTTTTCCGACGAATTACGCCGGGTGAATGTGTGGACTGCTAACACAAACCACTTGGGGTTGTCAATGAAAAACAAAAAACGAGTTGCGGTCTATGTAGATGGTTTCAACCTTTATCATGCGATTGATGACCTTAATGACCCAAGCCTCAAATGGTTAAATCTCAACGCTTTAGCCCAAAATCTGCTTCGCCCATCTGAAACATTAGTGAAATGCCACTATTTCACCAGCATTGTTGATTGGAACCCTCAAAAAGAAGCCAATCATCGCGCTTATTGTGAGGCACTTGCCGCACATGGCGTGGAGATTACCTATGGTAAGTTTAAGTCGTCAATGAAACATTGCGCTCAATTTGGGAGACAGTGCAGGTTCCGCGAAGAAAAGCGAACCGATGTCGCATTGGGCGTCCAAATTGTCGCCGATGCTCTAAACGGCGTCTTTGATCGTCTAATTCTGGTCACCGCCGACACCGATCAGATTCCGAGCGTTTCAATGGTGAAGAAGCTTCGGCCCGATATTCAATTAACTTGGGCAGCACCGCCAAATCGGATGCGTAATGCACGCGAAATTGGGGTGGCTGTTCATGATCGTATCGAGATTAAGGCTGGCCGCATAAGGGCCTGCCGCCTGCCACAAGTCGTTTGGGATGAACACCAAAAGGTAGTGGCGAGGATTCCACCCGCCTATATCTAGGCTGAGGCCCCATTTATACTGCGTTCGTCCGTTCTTAGTCGAAGCGATTCTCCAACAACTAAGACATCATCGCTGCCCTGCACCTTGCAGACCCTGCAGGTCCGTGATTGACTAAAGGTCAGCCTGCACAGGCGCGACAGGATCAGGCGCAGAGCAACTGCGCCGGCGAGGGGGGGAAATGATATGGGTGACGCAGTCCGTCTATCGTCTTTGGACGCTTCCTTTCTCTATATGGAAACGCCCGAGATGCCGATGCATGTCGGCTCGCTGTCGCTTTTCCAACTCCCCGAAGGCTTTTCCGGCGATTATTTTGAGGCCTTTAAGGCCCAGATCGAAGACCGCCTCGATGCAGTGCCCATGTTACGAAAAAAATTGTCGCGCACGCTTTTAGATCTAGACCATCCATCTTGGATCGATGACGACCAATTTGACATCAACCGCCACATCTTTCGCGGCAGCCTGCCAGAGCCGCGCGACATGCCGACTTTGCGGCGGATTGTGGGTTGGATGCATGCGAAACTGTTAAATCGTGCTCGGCCTTTGTGGGAATTTTATGTGTTTGAGAACCTGCCCGGCAATCGGGTTGGCCTTTATGCCAAGCTGCACCATGCATTGATCGATGGTGGCGCAGGCGTGGCCTTGTCGCAAATCGTCTATGATCTCTCGCCCAATCCTGCCCCACGCTCCAAGGCCAAAAAGTCCGGTGAAGCCGAGGAAACTGGCGGCAAATCCAAGAAAAAGGGCCGTGCGCGCGAAGTTGCGGCTTCTGTCATGAATACGTACGCCAATCTGTGGCAGCGCCCCTTTGATAAAGAGGCCGCAGCTAGCCCGATCGCGCTGAAGCGTACGGGCAAGACTGACTTTGGCTCAACCCTCTTGGATCACGTTGTGGATCAGGTGGAAGTGGGCATGAAAACGGTCGCCAATCTGCCCGCCATGTTAAAAACCGCCGGCACCGTCCTGCCAGGCCTCTTGGATATCAACAAGCTCAAAGACTTGCCAAAGCTGATCCCGCCCAGCACGCCGTTCAATAAGGCTATCAGCTCAGAACGGGCGTTTGGAACGGCGACCTTGTCGATCAAACGGGCAAAAGCGGTTGCGAAGGCAGCAGGCGGTAAGTTGAACGACGTGGTGCTTGCACTCGCAAGCGGAATTTTGCGCCGTCATCTATTGTCGATTGGGGCTCTGCCCGAGAAGCCTTTGGTGGCAATGGTGCCCATCTCGCTGCGCGAAGACGGCAATTCTGATACCAATAATCAGGCTTTTGCGATGTCGTGCCCGATTGCCACTCATATTGCCGACCCCAAGGAACGGTTGGCAGCGATCATTGCGGATTCTGTGCAAGCAAAATCAGTGGTAAGTCCGCTGAAGGACTTTATTCCAAACTTCACCAATGCATCGGTTCTGGGGGCACCTATGGCGATGCAGATTGGCTCTTTGCTGTATGGACGGTCAGGCCTGTCTGACGTGTTGCCACCTAGCGCCAATGTGATTGTGTCAAACGTGCCTGGACCACCAATCCCCCTTTATGCGGCCGGGGCCACCATGTTGCATTTGTGGCCTGTCTCGATCCCAGCCCACGGCATGTCGATCAATATCACGGTGCAAGGCTATCAAGACCAGCTTGAAGTCGGGGTGATCGCTGGGGCCAATATCTTCCCAGATGTGCAGCCTTTGGCCGAGATGATGGCGGAAGAATTGATGGTGTTAGAGAAGGCATTTGAAACGGCCAAGGCCGCCTAAAGTTTCAGCCGCCGGCAAAAATATTTGTCTGGTCTTTTAAGATCATCATGGTGACATCATCAGCCGCCTTGCGGCGGATTTTGATCAGGTCGAGGACGCGCTCGTCAGAAAGAAAGCGCCAAAGGACTTTGGGATTGGGGTACCAAAAGGCACCGACCACATCCCACTGTCCTTTTGGTCCGACAAGGTCGAGTGCCACCACACCATTGGTCACGCGCTTGGCACCATATTCGTTTAAGACTGGACCAATCCCCTCTTGATAGTCACGCCACGCGGCATCAGACCTGCCATCGGCCAGATCATGGCGGAACCGCATCAGCGATAGGACAATGATGGGGTCGTCAGGCGGCAATTTCTTGATCGCCTGCAGCGCGTCGAACGTTGGCTCAATTTCGTCAAATAGCCCCATAGGCCCAAGGAACATTCAACGCGCGTGTAACGCAAGCCAGCCACGCAGCGTTTCACTGCGTTTGCATCGGCTTAAGTCTTAAACTGCTGCTTCTTAGGCCCGGCATAGCCAAATAGCCACGCAGCCACTTTTCGCTTTTGGATCTCCTCGCTGCCCTCGGTAATGCGATAGCGACGATGGTGGCGATAGATATGTTCAAACGCCTTATGACGCGAATAGCCAATGCCACCATGGACCTGCATGGCCTGATCTGCGGCTTCACAGCAGAGTCGATTGGCCCAGAAGTTACACATGGAGACCTTATCCGGTAGGCGCTTTTCAACTTCTGGTTTGGTCATTTGATCCATTTCCCAAGCGGTCTTGTAAATCAGGAGCCGTAACATTTCGGCCTGAGTTGCAAGTTCCACCAAAGGCCATTGAATAGCTTGGTTCTGGGCCAAAGCCTCGCCAAAAGGTTTGCGCTCTCGGGCATAGGCCACGCTCTCTTCGATACAATAGACCGCCGCGCCTAAGGAGGATGCCGCTTGGCGAATGCGGTTCTCGTGCACAAAATGCTGGGCCAAGGCCAAACCAAATTCGGGCGGACCAAACATCGCGCTATCGGGCACCCATACGTCCTTGAAGCTGACGCGAGGATGGTCGGTAGGCATATTGAAGGTCCACAAATACTCTTCAATCTTCACGCCGGGATCGTCAGCGGGCACAAAGAAGCACGAAATACCGCGCGCTTCGCCCGCTTTTCCGCTGGTGCGGGCAAAGAACATACAATGGGTGGCGACATGCATGCCGGTGATCCACATTTTCTCGCCATTGAGTAGCCAGCCGTCCACGCCATCGCGGGTTTGGCGCACACCCGTGCTCTCCATATGTGTGGCATCGGAACCATGATTGGGTTCGGTTAAGCCGAAGGTGGCGATAAACTCGCCACGCAAGCTTTTGGGCAACAGCGTCGCCTTCTGCTCGGGGCTGCCAAAGTCGCGCAGCATCAAAGCCCCCGGCATATTGCCAACGATCGAATGTTCATTTTGAAGGTCGTTATGCAGACCGAGGCCTTTTTTAGCCAAATGCTCGCGGATGATCGCCATGGCGAGATTGCTGCCGTCTTTGCCGCCAAATTCCGCCGGAAGGGCAAAGCGATAATGTCCCGCCTTATCTGCACGTCGACGGGCTTCAGCGAGAAGTGCCTCCCAGTCATGGCGCGGCAGGCCCTGATTCTCAAAATCGGTGCGCGCCCATTCACGGCGATGGTCAAAGAAGCGCATATTGTCATCAGCTTGCTCTAACGGCTTGATTTCGCGTTCGATGAACGCGTCCAACTCAACCAGATAGTCTGCAATGTCTTTGGGTATGGTGAAGTCCATGTACCGCTCTCCCCTGCGCTTCGGCCGTCTACGGGCTCTGCGCTTGACCTTATCGACCGGGCAACGCGTTGCAACTGATTTATGGGCGGAGGTGCACGGGCAGACACGAGTTCTGACAAAATTGTGACTGCTGAATAAAATACAGTATGTTCATTTTTCTCTTGCAACCATTCGCAAGAGGCTTTAGGGAGGGGGCAACGAGGACAAAAAGCCCGTTATTCAGAAACCTTTTTTAGGAGCCTCCCCATGCGCCTCCAGACACTTGTCGTCGGATTTGCCTTTGCTTTGACCGCTACCACAGCCTTCGCTGCCTACAACAATGTTGTAGTGAAATTGAAAACCCCAGTCGCTGAAGCTTCCGACAGCGTGATCGTTTTGGGCGCTGCTTGGAGCTGCGCAGGCGACACTTGCACGTCGGTCCTTGACCGCAAGTCCGCACAAGTTCGCGACTGCCGTCAAGTTGCGAAGGCTCTTGGCCCTGTTGCCAGCTTCACCGTTGGTAGCTCAAGCCTAGATGAAGCAGGTATTCAAGCCTGCAATACCGCCGCGAAATAAACGCAAGGCGATGCTTAGCGAGCTGGTTCTTAAGATCAGCGCCCTATCAGAAAGGCGAACCCCTCACAGGTTCGCCTTTTTTATTGAGCTGAGTCAGCCCACGGCCGCCAAGGGCGCTTCAACTTCGACGTTGTCTTCCCCAGACAAGGCTTGATGAATAGCGGCAAACAAGACTTCAGGCCGGATTGGCTTGGCGACATGGGCGTCCATGCCGGAGTCCAAACATTCTTGCACATGATGGGTCATGGCGTTTGCAGTCAGAGCAATGATCGGTGTACGTGGCCGCTTTTGCACCCGCTCGAGCGCGCGAATGCGTGCGGTTGCCTCAGGTCCAGACATGATGGGCATTTGTACATCCATCAGGATTAGATCGAATTGATCTTGGCCCCACAATTCCACCGCCACTTGGCCGTTTTCGGCAAACACCGGCTCGATGCCCACTTGTTCGAGAAACATCTGCAGGACTAAGCGATTATGGGCATTGTCTTCTGCAGCCAAGACACGGACTGCGGCTGCTCCGTCACCGCCTTGGGCGCGGGATTCTTCAAATTGACCTGCGTCAGTGCGCTCTGGCGCGATACCGAGCGGCATGGTGACCGTGAAGCGGAAGACCGAGCCTTCGCCCACACGGCTTTCGACATGAATGTCACCGCCCATCAGCGTGACCAATTGCTTACAAATGGCAAGACCTAGGCCTGTGCCGCCAAATTTGCGATTTGTTGCGGTTTCCGCTTGGCTGAAGCGCTCAAACAACCGGCCCTGAACATCGGGTTCAATGCCGATACCCGTATCTTTAATGGCAAACGAAAGCGCGCGGCGGTTGTCGCCAACATCGTCTGCGGTAATCGTTACCAAGACGCTGCCATCTTGCGTGAATTTCACCGCGTTTGATACCAAATTATAGAGGACCTGTTTAATCCGCGTGGGATCGCCCAGACACCAGATATCTGCGCTTTGGTCGACATTGACCGCAAAGCTGATGCCCTTTTGATGTGCGCGCAAGGTGAACATCGCCTCGGTGGAGCGAACGATCTCCATCACACTGAAGTCGAGCGATTCCAAAGCGAGCTTGCCCGCTTCAATTTTTGCAATGTCGAGGACATCGTTCAAGAGCGCTAACAAAGTGTCGCCGCTATCTTGGATGACGGCCAACATACGAAGTTGACGGTCGTCCAAGTTTGTTCGCGACAGGGCGTCTGCCATGCCGAGGACACCATTCATCGGCGTACGGATCTCATGGCTCATTTGCGCCAAGAAGGCTGATTTCGCATGGTCAGCGGCTTCTGCAGCCGTTTTGGCCATCTCCAGATCGCGGGTACGTTCTTCGATACGTGCTTCTAAGGTGCTGGCGTGCAAGGCCAGGGCGTCACGGGCTTCCACCAAGTCTTGTGCCTGACCGCGAAATAGGGCTGCGACACGCGCCCAACATATGCCCGCGCCCACCATACAAGTCAAAAGAGCACCAAGACCAGCGCTCAGCAAAAGGAAGGCGGCGTCGATTTCAACTTTTAGACTGGCCGCGATTTCCCGGCGCGCTTTTTCCAATTGTCGCGCTTTCCGGGTCCCGGCTAACGCATAGGATTGGGATTGCAACAGGGCTTTCGCGTCGGCCTGACGTCCCGCAGCGGCAAGAAGAACCGCCGAATCTTCAATCGCCCCCATTTCACGGGTCGCATTATAGATGGTTGCAAAGGCGCTCTTTTTCGTCGACTTAGGTGCCAATTGAATGGCTTTCTCGATCAAGGCCTCGCGCGGTTCATTCAGGGCAACAAAGCGCTCTCGATCTTCAGGTCGACCCATTTGGGCAAAGTCATCGGCGGCCTCGGTAACACGCTGATCGACCCAAGTTGCCTCGCTCCACGTCCGTTCAAACTTGGCCAGACGCTCTGCCTGAGACGACAGATTCCGCACCGCCGATAAGGCAATTACCGCACCTACCAAAGTCCCGAAGACGGACAATATCAATGCAGACCAGAGCCAAGAGCGGACGTTTCGTGTTTGTGTCATGCTCCAAACATGGCACAAAAGCTTCAAAGCCGAGTTAATTTCGGACCTAAAATCGTGCTAAGGCTCTGATCCATAAGGGTGCAACCTACATACGGTTCCGCAAAGGCAGAAGGTCTGGGAAGTTGCCCGGCTCCTTGGCGGCATTGGCGCGGAAAGCCTCTGCCATATGAGCCGGACTGAACATGCCGGCCTGCCACGTGGCGATATAGTCCAAGCCATCGCGGATCGAGTGGTCCCGCGCATAATTAATCATGACTTTGGAACCTGTGACCGCCAGAGGCGCTTTAGAAGCGATTTCGCGCGCTGTGTCCATCACGTGGGCAACCAAGGCCTCATGGGTCTCAAACACCTCATTGACCAAGCCGATCTCCTTGGCCTTAGCCGCTGTCAAGCGCCGGCCTGTATAGGCGAGCTCGCGTACCCACCCCTCTGGGATGAGCTTACACAAGCGTGGGAAGGTGCCCACGTCGGCCGTCATGCCAATATTAATCTCTTGGATACAGAAGAAGGCGTCAGCGCTGGCCCAACGGATGTCGCAAGCCGAAATGAAGTCCACAGCTCCACCGATACAACCACCTTGGACAGCCACGAGGACTGGAATGCGAGCTTCATCCAAGCAGGTAAAGGTGTTTTGCAAATGATGTACATGCAGGCGGAAACTTTCGCCGCGTGTCTCACGGTCCGATACCGACCCTTGGGTGACACCGTCACCGCTTGAAAAGACGCTCAAGTCCATGCCTGCACAGAAATGCTTGCCGGTTGAGGTGATTACGATCACGCGCGCGCGGGAATTGTCATTAATGTCTTTGACGATTTTGGGCAGGTCATTCCAGAAATCGCGGGTCATCGAATTGAAGGCTTCAGGCCGCTTCAATTGAATGTGCGCGATATGATCCGCGATGGTCACGTCAAAGCAGGATGAAGTTGGTGTGGACTCTGAATCGTACATGTCACGCTCCCTTTGGCCTTCAGAGCTTAAGCTCTTTTCGATGGACTTTTGTCTTGCTGTGAACCAGCTTACAACAAGTTTGGCCGCTGGTCATCATGTGCCCTAATTGGGTCTTGGTTCAAGTGCAAAATTACGCCAAGATCGTCGCGGTCGAGGAGATTGTTCATGTCAAACCCAGACGGGATTCAACGCCGTAGCCTAGTGTGGTCGGTTATTGGCTTAAGCCTTGGGCTTGGCACAGCGGCCCAAGCCCAAAGTGCTGGGCAAATGCTCGAAGAATTGGCCAAGGCGGCGGCTGCGAAGCGCGCTGGCCTGCCCACTGCTCTGCCCAGTTTGGATGATGATCTCTTGATGGCCGCTTCTGGGAATGAGGGGGAAGCTGGTATCCGAGCCGCCTTGCTGCAAGGTGCGGGTGCTGCAGTCGGCCGATTAGGCAAAGCCGATGGCTTTTGGGGCGACACGCGGGTCCGCATCCCCTTGCCCGAGCCTTTATCCACCTTACAAAAACGCCTTAGCCCACTGCGATTGAGCGTCCCGCTTGATAATTTCCAATTACGTCTCAATCGGTCGGCTGAATCCATGATGCCTAAGGCTGGGGCAATTTTTGTCGACACCATTCGCGGTCTGACGATTGAAGATGTGATGAAGGTGTTGCGCGGTGGGGACACGGCTGGCACGGAGCTGTTGAAAGCCAAATCCTATGATGGTCTGGTCGCTTTGATGACGCCCCCCATGGCAGAAGCGGTACAATCCTCTGGTGCGGGTGCCGCACTCGACCGAATTCAGTCGCGCTATGGACCTGAAATTCAACGCTTGGGCGGCTGGGGCAGTTTGAAGAATTATTCCGGTGCGCCCATCACCTTGCCTGCGCCGCCACCGGCCGAAGCGCCTGCCGCTGTTGCGCCACCACCGACTGCCAAGACTGCAGCGGCAAAAACAAAAGCAGGCGCGACAAAGACGAAAGCCACGACGGCATCGGCAGTTCCTGTACCCCCACCCCCGCCACCGCCACCCCCGGCCGTGGTGTTAGACAACCCACTTAAAAACCAATTGATCGGTTTTGCGGTAGACCGGGCACTGGATGGCATGTTTGTCTATATCGGCGAAGAAGAACGCGGGATACGTCGCGATCCGGCCCGTCGAGGGACAGACCTTTTGAAGCGCGTGTTTGGCAGCCTGTAACGGCCCAACAGAACTCTTGGAAGCAGGTTGCGAGTGGTAGAGATTGTTGAAACGCGCCTTGTACTAAGCTTGGCGGATGGCGAGATGGCGGGCTTGAAATGGGCTGCGGCGGCACAGATGGATCAGGCCCCCGCGCTTGTGTTTTTTCATGCCAATGGGTTTTGTGCTTCAACCTATCGACAAATGTTGAAGGGCGTTGCGGGAGCCACAGGTCGCCCGGTAACCGCGTTCGACCTGCGTGGCCATGGACGAACTCGCTTGCCAGACGATCCCGATCGTCAGGATAATTGGAACCGCTTTGCCCGAGACATCACCGCATTGCTCACCCAAATCGCGCCACAGGGCACGATATTGGCAGGCCATTCGATGGGCGGCACCTCCAGTTTGTTGGCCAGTGCAATCCGCCCCGATTTGGTCAAGGGCTTATGCCTGTTTGATCCAGTCCTCGCCCCAACGCCATTCTATGTTTACGCTCATATGCCTTGGGTGTTTCGCCTCTGGCGCAGCCAGTTCCCGCTCGCCAAAGCCGCAGGCCGCAGACGTGCCGTATTTCCAAATCGGCAAGCTGTTCTGGACGCTTACACCGGGCGCGGGGCTTTCAAATCGTGGCCAAGGGCGATGCTGGAAGATTATTGCGAAGATGGCTTTACAGATCTACCCGACGGGCAAGTCCGCCTATCTTGTGCGCCAGCCTTTGAAGCGGCCTGCTTTGCCGGTCAACGCCACGATCCAATTGCGGCCTTGAAGGCACTGAAGGTGCCCGGCCGTTTGCTGCGTGGCGCGCGTCATTCGACGACGGTGGCGACCTTGATCCCCCTCCTGACGCGCTGCGGTGTTGCCGTAGAGACTGTGCCGGAGACCAGCCACTTTTTGCCGATGGAAGAACCAGATGCCTGTGCCAAGGCGTTAATCGAGCTTATCCAAGCGGTTTGATCAGACGCGCCTCCAGTTTAGCGCGCGCCAGTGGCGGAATCGCAATGACTTTGCGGGCAACCAGATCAAACGTGACCGCGACCGCTTCACAGATGCAGAAGATCTCCCCGGTGACCGGATGGGTCAAGACATGCTTGAGCGTGTTGGTCTTTTCAGCCACGTCCGCCACACCGGAATAAACCGCGACAAAGTCGCCAGCGCCGGGCCACGCCACATAGTCGAGGCGATACTCGAGCACTGCGGCCCCTGCCTTGCGAGGCTGGCCGTCCTGTGCGCTCAGTTCAGCCGTGGTCTCTTCCCGCCAAGCCGTCATTAGATTGGGCACACCGGTTGAAACCCGCCCAATCATGCCCTCGGGATAAAGGCGGTTGAATACATCGACATCCTCGATCCGCACCGCGGAAAGACCCACCTGCTGAAAGCCGCGCAAACCTAAAGTCCCCGCGTCAAATGGGTCTGTCGGGCCATCAAACGGGATCGACCTCGGGCTGCCGTGCGGTGGCACATGCACTTGGATCGCCGTAGCAAGCGTCCTTGTGCGTTCGGGCCATGGATAGGCTTTGCCTGTCTTCGCCTCCACATGGGCCATTTTCGTCAAGAAAGTCGCACCGATCGCCCCGTCCAGCGTGTGCACAATCTCCCCATAAAAAGTGACCTCCGTCTCGTCGAGGCTTACGACGCCACCTCGAAAGAAGAGCGGGGCACCTTCGCGGGCTTCTTTCAGGAACCGAATATGTTGGCGGACAGGCAATAAGGACGCCGTCGCTTCCGGCGCAAAAGCACGTTCACAACCAAGCTCTGATGCCATCAGCATCATGCCATCCAGCGCACGACGAACCCAGAAGCGCACATTCATGTGCCCCATTTCGTCGCATTCCCAAGCCTCAACGCTGCCGCGCCAATAGTCCCGCATTCGCTTTTCCCGTTCTTATTCCAACTATGCGGCGATGGCGCAGTCTTGGCACTGTCCCCGCCCTTCCACGACCAAGCGCTTTAGATGAAAGCCCTTGGCGGCAGCGGCCTTCTCAAGAATTTGCGAGACTTCATCATAGGCCACCTCGGTGGCTTTTAGGCAGGTGTTGCAGACAAAAAGCGCCACAGGCTGGGAATGGCCTGCATGATTGCAGGCGACAAAAGTCGCATCTTGTTCAATGCGGTGAACCAAGCCCAATTGGCACAAAAAATCCAGCGCGCGATAGACGGTAGGTGGCTTGGTCGCTTGCCCGCCCTCGCCCGCCTTGCTGATTAAATCATAGGCTTTCATCGGTGTCTCGGACGCGGCGAGAATTTCTAAAACCCGCCGGCGTGGCGCAGTAAAGGCCATGCCGGACCGCTGACATAGGGCCTCTGCTTGACGAATAAGATCTTGCATATGCGCCTCCTCGGACGGGACCATCCTGATCCACACTCATGCCTGAGTTTGGTCAGGATGGAAAATGCCCATTGCACTTGTGTGACCGATCATGTGGTTATAGAGTGTTATGTAATAACATACTAGGAACCGGTCATGAACCCAGCACTTTTGGGCCTCCTCGCCCTCGCCGCCCCAGAAGCAACACCTCCCGCCGCACCCCCCCAACCCAACCCTGCTGAAACCATTGTGGTGACAGCCAGTTCGTTGGGCGATCCGTCCGACGCCATCAGCCAAGGTGTTGCGGTGATCAATCGGAGTGAAGCTTTGCAAGCCTCGATTAGCGGCGGCATTGGTGAGACTCTGGCCGGAATCCCGGGTGTGCGGTCAACCTTTTATGGCGTGAATGCGTCGCGCCCCATCGTGCGCGGCCTAGGTGAAGACCGGATCCGCTTGGTCCTAAACGGTTTGCAAGGCATTGATGCTTCTACCATTTCGCCAGACCATGCCCCAGCGATTGATGGATTAGACGCTGAAGGCATCGAAGTTTTGAAGGGCCCTGCCGCTTTGCGCTATGGCGGCAATGCGGTTGGTGGCGTGGTGAATGTTGTGGATGGCCGTTTGCCAACGAAGCTGCCTGAAAGGCCATTTGCAGGAGAAGTTTTCCTCGCTGGGTCGACCGCCGAAGACGCGGGCACGGCGGCCTTCAAGCTGGTAGGGACAAGCGGCGCAGGCGTGTTCCGCTTGGATGGTTTCCGCCGAGAGGGCCAAGACTATAAAATTCCGGGCTTTTCCCAAACGGCGGCACTGCGCGCTTTGACTGGTGATGAGACGACAGAGACCGCTTTCAACACACGTGGCGAAATCTGGGCCTTGGGCGGCAGCGTCGCCCGTGTGACCGACCGAACCAGCCTTGCGCTGGCCACCCGCCGGACCAAGTCCAATTATGGCATACCAGGCGAAGAAGCTTTTATCGAACTCAGCCAAACCCGGTATGATTTCCAAGCCTCAATCAAAGACTTGGGCTTTCTCGATACACTGACTTTCTCCATCACCTCGGGCGATTATACCCATAGCGAGATTGAGTTTGATGGCGCGATCGGCACGGTTTTCACCAATGAAGGCTATGAGGGTCGCCTAGAAGCGCGCCACCGGTCGATTGGTGCTTTGGACGGCGTGTTTGGCTTGCAATTTGCCGCCAATGATTTTGCCGCAAAAGGCGACGAGGCTTTCATTCTCCCGGTTACGATTGAGACCGCAGGCGCATTCTGGGTTGAGCGCTATAATCAAGGCAATTGGGGTGCTGAGGTCGGTGTACGCTATGAGCAGCGGGACTATTCTGGCCTTGCCGGCTCGCGCAATTTCGATCTGGGCAGTTTTTCTGCTAGCGCATTCCTTAAACCAACTGACGGTCTGCGCCTGTCTCTCAATGCAGGCTATACCGAGCGCGCGCCCACGGAAGTTGAGTTGTTTGCCGATGGTCCCCATGCCGCAACCCAAGCGTTTGAGATTGGCGATGCCCGCCTCAACACGGAAACAGCGACCAGCCTTGAAGGTGTGGCGCGCTGGCAAGTCGGCAAAGCGACTGTCGACTTGAACATATGGCGCACCAGTTTTGACGGCTTTATCGCCTTCAATCCAACCAATCTGATCGAAGATGATCTACCAGTCTTTTTGGTCAGCCAGAAAGATGCGACCCTGACCGGTGCTGAATTGCATGTGACTTGGGCCTTGGGCGACTGGGGTAGTTGGTCTGTTGTAGGTGATGGTGGGATTGATACGGTCCGTGGCAGCTATGATGGCGGTGGGGCCATCGCGCGTATGCCGCCCGCCATGTTAACCCTCGGCATCGAAGCCAAAAGCCAAGAGATGCGTGTGCGTGCCGAAATCCAATCCCTTGCCGATCAGACCCGAACAGCGGCCTTTGAGACCAAGACCGCAGGCTCCACCGCGCTGAACGCTTTATGGTCATGGCGACCCGCGCAAAGCAAAGACCGGATTGAGCTGACCTTTGAAGGGCGAAACCTGACCAATGAGGACATTCGCGAGCATACGTCCTTCCTAAAGGACTATTTACCCAAACCAGGGCGCTCCATCCGGGTAAGCTTGAAGGGTTCATTTTAGGGGGCAGTCTCCCCCAACACCCATAGCCCCGCGTGGGAAACCACCGGGGGGACGCCGTGTGCCCTTGAAGAAAGGGCAGAGGGGCCGGGGCGCGTGGTCCGCGCCAAATAGAGTGGGCCAGATTAACGGACTG
>JAIXQA010000009.1 GCA_027485915.1 Alphaproteobacteria bacterium | reverse complement strand
GTTGCCCTCGAGGCTGGCTCCCACTTCGGCGCGACTTTCTATCAACAACGGGCTTGGATCGATGCGATTTTAAACGGCGCACCCGTCCAAGTCACCGCGCAAGACGGCCTACAAGCCGTGCGCATGGGTGCAGCGGCAGAGCTTTCGGCTGCAACCGGTCGTGCGATTGAGATGAGCGAAATTGCGGGCGGCTAAAGCTGAGCTTCGGCACTAAAGTAGGGGCTGGGGTCAGGTGACCTCAGCCCTTTTTAGGATGGGCTAATGCGCTTCCCGCGCGCGGGGATCATCGCCAAATAGTTTGTCGAGGATTTGGCCTTCAAGGGCAGCAAATTCGGGTGTGCCGCGTTTGCGGGGGCGGGGCAAATCAACCGGCAAATCCAACACTACTTGGCCATGATCAATCAGGATCACGCGGTCACCCAGGGCAACCGCCTCACCCACATCATGGGTGACCATTAAGGCGGTAAAGCCCAGGTCTTGCCACACCCCTTCTAGTAGCGCCTGCATATCGATGCGGGTCAAAGCGTCCAAGGCACCCAATGGTTCGTCCAAGGCCAATAAGGTTGGTTGTGAAACAAGGGCGCGGGCCAAAGCCACGCGTTGCCGCATGCCGCCGGAAAGTTGCGATGGCCATAGACCTTCGCGGCCCTTAAGGCCCACTTCTTCCAGAATTTCGGCAGCTTGCTTGTCAGCAGCTTGGCCTGATTGACCCTCGCCTAAGCCCACGGCCACATTGTCCTTCACGCTCGCCCAAGGCAGCAAGCGTGGCTCTTGAAACACGATGCGGGCCGCTTGTTCTTTGAGGGCCGGGGCGTCCAAGGCACCGCTGGTCACAGAGTCGAGGCCAATCATCAAGCGCAGGAGCGTGGATTTACCACAGCCCGACTTGCCCACGATGGACACAAATTGGCCAGCGGGAATCTCAAGGTCGATCCCTTGCAGCACGACATTGCTGCCAAAGGCCTTTTTTACATCTTTCAGGCTAACGCGTGACCCGCCGGTTGGTTGGCTGCTCATGGTTTAGACCTTCGCATAGGCTGGGTTCCACGCAAGGAACTTGCGTTCCAGAGCGCGCGTGGCGCTATCAGCCAGCTTGCCCAAAATCGCATAAATCACGATCGACAAGACGACGATGTCTGTCTGCATAAACTCGCGTGCGGCCATGGCCATATGACCAATGCCGGAATTTGCCGCAATGGTCTCTGCCACGATCAATGTCAGCCACATGACACCTAAGGCAAAGCGCAGACCAACGAAAATGGAAGGCAAAGCGCCCGGCAAAATGACCTTCAAGAATAAGGTCCGGTTATTCATGCCATAAATGCGGCCCATCTCGATTAATTGCGGGTCGACGTTGCGGACGCCATGCAAGGTGTTGAGATAAATTGGGAAAAACACGCCCAGCGCCACCAAGAACAGGCGCGCACTCTCGCCAATGCCAAACCAAATGATGACAAGCGGGATCAAAGCCAAGTGTGGGATGTTGCGGATCATCTGCAAGGTTGGGTCCAACAGCATTTCGCCCGTCTTGCTGAGGCCGTTGAGCAGGCCCAAACTAAAGCCAATCGCCCCGCCAATGATCAGGCCACTCATCGCGCGAGCAAAACTCACCCCCAAATTGTCGATCAAGCTGCCATCTTGCAGCTTGGTCCAAGCCGCTTCCAGCACAGCAGTGGGAGCAGGCAGAATATTGGGCGGCAGCCAGCCGAGACTGGATGAGACTTGCCAGAGAATGATCAGTGCCAAAGGCACTAACCATGGAAGTGCCCGACTAAATGGACCTTCGGAGGCCGTTGCTGCCATCTTTTACCCTGTCCAGCCGCGCCAAGCGGCATCATTGATGCTAATCTTCTTCGGTATGATCCCCAATTGTGTGAAGCGGTCAACCGTTGCTTGTTGTGCGGCCAGCACATCGTCGGTCAAAGGTTCTACTTTGAAGTCTGTCCGCTTCATCGTGTCTTTGAGAAGCTCAAGCTCGAGGCCTGATGCTTTGGCAGAGATTTCGGCAACGGCATCGGTATTGGCCGCACACCATTCGCCTTCCTTGGCAATGGCCGACAGCAAAGCCTTCAAATCTTCAGGGCGGGTTTCAGCGAATTTTGCATTTGCCAAGAGAAAGCTTGCCCCGCCGCCTAATTGGTCGAGGCCTGAAAGAACGCGCGCACCTTGATCGCGGATCGCGAGGCTATAATAAGGGTCCCAGATTACCCAGGCATCAATACCACCTTGGGCAAAGGCTGCAGCCGCATCGGCAGGGCCAAGGTTTACCGCTTCCACGTCAGCTAAAGTCAGGCCAACGCTTTGCAGCGCAATGACCGCGCTATTATGCGCGGAAGAGCCGCGTGTGAAGCACAGTTTCTTGCCCTTCAGGTCCTTAAGAGATTGAAGCGAAGAGCCTTTCGGCGTGATAATGCCGCCTGCTTTGCCTGAAAGCCGAACTTGGGCGACATATTTGATTGGCGCATTGGCCACTTGTGCAAAAATTGGAGGTGTGTCGCCCGTCAGGCCTAAATCGACCGAGCCGACGGCCATGGCTTCTAACAAGGGTGGGCCGGAAGGAAACTCAACCCAATTCAGCGGTGTGATGCCGGCTGCTTTGAGCGGTTCGACCAAAGAGCCGCGTGTTTGGGCCACCAGCATGACCCCGTTTTTTTGAAAGGCGAGATTAACGCCCTTGCCTGTGGATCCGCTGCCTTGGCCACAGGCGGCAAGGGCAGCCGAAGCTGCCCCTGCTACCAACAGACCGCGACGCGAGAACCTGTCCGCAATCGCTGTCATAGGATTAGCCCCCGAACTTCGCGCGCAGGGTCAAACCGACATAACGGTCTGCATCACGTGGGATCAGATAACGCAACGCACCGCCTGGGCCACCTGGCGTGATCAGAGACGCATATTTCTCGTCGGTCAGGTTCTTGATGTTCAAGGTTAAGCGATAGCGATCTTGCTTGTCGCTGATACCAATCGCTGCATCGACGATGGTGGTTTCAGGAATGCGCAGCAATGGGTTCTCGCCAATATCTGAGAATTGGTCGCTGGTGTAGGAAACCTGACCATTCAAGTGGATGATCCCAGGAACAGCTTCAGGCTCCCACTCATAATTGGCACCCAATGAGGCTTTGAAGCGCGGTGACAGGGCCAAGCGCTCACCGCGACGGGTGGACGACAGAACCAAATTCGCATCGCGGAACTCTTCAATCTGGGCGTCGGTGACGGCCAAACCGCCATTGATGGTCAGGCCGCCGTCGGCCCGGATCAACCAATCGAGCTCAAGGCCCGTTGTCGAAACGTTACCAGCATTGGTCAAGCGTGTGATGACAACACCGTTCAAAGTGTCGAAGTTATTGGCTTGGAAGTTCTCATAAACAGCGCGGAAGACCGCGAAGTTCAAGATCACCCGGTTATCCAAAAAGGCCGTCTTCACGCCACCTTCGGTCGAATCAACGGTTTCCGGCTCAATGGCGTTCAGACCGGTTGGATTCATGTTGAAGAAGACGTTGTAAGCAGGGCCCTTATAGCCGCGCGATTGGGTCAGATAGAAGTTGATATCGTCGGTCGCTTGGTACTTAAGGCCCAATTTACCGGAGATATTGTCTTCCTTAGTGTTACCCTTGAAGCCGCTGGTGTCGTTACGCAGACCGGGCAAGCCACCAATCGGTGCAGGGATACGGTTGTGGTAATAGTTCAGCTTGTCTTGCGTGATACGCAGGCCACCCACGATGGACAGACGCTCGGTTGCCTTATAGCTGCCATCTGCGAACACAGCGGCGTTGCGTGATTCAGAACCGAAATTCGCGCTAGAGAAAGCGGTTACGAAGGTCGAGGCACCAGTTGCGGTGGAGCAGGGACGCTGGCCGGTGGCGTCAATGGCCAAGGTCGAAGCGGTGCAAACGATCACGTCGCGACGGAAGTCACGCTCGGTCTCCGCTTTGGCGAAATAAGCGCCAACCACATATTCCAAAGCTTTCCCCGCGGGCGAGGTCAAGCGCACTTCTTGGCTGAACGTGGTCGAGGTTTGTGGACCATCGTCATGCAATTGGGCAAAGCCATTGCCGACATAGGCGGCAGCACGGTCCAACCAGTCGCCTTCACGAACTTCGCGGTTGTCCCAACCACGGTAAGCGGTAATGGAGGTGAGCGTGTAGTCGCCTACATTCCAATCGGCTTGAGCAGATACGCCCCAGGATTCCTCTTCCGTGCGGGTGACGAGGTTGTTGCGCACGGCGCGCGTCTCATCGCCAGCAAAGGTGATGCCTGGCAAAAGTGTCAGCAGAGCAGCCGCATTCGCACCCGTTGGCGCGGTACCGATAACTTCACCGCAGCAATTGTCGTCTGCTTTGCGGAAGTCGCCGATCAAGCGAACTTTCACGCTCTCAGAAGCGTCGATGTCCAAAATGCCGCGGACGCCGTAACGCTCATAGCCATTAATCTTGTTGCCGGTGGTCAGATTGGTGATGTTACCATCATACGATCCGCCGAACACCGTCACGCGGGAACGGACGCTGTCGCTGAATGGCATGTCGACCGACGCGCGCAGCTTATATTCATTGCCATCGTTTGCGGTGACTTGGATGTCGCCGCTATGCACCCGGCCTGGGCTGTTTGAAATGATGTTGACCACACCAGCCGAGGAGTTCTTGCCGAACAGCGTGCCTTGCGGGCCGCGCAATACTTCGATGCGCTGAATATCGGACAGGTCACCGAAAGCTTCACCGGCGCGCGCCAGGACGACGCCGTCCAATACCACAGCAACGCTAGGCTCTGCTGCGATGGAGAAGTTGATGGTGCCGACGCCACGTAGGAAGAGGGACGAGTTCAAATTGGTCCCACCCTTGCGGAAGTTCAGGGTTGGGATTTGGGTCTGTACGCTTTCGATATTATAGCCACCAGCGCGAGCAATTTGTTCCCCGCCAATGACCGAAACTGCTGCCGCGACCTCTTGCACGTTCTGAACGCGCTTTTGTGCCGTTACGACGATGATTTCGGCGCCTTCATCGGATTTTGCTTCCGTGGCTGCTTGGGCGTAGGCACTGGTGCCCATTGCAAAGAAAAGTGTGGCCGCCGCGGCGGACCCTAGTAAAAGATGACGCATTTTATCCCCTCAGTGATGATGGATCTCTAAGTATCCTACGATTGACGTCAAAATCACGTTCTCGTCGTGAAAAGCAAGTGGCCCTTGTGTTCCTGACTTCCGATTTGGGTAACGGGTGCTATTCTCGCAACACTCTGACCTTGTACCCTTTCTACTAATCCGGACTGCGAAATTACCCTAGCAGCGCAGCTAACCATAGACCTAAGCAAAGCTTAGGCTTAGTTTGGGCACGGCAGGCAAAGAGATACGCCATGGGGTCCCGATGATGAAAAGCGTTGAAATTGTTGAGGTTGGGGCACGTGACGGTTTGCAAAATGAGCCGGAAATTCTGCCCACAGACAAAAAAGTCGCGTTGATTCAGGCCGCCATTGCCGCAGGCGTGCGTCGGATCGAAACCGCCAGTTTCGTCAATCCCCGTCGTGTTCCCCAAATGGCCGACGCGGAGGCCGTGATGGAAGCCCTGCCAGATAGCGATAAAGTGACTTATATCGGGCTTGTGCTGAATGAACGTGGGGCAGAGCGCGCGCTAGTGACTCGCGTCCATGAATTGGGTGCCGTGGCAGTGGCCAGTGACACGTTTGCAATGCGCAACCAAGGGCAAACTAGCGCGGAGAGCATCACCGTCGCCAATGCAATTGTCGGCATGGCCAAAGCGGCTGGTCGGTCGGCACAGGTGACAATCTCGGCTGCCTTTGGTTGTCCTTTTGAAGGCGAAGTGGACCCTGAGCATGTGGTGGCCATGGCGGAGGCCTTAGCCAAAGCGGGCCCGCGTGAAATTGGCTTGGCGGATACGATTGGCGTGGCGGTCCCCGGCCAAGTGAAGGCCTTGATAACGCGGGTTCAGGCCGTGATCGGGGATATTCCCATACGCGCGCATTTCCACAATACCCGCAACACCGGGCTCGCCAATGCGTGGGCGGCGTTTGAGGCAGGGGCGGTTACGCTTGATTCGAGCCTGGGTGGGCTTGGCGGTTGCCCGTTTGCCCCCAAGGCGACGGGCAATATCCCGACAGAAGACTTGCTTTACTTGCTGCATCGGTCTGGCGTTACCACCGGGATTGACCTCGATGCGATGATTGAAGCAGGTCAGTGGCTGACGGACGTGATGGGCCGACCCCTGCCATCGATGGTCACCAAGGCGGGTAATTTTCCACTCCAAACCGCTTTTGCTTGAGGAAGGGCATGACTGAAGCCACGGGACCCCTGAAAGGCCTACGGGTGATTGAGCTGGGCGTGCTGCTTGCAGGCCCATTCTGTGGACAGATTTTGGGCGATCTTGGGGCCGAAGTCATCAAGGTCGAACCGCCCGGCCAAGGCGACCCTTTGCGCGAATGGGGAACGGTGAAAAAAGATGGTCACGGCGTTTGGTTCCCCATTGTGGCGCGCAACAAAAAATGCATCACGCTGGATTTGCGCCAGGAAGCAGGTCAGGCCGTCTTGAAGGATTTGGTCAAGGAGGCGGATTTTTTATTGGAGAATTTTCGGCCCGGAACCTTGGAGAAATGGGGTCTGGGCTATGACGTCTTGTCCGCCCTCAATCCCGGCCTCATCATGATCCGCGTCTCTGGCTATGGCCAGACAGGGCCGAATAGTCCCAAGGCGGGCTATGCCAGTGTGGGCGAGGCGATGGGTGGCCTGCGCTATGTGATGGGAGAGCCCGATCGGATGCCGTCGCGAGCTGGTATCTCGATTGGCGATAGTCTAGCCGCAACTTATGCCGCCATCGGCGCGCTGGCCGCACTGGAGCATCGTCGCAATACAGGTCGTGGTCAAATCGTCGACTCCGCCATTTATGAAGCTTGTTTTGCCATGATGGAAAGCCTTGTGCCCGACTATCATTTTGGCGGTTATATTAGAGAGCGGACAGGCTCTTTCCTGCCCAAAATCGCGCCGTCGAACATTTATCCCGCCAGCGATGGCATGCTAATCCTTGCCGCCAATCAAGACACGGTTTGGCGGCGCTTGGCCGAAGCCATGGGCGAGCCAGAACTTGCGGATGATCCGCGCTTTTTGACCCATGTCGCCCGTGGCGAGAACCAGGCAGAACTGGATGCTTTGGTCAGCGCGTGGAGTGTTCAGATGAATTGTGCCGACCTAGAGGCGATCTGCGAGGCCCATGGCGTGCCCTGTGGCCGCATCTATCGCGCGCCGGACATGTTGGCCGACCCCCATTTCGCTGCGCGCGAAGCGATTGTGACGGTGGAACATCCAGAACTGGGGCCGTTCCCCATGCCGAATGTCTTCCCCAAGCTCTCCAGCACACCGGGCAATGTGCGCTGGACCGGGCCGGAGCTTGGCAGCCATACCGGCGAAGTCCTTGCCGATCTGTTGGGCTATGATGGGGACAAGATCGCGGCGCTCAGGGGCGCAGGGGTTATCTAACGCGCTGAATCGTCAAATAGGCCAGGTTGCGGTGGCGCTTTTGGTTCCGGCAGGCCAAAGAGCTGATAGGCTCTCGCGGCTGCGACACGGCCACGCGGCGTGCGCATAATAAAGCCCTGCTGCATCAGATAGGGTTCAATCACATCTTCCACCCCGTCGCGGGCTTCGGAGATGGCGGCCGCAAGGGTTTCTACGCCCACGGGCCCCCCGCCATAGGTCTCAACCAAGGCCCGTAAATAGCGGCGGTCAAGCATGTCGAGGCCATCTGGATCAATGTCGAGGCGGGCAAGGCCATGGGCGGCGGTTTGCGCGTCGAGCGGGCTGCCTAGGGCATCAGCAAAGTCACGCACCCGTCGCAACAGGCGCACGGCGATCCGGGGTGTGCCGCGCGCGCGGCGCGCGATCTCGGTTGCCCCATCCGAGGTCAATGGTGCCCCGAGCTTGCTTGCGGCGCGTCGCAGGATCCATTCCAAATCTGCCACACTGTAAAAGTCGAGACGCGAGACGATGCCAAATCGGTCGCGCAGCGGCGTGGACAATAAACCCGCCCGCGTTGTGGCACCCACCAGGGTAAATGGGGACAGATCAATACGAATCGACCGCGCTGAGGGGCCTTCGCCAATGACGAGGTCGAGGGCGTAATCTTCCATGGCTGGGTAGAGAATCTCTTCAACCGCAGCAGGCAGGCGGTGGATTTCGTCGATAAACAAAACGTCGCGCGGCTCAAGATTGGTCAAAAGGGCGGCAAGATCGCCCGCTTTGGCGATCACCGGCCCCGATGTCGTTTTGAGGTTCACACCCAATTCGCGTGCCGTAATTTGCGCCAGCGTTGTTTTGCCCAAGCCCGGTGGGCCGAACAGCAATAAATGGTCCATGGCGTCGCCCCGCCCCTTGGCGGCCCGGACGAAGATTTCGAGATTCGCTTTCAGCTCCGTCTGGCCGACAAATTCGTCAAAGCCTGAGGGGCGCAGTGCGCGGTCGAGCGTATCGCCGACGCGCAATTCAGAGGAGATCAGGCGCTCGCCGCCACTTTCATCGCCCAGTTGGTTCATCGGCCAATCTCCTTCAAGGCCGCCTTCACCAACGCGCCGACACTTGCCTCGTCACCAAGACTGCGGCTGGCTTGCGCCACGGCGCGCAAGGCCTCGGGCTGAGCAATGCCAAGGTTGAGAAGGGCTGAAATGGCTTGCGAGCGGTCGGCCAAAGCAGGGCCTTCTTGAACGTGTGTGGTCTGGGCTTGGGCTTCGGCTGAAACCGTTGCACCCCCCTCACTAAAGCCAGAGGTGCCAGTTTGGCCCATCAGGCTCGCTGGTGGTGGGCGACCTTTCAGTTCGGTGGCGATGCGCGCGGCAAGCTTTGGGCCGACGCCATTGGCGCGCGCGATGCTGACCTTGTCTTCAAGGGCAGCTGCTTCCATCAATTGATTGGGCGAGAGGACGTCTAGAATTGCCAAAGCGACCTTGGCCCCTACGCCGCTAATCTCTTGTAACTTCGCAAACCAAGCCCGCTCTGCGTCCGACAAAAAGCCATAGAGCTTCAAAGAATCTTCGCGCAATTGGGTTTCGATAAAGATATGCACGGCGGCACCTTGGCCAAGGCGCGACAAAGTCCGTGTCCCCGCAAAGACCAAATAGCCGACGCCACCGACCTCGATCAAAGCGCGATCTTCGCCCGTTGCGGCTACGATGCCTTTCAGCGAGCCGATCATCCCTTGGCTGCCATGCGTTGGCTAGTCGGGCTACGCCGTTCGGCTGCGTGGCAAATGGCAGCGGCCAAAGCGTCTGCGGCATCGGCAGAAACGGCACCCGATTGCGGCAAGAGACGGCGAACCATGAAGGCCACTTGGTCCTTTTCGGCCCCGCCAGTTCCGACAAGCGCCTTTTTGATATGGCGGGTGGCATATTCAGTCACGACAACATGGTGTTGCGCCAGAACCGACAGGGTCGCGCCACGGGCATGGCCCAGCAAAAGGGCGGATTGCGCATTCTTCGCCATGAAAACCTCTTCAACCGCCGCTTCGGTCGGGTTGTAGAAATCAAGCACGTCTTTGATGCCACTGGCAAGCAGGCCCAAGCGCTCGGTCAAAGCGAGTTTGCTTGGCGGCGCGATAACACCATGGGCCACCCACGAAATACGCGCGCCTTCGCACGCAATCACACCCCAGCCGGTGCGCTGTAAGCCTGGATCAATGCCGAGAAGGATCGTTTGAAGTGACATGTTTTTCGTTCCGTAAAGCGAATCGCAGTCTTCGTGCACCGATGCACCTTAACAGAACATAACCAGAACGACAAAGGGGTGCTATTTTTTCTTCAAGAGCACCACATCGACCCGGCCATCGCTGGCGCGCCACGTTTGGTGCACGTCGAAATCCATGACCTCTCGAGCCAGCGTTTCCGCGGTAAACTGCTGGGCGGCACCCATGGCTAACCAGTCGCCGGGACTGAAGCCGCAGCCTGCATCTTGCCACTGGATGTTCGCGTCTTTCTGCGCCAAGGCACCAAACATAACCTGTTGGCTGGTGGCCTGATGGAAAACACGCGCTTCAAGACCATGGCTTTTGCCCAGGCGCGTTAAGCAAGTCCGGACCAAATGCTGGCCAAAATCTTGATAGGCGGCTTCGACCACAGCGGCATTTTGCGCCAGCTCAATCGTCAACAAGAGGAAGTCATCGGTCTTCAAGGTTGCAGAGGCCCCGCTAAACAGGTCCTTACGTTCGGCTTGGGTCAAGAACCCCAAGCCACCTCCGGCAATCACCGCTAGGCTGGTGCCCGATCCGATCGCAGGTAGGTCCCAAGTCTCAGGTGTTGCGCTGGCAGGTGCAACACTGATTTCCGCAGTTGTCGCTTTGGCTTGCAAAACGTCAAAGATGCGCGGATCAATCTCGCGATTCATCAGGACAATCGCTTTTGGGCGTTCCAGCGTCGCCAGCAATTGTGCCGTGCGCAGTCCGGTGAATGGTCCACAATCGATCAAGCGGGCGGCTGGGCCGATCTGATTTCCCAATTCCGGCAAGATGCGATCCAGCACCTCGCGTTCAGCACGCTCAATATGCGCGGCTGGGTTATCGAGTCCAAGCGTGATGCTGAACTTACGCCCCCCAGCCAACAGTTCTTGTTGGTGTTGCCGGACTAATTCTTCAAACATTGAAACTCTTACCTCAGGAAGCAATCTACAAACTAACTCAAGCAACCGTCAGTCCAGCCCCGCTGGCTCTTAGGGCCGTGGAGGATAAGGGATTCCAGCGGGCGGGTATATAGACCCAAGCCGGTGGAATTGCATGCGGACATGCCATCGCATTGACCAAGTTCAATCTCGCGTGAGGAAAGCGCTGAGCCAATCGCCCTAAACGGGCACGTGGTCCGGCGCCTGGGCGCGAAACCACGCAGATTGGGATCAGGCGGGCGATATCTTGCCAGCCGCGCCAGCGTTCAAACCCGCTTAAATTATCCGCACCCATCAACCAAACAAAGTGCACACCTGGGTAGCGTCTCTTTAGGGCGCGCAAGGTGTCGATGGTGAATTGGGTTTTGAGTTGGGTTTCAATATCAGTGACAAGATTGTGGGGCCCACGCGCCACACTTCGGGCTGAAGCGAGCCGATGCTCCAAGGGCGTTGACTTCGGCTTAAGCGGGTTTTGCGGGGATACCAGCCACCAGACACAAGTCAGGCCCAGCCGGGCACGGGCTGTCTCGGCCACATGGGCATGGCCGGAATGGGCAGGATCAAATGAACCACCGAGGAGCCCGACCTTCATCCCTCGCGGCGCTCGTAGCGCGTATCGCATAGGCCACGATTACGGGAGAGTCCTCTACAGGGGAAGGGGTTATGCTCACATTGAGGATAGATTGCTGCTTTCGCTTTGGGCAAGGCTGGAAACAAGCTCAAACCGAAACTGCTTGCTTATTGGCTGGGAAGGGCGCATAGGGCACCGGTCTAATGACGGTTCTATGCTTGTCTGTTCGCTGAGATCATCGGCGCTGCTCTCAAAAATACCTCCTGAAATGTCGACACCAAAATGCCTGCACACGCCGGCATCATATTCTCTATGAACGGAACTACGCTAATGACTACCGGAACAGTAAAATGGTTTAACGGCCAAAAAGGCTTTGGCTTTATCGCTCCTGATGACGGCGGCCCTGATGCCTTCGTCCACATCAGTGCAGTGGAACGCTCGGGCATGAGCGACCTGCGCGACGGCCAAAAGGTCAGCTATGACCTCGTGGCAGATCGCAAGAGCGGCAAAATGTCTGCCGAAAACCTGCAAGATCGCGCCTAAATTTTTGGCTTCTTCAGGAAGCCGAGACTTTTAGCCCTTATGGATGCGGCCGATGCTTTGGCATTGGCCGCAACCTGCGACTTCGTCCCTTCAATCCTTCACCAATGTGAGCACCCCATGGCCAAGGGACAGAAAAAAAGTAACAAGGAAATCCGCAAGCCCAAGGCGGAAAAGTCCAAGACCGAAGCGCCAACGCCTTTGTTCTCTAAAGGCGCAACCACGGCGGACAAAGTCCCGATGGGCAAGCGCTAAAGTCTTTGGAAATTGGGTGTTGAGACGGCTTGCGCCGGATTAGGCTCTACCCGCCGATAGGCCAAAGCCTCGGCAATATGAATTCTCTTCACCCCTTCTGCCCCGTCGAGGTCTGCAATCGTGCGCGCGACCTTGAGCGTACGGTGATAGGCCCGAGCCGAAAGGCGCAGCGCATCGGCTGCCTTTCCCAACAAATCCCGCCCCGGCCCGTCCGGTGATGCGACACGATCTAGAACCGCCCCACTGGCAATGGCGTTGGTCGCAATTGCCAGTCCATCATTTTGATACCGCTCTGCCTGCGCCGCACGGGCACTTGCCACACGAGCCGCGGCCTCTTGGGTGCCTTCGCGGCTGGCAGGCAGGGCAAGGTCGGCGGCTGTTACCGCCGGAATATCGATCTGCAAATCAATCCTGTCGAGAAAGGGCCCTGATATGCGTGCCTGATAGCTCACCATACAGCGCGGCGCTTTCCCGCACGTCCGGCCAGCTGCTGCACCACAGCGACATGGATTCATGGCGGCGATCAGTTGAAAACGCGCGGGATAAGTCACATGTCGGTTTGCCCGCGCAACCACCACTTCGCCAGTTTCCAAGGGCTGGCGGAGGGCGTCGAGGGCTTGGGCGGAGAATTCAGGCAATTCATCAAGAAACAAGACACCGTGATGGGCTAAGGAGACTTCGCCCGGCTTGGCGCGAATGCCCCCGCCTGTCAAAGCAGCCATGCTAGCTGAATGGTGTGGCGCGCGGAATGGCCGGGTGCGCGTCAAGGCGCCACGCTCCAACATGCCCGCCACCGAGTGAACCATCGACACTTCCAACAACTCGCGGGCATTTAAGGGCGGCAGAAGGCCCGGTAGACGTTGTGCCAGCATGGACTTGCCAGCCCCCGGTGGGCCCACCAAGAGAAGATTATGACCACCAGCTGCTGTGATCTCCAGTGCGCGCTTGGCTTGCTCTTGTCCACGCACATCCTTCAAATCCGCAACCGGGGGCGCATCGATCAACGCGCCAGGTTGCGCCAACTCAAGCGGGCGGGCACCACGAATATGATTGATAAAGCCCATCAGGCTCGATACCCCGATCACCCGCCCACCAGACCAAGCGGCCTCGGCAGCCGATGCCAGCGGGCAAACCAAGGTCAAATCCTCACCATGGGATGCCATCGCAGCAGGCAAAGCGCCCACAATCGGTTGCCAGTCTCCATCCAGACCTAATTCACCCAGAACAGCGAGGCCATCTAAGGCGTCAGAAGGCAAGACACCCATGGCCGTCAAAAGCGCCACTGCAATCGGCGCGTCATAATGGGAGCCCTCCTTTGGCAAGTCGGCCGGGGCTAAGTTCACCAGCACGCGCTTGGCAGGAACAGACAACCCAATGGCTGCAAAGGCCGAGCGCACCCGCTCGCGGCTTTCGGCGACGGCCTTGTCCGCTAAACCGACAATTGAGAAATAAGGGTTTGCCCCCGCGTCTGTTATTTGGACTTGGACGTCCACTCTACGTGCCTCGGCCCCATCAAAGGCCCACGTAACCAATCGAGCAACCATTGTTTCGCTTCCGAACTATCCACATTCCAACTTGAAATTAGAACATACAACGAACAAAAAACGAACAAAAGACTACTTCATCGGCTAGATTGTGGTTTTCTACCTTTAGAGGCTGTGCACAAGTGATTTACCATAAGGTAAAGACTAGTTCAATTTCCGCTCGATCGCATCCCACATGAGCGACACGGCATTGACCCCGGAGAAAGCTTTTAAGGCCAAAGCGCCGGTTGGAGAGGTGACATTGATCTCAGTCAAGCGGCCCGCAATGACGTCTATCCCAACAAACAAAAGGCCTCTTTCTTTCAGGGTTGGGCCGATGGCGCGGCAAATGGCCAGATCTGCATCACTGAGATCGACGGGGTGGGCGGTGCCACCGACAGCCAAGTTAGACCGTATATCATTCCCCTTAGGCACGCGATTTATCGCGCCCACAGGCTCGCCATCCACGAGGATGATGCGTTTGTCACCATCAAAGACACCCGGTACAAAAGCTTGCACCATGATTGGGTCCCGGCTGGTGGTGAAGAATAGATCCAGCAGCGCGCCTAGATTGCCATCCTCCGGCTTGATCCGAAAAACTGCGGCACCGGCGTTGCCGAACAAGGGCTTGACCACAATGTCCTTATGCTCGGCTTGGAATGCTTTAATGGTCGCCACATCGCGCGATACAAGCGTGGGCGGCATCAAGTCCGGAAACAGGAGGGGGACGATCTTCTCCGGGCTCGATCGCACCCAGAAGGGGTCGTTCACCACCAAAGTCTTGCCTTTTAAGAACTCTAGCAGGTGTGCGGCCGTGATATAGCTCATGTCAAAGGGTGGGTCCTGCCGCATCAAGACGACGTCGACATCTTCCGCCAAATCTAAAACGACTTCTGCGCCGAGTGTTACGTGGTCGCCCTTGACGCGTTGTACTGTGGCAGGTTTAGCCCGTGCGCTGACCTTCCCCTCCTGCCAGCTGAGTGTGTCAACTTGATAGACAAAAATCTCATAGCCACGATTTTGTGCCTCTTCGGCCATGGCAAAAGTCGTATCGCCGTCAATATTGACATGCTCAATCGGGTCCATCTGGATGGCAATACGCAGGGGCTTTGAGGCAGGTGAATCAGACACAGGATGTACTCGCTAATTGAGCTTGTGGCGCAGGTGTTGAGTTCTGTCGCGATCAGCTTGGGTGTAGCCCTGAAGTTGGCTAGCCCGCTGCGCCCATTCAAGGGCAATATGAATTTGTCCGGCGGCTTCAGCAGCTTGGGAATAGTCGAGTGCGACTTGATAATTATCTGGGGCGAGCAAGGCGCGGCGACAGGCGGCCCGCATCCAAGCGTCAATTTGGCCTGAAGCCCGTGCACGGGCCGCCAAATTGGTTTGCAAGCGCACCGCCATCACCCGGTCAGAAACCGGAGCAAGCATGGCGTCACTTAAGGCCCTAATGCCAACCCGATTGGCAATTTCAGATAGGCCAAGCTCATCCACAATAGCCCCACCAGCAAGCGGGTCGATGAACACAGGGCCATCCTTAGCCTCTAGCCGCAGTAAGAAATGTCCCGGTGAATCCACGCCATACAGAGGGGCGTTCGATAGGCGGGCGACATGGCGCCAAATAATGCCCAGTCCTACGGGCAGCCCGGCGCGGGCAATAAGAATACTGATCAAGTCGGCATTGCCAGGATCGTCAAAATCGGTGGTTGAACCCGCAAACCCCATTTCCCCGAAAATCAGTTGCGAGAAGGCAAAAGCCGATTGCGGCTGGCGCTGTTGGGCTAGAGCGGTGAGCTGATCTAGAACACTCAGTGCCTCAGAGAGGTCTCGATCAGGGTTTTCATGTATGGCGCAAGCCAGTGCACAGGCTGTCAGATCAAAGCGGTCCGCCGGCATAGCCGCGCACACTTTGATAGCACTTTCAGCATCTTGGCGCGTTCTAGGGATCATTTGCGCCGTACCCGAAATGAAATCACATTGTCGGAATAGTGACGCCCCCCAACCAGCATAGGGTCGACATCCGGTCGCCAAGCGTCCCGAATATGCTTTGGCCATCGCCATTTGGTGACGACAATCAAGTCATAGCGCCAAGTGAAATGCTGGGTCCAGTCGCGTCTAGATGTCCAGCCGGTTGCAGCCCGCACGATACGCGACATTTGTTTAGGCCGCAGTATTTCGGCGGGATTGACGGCCTCTTGGCGCATTTTAACTTCGATAAAGGCCAAAATATCGCCGCGTCGTGCGATCAGATCAATTTCCCCTGCAGGCGTTTGCACCCGCCGTCCCAAAATCGCATAGCCTTTCAACTGCAACACAAATGCAGCCCAGCTTTCTGCCCATCGGCCAGATTGTTCAGCAAGGGCGCGCTGGGTGAGGTTCATGACACAACCTGCTTGCGCGTAGCCACTAAGGCGAGGGCGCGGCTATAGACCTCGCGGCGGGCTATCCCGGTCTTTAAGGCCACAGCTGCAGCGGCATCTTTCACGCTGAGGCGTGACAAAGCCTCCTCTAGGGCCTCGTCCAAATCCGGTGCTTCGGCTTCTATGACATGTTGGCTTTTGCCGCCAACCACAACAACGATTTCACCACGCGGTGCGTCCGATGCGGCGTAATACGCCGCCAGATCGCATAAGGTACCGCGCCGAGTCTCTTCATAGAGCTTGGTCAGTTCGCGCGCGACACAAGCAGGCCGGTCACCGAAGACTTTGGCCATAGCCCCAAGGCTTTCAGCCAAGCGCGGACCGGTCTCATAAAAAATCAAAGTGGCTGGAATGGTGGCAAATTCGTGGAAAAAGTCGGCGCGTGCACCAGCCTTGGATGGCGCAAAGCCTGCAAAGAAGAAACGTGCGGATGGCAGGCCTGAAACAATCAAGGCAGCCAGAGCGGCCGACGCCCCAGGGACAGCCAGAACCTTATGTCCCGCCTCAATCACCCCACGCGCTAATCGTTCGCCAGGGTCACTCACACCCGGGGTTCCGGCATCGGAACAGAAGGCGACAGCTCCTCCGTGCTCAAGAATTTTCAGTGCTTGCGCAAGGCCTGTCTCAGTTGCTGACTCATCACAGCGCACAACTTTGCCGCTAATGCCATGTAAGCCCATCAAGCGCTTGGTTACACGCGTATCTTCGGCCAGAATCAAGTCGCAATCGGTCAGGGTTTTGGCCCCGCGTGGTGTGAAGTCCCCTAGATTACCAATGGGTGTGGCTACCAAGTAAAGGCCCGATTCTAACAGCATTTTTATGGGCGTTTCCAGCTGATGCGATTGCACCAGACTGCCCTCACGCTTAGACTTAGGCCTAGTATTGGGAGTAGCGTTGGCCATGTCATCCATTTCTTCGGCAGAAGTTTCGTACTTTCCGACTAGGATACCAAGCCTTAAACGCGCGCTAGGCGCAAGCCTCTGCGCAGCTATGTTGTTCGGCTTAGCGTCCTGTGCTTCGACGCCAAAGCCTAGCACGCCGACACCAGCTACACCCCCACCGGTCGCGCAAGAACCGGTCAATCCTTATGTCGTCAAGGCGACCAATAGGCTCACGCCACCCCATATGGCTGGCCGTAAGCTGGTTCGTGTCGCCTTGCTGGCACCATTTAGCAGCGACAATCCGGCTATCCGAAACGAAGCTCAGACCCTCCAAAGTGCGGCGGAGCTCGCCCTATTTGAGCATGGCGATCGGTCTATGCTCCTCATTCCAAAGGATTCTGGCGATACACCCGAGTCTGCGCGTGACGCGGCAGTCGATGCGATGCGTTCTGGGGCTGACTTCATTTTGGGTCCCCTATTTGCCAGCGGGGTAACGGCCATTGCGCCTTATGCCCGGGCCAATGATGTGCCTATGTTTTCCTTCTCCACCGATACCTCGGAAGCTGGTCGCGACATCTATGTTTTGACCTTTCTGCCCGAGGATGAGGCTCGACAGATTGTCCGCTATGCGGCCGAACAGGGCGTCAAGCGATTGGTCGTTCTGGCACCCGAGGGCCGTTATGGCGACCGCGTGGCCGCTGCCGCCCGGGAAACGGCGGCCACCGCCGGCATCGAGTTTATGGGCGATGAGCGTTATGATCCTCGTTCCACCTCAATGACATCTGCCATAGAAGTCTCGCGTCGGGTGGCGGGCAGGGTCTCTGGCGGTACTGCCGCACGGGAAACCGCCATATTGATCCCTGAACGCGGGGCGATGCTGCGGGCAATTGTTCAGACCTTGGGTCAGGCAGGTGCTAGCTCGCGCCAAGTTCGCTACTTGGGAACAGGTCTTTGGAATGATGCTGACACCTTGAACGACAGCCGCATGATAGGGGCTTGGTTCGTAACCCCGGATGTTGCCGCCCGCAGCGCGTTTGAGCAACGTTTCAACCAAGCCTATCAGCGCCGTCCGACCCGCCTAGCCGGCATGGGCTATGACGCCACTGCCATGCTGGCGCGCATGACGCGAGAAGGCAGCAAGTCGGGGGCTTCCGCGCGGGCCATTGAGGCCCAAGATGGCTTCATCGGCGTTGACGGCTTGTTCCGATTTAGAAACCATGTGGTTGAGCGCGGCATGGCTGTGAACGAAGTCGTCGCGCGCGGCAGTAAAGTTGTACAGGTCGCGCCAAAAACATTCACCAAGTAAGTCTTTGAAGTCACAGGTGTGCCATGGGGGATATTCGCATTCGGCCATTAAGCGCCAGTGATCGGACCGTTTGGGAAGAGCTGTGGCAGGGCTATTTGACTTTTTATAAGGTCACAAACTTCTCTGCAGAGGTGACCGAAGTGACTTGGCAGCGCCTGCTCGATCCCGAAGGGCCGCTGCATGGGTTTGTTGCCGTTGCTGGCGAGGAGGTCTTGGGCCTTGTCCACTTTCTTTATCATCCCTCTTCGTGGACAATTGGGCCTTATTGCTACCTGCAGGACTTGTTTACCTTTCCCGCGGCACGCAAGCGTGGGGTAGGCGAGGCTTTGATTGAAGCAGTGGCTGACGCGGCGCGCGCCCAAAATGCTGCCCGCGTCTATTGGTTGACGCATGAGACCAATGCACCAGGCCGGAGCCTTTATGACCGCGTCGCGCGCCATGCAGGCTTTATCCATTACATCAAAGACTTGTAATTAGAGACTTTGGATTTTGCGGCCAACCTTATTGGCATACATGGCCTCGTCCGCGCGTGATAAGGCCCGCTCTCCGGTATCGTCCGACTCAAAGCAATAAGAGCCATAGGCCGCCCCGACCCGCAGTCGGTGGCCTTGATAAGTGATTTCGGTGCGGGAAATGGCTTCGGCCAATTGTGCGCCCTTACGACGCGCATCCTCTGGGCCCGCTTTAGCCAAGATCACGGCAAACTCGTCGCCACCTACGCGACCAACCAGATCACTTTCGCGGATGTTTGCCGCTAAAGTCTCGCCAACTGCTAGCAAGATGGCGTCGCCGGCGGGGTGGCCAAAGCGGTCATTAATCTGCTTAAATCCGTCGAGGTCAAAATAAACCAAGCTGGCTTGCACCTCATAGCGGTGTGCGAAGCTGATGATGCGGTTCAGTTCGCGCTCAAAGGCACGACGATTGAAAACGGGCACCAATGTATCGCGGTCGGCCAATTCTTCGGCCCGCCGCAACCTATCAACTAAGCGCGCCCGATCCGATTTGAGGCTCTCCACTTGATCGGATAAATGCTTCAGCGCCCGGCGGACATGCGGGGTCAATTCATGCGACGGGATGCCAAGCACCTGAGGTTTCTCGGCCGATTGAGCCTCCGACACTTCTGGATGACGTGGGGCAGAGCCTGTGTCGCCTGGCGGATTGCGTTTGGCAGCGGCAGCAGCTTGGGTCGCCCGCTCAAGCGCCGATTTTGGCTGCAGGGACGGCGAGATCACTTTTGGCTTTCCATCAGACTGATGTTGTGCAAACGACACCGCCAAATGCTCCTGTCCTGACCGCCTAACACGGCCGAAATTTCCCGTCTTCATACCACTTTATGAAACGCTTAGTAAGGGCGCAAAACCCAAAACCTGTGCCTCTAGGCTGTGCGCGCGATTGGTTAACAAGATGTTTACACGCACGGATTTCCAATAAGGCCTTCCCTTTGTGGCCTATTGCGACTAGAAGCCCCGCTTTCTTGGGTGTTGACGCAAGCGCAAGCGAATGCAGGCTGCTTTCGTCACAAGTGTTGGAAAGCACAATCGATGGCCTCTAGTCCTCAAATCGGCCCTCTGATCGGATTGATTATGGGTTCCCGCTCTGATTGGGAAACCATGATTGAGGCAGCCAAGATTCTTGACGATTTGGCTGTGCCATACGAGGCCAAAGTCGTTTCCGCGCACAGAACGCCGGACAAAATGAGCCTCTATGCCAAGGAAGCCAAAAGCCGAGGCCTTAAAGTGATTATTGCCGGTGCGGGCGGGGCTGCACATTTACCGGGCATGGTTGCCGCCATGACGACTTTGCCCGTACTAGGTGTGCCGGTACGCTCTGCCGCTTTGTCGGGCCAAGACAGCCTATTGTCGATCGTACAAATGCCCAAAGGTATCCCTGTCGGTACTTTGGCCATTGGCCCGGCGGGTGCTGCAAATGCTGCTTTGTTGGCGGCTTCGATCCTCGCCTTGACCGATCATGCCTTGGCCGAACGTCTCTCGGCGTGGCGGGAGGCGCAGACCGAGGCCGTTGGGGACGATCCGCGCGCATGACAGCTGCCTCTGATCGCCTAGCCCCCGGTTCGACCATCGGCATTTTAGGTGGCGGCCAATTGGGCCGCATGCTGGCTGTGGCGGCAGCGGAGCTGGGCTTTGATTGCGTGGTTTATGAGCCAGAGGCCGATTGCCCGGCCGGGCGCGTCGCCGCCAAATGCTTTACGGCTGCTTGGGACGATCAAGAAGCGCTGGCCGCCTTTGCAGATTGCGTCGATGTGGTGACGTTCGAATTTGAAAATGTGCCCGCCGCCTCACTGGCCTTTTTGGAGGCACGCGCGGCTATTCGTCCGGGCCTCAAGTCTTTGCAATTGACACAAGATCGTTTGGTCGAAAAGCAATTCATTCAAGGCTTAGGCCTTCAAACCGCGCCCTTTCAAGCGTGTGACAGTTTGGAAGAGCTTGAGCGCGCCGTTAGCGTGATTGGCTTGCCCGCCATTCTAAAGACCCGCACCCTTGGCTATGACGGTAAAGGTCAGTTCCGCTTAAGCCAGATAGCCGATGTGGCCGAAGCCTGGACCGCTTTAGGTGGGAAGCCTGCGATTTTGGAAGGCTTTGTGCCGTTTGAGCGCGAAGTGTCGGTCATTCTGGCCCGCGCAATGGATGGCAGTGTTGCCGCCTATGATGTGACCGAAAATGTCCACCAAGGCGGGATTTTGCGCACCTCTACGGTCCCAGCCCGGATCTCAGTTGCATTGGGCGAAAGCGCGGTGGCCGCGGCCGGCCAGATTGCAAATGCCTTGGGCCATATTGGTGTGCTGGCGGTGGAGTTCTTTGTCCTGGGTGAGGAACTGGTGGTCAATGAGATTGCCCCCCGCGTGCACAATTCCGGACATTGGACCCAGGATGGCTGTGCGGCAGACCAGTTTCAGCAACATATTCGCGCGGTCGTCCACTGGCCCTTGGCGTCGCCCACCCGCCACGCGTCCAAGGTCGTCATGACCAATTTAATCGGGCATGATATCGATACATTGGCCGATCTGGCCAGCCAAGTGGACACTTTCGTCCATCTCTATGGCAAGCGCGCCGTGCGCGATGGCCGCAAAATGGGCCATGTGATTAGCATTCACGGCTTAGGTTGGGCGCCATAACGTAGGCGGGTCAAAATGCCCAAAGGATCGGGTATCTTGTCGACCAGCTGATTGACTTGGGCTTTGACCTTTTCAAACTGCATCACCCCATGAATCTGCTTGTCCAAAAAGGCCCAGGTCGCGGCACTGTCGTCGCTCTCATCCTGCAGCCAATAGGCCAAGGTTGCCAGATGGACGCCTGATAGGATGGTGCGCTTGGAATAATAGTTGAAGTCGGTCGAAGGGTCGCCCATTGCGACCCAAGCCCTGTCTGCTGCCCGCCAGCCAATCCGCACCGCATCAGGGGCATTATTGGGCATGGCCAGATAAACGGCGGCGCGGCGCAGGCTTTCTTTGTGCGTCGATAAAGCTTCCAGCCGCACCCGGACGGCCAACGTTGCCTTTGCGCGGATCTTTGTGCCAGGCGGACAATCTTCAATCGCACGTTCCATAGCGCGTTCGGCCCGGTCAAACCACGCATCAATCAGATCGATCGCGCCACGTGGGGCTGCGAGTAAAGCCTCACCCTCGGACAAATTTGCCGCCTCGCGTGCCCGAGCCAAGGCATTGGGCAGCCAACCAGAGAAGCTCGCCTCATCCAAAGCGGCATCGAGATAGCGATCCCTTAGGGCTTGAATCGGATCGTGGCGAGAAATCGGGTTCGGGAGGTCAGCAGAAACGGTCATAGGCACTAAGATAGGTCATGGACGGCCTATGGTCCATCGCTGTTTTCGCAACTGACATGATTCGACATCATGAGGTGGACAATCAGGACTGATTTCTGTATGTCCCCCGCTCTACTTTCACTTGGCCAGCTTTCTGGTCGTTCGTCCAATTTATAGGGGGCTCCCCTGGTTCAGATCCTTGTGCGCGATAACAACGTTGATCAGGCGTTGAAAGCACTGAAAAAGAAGATGCAGCGTGAAGGCACCTTCCGCGAAATGAAGCGTCGTAATCATTTTGAAAAACCTTCTGAGAAGCGTGCTCGTGAAGATGCCGAAGCCGTGCGTCGTATGCGCAAGCTGCAGCGCAAGCGTGCGCAGCGTGAAGGCCTGGTTCTGAAGCGCTAAGCCACTTGGCTTGATTGTTTTCATAAGCCGCCGCTGGGGTGTCCTAGCGGCGGCTTTTGTGCTTGTTGGGGAGAGATACGCGTGAACGATCAACCGAGCGCTGGCCGTTTTGAAGGCCGTACCCACTTTTTGCCGGTGCGTATCTATTACGAAGATACCGACATGTCGGGCATCGTCTATCACGCCAATTATTTGCGTTATTTTGAGCGCGGCCGGTCAGACTTTCTGCGGCTGGCCGGAATTCACCACACCCAATTGCTGGAACGCGACCCGCCCTTAGCCTTTGCCATTACCGGCATGGACATCAAGTTCAAGAAGGCGGCACGTATTGACGATAGTCTCGTCGTGCAGACCCAGTATGATGCGATTAAGGGCGTACGCTTGATGATCAACCAGACGATTTTCCGAGGCGAAGAGGTCATCGCAACCGCTGCTGTTGAAGCCGTCACCATTGATCTGCAAGGTCGCCCTAAGCGCCCCTTCAAGGAATTAGAAGCCCAGTTAGCGCCTTATCTGTTGCCTTAAATCGGCTTGCGCTTCCGCCGCAGGCGCAGCGCATTCTTGACCCGGTTCCAAACCTTGTAGCGCTCCATCACGGGCAGGGGATCAAGGTTTTCAAGGAATTGTTCCGCACAGGCCCGCCAAGAGAAGCCTTCAGCATAGGCGCGAACTTGGGCGCGATCCAGCTTCAGGCAAGCCTCAATGCTGGCGGTCAAATCATCGCCAATCACGCCCGCATTAGACCCGGGGATAATGTCCTTTGGGCCTGGTGCGACGAAGGCCGCAACCGGTGTGCCTGTGGCCATGGCTTCCAGAATGACCAGGCCAAATGTGTCAGTATAGCTTGGGAAAACAAAAACATCGGCATTGGCATAACAAGCGGCCAATTCTGCACCAAACTTTGCCCCTAAAAACGTCGCTTCAGGGAAACGGGTTTCAAGGTCCGCCCGCGCAGGGCCATCCCCGACGACCACTTTGGTTCCCTTCAGATCGCACGCCAAGAAGGCCTCGACATTTTTCTCTACCGAAACTCGCCCGACATAGAGGAAGATTGGGCCTTCAATCCCGGCCAAAGGTCCCCGGTCTTCGACCCGAAGGCGAGGGTTGAACTGTTCGGTATCCACGCCCCGGGTCCACATCGCAAGATTCCTGAAGCCCCTGGAGACCAGAAGGTCATGCATGGTCGGCGTCGCCACCATCACACGGCCCGCCATATGGTGAAACCAGCGAACAAAAGCATAGCCCCAGCTAACCGGGATCGGAAAGCGGGCAGAGACATATTCAGGATATTGCGTGTGGTAAGAGGTGGAGAAGGGAAAGCGGTGCTGAATACAAATGCGCCGTGCAGTTAGTCCTAAGGTACCTTCGGTGGCAATATGCACGGCCTCGGGTTCAAATTCTTCAAATCGCTCCTCAATGTCATCCTTGGCAAAAAGGGCCATTTTGATTTCGGGATAGGTCGGCAAGGGCACGGTCTTATAGCCATCATTAGGCGTGACCATCATAACCTCATGGCCCATTTCGCGTAATTCCTGCACGGTGCGCGACAGCGTCCGTACCACTCCATTGACTTGTGGTTCCCACGCGTCTGTTACCAGCATGATGCGCATCTAGAGGCCCTTGTTTTTTCCGTGGTGTCCTTACAGTGTGCCGCCACAAAAGGCCAATAAGGCCTACATCACCTATGCGCGAAATGAGGCCATTATGCTGACCCTAACCGATCTAGAAGCCATAGATGCCACAAAATATGGCGATGAAGTTCTTCTGGTTCAGGGGCTCATCGATAACAGCCCCCTGCGCGGTGCCGTGCGCTCGCAAGCCCTGATGGACGCCCAGACCATTGTGCGCAAAGCCCGTGAACGGGCCAAGCCGGTCGGCATGCTCGAGACATTCTTAGAAGAATTCGGCCTTACGACGCCAGAAGGCCTCGCTTTGATGTGTTTGGCCGAAGCGCTGTTGCGGGTGCCTGATCAGGAAACCGCTGACCGCCTGATCGCTGAGAAAATCACCAGCGGCGATTGGGGAGGTCGGGCTGGCAAATCTGACAGCACCTTGGTCAATGCCTCGGTCTGGGGCCTCATGTTGACCGGCAAAGTCGTCGATGTTGGAGCAGAAGCGCGCAAAGACTTGGGTGCCTTCATGCACCGCCTGACGCGCAAAGCAGGTGAGCCTGTGATTCGCGCCGCTGTCGGCCAAGCCATGCGCATTATGGGCGAGCAATTTGTGTTGGGTCGTACGATTGAGGCGGCGATCAAGCGCGGCCATGGTGCCATCCGCAAGCAACAGGCCAGTCACTTCTCCTTTGACATGCTAGGTGAAGGCGCACGTACACAAGAAGATGCGACCCGCTATGCCAAGGCCTATGCTGAAGCGATAGAGACGGTTGGCAAGACTTCTGGCGGATTGGGGCCAGAGAAAGCCTCCGGCATTTCCGTCAAGCTTAGTGCCCTTTCCCCCCGCTATGATGCCCGCCAGCGTCACCAAGTGCATGAAGGCCTCTATCCGGTCGTTCTCAACCTCGCACGCATCGCCAAAACATATGACATTGGCTTCTGCTTGGATGCAGAGGAGGCGGATCGTCTGGTCTTGTCACTGGAAATCCTCAACCGCCTTGCCCATGCGCCAGAGCTTGCCGGCTGGAACGGCCTTGGCCTTGCCATCCAAGCCTATCAAAAGCGTGCGCCTAAGACGGTAGAGACTGTGATCGCCATTGCGCGTGCCTCGGGGAGACGGATCATGGCGCGCTTGGTGAAAGGTGCCTATTGGGATGCCGAGATTAAACGCGCACAAGTAGCCGGTCGGCCGGACTTCCCGGTCTTCACGACCAAGCCGGCAACGGACGTTTCTTATCTTGCCTGTGCAGACCTTATGCTGCGGGCACCCGATGCTATCTACAGCCAGTTCGCTACTCACAATGCCCACACTTTGGCCGCTGTCCGCTGTTTGGCTCAAGCGGCCGGTCAAGAAGCCTATGAGTTTCAGCGCCTTCACGGCATGGGAGAGACGCTTTATGCCACCGCGCGGGATCTGTTTGGCGAGATGAATGTGCGGGTCTATGCCCCAGTTGGCGCGCATGAAGACCTGCTACCATATCTTGTTCGCCGCCTCCTCGAAAATGGGGCCAACACCAGCTTTGTGCATGCGTTTTTGGACGAGGATGTACCCGTTGAGCGTGTCGCCGGTGACCCTTTGACGGCTCTAGAAGCAGGCACAAGGCGGCATTTGAAAGTGCCAGCCCCCCCTGCGCTTTATGGCGATGGTCGGGCCAATTCCAAAGGTCTCGATCTGACCCTCGCTCCCGATGTTGTGGCCCTGCAACAAGCGATCGCGGCCCAAGCCCAAAAGTGCGAGGGCCAAGGCTCGGTCGCTATGACCTCGCCGCAAAATCACCAGCGGATTGTCGGCCACATCGACGAAACAAGCCTTGGAGCCGTCGATGCCGCCTGCGACGAAGCCCATATTGCTCAACCCGCTTGGGATCGGTTGGGCGGCTATGCCAGAAGCCTGATCCTCTTGCGCGCCGCCGATTTGATGGAGGCTGACCGCGTCCGTCTGATGGCCTTATGCTCGGCAGAAGCGGGCAAGACCTTGCAGGACTGTATCGATGAAGTCCGCGAGGCCATCGATTTCTTGCGCTATTATGCTGCTCAAGCCGCGCAAGAGTTTCAAAGCCCGGTTGAGCTGCCAAGTCCGGCGGGCGAGACCAATGTACTCTCCCTCCATGGTCGCGGCGTATTTGGCTGCATTAGCCCGTGGAATTTCCCCTTGGCGATTTTCATGGGTCAAGTCTCTGCCGCTTTAGCAGCAGGCAATTCAGTCGTCGCCAAACCCGCCGAGCAGACCCCACTGATTGCGCAGGCCGCGTGCGATATCCTCCATCAAGCCGGGGTGCCGAAAGAGGTGCTGCACCTTGTATTAGGCGATGGCCGCACGGGCGCACATTTAGTCAGTCATCCAAAAATTGCCGGCATTGCCTTTACCGGCTCTACCAGTGTGGCGCGCCTGATTGCCCGCACTCTGGCGCATAAGGAAGGCTCGATTGTGCCTTTGATTGCAGAGACGGGCGGCCTGAATGCCATGTTTGTCGACACCACGGCCTTAAAGGAACAAGTTGTGGACGATGTCATCGTCTCGGCCTTTGGCTCGGCGGGGCAGCGTTGTTCGGCTCTACGGCTATTATTTTTGCCGCATGAAACAGCGGACGCAGTACTCGATTGTCTGATGGGGGCTATGGATGAATTGGTGCTGGGTGATCCTGCCCTTCTTTCAACCGACATTGGGCCCGTGATTGATGGCGATGCCCGCGCGATTTTAGAGGCGCATGAAGCCCGAATGAGGCAAGAGGCTAAGATTTTGAAGAAAATAGACGTCGGCGCGCTGGCAGAGCACGGCCATTTCTATGGGCCCTGCTTGGTAGAGATAGATAGCTTGGACGTTCTGGAAACTGAAGTCTTTGGTCCCATCCTGCATGTGATCCGCTATCACCCCGAAGCGATTGAGCGTGTCGGTGCCGCTTTGGCCCGTAAGGGCTATGGTCTCACGCTTGGCTGTCACACCCGCCTCGACAGTTTTGTTGACGAGGTTGAGGCGGCGGTCCCCGCAGGCAATTATTACGTCAACCGAACCATGACGGGCGCGGTGGTCGGCGTGCAACCCTTCGGCGGCGAAGGGTTGTCGGGCACCGGCCCAAAGGCGGGCGGCCCACATTATCTCCACCGCTTCGCTACCGAGCGCACCAAGACCATCAATCGCGCAGCCCAAGGCGGCGACCCGCGCCTGTTTAATTTGTAGAGGCGCCGGCTTTAGGGTTGTCAAACCGGACGGCGCGAGCCGAGTCGGGATCATACGCCGCAAAGTCCCCTGAGGTCCCCGCCATTCGCTCACGCTCTGGCGGAGGTGGTGGTGGCGAGAGAAGGTTTTTTGTCTGGAAGCGGTTTTGGTGATCCCTTTGGTCCACCAAACCGCTTTGAATAGCGTGATCGGGCGATCTGACGAGTCAAGTCCGCTTCGCGCCGCTGCGCGGCAGATTTCCAAAG